>JAEWTV010000114.1 GCA_023397675.1 Bacillota bacterium | reverse complement strand
AAGGGTCTCCACGGTAGAGGGGTCAACGCCTGCATGCCATTGCAGATCGCCCCTAAACCTTAACTCCCAGCATCGACCCACCACTGGGCGTAGCAAGCCGACACAAGGAACTTCATCGATGTGCCCTTTGACGGATTTTTAGGCCCGTCTTCAGAAACAGCAGTCCCGACTAGAATACTGTACCACCCTGTCTTATTGATTAAGTAAGTACAAACATCCACTAACAATCTATTTAGTGGTCTCGCTAATTATAACATAAAACTCTAGGGTATAAAACAGCTTATATTTGTCGATTTGGACCCTTTATAAGTGGTTTTGACTTATTAAACATATTAAATCCTTCATTCTTACCACATGTTTTTTAGGGTTTTACATGCTTTATGTATCTAACTGATTGGTTATATTTAAGTATACATTTTAATATTAATGTTTTTTCTCATTGAACAGGATTAATTTTATGCAAAGAACATATGTGTAGAGGAATTAGAGCCTGTTAACTCCGAGCAAGGAAAGCAAATTCACTGTTTGAGACGAATAATTACATATATATCAATTCATATTTATTCGGCGAGTTTGAATTTGCCCGAGCTGAATTTACAGGCTCTATGACTCGGAACATTCCGTTCTTGGAATCAAATTAATCCTGTTTAAGTAATCTTTTAACTGTAAATTGTAACTTAAACTCGCTTTTGCCCTCCGCAAAAAAGACTTAGTTTAAAATATCTGCTTATATACCCTTCCTCCGTGGGTTAAAACCCACGGCTATCAAAACCAAGTCGGTTCCACCGACTAAATATCTTTATATTATCTTTTAACTGTACTCTGTAAATTGTAAATTGTACATTCTCTTTACCTATGACTCTCTAATCGCCAGTCTTTCAACCAGGCTGCTTAACAGCTGCGCCCTGCCTCCAAAGCACTTGAGTGCATCCGAGGCCTGTTTGCTGACTTCAATCAGACGTTTTTTTGCTTCTTCAAGCCCGTAAAACGAAACATAAGTGGATTTACCCTTCTTTTCATCTGAGCCAGCCTGTTTACCCATTGAGTCAAGGCTTCCTTCAACGTCAAGTATGTCGTCCCTTATCTGAAAAGCAATTCCAAGCTTTTCTGCGAACGTGCATATACACTGTTTTTCTTCATTAGTAGCATCACAGAGTTCAGCAGCAGCCATTGCCGGTGCTTTTAAAAGCGCACCCGTCTTATTTCTGTGCATATATAAAAGCAGTTCTTCCGAGATTTGTTTCCCTTCAGATTCAAGGTCAACAACCTGACCGCCTATCATGCCCTCAGTACCTGCCGCATTAGAAATTACAAAGGCAGCACGCGCCTTTCCCTGCATATTGTCTTTTGCATTTGCAACCGTGTCCAGAAGAATCTCGTGTGCTTTATTGAGCAGTGCATCACCCGCAAGAACAGCAATAGCTTCTCCGTAAACCTTGTGGTTTGTAAGTCTTCCTCTCCTGTAATCGTCATCATCCATTACAGGAAGATCGTCATGTATCAATGAATATGTATGTATCATTTCTACCGAACATGCAAACGGAATTGCTTCATTTAATTCTCCCTGAAGCATTTCGCACACAGCAAGCAGAATTACCGGCCTTATTCTTTTTCCACCAGCTAGCAGACTATACCGCATAGCTTCATAGATTTTTGCCTGCGGAACCTGTTTTTCCGGAACAAATCCTTCTAACGCCTTGTTTACTATCTCTATCCAATGCTGCATTTTAGTATCAAGTTCATTGTATTGGTCAGGGTTCATTATTTCCCTCCAGAGCAGTTCCGAGTTTGAACGGAACTTCCTTAACCTCTCCGTTTTCCTCTTCTATAAGCATTGTAATTTTCTTCTCAACCTCATCAAGCCTTTTGCTGCAATATCTTGAAAGTTCAATTCCACGCTGGAAGAGAACAATTGATTCATCAAGCGTCAATTCTCCCTTTTCAAGCCTGTTAACTATTTCTTCAAGCTCGCCTGCTGCTTCTTCAAAGCTTTGTTTTTCCTTAGCCATTTATTTTCCCTCCTTACTTTTGACAACACAATTTATGCTTCCATCAATAACATTAATTTCCACTTCTTCGCCTTCACATACATTTTTTATAGATTTGATAATACTTTTATCAGAAGCCTTTTTTACTATGCTGTAGCCTCTGGATATCGTGCCCAAAGGACTCATTGCATCCAACTTTCCAGCAAGTAGTGAAAGTCTGGAAGCTGCTTGTTCAACATTTGCCGTAATCCCTCTGTTAAGGTATTTATTCAGTTGGTCAAGTCTCATTCTTTCCTGATATACCCTATTATAGGGCTGCTTAAAAGCAAAACTTTGTGTTAGCTTTGTCAACTTATCGCGTTTTAGGTTCAAATTCTTTACGAGTGAAGTTTCAAGCCTTACAGACAGCTCTGTCAGCTTTCTTTCAAGCATCTTCTTCTCTGGAACCGCAATTTCTGCGGCGGCCGAAGGAGTAGGTGCCCTTAGATCAGCAGCGAAGTCTGCTATTGTAAAGTCTGTCTCATGGCCTACAGCAGATATAACAGGTATCTGCGATTCAAATATGCTTCTTGCAACAACCTCTTCATTAAAGGCCCACAGCTCTTCGAGAGAACCTCCACCTCTTGCAACTATTATAAGGTCAACACAGTTAAGTTCATTAAACTTTTTAACAGCTCTTGCTATCTGCTTCGGAGCAAGTTCACCCTGCACAGCTACACCATATACTTTTACCTCAATGTTTCCAAACCTTCTGCCCAGCACATTACAAATATCCCTTATGACGGCTCCTGTCGGAGAAGTCACAACACCAATACATTTTGGGAGGTATGGCAGCTTTTTTTTGAATCTTTCATCAAAAAGCCCTTCCTCCTGAAGCTTTTTCTTTAATTGTTCAAAAGCCAGGTGAAGATTTCCAAGCCCATCAGGCTGCATTTCTTCGGCATAAAGCTGATACTGTCCGTCTCTTTCAAAAACCGAGATATAGCCCCTTATTATTACCTTCATACCGCTTTCGGGGATAAATCTAAGCAAGGATGCATTACCTTTGAACATAACACATTTCAGAAGACTTGTTTCATCTTTAAGAGTGAAATACATATGTCCCGAGTAATGGCTTTTGAAATTTGATATCTCACCCTTAATCCAAAGCCCGGATAGGACATGATCGGTTGAAACTATTTGTTTTATGTATCTGTTAAGTTCAGAAACACTAAGTATTTTCTGCATTATTACCACCTATGAAAAAACCGGTATATAAATAACCGGCTTTACTTAACTGTTTAATTATTGTTCTTTATTTTCCATTTCAAGCTTCTGGCCTTTTTGAACCTTTCCAAGTATACCATTGATAAAGGCTCCATCCTCTTCTCCACTGTACTTTTTGGCCAGTTCAACGGCTTCGTTTATAGTAACGTTATAAGGAATATCCTCTAAACAACATATTTCATAGATAGCGAGTCGCAGAATGGACAGGTCAACCTTTGAAATCCTGTTAAGCTTCCAGCCTTTGGAGTGCTCCTCTATCAGCTTATCAATACATTCCTTTTTTTCATAAGCTCCGTTAACTGCCGCTTCTATATATTCCTTATCACTTTTGGTAACCGTTTCTTCCTGCAACGCTGTTTCTATCTGCTCTTCCTTGTCATCCTTCTGGATTTCAAGCTGGTATAAGAGCTTCATCGCCAATTCTCTTGACGCTCTTCTTCCCACTAAATAATACCTCCCAACCTTGCGGTCCTGGTGCTGTAATTTTTATTAAAGGCTGAGATTTAAAAGGTTCAACCTTGCCTTTTCTACCTATAAGTTCCGGGCGGTAGCACCCTATCCAGGAGATTCTTTATGTAATCTTTGTCTTCGTAGATTCTCTTGCCAATATAATAACCTATTCCTATGAATATTGCAATAAACAACGTCCTCCAAAAGCCAAGGATCAAAAATGTCAATGCAATTATAAATCCGACCAGTGCTCCGTTCATTCCGCCCTTATGGGCATTGTATATACTCAGGAACTTGTCTTTAATCATATTTAACCTCCATATGTCCCCGCATTACTCCACTCTTGACTTTGTATACCCTGTGTATATGTTATCGACGACAATTTTCACATCGTTTACTGCTACACCTGCAGTTTCTTCAACTGACCTTTTTACCTTTGACTGCATGTCCTCTGCTAGTGCAGGTATGTTTACATCAGGTAAAACAACTGTCTTTATAACTATTGATACATTATCTTCATGCTTTGTAACATATGCTTTTGAATCCTTTATTCCGTTGAATTTTCTCGAGGTTGCAAGAGCAATGTTTTCAATGGAATTAATGGATATTTTTATTTCACCTATATTAGTATGCTTTTTGACTGATTTTTTATCCTTGTTACTCCGTACACCCGAGAACAGGAATATTATGCCTATTGCAAGGAATATCAGTTCAAGAACAAATATAATTATTGAAGAGGTTCTCCCTTTTATTCCATCATAAAAGAATTGCGTAATATCATCATACAGACTTGGTTCCAGCGTTACTGCTATTGCTATGCCCGTAATTATTGTAAGACAGAAAGCATATATTGCCAATAATACTCTGAAAAAAAGGTTCATAAGTCTACCCCACCTCTTCGCATTTTTAATTATTTATACTGATTATTTTATTAATTCTTCTTAATTTCCCAATCTGCCTGCAATTTTCGTTGCGGGAAATTTGTGCTAATTTAATTATAAATTATATTTTTAAAAAAATAAACCAAAATATAACGAATTCGAATCTCAAATGTACTTATTTAAACATAAACCGTACAGTCCCGGAGCGAAATCACTTTGAACCATACGGTTTATATGATCATAATAATTATTGACATCTTTAAACCTTGGTAAACATAACCCAAACTGCTATCTGACCCTTGGAGAATCCTCACTTGAATCTTTTTTGCTTTCTTTTTCTATATTTACACCCTGAACATGTATATTAACCTCAACAACATTAAGGCCTGTCATGGTTTCTACGGATTTTTTAACCTTCTCCTGTATTTCCCATGCTATATCAGGAATCCTGTAACCATATTCAACTATTATATACATATCAATAGCAGCTTCTTTTTCCCCTACTTCAACCTTTACACCCTTAGAGAGGTTTTTTCTTCCCAGCATTTCAGCAATACCGCCTGCAATACCACCGCTCATGCCAGCTACTCCAGCCACTTCTGTTGCGGCCATACCGGCGATAATGGCAACTACTTCATCCGTTATTCTTACTGAACCCATATCATCGGTAATATTAATGTTATTGGTTATCTCTTCCAAAGCCTTTACCTCCCAGCCGGAATTGTATAAATTTGCAATGTAATTATATCACTTATACGGCAAAATGAGCAACAAAGTTTAATATATATTATTTATACGTATTTTATTAAGCGTGATATTCATTTGCCTTGAAACTATGTCGGCTATCTTTGCTACCTGGGATGATGTAAGTGTTGGTGATTTAACAGTTACATTGACATTTCCGTCCTCATTAGCTATTACAATTACATCGCTGAATTCCTTCTGTTTAATTAATGCAGCCATTTTAGCTTCTTTTTCAGATAATTCGGTAAGTTTCATTATTTTTTCGTATGCACTTTTCTTTGATTGTGCATCAGCATTTGTATCCTGAGTTATGGATTTAAGTGTTTCCATGTCTTTGCTTCTCTCAGTTTCCAAGTCAAGCTTTGTTTGTGCGAAGTAATCGTTAGCCTTCTTTGAAGCAATATCCTTTGACGAACTGTCGCTGCTCTTATCCTTATTGTCCTTATTATCCTTTGTATTTGTATCCTTTGTTTGTTGTGTTTTTACCGTGCTCTGTGTCTTGTCAGTTGTCTTGCTGTTATCTACAAAAACAGAATCCCCTGTGCTTTTGCCAACATCCTGTGTATCTGTAGATATACTGCTTTTTTTATAGCTGTACTGCAGATAGCCTGCAACCAGTATAAGCATTATTAGCGAAAGGATAACAATCTGTTTTCTTTTGAATACCTTCATATTTATACCCCCTGTATTTTAAATTAATACCGGCAAAGCCGGGAATTTACTATTTAAATAAGCTCAATTCGATCACAAAAGCTTAATCCCCTACAGTTATATATATTCCTGTGCAAGGACATATATGTTGTACAGCAAAATATACTTTCATCTGGTTCTTTGCAGGACTTGAATTTTATGTATTTCCACATCCAGCAGAACTTTTGCCGCATTACAAAGGTTTTCCTTAACAACCGGATTGTCTGCACCATCTGTAATTATGACAACACCCTTCACTTTTGGCTGTATTTCCTTTAAAATCACAGGTTTCTTGGTACCCTGTCCTTCCTCATAAACAACATTGCTTTCAAAATCATTCTGGGTTATATCCCTTGTACCGCCGGAAGTATCCTTCTCCTGGGTGCTATTGTCGTTTCTTTTTACATTTGTGGCAGGAACCGATTCCTTACCCGTCTCGTATGTAATCATTACATCCACCTTACCCGCTCCAGCTACTTTTGAGAGAATTGTCTCCATTTCTCTTTGAACCGAACTATCCTCCTGAATTACCGGTTTGTTTACAAGCTCAGTGCCCTTGCTTTGCTGCTGTTGTTCTGATTCCTTTTTATTGCCTCCTCCAAAGAGAGTACCGGCAGTTATTATCAGAATAATTCCTATAATTATTGCAATTACTGAGTTTTCAATAAGCTTCTTTTTGTTTTTGCTTTCAGTCATACTTTTAAACTTCTCAACAAGCTTTTTAAACTGGTCCATTACAATTCACCTCTTTGGATTTTTTGACCGGCTTTAGCCGGCAGTTATTGCGATACTGCTTTTTTCTATGTCAAATAACTTGCTTAATTTATCTTCGATTTTATTTTTAAGTTCCTTGTCAACTTCCTTCTTATTCTCTGAAACCTCTTTGTCTTTGCCTATTTCAACCTTGCCTACCTTGCTTACCGGTTTTATTGCCTTTTCGGTAGGAGCATTCACCACTTCCAGACTTACACTTAGAATTCCTCCGAAGTTCTCACTCTCATAATCCTCGTTAATAACTATATTGGCTTTTGCATCAGATACTCCGTCCATTTCCCTTACCGTATCTTCAATTCTTTTTTTGATTTTACTCCTGTATACGTCAACTATTTGCTGCTTCTGTTTTTCTTCAACATTTTTGCTTTGCTGTTCCAACTCCTTCTGATCAAGTGCATTGCTGTCTGTCAGCTGAATGTCCTTAAAGCTGAAGCCCTTTGAAAAATAGGTTACAAACGGATTTATAACAGCAATTATAAGTATGAACCCAGCCACAAGGTTGATAAATTTTTTTATTTTCCCTGAAGGGACTATTATTTCGAAAATAACTATTAAAAGCCCTAATGCAACGATATTCAAAACCCAGTTTTTTAAAAAATCCATCATATAAAGACCTCTTGCTTCACCGTATTGCGGTACTCATGTTCCCTGCGCTTATAAGAACAGTTATTGATATGAAAAACATAAACGCCACTGCTGCAGCTATTCCAAGCACATACGTAAGGGAACCTGCCATATCGCTCATACAGTTTGTTATCCTTTTATCAGCAATTGGTTCGACCAGCGCCGAGCTTGCCCTGTAAAGCAGCACCAGTGCAAGTATTTTTAGTAATGGTACCAGGCAAAGTGCTACAACGCCTATAAGTATTGCGGTACCTGAAGCATTCTTTATTATAAGCGAACACCCCACTACAGCGTCTGCTGCATCCGAAAGATACTTTCCTACTATTGGTACAAAGGTGTTTATGGCATACTTTGCTGTCTTTCCAGTTACACCGTCTACAGCTGCCCCCAGGGTTCCCTGTATGGATATGAGCGCGATAAACAGAGTTAGCGTCATCCCTACAGCCCAGCCCGTTATCTGCTTGAACAAACCTGCAAGCTTTGAAATCTGTATCTTGTCCGAAATATTGTTAACAACACTGAGTATGGTTGACAGAAATATAAGGGGTAAAAATACATTCTTAACTATAGTAGCCGTTACTTGAACTATAAGTATCAGTGTTGGCTGTAAAACACCGGCGGATGCAAGGTTTCCGCCCGAAATAAGCAGTGTTACCATAACCGGAATAGAAGCATGCATAAAGCTGACCATGCTGTCTATTACCGAATGCCCCAATTCCATTGCAGTATTGAAGCTAAGTATAAGTACCGCTACTATAACTGCATAGCAGGCATAAAAGGCTATTTCTCCGACACTCTCGCTCAGGAAGGAGTTTTGCAGGTTCTTAAGTACCGCACACAAAATAACCAGTATTACAAGCTTTATAAGTATTCCTATGTTCTGATAAACCTCTTTGAACAAGAACTGTAGCGCTTTGTTTATTGCATCTGTAACCCCGAATTTGAACTTTCCCTCTGCAACATCTGTAATTATTTTCTCCGGGTCGTAATCGGGCAGAATCTCCTTTATATCACCGTCCTTGTACTTTTGCATTTCCTTTTCAACATTTTTTACTTCGTCCGAATTAAGCTGTTCATTGATGAGCTGCTGCTGGCTCTGCTGCTGGCTCTGCTGTTGGCTCTGTTTTTGACCCTGAGTTGTATCTGCTTCATTTTCTGCAAAAGCAAAAACAGAAAAAAGCACCTGAAATATTGCAGTCAGCAGAATTATCTTTATTATTATTTTTTTAGTGTTTTTCTTTTTTCTCATTTGCATTTTGGCCCCTAATCCTAAGGCATTATTTTAATAACCAAATCCAGAAGTGAAGTTATTATAGGCACTGCAAGGAATACAATAGTTACTTTTCCCGCCAATTCAATTTTTGAAGCTATTGACGATTCCCCAGCATCCTTACATATTTCAGCCCCAAATTCAGCAATATAAGCAATTCCGATAATCTTTAACAAGAGCGTCAAATATGCCATATCTATATGTGCTTTTTTCACATAGCCTTCAAGCATCCCGATTACCGCGGAAAGCTTTCCTGCTATAAGGAAGAACACTATCACACCAGTTACTATGCTTACCTGCAAAGCCATTTCAGGCTTGTGAGCTCTGATCACTATTACAAGCAGGGTAGCTATTATACATAATCCTACGATTTGAAATATTTCCACTTTTATCAGCCATCCATTACTTTAAAATGTGAACCAACCCGACATGTCCTATTTATAAATACGGCACTAAGCCCCGGATCAAAGCTGGAACATTGCCTTGACTACATCAAAAAGGTTTACTATTTGCTTGGCTACCATCAGAAGAACCACAATCAGACCTGCCAGGGTTGTAAGCATTGCCAGCTCGTCACGCCCTGATTTCTTAAGAACCATATCCAGAATTGATACCAGTATTCCTATTGTTGCGATCTTAAATATCAAACTTATATCCATATGTACCTCACCAGCATATGTTGTATAGCAACATATGATCCTTAATTTATAAGATAAAGTAATTTCAATGTTTGTTTGTATCCGGCTTCTGGGATACAAACTTTTATTCAAAATTTGCTTTATCTTACTTATTTATCTTAATTAAATAAGTATTATTACTATCGCCAGGCCCCCAAGTGCCCCCAGGCTTTTGTACATCTTCTCGTTTTTTGCCCTTTTCTCTTCAGCCTTACTTTCCTGAAGCTTAAGACGGTTGGCTGTAATTTTTATATTGTTTATCTGGCCATCAATATCCGAGCTTCCAAGCATTTTACCAAAGGACAGAAGTATCTCTTCATCTTCCTTGTTAAGGCCTGTCTTATATATATTATTTTTCACTGTCATTTCCCATGCTTCACATGCACTTAATCCTATATCTTTTTCCAGCTTGTCTGCTGTATCACGGAAGAAGTCATATATTCCGCCCTGGCTGCTTCCGCTTATTTTTCTGAAGGAATCTGTAAGAAGATTGGACAAGTAACTGATTTCATTATCAAGCATCTGCAAAAGCACTTGAAGCCGCCTTAGATCTGTTGGCCGTCTTATGCAGTCTCTTGCAAGTGCAAAGCCTATCAAACAGGAAGCCGTAATTATAATTATTCCGCCAATCAGTTTAAACAGCATATGCATCTCTCCTGTACATAACCCTAAGGTTTTCATCTGTTATTTCCTCGAGTGTCCCGGGTCCCTCGCGGCTGCTTAAGACTACATATCTTTCAAACACTTTTCCTTCTATCAGGCCTATGACCTCCTGCCTTGTCTTAAGCTCCGAAATATTGTAGCCATGGGCAGTTGCAATGATTTTAACTCCTGCGTTGATTACCCTTTTAATGGATCCCCCGTCACCCTCATTGCCTATTTCATCTGTTACAATTACCTGAGGAGACATTGACCTAAGCATGGTATCCATTCCGATAGCCTTAGGACAAGCATCCAGTACATCCGTTCTTATACCTGTATGGTTTTGTGGAACACCCTTGTAGCAGGAAGCAATCTCTGACCTTTCATCTATGACTCCAACCTTAAGGCCTGTGAAATCAAGCTCTTTCATACCGTCACTTATATTTCTGGCAATGTCCCTTAGAATTGTTGTTTTACCGCACTGAGGCGGTGATATGAGCAGGGTATTGAAAACATCCCTGCTACTTTTAATTATGTATTTCATAATCTTATTTGAGCAGCCGCAGACTTCTCTTGATATTCTTATGTTAAGCCCGGAAAAATCCTTGATATTTCTTACCCCGGTAGCGTCAAATATCACCCTGCCTGCAATTCCAACCCTATGCCCGCCTTTTAGGGTAATAAACCCGTTTTTTATGTCTTCCTGAAATGCATAAATGGAATTAGCGCTTATCAATTCAAGAGACCTTGCAATATCTTCCCGTGAAACGACATAACAGTCAGCATAGTCCTTTTTAAGGTATCCTGATAGGTCTACAAACCAGTCAGATCTTTTGGTATGAAGCATCAAAGGCCTGTTTGCCCTAAGTCTTATTTCTTCAATTGTGGACATGTGGACAGGAGCTACTTTTTTAAGAATGCTTCTTGGTTCTGACGAGATATATTTTAGAACTTCTTCCGAAATTTTTTCGTATTCCTCATTCATTAGTATTTTCACCCCCTGTTAAAGGACCGTAAGTACAATCTGCCTTTCCTTCATTAAATGTATATACATAATGTATTAGTTACGTTAATTTATTATGACTATTCCCTGTTATTTTTTTGCATAAAAAAAAGAACTGCTCTTTTAAGCAATTCTTCTTTACTGTTTTTAAACTTAATTATTCTTCTGAATGATTGTGATTATGGTCTTCGCATCCGCAATCACATTCTAACTTGTAGTCAAATTCCTTTTCGCAATGAGGGCAGGTTATAGTACCTGTTTCATCTTCGATTTCATCACAATCAAGACATATGGTTTCACCGCAATAAGGACATTCAACTTCGATATCGCAATCTTCCTCTTCGTCAAGATCATATATGTCGCTTTCGATTTCAGCGAGGTCCTCGTCAATTTCATCAACCTGCTGGCTTAAAGCTTCCTGAACGTCTTCTATGTCTTCAACAGTGAGTGCAAAGTCTTCGAGAACGTCAACTATAGCTTTGAGAAGCTTTCCTTCATTTGTTGAATCGTCAAGCTTCATTCCATCAGCAAGCCCTTTAAGATAGGATACTCTTTCACTTAATAATCCCATTCTTTTATTTCCTCCGTATTTTTTATTTAAACTCTTTCCATGTACTCGGAAGTTCTGGTATCTATTCTTATTACATCTCCCTGGTTAACAAACAGCGGAACCTTTATAACTGCACCGGTTTCCAATGTTGCAGGCTTAGTTGCGTTTGTAGCAGTGTCGCCCTTGAAGCCAGGCTCGGTTTCAACTATTTCAAGTTCAACAAATATAGGCGGTTCAATACCAAATACATTTCCTTTATATGATAATACCTTTACAGTAACATTTTCCTTTACAAACTTTAATGCATCCCCTATTGTTGCCTTGCTCATAGGAGCCTGTTCATAGGTTTCAACATCCATAAAGTAGTAGAGGTCGCCATCACTGTATAAATACTGCATATCCTTTCTTTCTATATGAGCGTTTTCAAATTTTTCTGTAGGGTTAAAAGTTCTTTCAACAGTTGCTCCTGAAATAATGTTCTTCATTTTCACTCTTACGAATGCAGCACCTTTACCTGGTTTAACGTGTTGGAATTCAACAATCTGAAAAATCTGAGTATCCATTTCAAAAGTTACACCGTTTCTAAAATCCCCTGCCGTTATCATTTTTATACCTCCAGTATATTCTTTTTCTAAAGTTTAAATTCATTTATGATTAGCATATATGAACTTTATAATAGACCCCTATATTAATATTACCTAATTAATATTAAATTAAAATCAATAAGATTTCAAGAAATTTTTACTAGATAGGATAATCGTATCCATCTATTTTATAAAATTATCATTTCCTTTGTGGATTTGGTTAAAATCTCCGGGTTATTATCCTTTATTACAATGATATCTTCAATCCTGACTCCGCCAAGGTTTTCAAGATATATTCCCGGTTCTACCGTTACTACCATTCCGTTATCCATAGTAAGGTTGCCGGAGGGTGAAAACCTGGGTTCCTCATGTATTTCAAGCCCTACTCCGTGTCCCAGACCGTGCCCGAAATAATCCCCGTAGCCGTTTTCACTTATAATTTCTCTTGAAATTCTGTCAACTTCAAAGCCTTTTAAGCCTTTGTAAGCACCTTCAAGAGAAGTCTGCTGCGCTTTTTTTACTATATTATATATTTTCTTAAGCTCATCGTGTGGCGGACCCAGGAAAACTGTTCTTGTCATATCGGAGCAATAATCCTGGTAGATAGCCCCGAAATCAAGTGTTATAACGTCTCCCTTTTCAAGCTTTTTGGTTGAAGCAACACCATGCGGCATGGCAGCACGTTTGCCGGATGCAACTATTGTATCAAAGGAAGGCCCCCTTGCACCCTGTTTCTTCATTGAATACTCAAGCTCGGCTGCTACCTCCGATTCAGTGATACCCGGCTTAATGAGAGTAAGCACATGTGAAAAAGCATTGTCGGCTATTTCAACAGCTTTTTTAATGATTTCAAGCTCATATGCATCTTTAACAATTCTCAAGTCTTCTATGGATCTTTTTAAGGGAACCAGTTCCACCATTGAAAATGCTACCTTATATTCTTCATATAAGCTGTGAGCTATATAATCCTCTTCGATTCCGAGCGTTTTAACCTTAATATTATTGAGCAAATCCGAAATGGCAGCTTTAAGGCTTCCCTGATATTTGATTATCTGATATGAGGGTGCCTCAAGTCCTGCCTGTTCAACATACCTGAAATCTGTTATCAGAAACGCTTCCTTCCGAGTAATTAACAATACCGCAGAGGTACCGGTAAATCCCGAAAGATATATGTAATTCTCCCTTTTTAACACCAGAGCACAATCAGTGTTATTTTCAGCGAGCTTACTTCTAAGGTTTTTAATTCTCTTGTTTATTGCATCTGATCTTAAATCTTTCATTTACTTATCCTCAAGAATTTCTGCAGCTGCACCAAGTGCAAGGATATAGCCATAGCCGCCAAGGCCGCATATTTGTCCAACACATACCGGTGCAATGACAGATTTACTCCTGAATTCTTCTCTTGCATGAACATTTGATAAATGTACTTCAATGGCCGGTATTTCAACGCCTTTAATGGCATCTCTTATTGCATAGCTGTAATGTGTGTATGCTCCGGGGTTTATAATTATAAAATCATAAGCGCCTCTTGCCTCATGAATTTTATCTATTATTTCACCCTCATGGTTTGATTGTATGAAACCTACTTCAATACCAAGCTTATCGCCTTCGTCAGACACCTTTTTAGCAATTACTTCAAGGGTTTCAGTTCCATAAAAGTTCTTTTCCCTCTGTCCTAAAAGGTTAAGATTCGGTCCGTTTATAACCAACACTTTTTTCATTTTACCCTCCGAATTAAAATTTATTGTATAGCATTTTGTGGTTTTATTTTTTGAAAGAACTTTGTGTGAAAGGTTCGTATAGCCTGTTAATCTGAGCGAGGATCAGCAAATTCACTGTTTGAGATGAATAATTACCTGAAAATTAATTATATAATTATTCATCGAGTTTGAATTTGCCCAAGCTGAATTTACAGGATATAGACCTGAAACACGTCTGTTCTAGAAAAAAATAAAACCTCAAAATGCCTTTAATAACACTTATAACAATGCCTCATATATCTTCTTCATCTTCAGTGCGTCTTCCGCCATGGTTTCTCTAGACTCACATATAATTACAGGCTCCAGCTTCTTTTTAACCAGTACCTGTGCAAGGTGTGAAAACTCAGGCCCAAATTGGGTATCATTCATAGACCAGTGCCTTTTTTCCCCGCCCACGGTGAACTCAATCCTGCTGAAATGGACATGCAGGTTTTTTGTCCTATATTCGCCCAACGAATTTTCAAGTGTATTTATAACCTCCATAAAATCTTCTGGTGAATTAAGGCAGCCCATTCCCCTGCAGTGTAAATGTCCAAAATCTATCGTAGGAATAAGCCTGTCATCTATTTTGCACATTTCGATTATTTCTTCGAGAGAACCAAGCTGGTTAAGCTTACCCAATACTTCAGGGCATATAAGAATATCTCCAAAACCGGCTTCATCAGCCTGTTCAATCGTATGTTTCAAAACTCCAATAGCTGTATCAAGCGCCCATTTTCTGTCCACCTTGCTGGCTGATCCCATATGAACAACTATTCTTTTTGCACCCATCCAGCGCGCTGCATTAAGCGTCTGCATTATATAACCTATTGAATTTATCCTTTTGTCCTCTTCCACACTTGCCATATTTATATAGTAAGGTGCATGAATACTGAGCTGTACACCACTTTTTGCAGCTTCATCACCTATTTGTTTTGCAGTTCCTTCACCTATTTTAACGCCCTTGCTGCACTGGTACTCATATGCATCAAGTCCCATATTCTTAAGCCATGCAGGCATTTCAACAGAGGATTTATGTCCCTGTTCATAGAATATGTCTGAGTTTCCGGAAGGTCCGAATCTTATCATCTAAACTCCATCCTTTATGTTTTATTCTATTGCTCTTAACTATTTTTCATTATTCTTTATCTTTTCATTCTTTTTAACTGTAAATTGTACATTGTAAACTGTAAACTGTTTCATCTTGGCTTTGCTCTTAACTGTACATTGTAAATTGTACACTGTACACTGACAAGCTTGTTTTTATTATATATATATAATGTGGAAAAATAAAGGTTGTTTTATATTTTCTACATAAATAAAGCCCTTCAAATGAAGGGCTTTGGTTTTTAGTGCATCTTTGGTGGCGCAACAATCGTTATCTCTACCGGGCTGGCAGGTTTAAAAGGACCGAAATTTACATTACTACTTGTGTTATCTGTTATATTAATGCCTTTGATAAAAACTTCCCATTTTGTATTATCTTTAATATCACCTAAAAAAGTAGTTTCGAGCTCTACCTTATATGCTCCCTTAAGCAGATTAGATGGTAACGGACCACTGGTCCAAACCGTTTTATTATCGGCCACTCTGGTTATTTTGGTTTTTTTATAATTAATATCTTTATAGTTATAGCTTTCCAAACCAGTAACATCAAAGGTGATATCGTTGATAGTTGTATTATCATTACTTATTCTGAAATCCATTATCATTTTAGTGCTTGATCCTCTTACTACAGCATATTTAGCTGCTTCAGCATCTATAGCAAGATCTGCTGCCAAAACCCTTACCTGAACATTACCCTCAGAATCATATTTCTTAGTCACTGTACCCTTACTATCCATTAGAATAATGGAGTCCTTTGAAGCAAAGCCAACCTTTGCAGATTCTTGGATATTATCGCTTATTTTAAAAGTAATTGGTATTTCATAATTTCCTTTTCCCAGAGCTTTATCTATCAGTATACAGCCGTTTTTATCTACTGTTACTTCGATATCCTCTGTATTAATGGCCATAAACTTTTCCATGTCCATTGTTTTAATTGCCTTAACCTTTTCCAGATCCTCTGTGTTAATTGCCTTAACCTTTTCTGGGTCCTTTATATTAATTACTTTAACCTTTTCCGGAAGTGTAAATCCCGCGTCTGCTACAAGGTTTATTTTCATTTTACTCACTTCGGTGTCTGTAGAAAAGACAATCTTTATAACTTTTTCCTTATCAAGTAAATTACCCTGCATATCCTTTTTAACAGCTAATACTCCAGGGTTTCCAGATTCATCACCGCTTACAATTTTAAAGCTGTCACTTACTTCATTTTTTTTAGGATAAACACTTATACCGCCGTTAAGGTTAATGTATTTTCCTATTACTGCGCCATATACTTTAACATTTGAACCATTAAATATGATAGATCCGTTTGGTGCATATAATGTACCATATATTGTAGAACCCGAACCATTTATAATTATATCGCCGTTTTGTGAATAGAAACAAACATCGTCATTGCCAGAATTATAGTTGGTGCTTCCGTTAAAAATGATATTCCCTGTAGTCTTAATAGTCCCTACGCCTTCAAAGGATGGTGCATCAAATATAGCACCTCCATTAATATAGAGTGATTTATTTAACTTTATTTTATCTGAATGGAAATTTTGCTCACCATTTAAAGGATCAGTTAACTTTAACTGTTCAGTTATATAGCTGGGAACTTTATTAATATCTATTTTTTCAGAAGTAATAATTTGTTCACCAAAGTCATTTTTACCATTTAAAGTAAAATATTTTGCTTCAACATTTTCTGTTACTGTAAGTCCCCCATTAGCTGTAAAACTGCCGTTGGCATGAGCAGAACCTTCTACATAGTTTTTGCTGCCATTAAATGTGATGTTATTATCAGAGAAAACCGCATAATCAAAGGGATTATCTCCGGCTAATGATACTATTTTAGGATATAACTGTGTTTGTGGAATAACTTGTTTTGCCTGGCTGTTGCTTTTCCATGACAGGCTGATACGTGCCGCTTCAGCAGAATCAAAGTATTGAAGCTTTATGTCATATTTTTGTCCGGCTACTAATGTTATCTTTCCAGAATCTTCAGTAGCTGCATGGCCAGTCCAATTGTTAATTAACTGCTGACCATTAACCCATAGCCTTACACCATCATCTGAATATGTATAGAAAGTATATTCTTCACTATATAGCGGTTGAACCTGGCCTGTCCATTGTATTGAAAAATTATCTGAATTAATATTATTGCCTGGTGAATTATAACCCCAGTTGAAATTAATCGTCTGATCAATTCTGTCAACATAATTTCCGGTTAAATCCTTGGTATTGTAGTACTTTGCACTAAGCCCTGTTCCACTGCCTGTCTCGGCTGAAACAGTAACCGGAATCATAATTACTGAAATGAGCAGCGCAAGCACCAAAAGTAATGATATTTTCTTCATAAAATATACCCCCAGACAAAAAGATATCTATTCGTAGCATACATAATACCAGTCATAAAAATGTAACAAAAGCTGCTTTATTACTTGAATATAATATGTAAAGTGTGAAAATTCAGTGTTATTATCTAATTATATCATAATTACCCATATAAATAAACAATATTATGAATTATTGTCCTGTTCCATTTGTATTATTTAGCGGTACTTGTTCTTCTCTCCACTGATTTATGGTGTACCTTCTCATAACATTAGTAGTTTTAAAAATGCCATCTATGCTTGATTCATCAACATATGTTTCCTGACCGCTTTCTCCCGGCTTAAAAAATTCCCTTAGAGAATTATTTGAAATTAAACATTTTTTTATTTCAGCTTCACTGTAAGTTATTGTGGGGCGATCTTCAATAGTAACGTTGCCTTCGCAGATAAGTGTACCATAAAACTTTCCATTGTCGGTTATAGTTAAATTGCCTTCAGTATAGACAATGCCATTAAACGTTCCATTGCCGGTTATCTTTAAATTTCCTTCGGCATATATAATACCGTTCGTTGTACTATTTAATACCAACTCATCATCCGAATCATAGTATATAATGTTTTGTCTACTGGATAATGCATTCTTGTTAACATAATCGCCGAAACTATTGGCGGCTTTCACTGACTTTGAATTTGTGCTATACCCCAGTCCAATAGTTTTTGCATTCATAATAGAGGTAAGAACACTATTTTGGGAAAGCTCACTAAACGCTGCACTATTCGCCCCCGTATTAGAAACCTTTATAGCACTTGAATATGGACTTGTACCTGCCTTGGCAATTACCGTTCCCAGGACATAGCCTTCAACCTGATTTAATACATTCATGCTTGTATCTATAGTAGTTTGTGAGATTAGAAATTTTTGAATGTGTTCAACTTTTTCTGAATTTTCTGAATTATAGCCATCGAAAAAATTGAAGGGCTTTACAGTACCATTCCTAAAATATAATCCAAATTGACTATCGTATTCTCCTGCTAACTTTGTACTAAAACCTTCTCTGTAAATTTCATAGTCTTTCCCCCATGACCCGACACTTATACCTGTTTGATAATAAAATGGTGCTGAAAGATGTAATTCATCTTTCCTGCTGTAGTCATCAAATTTAAGGTATGTTTCTCCCGGAACAATAATATTTCCGTTCAATGATATATTACTCGACCTTGGTTGGTTATTGGTTACAGAACTACTGGCATTTGGGTTGCCATATTTATCTGACTCACTACTTATACCAATAAGGTTACCATTAAGAGTTATATCTGATGAAGTACCATCATTATGAATGTCATCACGCATGGTTAAATGACCGTTAACTTTTATATTTGCGTTATTACAGCCCTCGTCAATGGTAAGACTGTTACAGTATACATTTCCCCCAATTGTGTCAGGGTATATAAAAGGTATATAAGAGGGTAAATTACCATCTTCATCCCTCGTATTATATATAGCACCATCCTGTGCATATTTTGGAATGAAGCTCTCAATATCATTTTTTAAGATATTTTTACCAAGGGGCTTTAAGTAATAATTCTGTAAATTATAACTGGTATTCTTATCTACAAAAGCCAATTTCTTTGCATCAATAGGTGATTTAGCCGTATCGTATTTATTTACTGTTATGCTCCCATACGAATGGGTATCATAATTAGCAGTATTATCCTTTACTACATGAACATCTCCTCTGGAATAAATATTTCCATATACCTGAACATTTGCGCCATGGCTCACAATACCATTGTCCTGGTATTCAGTCAGACTGTCGTCTAATCCTGCGGTAGTGCCTGAATCTGTCTGTGCGTTCTTGTCTGCTGCGAACAGATCACCATATATATTTACCTGTTCAAAACCATCAAAATATATACTGCCTGCTGCTGTTATAGCGTTTGTCCAAATAGGGTTAGTCCTAAGGGGGACCATTCTTGTTTGAGTGATTGTTTGATATTCAGGGAGCCTTACTGTTAGCTGAGCATTAACCATTTTATAGGTATTAAGTGTAGTGTTATCTAATAAAGATGCCTTAATATCAACTGTCAATTTTTGTTCATCTATATCATATGTCGGCATTTCACTCCATGAGCCATATCCAGAGGTTTTTACAGTACTTTTTACCATTAGTTCATCTTTATTAGGCTGACTTTTATATTTATCACCACTATTCATTTTCTTTATTAAATCATTTAAATTAGTTTCATTAAACATTTGTGTTACATAATAATAGTATAACTTTTTAAAACCTTCATTTATAAAAGGCTTCAAGTTATCTATATATGTTTTTGAGCGGAAATACGCTTCAGCTTCTTCTTGAGTATGATTTTCTGGTAAACCCTTACACAAATCATCATTCCAGTATTTATATATTAAGTCTTGAATACCAGAAAAGACAGCCGGTATTTTTTCTAAATTGGATGACCCTTCGGGATCAATACTGTAAACCTCATTTTTAAAATACTCTCTTGTGTAATTCTCGGCATCATTCAAAACCTTATCAATCTCTGTAACATAATTTTCAGCTTTTTGATCCACCTCATAATACTCCTGGGACCAATTTCTGTAACGTGCACCCATTTGTGAATTGGAGACTCCGGCTAACAGCGTTATTGTTCCAAAGGACACAAGCAAAAGAACAACTGAAAAAACCATGATCAAGGCAGAACCCTTATTATCTTTTAATAATTTTCCTGTTTTGATCACTTACTCATCTCCTATCATTGTGCAATGTATTTACTTACACTATAGCTGCACAGCTGAACCCCATCACTAATCCTTACAATAGTTATTGTTAATCTATACTCTGCCAGATTTGCAGCTGTATTTTGTAAATCATCAGGTATGTACCTGATTGTTGATTCTCCCGCTAAAGGTGTCAACGTAACAGAATTATAGTCTGCACCAAAAACATATAAATCTACCGGTACGCCTGTATTGTTTGTAAAAGATATATTATAGTGACCAGTACCCGGGTAATCAATTCTTACCCCAATACGTCCATCACTACCACTAAGGCCAGCTTGAGCCGGACCTAAAAGAAAGCTGTTTTTTTCCGGGTTAATTGTATCAATTGGAGCACTGATATCAATTGAAGGTGAAAAAACAGGATTACCTCCAGCAGTATTTGAAATACGTTCTACTTGTGCCGTCAGTGTGAATGCTCGTGGAGATGTAACATCTGTAACATCCCAATCATCCGGATATCGTTTTGTATATTGTCGCAAACTACCTGTATTAGTAAATTCCGCAGCGCTAAAGACGCTTACACTCTGACCATTAAAAAAATCTATTGCATTAGCACCTGATTTAAAATTCTCAGCTATACTTGTTGCCAGAACATTAGCTCTATCCATATCATCTGCTCGTGAATTCATATCTGTGGACAATACAAATACCTGAAGCAAAGTACCTGACAAAAGTGCCAATATAGCAAGAGCAACAATTATTTCTACAAGTGTAAATCCTTTATTCCCTTTTATTTTGGCGGTCATAAATTATTTACCCCTCTGATTTTTTCTATCTGTTGAGAATTACTTTACCGTTTGTTTTTCCTAATATAAATCTGGGATTTTTAGCGTCACTTTCGGGTGCATCTATTACAACAGAAACATCCGAATTGTTTTGAATATCCATATTAAGAGCTACCTTGTCATCACCTGAAACCCTTGGCTGTGAAATCACCTTAACAATAATTTTACCGTCCTGAAGCTTTAAATCTCCGCTCTCTTTAAAGGTATTTGTACCTATGGTATAGCTGTAGCTGTATGAGCCTTTACTTCCACTTATAGTAAAATTCCCCTTTACAGTCCCATTTTTATCTTCCGAAACCTGTGTTTCGACTCTTGGGTATGTATTCATTATTACCTTTGGCGCATTATCTCTGAAGGTATTAAGCATAATAACAAATGCCTGTCCAGCATCAGCTAAAACCTTGCTGTTATCATCTGTTTTACCGCTCAAATCCCCTGCTCCCGTACTGAAAGGATTAGTTTTTCCTTTGATTTGCGGGGTTTCAAGCTTGTACTCGCCCTTATCATCCTTTTCCCTGTAACTTAGGTAAAGAAGTGAAATTGTTCCGGTAAAGCTATCTGATTTTACAGGAGAATTAACAATTATACCGGTAGTGCATACTTTTGTTAGATTACTTTCAACGTATTTTAAGAATTTATATAAGGAATCATAAGTACCAGAATAGGTTAATTTTATCCCTTCTGCTGTAAGTACTCCTCCGTTTGTTGATATGGATGGATTTGGTGTACTTGTTGAACTGGCATTGGAACTACTGTTTGTGTTCAGATTTGCAGCTGAACTTGTTTGATTGCTGCTTGTACTCGCATTTGCTGATGCCTGTGAATTTTGCTGCCCGACCTCAGAACCAAATGCTTTTCCATTTAAAAGATCATCCAGTTTCATTTCTTTTGCTTGCTCAAAATCTATTGCATTTATTTTTAATCCTGAATCTTTGGCGTATTTTCCTAATGTGAGTATAATATCTTCCTGCGACAGATACTGAGGCAAAGATGCTGATAAGGTTTTTATCTTTTCTTCAACTGACTTGATATTTTTCTCGTAGCTTGCCTTAAGCTTGTATTCCGTTTCTGCAACCTTGACCTGTGATTCCAGGTTACCGTAGTTGTCCTTGTTTTCATTATAGGATTTTATATTCGGTATCATCAGCAAAGCTACAAGAGCACATACTATAATAACGACTCCCAGTATCTCAAGCATTGTTAAATCTTTCTTTGAAATTTTAGGCTGGTTCTTAAAAACAGAAAGATCCATTTTCATAATTATAATGCTCCTCTTTGTAAGGCTTATTTTACAGGCACGGAATTAGTCTTAAGTGATAGAATTAAAGAAAAAATGTAGTTTCCCGTTTTATCGTCCTGTTTAATTGACTTAACTGTAACATCCAAAAATATTCCGGTCTGTTTGAGCTTGTATATAAAATACGCAATACTGTCATTGTTCTTTGAGCTTCCGTCTGCTGTTATGTTTCCCTTGTCTTGAAATGCAAGCTTTAAGGTTGAAACCTCATCTGGTGTAACGCTCCCTACTTTATCCAAAACCTTTGTCATATCTGTATTAACATTTGAAGCAGCGGTGATAATACTATTCAGGCGGTTGAGCTTTTCATTTTTTGAGTTATAATCGCTTATTGTTTTCTTGGCAGCAGAAAATTTTACAAGGTCTTTATTCATCGAATTAATATCACTTTTATAACCCGACGTAAGCATTGAAAATACTATACTTACTATAACAATCAAAACACTCGCTGCCACTGTTCCAATAAGAATCATTTTCAGCTTATTGTCTACAAAGCTTAGTTTTCCTTTTGCTTTTTCTATGGGAAGCAGGTTTATATCATGCATTTGTTAATCCTCCCTCAAAGCTGAACCTATGGCAGGCAGCATGTTGATAAACATATCCTTGTTTATTCCCTTTTGCTCAAGAGGCTTAATTATGGTTGCAGGTATATTGAAGGTCTCAGTAAAGTATTTTTCAATACCCGGGAATATGCTTCCACCGCCCATAAGGAAAATATGCTTAATACCGTTCTTGAATTTATTATAAGTACAAAAATCAATGGTCTGTCTCATTTGCTCTTCTATTGCCGCATAACCCAGCCTTATGTATGCATCCATCTCTTCCCTTGAAATCTCAAGTCCGCCGTAGTTTCTTTTACGATAAAGCTCTGCCTTTTCCAAAGGTATCTTAAGATGGTCTGCAACCAGATTATCTACAGAGATACCTCCTCCGCTGAAATATCTGCAAAGAATTATCTTGCTTCCCAGCATCGCAATAACCTGTGAGCTTTTAAAGCCTATGTCTGCAACAAGTACGGGATCATTAGGCATCTGGGCTGTTATAAAAGTATTGAAAGCCTTTGCTATGCTGTTTGCATGAACATCTACGTATTTAAGCTTAAGGCCGGACTTCTTGGCAAGGTCGTAATAGTCGTCAACAATCTTCTTAGGGCAAAAGCAAACAATGCCCTTTACAGATTCAGCCGTCCTGTTGTATACCTTAACACTAAGATAGTGTGTATCAGCTATATTGGGAAAGGTCTGCGAAAGGTCATATTCAACTGCTGATGCAATCTCATTGTCCTTTAATGCAGGAACAGTAAACTCCCTCACTACGGCATAGGGTGAGTTAATTGTTATCGCCAGATTCTTTGTACCAAACTTCTTATCAGCTAGCATCTTTTTTAAAATTGCTGCGATGGGATCTACTTCCTTTATCTGGCCTTCAAAAACAGAACCTTCAGGAGTCTGTCTGAGCGCCATATCTTTAATTTCTACGCTTTTTCCTTTTGAAAGCAGCGATACCTTTATTGTTCTGGTACCCAAATCCATTCCAAGAATTCTATCAGACAGCATTTTAACCCTCCTGCTTTATTCAGACCTTAAAGTAATTGTTGATTTTAACTCTTTATCATTTCCATAACCTATTGTTATATCAATTCTGTTTCCGTCTTGTCGAAAAGTCACGCCATTTATGTTAGCAATAACCTTTGTTGAATTTAAAACCACATCTCTAACCCAAAGATTTTTGTTTGCATTATTAAAGGAAATAACTTGATATAGCGCTCCTGAACTGTTTCTTATAACAAGAGCTGATCCAAGAACTGAAACTCCGCCGTTTATATCATTCTGCCTAATAGTTGTAGTAATATATGCCATGGCAATACGAGCTTCACTCTGGGCATCAAAATTTTCACGGGCTATTCTTGTCTGGTTTCTGCCAGCTCCTACAAGAGTGAAAACCATAGTCCCAATAACACCAATCAAAGCTATTGCAACAATTAATTCAACAAGAGTAAAACCTTCGTCTTTTTTATACATTATTAGTTAACCTCTAAACTAAAAACCCCTGTTACCTCATCATATTTGTGTTTATATACATTTTTGTCATCTACTATATATGTGTCTTTATCAAAAATTAAATAATTTTTGTTTATGAGATAATCTATCCAATAGTTATCATTACCGCCATATTTTTCTGGTGGATATCTACCTTCAAGAGCATAACAAAGAGTCAGCGCTTTATTAACAATTCGTATCTGATTATTCAGTTCATTTTCATCAGCCTGCTGTCTTGAAAAAATATTGGGAACTAAAACAGCTGATAAAATACCAACTATGGCTAATACAACAATAAATTCAATCAGGGTAAACCCCTTATTTTTCATAAGCAACACTGTCCTTTAAAAAATACTGCTGTGCCCGATAGCTCGGGCACACCTGTACTTTATAATAGAGTGTTTATTACGGATTAACTGTTACTCGCGCACCTCTGCCGGTCCTACTAGCAGTATAGTTTACTCCACCTGTTTGTGTTATCATACTAAAACTACCAGTTGTAGCATCATACGTAAGAGATGTTATGTTATTATCTGCAACTGAAGCTGTAATGCCAGCTAATAGCATAACTCTATCACCGTTAATTGCAGTAAGATCAGTTATTGCAGTATCAACATCATTAGCTTCTGTAACGGTTCTTTCTGCTAAAGCAGCATCTAAAGCAGTACCAAAAGCATTTCCATTAGTTTGTGCTTGTGTTCTGTCTGCTCTGTTTTGGAAACCGGTAAACTGTGGAATCAAAACAGCAGCTAAAACACCAAGAATAGCAATTACAACAATTAACTCAATTAAAGTAAAACCTTTCTGATTCTTTCTTTTAACATCCTTTGACATTAGACACACCTCCAAAATTATTTAACTTATAGATTTCATCATGCTCAGCATAGGCAGCATGATTGAGAGTATGATAACTCCAATTACGCCTGCAAGTATAACTATCATTATCGGCTGTATGGCTGCAGTAAGCTTGCCGATTGCATCCTCCACCTCCTCGTCAAAAAAACCTGCCGTACGCGTAAGCATTTCATCCAGTTCTCCTGTGTTCTCACCTACAGCAATCATATTTATTAAGAGTGGCGGGAAAATACCAAGTCTTTTAATTGGACCTGCTATTCCGTGCCCCTCATTAATTTCACTCTGGCATGACTTAAACTTCTCCTCAACTACTCTGTTTCCAATAAGATTACCAAGTATATCTATAACAGTTACAATTGGTATACCACTTTTTAAAAGAATTGCCATGCTTCTTGCAAACCTTGATGTAATAACCTTTACCGTAACCTTTTTAACAAGCGGTGCTTTAAGCTTAATACCGTCCAGGGTATATCGTCCCTTTGTTGTCTTTTTGAAATAATAGGAAAGTCCAATAATGCTTCCAAATATAATAATCACTATAATTGGTAAATTATTTACGAAAAAGTCACTTATGCCCATAACTGCCTTAGTTATACCGGGCATACTGGCTCCATTTTGGCTTAACATGCCAGCAAACATAGGAATTACAGCAACCATCATGAGGATTACTACTCCAATAGTTAATATCAAAAGTACTATAGGATATGTCAGCGCTGATTTTACCTTCTTTTTAACCTTTGTATCCATTTCATAGTAATCTGCCATTCTGTTCATTACAGAATCCAACGAGCCGCTGGCTTCACCTACGTGTACCATGTTTCTCAAAAATTCAGGGAAAACCTCCTTATGCATTTCCATAGCAGCAGATAAAATTTTTCCTTTTTGAAGCTCTTCAAACATCTCACTTAATACTTGTTTAAGTTTTTTATTAGTTACCTGCTCGCTTAAAATTGAAACAGCTTCAACAATTGTAATACCAGCCTGCAGAATTACAGAAAACTGTCTGCAGAATAATGAAATATCCTTTGACTTAACCTTGCCTCCAAAACCTGAAAAAGACACCTTTGTTCCTGATTCATCATGGTCTACAAGAAAGAAGCCCTTTTCATGCAGCATGCTTTTTAATTCATCGAGATTGTTTCCCGCGAACTCTCCTGCCATTTCTTCATTATGTAGATTTTTAGCTTTATACACGTAAGTAGGCATTTAATTACCACCTTCTGCTGATAAGCTGTTGTAACATCTGAGGGTCCTGTGCTCTTATTAGAGCATCTTCCTGGGAAATCATTCCGTTCTGGCAAAGCTGTGCAAGACAGGAATCCATTGACTGCATCCCGATGCTTGCACTTGTCTGGATTATGCTGTTTATCTGGTGCGGCTTTCCTTCCCTGATAAGGTTTCTTATTGCAGCATTTGCAATCATTATCTCACAGGCAACTATTACACCACTATCGTCACGTTTAGGTAAAAGCTGCTGTGAAACCACACCTTCAAGTACGGTTGCCAGCTGGCTTCTTACCTGGTTCTGCTGGTTTGGAGGGAAGGCGTCTATAATTCTGTCTATAGTTTTTGCAGCTCCTACAGTATGCAGGGTTGAAAAAACAAGGTGTCCTGTTTCTGCTGCAGTTAACGCTATACCTATCGTTTCAGGGTCTCTCATCTCTCCTACAAGTATTACGTCTGGGTCTTCTCGTAAAGATGCTCTGAGTGCTGATGAAAAGGATTTTGTATCTGCTCCTATTTCCCTTTGGTTTACCATGCTCTTTTTGTGCCTGTGAAGATATTCTATCGGATCTTCAATGGTGATAATATGGCATGATCTTTCCTGGTTAACCATATCTATAAGGCTTGCAAGCGTTGTTGATTTACCACTTCCTGTTGACCCTGTCGCAAGTACAAGCCCGCTTTTACGCTTTGAAAAGTTCTTTATTACAGGCGGCAGATTCAGTGAGTCAAAATCCGGTATGTTAAACGGCAGCGATCTTATAGCTATTGCATATGTACCACGCTGTCTGAATACATTTACCCTGAATCTTCCCATCCCAGCCTTTGAGAAGGAAAAGTCTATCTCTCCATGCTCCTCAAGGTACTTCATTCTATCGTCATTCAGTTCTGATTTTACATAAGCAAGTGAAACATCCGGCGTTACAACTTCAGTATCCGGCACAGGCTGTAGTAGGGAATTATGCCTGACAATAGGCCTGTTACCTACAGTTATGTGTATATCTGAAGATTTAACGCTGCAAGCATATTCAAGTATTGAGTCCAAGCTTCTCATAGTGCAATCTCCATTGTTGAAAATTAATTAATCCCTTGCATATACTGTCTTGACCATCTCACTTACGGTTGTTTCGCCTTTAAGCACCAAGGTTTTGCAGTTGTCATAAAGTGTAATCATACCTTTTTTAACTGCCATTTCTCTTATATGTTCAAAGCCCTTTGCAGCCTCAATCACTTCTTTCAGGTCGTTGTCTATAATCATAATTTCATGTATAGCAGCACGCCCTTTGTAGCCGGTACTGTTACATACTGGGCAGCCAACCGCTTTGTATAACTTTAACGGTCCCTGCTCATTTAGTATTTTTAGCTCGTTCTCGTTAGCGTCGCATTCTTCCTTACATTTACTGCAAAGCTTTCTTACAAGACGCTGTGCAATGATTCCTGAAAGTGAATCCGCCGCAAGATAAGGTTCAACGCCCATGTTTATAAGCCTTGTTATTGAGCTTGGTGCGTCATTTGTATGTAAGGTTGATAATACAAAGTGCCCTGTAACAGCTGCTCTAACTGCTATTTGGGCTGTTTCCTCGTCTCTTATCTCACCGATCATTATTGTATCGGGGTCCTGTCTTAAAATACTCCTAAGTCCAGCTGCAAAAGTAAGTCCGGCTTTATTGTTTACCTGAACCTGGTTTATACCGTTAAGCATATATTCGACCGGGTCTTCAACCGTTATAAGGTTTTTCTCAGGTGTATTAAGCTCCTTGAGCATTGCATAAAGGGTAGTGGTTTTACCGCTTCCCGTAGGCCCGGTAATAAGAACAATACCGTATGGAGTTGAAACAAGCTTGTCCATCTTTTCGTTCTCTTCCTTGCTTAAGCCCAACATTTCTCTATTAAATACGAAGTTGTCCCTGTCAAGAATTCTTATAACTATCTTTTCACCATAGACTGTCGGCAGTGAGGATACACGGAAGTCATAATTGTGGCCGTTAACAGCCATCTGAATTCTTCCATCCTGTGGAATACGCTTTTCAGCGATGTTCATTCCTCCCATTATCTTTATTCTGGTACTAACCGCAGAATAAAGGTTTTGGGGAAATTTCATGTTTTCCATGAGAACACCGTCTACCCTGTATCTAACAATTACCTCTTTTTCAAAAGGTTCAACATGAATATCACTGGCTCCTACAGCTATTGCCTGATTCATAATTGAATTGGTAAGCCTGACTGCAGGGGCATTCTGAATATCATCCAATACTTCCTGATCAACCTTTTCATCAAGATTGACAGTGTATTCTTTTTTTAAATCTGCAAGAGCCTTATCGGACGTCTGTCTGTTGAAATAGAAGTCAATAGCCTTTTCGATGTCGTCCAGCTTCGCTATGCAGGCCTGAACCTGCTTTCTTGTGATAAAATGAATATCGTCAAGAGCGAATACATTAAGAGGGTCACTCATTGCAATAATAAGCTTGCCGTCTTTTTCGTCTATAGGAATAAGTCCATATTTTTTTGCAATTTCTTTGGGAATACTGTTGGCTATTGTAGGATTAATGAATGTTTTATCAAGTTCTACCTTTGGAATTGACAGCTGCTGTGACAGCACATCAAGGATATCATTATCAGACAGATATCCTAACTCTACTAACACCTTGCCAAGTTTTTTATTTCGCTTAGACTGTTCCGAAAGAGCAGTCATGAGCTGTTCCTGCGTAATTCTGCCGGTGTCAACAAGTATATCTCCGAGTTTTTTCTTTACAGCAGAAGCCATTTTTTATTCCCCTATCAGAGTATTAAAAAAATGAAATAAAATAAATCGGCTTAATCTTACAAGCCAGTAATTATATATGTTTATAAGAATTATTATACATTTTTGTTGGGAAAGGTCAAGATATATCGGTGTTTATTATTTAACAAGCCTTAATTTGACACATATTATATTTTTCAAAATACTCTAATTGCATGATGTGAAAAAAAATCGCATGTTCATTATTAAACATGCGATTTTTGAAAAATTTTCAGTTTTATTTCCCATAAACTGTTATTATTGATGTCTCGGCTTTCTTTTTACAAGTACTGCAGCCTTCGTAACAGCAGATATAACATCAACTTCAAACTGCTGTCTTAAAGCATCTATCTTTGAATACAATTCCCCTTTTTCACTTACTATGTACTTTGGAGGAAGGTCATTTAAAGCAATCGCTGCAATATCATTCACGCACTTTTCACATGTACACATGTTGATGTCTTCAAGAATTTCTTTCATTAAGGAAAAGACTATTTCCTCCATATAATTTTTTACTTGTGGCATAAATTACTCCTTTCTCCACACATCCAGTGTGAAATATAAATATTTTTAGTTTATAAGTTTCCAAGATAATTATAGTACCACCAGTCAATAATCCGCCAGCCCCATAATAGTGCAATAAAGACCCCTGTTACAATAAAAGGTCCCAACGGCATAGTGCTTTTCCTGTCTCGTTTCCCTGCAAAAATCAGAATTATGCCCAGTAAACCAGCAAGAAGTATTGTTGCACATAAAGCTATAATGGTTAGCTTCCAGCCCAGAAATATTCCAATCGGTATAAATATTTTTACGTCACCCATTCCTAGTGCATCCTCGGTTTTATAAACCCAACTCCCTATTAAAGCAATAAGGAAAAAGGTTCCCGAACCAACTAGTATTCCAAGTAAAGGAGTCCACCAGTTCCTATCTCCATAAAAGCTTATACTACCAAAGAAATTGTATGCAAAAAGTCCTACAGAGCCTATTATTCCTGTAATCACAAGACCATTCGGTATAATCTTGTGCTCAAGATCAATAAAAAACACACAAATTAGAACCGACATAAGGAATGTTGCAGCAAGGAATTCGACCGTTAAACCAAACTTATAAAACAAAACAACATACATTAACGCCGTTAAAAGCTCTACAAGCGTGTATCTTATAGAAATAGGCGCTTTACAGTATCTGCATTTGCCCCTCAGAAATATGTAGCTGAAAACAGGTACCAGATCACTGCCTTTCAAGGGAGTATTGCAGTTTGGGCAATGTGAAGATGGCTTTATTATTGATTGCTCATTCGGTATGCGGTAAATACATACATTAAAAAACGAACCGAATATTAAACCGAAAATGAAAACAAAAACATATTGAATAATTATCATCTTATCTGCCTACCGTTCTTAATATTTTTCAACCAATAATTATTATTCGTCTTTTATCTTCAAAATCCTTTTTTAATTGCTTACAAATACCTGATAAATATCAGAGCTTAATTCCATCAATAAATGCTGTTTTCAGTTCAGCAAGCATATCATCACTTATTTTTACACCAGTCCATATTTCATAAGCAGATATACCCTGAAAAAATAGCATTCCCATTCCGTTCATTATTTTAGCGCCTGCTTTTTCTGCATCCGAAAGCAGCTTGGTTTTTGCGGGATTATATATAATGTCGCATACAACCTGCCTGTTGTTGAACAAGCCGTCAGCCAAAGGTGACTTATCAATTTCAGGATACATCCCTAAAGAGGTACAATTTATAATAACGTCAGCTGTACTAATCAGTTCTGAAATTTCCGGGTTTTCGGAGCTTAGGGAATATGCACATTTTCTTAGGTTGTTATTTATAACCTCGGCTATTTCCTCTGCTTTTGATTGTGTCCTATTAATAATGTGAATTTCTTTTGCTCCATCCATAGCTGCCTTTACTGCTACAGCCCTTGAAGCACCGCCTGCTCCAAGTATTACAACATTTTTTAAATTAAGGCCTTCACCCGTTTCATCCTTATATGATCTTAAGAATCCGTCTGCATCAGTGTTGTATCCGTACAATCTTCCATCCATGATTTTGACCGTATTTACAGCACCAACCAGTAAAGCATTTTTTGAGTTTTCATCAAGGAATTTCATTATTTCTTTTTTATATGGAACAGTGACATTGAACCCTATAACATTCAATGCTTTCAGACCTTTTACCGCCTCACACAGTTCATTGTTCTCAACCTTGAAAGCAGTATATGCAAGGTCCATTCCCAATTCCCTGCTAATTGTATTATGCAACAGAGGAGACATGGAATGCTCTACCGGATTACCTATCAGGCATATAACTTTTGTTTTTCCGGAAATTCTATCTTCTAAAATCATCAAATTACTTCTTCCCAGCCTTTTTCAGGCTTCTTTTATATAATATAAATATGAATTTTTCAAAAAATCTTTTAAGCTTTATAAAAGCTGTTTCTTTAGGACCGATAGGCTGAACAAGTATTGTCATCATTCCTACTCTGTTGCCCCCATATATATCGGTAAACAGCTGGTCTCCTACGACTACTGTTTCCTTAGCTGTTATTCCCATTAAATCCTTGGCTTCATTATAAGCCCTGCTCCCTGGTTTTGAAGCTCTGTGAATTGCATGAACCTTTATATTTTCATTGAACTTAATTACCCTTGAACTGGATGCATTAGAAACAATGCAGGCTTTAAAGCCTTCCTGTTTAATCTTCTCCATCCATGCAACAGCATTATCATCAGCGTCTGCATTATGTGGAACCAGAGTGTTATCAATATCCAGAATAAAACCCTTTATACCTTTACTTTTAAGCAGATTCAAATCAATATCGTTTATACTGTTGTAAGTAAGTATGGGAAAAAACTTTTCAAACATTGCATATCCTCCTTGGAATAGCCTCAAGCTATGATAATAATAGCAAACCACATTTTTTTTGGCAATAAGTTTATTCATACATTAAAGTATTTCATAAACATCATTAAAAAACTTTATTTGTAATAAGAAAAGTTGTATAATTGTAAGAAGTTTTAGGTAATTGAATTCCGAAAGGAGATATTTTTATGTCACAAGAAATTAAATTTGAAATAACCAAAGCACCAAAGCAAAAGCCTGATTCAAACAACCTTGGCTTTGGGCAGAACTTCAGTGACCATATGTTTCTTATGGACTACACTAAGGGTAAAGGATGGCATGATCCGAGAATTGTTCCATATGCTCCTTTGAGTATTGATCCTGCAACAATGGTACTTCATTACGGTCAGTCAATTTTCGAAGGTCTCAAAGCTTACAAGGCGGATGATGGAAGAATTCTTCTTTTCAGGCCTCAAAAGAACATGGAAAGAATAAATCTTTCAAACGACAGGCTTTGTATCCCTGAAATAGACGAGCAGTTCTGTGTTGAAGCAATCAAAGCACTTGTAAATCTTGATAAAGACTGGATACCAAATGCGGAAGGCACTTCCCTCTATATCAGGCCGTTTATATTTGCAACTGACCCATACCTTGGTGTAAGACCTTCAAACACTTATCTTTTCATAGTTATACTTTCTCCAAGCGGAGCATATTATCCGGGTGGAATTGAACCTGTAAAGATATATGTTGAAGATAAATATGTACGTGCTGTAAAGGGTGGTACAGGCTTTGCCAAAGCATCTGCAAACTATGCAATAAGCCTTAAGGGACAGGATGAAGCTAAGAAAAAGGGCTACATACAGGTTCTGTGGCTTGACGGTGTTGAAAAGAAATACGTTGAAGAAGTAGGCTCAATGAATGTATTCTTTAAGGTTAATGGCGAAGTTATAACTCCTGCTCTTGAAGGAAGCATTCTTCCAGGTATCACAAGGGATTCCGTTATACAGCTTCTTAAATCCTGGGGTATAAAGGTTACCGAAAGAAAGGTAAGTATCCAGGAACTTTATGATGCTTATGATAGAGGCGAATTTGAAGAAGCTTTCGGAACCGGTACTGCTGCAGTAATTTCACCAATAGGAGAACTCAATTGGGAAGGTAAGCAGATAACTATAAATAACGGTAAAATCGGCGAAACCTCTCAGAAGCTCTATGATACAATCACAGGTATTCAATCTGGAAGAATTCCAGATACAATGAACTGGACAGTTGAAGTAAAATAAATTACATGCATAAAGGCTCACCAATAAGGTGGGCTTTTTTTATGCATATTTATTTTTTTAATTAATACAATTCTTTAGAGTACTTTTTAAGGACATACATCGTGAAGGCAAAAAAAGGTGCTGTTTACGGCAGGGATTTATTCATTCCTGTTTTATGCGCAGTTTTCATATTGCTTTTAATACTTTTCTCAAAAACATCTGTAAATGCTGCCAAGAAAGGCATTGATCTGTGGCTTTATATAGTATTCCCCTCCCTGTTTCCTTTCTTTGTCGGTGTTGAAATATTAAGTGCTACCGGAATAATAAGAGTTGTTGGAGTTTTACTGGAGCCTATAATGAGACCTCTATTTAACCTTCCGGGATTAAGTTCTTTCCCGTTTGCAATGGGCATTGCTAGCGGTTATCCGGTGGGAGCAAAAATAACTGCTTCTTTAAGAGAGCAGAAGCTTTTAACAAAAAATGAAGCTGAAAGACTTATGGCGTTTTCAAACAATTCAGGTCCCCTATTTATTATGGGGGCTGTAAGTGTCGGTATGTACAATATGCCTTCTTTGGGCATTATGTTTTTGCTTTGCCATATTGCCGCATGTATAACAGTAGGAGTTATTTATGGATTGATTAGCAGGCTTAAGCATGATTCTAAACCGGCAAAAAAAATAAGGATGAGTCAAAAACTAAGGCAGGAATATCATGCTTTCAGAAAAAATCGGACTCAGAGTTTCGGGGGTATGCTTGGAAGTGCCATAGTGAACTCCATAATGACAATACTTGCTATTGGCGGTTTTATAATCGTATTCTCGGTTATCATAAATATACTGCTTGATACAGGAGTGATAGCCTTTTTAACCGCTATTGCCGGAAAAATTCTCTCAGTCTTTGGTATGAATAATGATATTTTAAGTTCATTGTTCTGTGGATTCTTTGAAATAACTACAGGTTCAAGCATGGCAAGTACAGTTTCAAGTGCTACTTTGCTTGCGCAATTGACTGCTACCAGTGCAATTATAGGCTGGGCTGGGCTTTCGGTACACTGTCAGGTATTCAGCATTGCATCCAAAACGGATATAAGCATGAAGCCGTATCTTTTAGGCAAATTCCTTCAGGGTACAATTGCGGCAATTTATACATATGGATGGATAAAAATAGCCGGAAAGGCTGCGTTAAGCACCAAACCGGCATCTTTAATCATTAACTCAATTGATTCAGATAATTCATTATTGTTCAATTATTCGATATTTTCTATTGAATATATCGTAATAGGCGTTGCAATTATTCTTATTTGTGTTGCGTTTTCATTATTTGCACATACTTTTAATAAGCCTGACAACTGATTATTTAAGCTCTTCCCTGTTAATCTGTATTACATCCAATGTTTCCTTAAGTATTTCTTCAACCTTATTCAGTACACCATCGGCATATTCACGTGTTCCCAGACGTATTTCCCTTGCATTTTTCTGAGCGTTCGCAACAATTTCATTTGACTGCTCATACGCTTTTCTGGTTATTTCATGCTCGTCTATTTTAGCCATTAACTGGTTTTCTGCATCTTTAATTACGTTATTTGCTTCCTTTTGTGCTTCAAGAAGAATTCTTTGTCTTTCTTCCTTTACCCACTTTGCCTGTTTGATTTCTTCAGGCATATTCAATCTTATTTCCTTTATTATCTCGAGTATCTCATCCCTGTCAACAACACATTTGCCCGAAAAAGGCACGCTTAAACCCTTTTCAACAAGGTCCTCCAAAGCTTCAAGCAGAGACAGTATTTCCATTTGTGTTTCCCCCCAGGTAACCCCTTAAATATTGTTGTACACAGCTTTATTTTCCTTTTTAAAAAGCTGTGCTGTTAAATTTCTTCATAATGTCTTCCTTAATGGTTTCCGGTACCAGTTCTTCTATGTTCCCGCCGTGTCTGGCTATCTCCCTTACAGAGCTGGAACTCAAATATGAATAATTTATGCTGGTCATCATAAACAAGGTTTCTATTTCCGGATCCAGAATCTTGTTAAGCAGAGCCATCTGAAGTTCATATTCAAAATCAGATACAGCTCTAAGGCCTTTAATTATTGCATTTGCGTTTTTTTGCTTTATAAAATCAACAAGCAGCCCAGAAAAACTTTCTATTTCAACATTATTGATATCGTCTGTAACACGTTTAAGTAAAGAAATTCTTTCATCTACCGTGAAGGTAGGATTTTTGCTGCCATTGGTTAAAACAGCCACTATAAGCTTGTCACATAGTCCCGAAGCTCTTTTGATTATATCAAGATGTCCGTTTGTTACCGGATCAAAGCTTCCGGGATAAACACAAATTTTCAATAATAAAACCTGCCTTCAGTATTAATCAATTTCATTACTGCATGTGTAAAAGGATATTGTTGTATCCCCATACTGCTGCTTTCTGCTAATAACAAGTCTTCCGACACTTTCAGGTACCGGATCTGACGACCTGTGTTCACATATAATCAAACAATTACTTTTTATTATATCATTATTTGCAATGCAATTTAAAGTTTCTTCGACAAGATTTTTTGAATATGGTGGATCCATAAATATCAAGTCAAATTTTTTATTATGTACAAACAGCTTTCTGATAGCTTCATTTACGGCTTCAGTATAAACTTTGCCCTTATCGGACAGTTTTGTGTGTTCAAGATTATCTTTTATAATTCCATAACATTCCCGGCTGCTGTCAACAAAAATTGCTGATGAAGCTCCCCTGCTCAATGCCTCAATTCCAAGGCTGCCGCTGCCAGAAAACAGGTCAAGTACTTCTGAATCTGCAATAAACATTGAAATAATATTAAAAAGAGATTCTTTTACTCTATCTGTAGTCGGTCTCGTTGACATTCCTTTTGGTGTCTTCAAATGGTGCCCTTTAGCGGCACCGGAAATTACTCGTAAAATGGTAACTACCTCCCATTGATGATCATTATATATAATGGCTAAAATAGACGTATTTAATTCATTGTTAGTTCCGCGAGCTTGTCCCTGAACTTATCAATGAGCATTTTTCTTATTTTTTCGTTTTCTTCGTCCACAAGTCCCCTGTCACGCTTCAGAAGTTCCAATGCTGCCTGCTGTGAAGCCTTAAGAATATCCATATCCCTATACAGGTTTGCAATTTTAAGATCAGGTATGCCATGCTGCCTTGTACCAAAGAATTCACCGGGCCCTCTTAGTTCAAGGTCCTTTTCGGATATATAGAAGCCATCATTTGACTTTTCCATAACCTTTAGCCTTTCCCTTGAAACCTCGGTTTTTCCCTGGTTGTAAAGAATACAAAAGGACTGTTCCGCTCCTCTGCCCACTCTTCCTCTTAACTGATGCAATTGGGCAAGACCAAATCTTTCGGCGTTTTCAATGACCATCACCGTTGAATTCGGCACATTGACACCTACTTCAATTACTGTAGTTGAAACCAATATGCTTATTTCTCCGTTGACAAACCTTCTCATTGTTTCTTCTTTTTCCTTGGGCCTCATTTTTCCATGGATCAATCCTACACTTATATTATCAAAGTCATTGGCTATTTTTTCGGCCTGCTCCACTGCGGATTTCAGTTCAAGCGTATCTGATTCCTCTACAAGCGGGCATACTATGTATACCTGTCTGCCTTCGCCTACCTTCTGCGTTATAAACCTGTTTATCCTGTATCTCATTGACTCGTCAACAGCATAGGTTTTTATTGGTTTTCTTCCTGGGGGAAGCTCATCAATTACTGATATGTCCAAATCACCGTATAATATCAATGCAAGAGTTCTTGGGATAGGTGTTGCAGTCATAACAATAACATCTGGATTTTCACCCTTTTGAGCAAGTAAAGCCCGTTGTCTTACACCAAAACGATGTTGCTCGTCTGTAATTACAAGTCCAAGCTTTTTAAAAACCACGTTTTCCTCTATAAGAGCATGGGTGCCAATCAGTATATCGGTCTCACCCTCCGAAACCCTTTTTAGTATTTCTTCCTTTTGTTTTTTTGTTTGGCTTCCGGTAAGTATATCAACCCTAATCTTCCACTTTTCAAATAGCCCTGTAAGCGAACAAAAATGCTGTTGTGCAAGAATTTCAGTTGGAACCATGAAAGTGCCTTGATAGCCGTTTTTAACCGCTATAAGCAAGGCCAGAACAGCTACAATCGTTTTACCTGATCCGACATCACCCTGTATAAGGCGGTTCATTACCTTTTTACTTGTCATATCGCCTTCTATTTCTTTCAAAACTCTTTTCTGTGCATCTGTTAATTTGAAAGGAAGGCTTTCAATGAATTCTTCGAGAACAGTCAATTTCTTATAAACTATTCCTTCCTTGTCCTCATTCAAAGAATTCTTTATACTCATAAGACCCAACTGTAATAACAAAAGTTCTTCAAATGCCAGCCTGTACCGTGCATTCTTAAAGTCATTTTCACTTTCAGGGAAGTGTATATTCTTAATTGAATAGCTATACTCGCTCAAATTATACCTTTGCCTTATCCAACCCGGCAGAGGCTCAACTAGATTGTCTTCAACCATTCTTAAAGCATTGCTTATAACAGATCGTAAAATATTCTGGGAAAGCTGTGAAGTAGAAGGATAAACAGGTACTATTCTTGAAGTTTTTTTCATTTCATCACTGTCTGCTTTTTCGAAAACAGGATTTTGTACTTGAAAAACTCTTGCCTTTTTTGTAATCTTTCCATAAAAAACATATTCGACACCTGGGCTGAAAACAGTTTTTATATACGGCTGATTGAACCAGACGGCAGTAATAATTCCCGTATCATCCCTTATATTCATTTTATATATTGCAAGTCCCCTGCGGGGCCTGTGCTCAGATATATTGGATATTACAGTCCCGTAAAAGGCACACGTATCTCCATCATCAAGCTCCATAATCCTTTTAAAACTGCTTCTGTCTTCATAATCTCTCGGAAAATGAGATATGACATCTTCGACAGTAAACAAACCAAGCTTTGCAAGTGTCTTGGCCCTTGCTTCCCCAACACTCTTAACATATTGAACTGAGGTTTTTAATATATTTTCAGCTGTCTTTCCTTCCATTAGAAAGGCCTCCAGATATAAATCATAATGAATGCTGTGTCCACATTAATTAATTCTAATATAATGGGGTTTGTCTTACAACAAAAAAATTTGTAAAAGACTTGCGGAATTTCTTTAATGTATGTTAAAATAGTTATTGCTTTGGTTTTAGAACCTTAATTATTTTGAAAATATTGATTTCTCCAGGTTGAAGGAGGTGTAGTCATAAATGGCAAAGTGTGATGTATGCAGCAAGGATATGGCATTCGGACTTAAGGTTAGTCACTCTAACAAGAAAACCAACAGGTCATGG
>JAEWTV010000137.1 GCA_023397675.1 Bacillota bacterium | reverse complement strand
GCCACAGGTTGCATACAAGGAAACTATCCGCAAGAAGGTTAAATCCGAAGGTAAATTCGTAAGACAGTCAGGCGGTAGAGGACAGTATGGACATTGCTGGTTGGAAATTGAGCCTCAGGAGCCGGGTTCAGGTTTTACATTCGAGAACAAGATTGTAGGCGGTGCTATTCCTAAGGAATACATCCCTGCTGTTCAGGCCGGTGTAGAGGACGCTATGAATAATGGTGTACTTGGCGGCTATCAGGTTCTTGATATAAAGGTAACCCTTGTAGACGGTTCATACCATGAAGTTGACTCATCTGAAATGGCATTTAAAATTGCCGGCTCAATGGGCTTCAAAGATGGTTGCAAGAAAGCTGATCCTGTGCTTCTCGAACCTATAATGAGAGTTGACGTAGTTGTTCCGGAAGAATACATGGGTGATGTTATGGGAGATTTGAACTCAAGAAGAGGAAGAATTGAAGGCATGGAAGCAAGAGCAGGTGCACAGGTTATTACATCCTTTGTTCCGCTATCAGAAATGTTCGGATATGCGACTGACTTGAGATCAAAGACCCAGGGCAGAGGTGTTTACACCATGCAGTCAGACCATTATGAAGAGGTTCCTAGAAGCATTCAGGAATCAATTCTTAAATAAGGTTTTTAAAGTATAATAATGTCTGCCGCAGATATTGCATTAGTTCAAATATATGTGTAAAATAATCATGATGATTTATATGCAAATTTTTGGATAATGCATGCTGCGGGACATTCATAACAAGGTTTAATATACGGGAGAAATGCAATAAATGTATATTTCCCGTAGTTAGAACAAATATATTAATAAATCTAAAAAATTTATTTTGTCAGTATTTCTTACTGAAAAGAAGGAGGAAAATTAAATGGCAAAAGCTAAATATGAAAGAAGCAAGCCGCACGTTAACATCGGCACAATCGGTCACGTTGACCATGGTAAGACAACTTTGACTGCAGCAATCACTAAGGTTCTGGGTTTCCAGGGTAAAGCAGAATTCATGGCATATGACATGATTGATAAGGCTCCAGAAGAAAGAGAAAGAGGTATTACTATTAATACCGCTCACGTTGAATACGAAACTGAAAACAGACACTATGCTCACGTTGACTGCCCAGGCCATGCTGACTATGTTAAAAACATGATCACTGGTGCTGCACAGATGGACGGTGCAATCCTCGTTGTTTCAGCAGCTGATGGCCCAATGCCTCAGACAAGAGAGCACATCCTGCTCGCTGGTCAGGTTGGTGTACCATACATAGTTGTTTTCCTTAACAAGTGTGATATGGTTGATGACGAAGAACTTATCGAATTGGTTGAAATGGAATTAAGAGAATTACTTACTTCCTATGAATTCCCTGGAGATGATACTCCAATAGTTAGAGGTTCAGCATTAGTTGCCCTCGAATGTACTTCAAAGGAAACAACCGCACCAGAGTATAAGCCGATTCTTGATCTTATGGCTGCTGTTGATGCTTATATTCCAACTCCTGAAAGAGCTACAGACAAGCCATTCATTCTTCCAGTCGAAGATGTATTCTCAATCACAGGCCGTGGTACAGTTGCTACAGGTAGGGTTGAAAAAGGTGTTGTTAAGGTTGGAGACGAAGTTGAAATCGTAGGTTTGATGGACGCTCCAAGAAAGACAGTTGTTACTGGTGTTGAAATGTTCAGAAAGCTCCTTGATCAGGCAGTTGCTGGAGATAACATCGGTGTTCTTTTAAGGGGTATTCAGAGAAATGAAATTGAAAGAGGACAGGTTCTTGCTAAACCAGGTTCCATAAAGCCTCATACTCACTTCAAGGCTCAGGTTTACGTTCTTACTAAAGAAGAAGGTGGAAGACATACTCCTTTCTTCAATGGTTACAGACCTCAGTTCTATTTCAGAACTACAGACGTTACAGGTGTTGCTGAACTTCCACAGGGTGTAGAAATGTGTATGCCTGGTGACCACATAAGCATGACTTGTAAACTTATCACTCCTATAGCTATGGATGTAGGTTTAAAGTTCGCTATCCGTGAAGGTGGAAGAACTGTTGGATCAGGTTCAATCACTGAAATAATTGAATAATTATCAATTATATACGAAGGCCGGTTAATAACCGGCCTTTTTTCTATTCTTTTTTACAACACGGATTATATTAATGGTTTTGTACATACTAGTAATTATTGTAAAATGCTAAGCTTGTTGATATAATCATTTCAATAGTAAGGTTTACACTGTGTTTTGACAAAGGAGATTATAAAGGTGAAATGGCTTGACAGGTTGGACAGGAAAATAGGAAAATATGCTATTAAAGGTTTAATGTATTATATAGTAATAATTAACGCTGTAGTTTTTCTGCTATACAAATTCTCTGTAAAAGGTCCCCTTATTCTAGACAATCTTATATTGTACCCAGATTCAGTAGCGCATGGTGAAGTATGGAGACTGATATCATTTGTTGCTATCCCTCCGTCTTTTGATTTATTATGGGTGTTTTTTGCTTTATACTTCTATTATATGATTGGAACTTCCCTTGAGCATGAATGGGGTAGCTTTAAGTTTAATATTTACTATCTAATTGGAATTATTGTAACAGCAGCTGCATCAATGCTTACAAATACTATTGGAACAAACCTTTATCTCAATTTATCTCTCTTTCTGGCTTTTGCATACCTGTTCCCCAATTATGAAATACTCTTATTTTTCATTTTGCCTATAAAAATGAAGTATCTTGCTTGGCTGGAGATTGCTTTTGTTGGATATTCCATAATAACTCAACCCTGGGGAGTAAAAATAGCCGCAATTGTTTCTTTGCTTAACTTTATAGTCTTTTTCGGTAAAGATATGATATTAAGAATTATGAATAAAGGAAATGCATATCAGAATAAAGTAAAATTCAACTCGAAAATTCAAAAAAATTATACTATCCATAAGTGCTGCATTTGCGGGTGTACAGAAAAAGATGATCTGAAGATGGAATTCAGATATTGTAATGATTGTGAAGGCGATCATGAATATTGCATGACTCACTTATACAGCCATGAACATATAATCGGAAGAAAATAATTTTATTAATAATATGATTACATCCTGCAAAATATTTGGAATGTTGTAAAATATTAATTGCCATGATATCATTATAACATAATAATAAAACTAAATAGATTTCATAAAAACCATAACCCTATTCAAAGCATTAATTATACTAATAATCAAAGGTGGTTTTAACATGAAAAATCTAAGATTTGATGCGGCATTCGTGAAAAAGGCAGGAACTTCTAAAAGGTTTGAATCTTCTAAAAAGCGTGTTTCAAAAAATTCAATTAAAGCAAAACTCTTATTAGCATTTTCTTTGACAGTTCTGCTCATGGGTATATTGAGCGTTACAACCTATTTTTTAATTAATTCTTCTGTAGGAAAACTTAATGGTATGGTTGAATCTTCTATTGAGCTAAATAGTATTGCTTGCAAAATAGATGATATTATCAATTCCAATGATAGAAATGACAACGAGTCGTACATAAATAGCTATTCAGAATCAGTACTGTTAAAAAATAATATAGAGCAAAATAAGAAAAAAATAACAGATAACTTAGCAAGTATACAAAAGTCATTTGACAACTTGAAAAACAAGTACATAAAAGATGAGAAAGGTCTTTTGGGTCTTAGGCTTTCTACCAATTCTTTTAATAATTATAAAGATAGTATAACAAAACTTATGAAATACTATGAATCAGGTAAGCTTTCAGAAGCTATTACTGAAAAAACTAATGTTCAGCGTGGAGGGGCTATGCTGATAGATTCTATACAAGAGCTTACCTCAGTTGAACTTAGTGAGAATTCCATTCATAAGGAAGTATTGAATAAAGAGGCAACTACTACCGGCTTAGTAGTTTTCATATTTATAATTATATTAGGTGCCCTTAGTCTTGGTACAGGAATATTAATAACAAAGAACATAACTAAAACAATATCAAAGCTTGTTGATTTTTCTAAAAGCATTGCCAACGGTGACCTGACTGTTGGAAGTGTAAATGTGAAATCAAATGATGAGATTGGAATTCTTGCCTCATCCTATAACGGTATGGCAGAGAATTTAAAAACACTTATAAAAAAGATAAGAGCCAACAGCGATGGTGTTGCTCACTCAGCAGAGCTTTTAAGAGTAGGAGCTGAGCAAAATACACAGGCAATTGAACAAATTGCGTCTACAGTTCAGGAGGTATCAGATGGTGCTTCCGACCAGTCTATTAAATCACAGGAAACCGTAGAAGTTGTTAATGAGATGCTTGAAGGAAATAATAAATTGTACCAAAGTGCAAAACAGGTGCTTGAAACATCAGAAAAGGCCACTGTTGCAGCAAATGTAGGAAATGAGAAAATGAAACATCTTCTAAGCCAGATTGGTATAATTGAGGAGAAGATAGTCCAAACTCAAACCGTCACAGAATCGCTTAAGAATCAGACAGGAGAAGTAAAGAAAATAGTTGATACAATAAATCAGATTGCCAGTCAGACAAATCTGTTGTCGCTTAATGCAGCAATAGAGGCAGCAAGGGCTGGAGAACACGGCAAAGGGTTTGCGGTAGTCGCTGATGAGATAAGAAAGCTGGCAACAGGATCAGCTGAAGCCACCAAGGAAATAACGAACATTCTGAATGAAATAAGGATGCAGGCCGAAAGCGTGTCAAATAGTATGTCTGAGGGTGTCGATGAGGTTAGAGAAGGTACACAGATAGCAAATGAAGCCAGGGATGCTTTCAAGGATATATCTCATACCAGTATTGATGTTGATAGCCAGGTTAAAGCAATAAATCATGAAATAGAAAGAATAGTCGATGAGATTAAAAAGGTTGAAGAAAAAAGCAATAATATTTTAGAAGTGGCAAAACAATCTTCGGCTGGGACCAAGGAGGTTGCTGCAGCAATCGAGGAACAAACGGCAAGCCTTGAAGAAATCCTGTCATCCGCATCTGAACTTGCAAAAATGTCGGAAGACCTTCAGAATGTTGTAAGAAGCTTTAAAGTATAATTTTGATATAGTCATAGCTATTAAGCTCCCCTTGGGAGCTTTTTATTTTGTTATTAAAAGTTTAATGTTGATATAATAGGGTATATAATATAAACAAGCATTTTAACAGGAGGACGGTTTATGAACAGAATTAAGGATGAAATATATTCGGTAGGGATAAGGGATTGGGAATTAAGGCATTTTCATGGGCATGAGCTTTCAACCCACCGCGGTTCTACATATAATTCATATTTAATAAAGGATGAAAAAAATATTCTAGTTGATACTGTATGGGACCCGTTCAAGGATATCTATACGGATAAGCTTGACGAAGAAGTCGGATTAACTAACATTGATGCAATAGTTATTAATCATATAGAACCTGATCATGGTGGCAGTCTTGCTCATTTGATGTCCAAAATACCTGAAACCCCCATATACTGCACAAAAAACGGAGCAGATATTATAAAAAGGCACTTCCAGAAGGATTGGAATTTTAATATTGTCAAAACAGGGGATACTCTGAAAACTGGTAAGTATGAGCTTCTCTTTTTAGAAATGCAGATGCTTCACTGGCCGGATAGTATGGCTACGTTTGTTAAAGGTCCTAATGTATTGCTTTCAATGGATGCTTTTGGCCAGCATTATGCACCTGAAAGAATATTTAATGATGAGGTTGATAATAATGAGCTTTATGAAGAAGCTATAAAGTATTATGCCAACATTCTTACTCCTTTTAATGCACTAATAAAGAAAAAGGTTGAGCAAATCAGGGAATTGAACCTGCCTATAGAAATGATTGCTCCTAGCCACGGCATTATATGGAGGAAGGATCCAATGCAGATTGTTGAAAAGTACTACCAATGGTCGCAGGATTATAATGAAGGTAATGTTGTTATTTTTTATGACACTATGTACAATTCAACAAAGAAAATAGCAGAAACCATTGCAGAAGGCATACAGTCGGAAGGTGTAGGGGTAAAGCTCTTAAATACTTCCATTGATGATATAAGTGATCTGATAACCGAAATTTTCAAGGCAAAGGGTGTAATTGGCGGGAGCTGTACCGTTAACAACGGTGTTTTGCGCTCGGTAGCAGCAGTTCTTACTGAAATTAAAGGACATAAATTTAAGAACAAGTATGCTGCTGCGTTTGGCAGTTACGGCTGGAGCGGAGAAGGAGCAAAGGTTATAAATGCAGCATTCGAAGAAACAGGAATGAAAATTGTAAACGAGCCGGTACAGGTTCGTTACCGTGCAGATTCCGAAGAACTGGCCAAATATTTTGAATTAGGAAAACACTTTGCACAGTCTATAAAGTAGGCAAATTTTTATTAATACAAAATAATATTATGTTATTTAAAATAGTACAAAAACCACTAATACATTTAGTGGTTTTTTACATTTAATTTCCACATTTAATATATTATTATAGAATTAACTAAATTTCATATCTTTATCAGCTATAAGCTAATAAGGGGGCCATCATGGATTTAAAAGGTATAAGGGAGCTTGGCGAATTAATTAAATCCAATATATCAAAAGTGATAATTGGCAAAGATGACGCAATCGATCTCGTACTTGTAGCCTTGTTCTGTTCCGGACATATCCTTCTCGAGGATGTACCGGGAGTAGGTAAGACTATGCTCGCAAAATGCCTTGCAAAATCAATTAATTGTGATTTTAAAAGAGTACAGTTTACCCCCGATTTGTTGCCTTCCGATGTTACCGGGATAAACTTTTACAGCCAGAAGGAAAGTGAATTTGTATTCAGGCCCGGACCTGTATTTTCAAATATTGTTCTTGCAGATGAAATTAACAGGGCAACCCCTAGAACGCAGGCAAGTCTTCTGGAATGTATGGAAGAGGGGCAGGTAACTATTGATGGTCTTACCAGGGTATTATTAAAACCTTTTCTGGTTATAGCAACTCAAAATCCGGTCGAAACGCAGGGAACATTCCCTTTGCCTGAAGCTCAGCTTGACAGGTTCTTTATAAGAATTAAGCTTGGCTACCCTTCAAAACCTGAAGCTAAGGCTATTTTAGACCGTTTCCAGGAATCAAGTCCATTTTCGGACCTTACATATGTAGCAGACCAAAAAGATATTATCAATATACAAAATATATTTAGTTCAGTTAAAGTCAACGATGTACTAAAGGAATATATTATAGACATTGTAGAAGCTACTAAAACAAACGACAGGGTTTCTTTAGGCGTTAGCCCCAGAGGTGCTTTAGCCCTTATGAAAGCCTCGCAGGCAATGGCAGTTCTAAAAGGAAGGGAGTTTGTACTTCCTGACGATATTAAGCATACAGCTGTTCCTGTACTTGCACATAGATTAATCCTTAAAGGTCATTCAATGAGCATTGGATCTGTCTCACCTGAAGCAATTATAGCAGGTATTTTGGAAACAGTTCCTGCGCCTGTAGAAGTAATTAATATATAGAGGAATATTTGCTTATGGAAGTTCTGATTCTGTTAGTTATGTTTATTGCTGCATTTATTTTTCAGAACTATATATTAAATAAATTTGCATCAAAAAACCTGTTTTATGAGTGCAGTTTCAGCCAAACCGAGGCTGTTGAAGGTGATGACCTTTATCTTTATGAAGCTGTGCAAAACAGAAAACTGTTACCTGTTCCGTGGCTAAAGGTTGATATTCATTCTTCAAGATGGCTTGATTTCGCTGAAAAAAATTCTGTTATTACGCAGGAAAACAGGCGAATAAGCAGCAGCTTTGTTGTGGGTCCCAGGAAAAAACTAACCAGACGTTGGAAAGTTAAGTGCCTTAAAAGAGGGGTTTATAATATAGAGAACGTGACCCTGATTTGGGGAGATTTATTCGGCATTTCGGAATCTTCGGAAGCAAAGGCTGTTAATGCCAGGCTAATTGTGTACCCCGAGCCTTTAAACCTTGAAAATCTTCTTACCCCGGTAAACTATATTCAGGGAGATACTGTTGTAAAAAGGTGGATAGTTGATGACCCTTTTTATACAGCGGGAATCAGGGAATATCAACCCGGTGATTCTATGAAAAGGATTAACTGGTATGCAACTGCAAAAACAGGAAGGATTCTTGTTAGGAAAAATGACTTTACGTCACAGTTGAAAATGAGCGTTATTTTAAACATACAGTCTGATGAGTTTGAATATGGAAGAATAATTGATCGGGACATGATTGAGTTTGGAATAAAAATTGCTGCTGCATTATTTGAAAGAGCGTCACGTATGGGAATACCTGCGGCCTTTGCAACCAATGGTTTTGTCTATGATGAACCGGATAGATGTATTAGCACCGAGTTTTCTTCTTCAAAAGATCATATAAGCTTTTTAGTGACTTTGCTTGCCAAACTGCAAATTCAGAAAATAAAAGATTTTAATGGCTTTTTTGATGAGCTCTATGGGCATGTGTCTGACAGCGAAACAATAATCATAACTTCATATTTAAATGACTCAATTTGCAATACTGCAAGAAATATGCACAGGCTGGGTAATCATATCAAGGTGTTTGTGCTTGATGCTTTTATAGATACAAAGCAGATACCTGGAGATATAGATATATATATTCTTTCGGGAGCGGGGGAAAAGAAATTTGACTATGAGCAAAACTAAAATCCTCATCCTCAGGATTATATCATTGGTTATAATATATTCTTTCATTTATCCCGTACTTATGTATATCAGGTGTGACAACTTTTATGTCACCGGGGGAATTATTGTTTTAATATATGATTTAATGCTTATTTTGGGAGGGTATTTCATTGGGGAATACCTGATGGGTGAAAAATCACCGGTTTATAATTTCCTTAACTCCCGAACAGCCTCGAAGGTGTTCTTTGAAAATGAGAAAAGCATACGTACCTGGCTTCGTATAATTTCGTTTGCAACCGTGCTCATACCTTTATTAATAACGTTTTTACTGTATTTAGGCAGTGGAAAGTTCAGAATATTATATGAGGCTTTAACAGTAGTAATTTTTTATCTTGCAGGGATTTTTCAGGCGCAGAAGGATTACCGCAGAATTTTGACAAATGCAAAAATTGTTATAGGCTCTGCAACCTTGTTTATTCTTTTATTAGTCTCAAGTTTCTTTAGCTGGGCTTCATATCTTAAACCTGTGTTATATGGTTTTACATATATTTTCATTGCTTTGTGCATGGTTTTAAAAAATATTTCCAACCTGGATATTAATATTTATTTGAAAAAAGGTGCTGAAAATTCACCCGTATCCAAAAAGGTAAAAAAGAAGAATATCATATATACTAGTATTATATTTTTCATCGTAGCTATACTTTTTAATATTAAGCAAGTATATCAGGTTGTTTATAATTGTATTAGATTGATTGTGATTTCAATTAATAATGCTATCATGGCATTTTTAAGCTTTCTGGGTAGTCTGCTTGCCAGCAGTGAAACTCAGAAACTGCCTGAAAATGAAGTAAGTAATGTGCTGACCCGAAAGGGCGGCAAACCTTCGTTGGTAGTTACAGCAATAACAATTGTTTTGATGATTGCATTTTTTCACTTTATGTATAAACTTATAAAAACACACTGGGATACCATAAAGACAAATGTTCAAAGCTTTTTCGCAACCTTAGCTGAAAAAATTAAAAAGTTAATAAAACAAGAGGGTTGTAATTCTTACAAAACAAGAAAAATGTCAGTACTTGAGTATGATGATGAGGTTGAAAAGATTGGAAGGAATCCAAATATATCGGTTTTTTCTAAAAAAGATAAGCAGACATCAAAAAGACGAAGCCTTATAAAGTATAAAGATCCTGTAAAAAGGATAAGAGAAGGTTATGCATATTTGGTTGAGCGTCTTGCAGCTAAAAAAATACATATAAAAAAATGCAATACGCCCTCAGAGATATATCATGAAACAAAACAAATAAATGGTTTTAGTGAACAATTTGAAACAATTACCCAATTATATGAAAAAGTAAGGTATCAGGATATTATACCTTCAGAAGAAGATATAAATCTATTTGATGACAAAAGCTCCAAGGCCGTACATATAATTAAAAAGCTACCCTAGAAGCTTTTATGTACGCCATATTATAGCAACCCTCCTTTCGGAGGGTATTTTTTTGCGTGGAAACATACTTTTTCAAGTCAGGTAATGGAAGTATAACCATTGGTTATAAGTAGAATTACAGCTTACCTTTTATTCCATATAAAACAATTGAAATAGAAAGGATTAAAGGTTATAATGATGGGGATTAAGCTTGGATACCTATTAAGAAGCTGTTGTAACAGTGTTTTTGCAAAGATGGAATATTTAGACATATCAAATCTGAATTAAGGATTTCAGCAATTATTTTTTAAGTTTAATGAGGGGTAGGTCAAACAAAATGTCAGATATAAAAAAGACAATTAAAAAGCAGGTGTTGCCTTTACTTCCGTTAAGAGGCCTAACTGTATTTCCTCATATGGTTCTTCATTTTGATGTTGGCAGACCAAAGTCTATCAAAGCGCTTGAAGAAGCTATGATAAACAATCAGCTTGTTTTTCTTGTAACTCAGAAGGATGCAAAAAATGATGATCCGGGGCAGTCGGATATATATAATGTAGGAACTATTTCAAAGGTAAAACAGCTTTTGAAGCTTCCCGGAGACACCATCAGGGTTCTTGTTGAAGGTGTTTGCAGAGCGGAAATAAGCGAGTTTGTTCAAGCTGATCCGTTTTTCATCGTTGAAGTATCTGAGAAAATTTATAATTATTCCGAAGAGAGTATTGATATTGAGGCCCTTAAAAGAAGGGTATTATCAGCATTTGAAGATTACAGCCAGTTAAGCAGCAAGCTATCGCCCGAAACCTCTGTAGCGGTGGAATCCATAACCGATTCAAGTGAGCTTTCAGATGTTATAGGAGCCAATATTCCATTAAAAATGGAGCAGAAACAGGAAATACTTGATGAATTTAATCCTGCTCTAAGACTTGAGAAGCTTCTTAAAATATTAATCAGTGAAATTGATATTCTGCAGGTTGAAAAAGAAATCAGTACCAAGGTCCGTAAACAGATGGACAAATCACAAAAGGAATATTACCTCAGAGAACAGCTTAAGGCCATTCAGAGCGAGCTTGGAGATGGCGAGGGAGTAACCGCTGAGGTTGAAGAATATCGTAAAAGGCTTAAAGCTGCGAACTTTCCAGAGGAAGTTGAAAAGAAGGCTAAAAAGGAACTTGACAGGTTGCTTAAAACACCATCGGGTTCAGCAGAAGGCTCTGTAATAAGAACATATATTGACTGGATATTCGATTTGCCATGGAATAAGTCCACCGAAGAGAAGCTTGACCTTCAAGAGGCTCAGCAAATACTGGATGAAGACCACTTTGGCCTTGAGAAGGTAAAGGAAAGGATTGTTGAATCACTTGCTGTTAAAAAGCTCAACAGTGGTTTAAAAGGTTCAATACTTTGTTTCGTAGGACCTCCCGGTGTTGGTAAAACATCAATAGCAAAGTCTATAGCTAAAGCTCTAAACAGGAACTACGTAAGAATGTCGCTGGGCGGAGTAAAGGACGAGTCTGAAATACGAGGCCACAGAAGGACTTATGTAGGTTCTATGCCCGGAAGAATAATAAATGCAATAAAGCAGGCAGGATCAAATAACCCGCTTATTCTTCTTGATGAAATTGACAAAATGAGCAGTGATTACAGGGGGGATCCGGCATCTGCAATGCTCGAGGTGCTTGATTCAGAACAGAACTTTGCATTCAGGGATCATTATATGGAACTTCCTTTTGACCTTTCAAATGTAATGTTCCTGACAACCGCAAATACTCTGGAGACCATTCCCAAGCCTTTGCTTGACAGAATGGAAGTAATTCAGATTTCGGGCTATACGGAAGAAGAAAAACTCAACATTGCCGTGAAGTATCTGTTACCCAAGCAGTTAAAAGCTCATGGACTTAAAAAGAGTAATCTTATTGCAGACGAGCAGGGAGTAAGAGATATAATCAATTACTATACCAGGGAATCCGGTGTAAGAAACCTTGAGCGTGAAATTGCCACAGTTTGCAGAAAGGTTGCCTCAAAGATTGTTATGAGCAGCAGCAAACAGGTTAAGATTAGTTCAAAGAACCTTGAAAAGTATCTTGGTACCAAAAAGTATTCTTATGAAAAAGCAGGAAGGAAAGATGAGGTTGGAATAGCAACCGGCCTTGCATGGACTCCTGTAGGTGGAGAGACACTGTGCATAGAGGTAAATGTTATGCCGGGAAGTGGTAAGCTTGAACTTACCGGGCAGCTGGGTGATGTTATGAAGGAGTCTGCGAAAGCGGCAATCAGCTTCATAAGGTCCAGAGCTGGACAACTTGGAATTGATGAGCAATTCCATACTAAAAATGATATACACATTCATGTTCCTGAAGGCGCTATCCCCAAGGATGGTCCCTCTGCAGGGATCACACTTGCAACAGCAGTTATTTCAGCACTTACAGGTATTCCGGTAAACAGAAATGTTGCTATGACAGGTGAAATAACCTTAAGGGGCAGAGTTCTTCCAATAGGAGGACTTAAGGAAAAGGTGCTTGCAGCGCATAGAGCGGGAATTACTACAGTAATAGTACCTGTAGACAATAAAAAGGATATTGATGATATACCTTCGAATATTAGAGGCGGCTTGAAGTTTGTACCTGCATCAGGCATGGATGAGGTTTTAAATACAGCACTGGTTAATTTTAAGAAAAGGCAGGTTGTAAATATAAACAACAAGAAGAAAGAAGATATCATTCTTCCTGATGTACAGGCTATGGCAGGAGAGGTTGCTGCAACAATAGTGGTTGAACAATAATTTAATAGCTTATTGAGAGGCGGGTTGAATTACCCGCCTTTTGTTACCCTGAGAAAAATTATGACTATTACTTGTGGCATAATTTGTAATATTTTAATTACATTATAAAAATATTTGCTGCAAATGTCGATATATTGTAAAATTTATATTTTAAATTTGGAAGCAATCTGTTAAAATATAACTTGAATAGTTCTATACTAATGATATTAGGTAAAAAAGGTCTGTTTTATCTAATATTGCAGCAGATAGATGTACTTAAGAAAAAACCTTCGAAGGGAGGGCTTTATGCTATTATACAGTATTGTTGTAATTGCAATAATTGCACTATCTTCAATAGCTTTTACATGTATCCTGCACAGGCATAAACCCGTTGATGCAAATACTTTTATTGTTATAACACTTAGTTCGTTATTTGTATTGGTTCTAAGTTTATGCTTCCCATTCCTATATGCAGCAATAATCAATTTGGCATCAAGGACTAAAAACACTTTAAGAGTAATAGTTGGATTTTCTGTCATACTATTGATATATATTTTAGCTATCTCAAGATTTGCGCATTTTATTTTCATGTTTATTTCTGAAAATAAAAATACAAGGCTGCAAGCTTTTATGGATAAAATAAATGCAGCAGGATTAAGTAATTACTTCCTGTATTTGATGAGGTTGAAAAGAAAACCTATAAGTGCCGTAGGCAGAAGTGGTGCAGTAAGTGCCTTATTTGCCGAAAGCGCAGGAACAGGTGCGGTAATGGAGGACATTAATCCACAGCAACCTGAAGGTATTTGTGATACACAACATGAAACAAAAGAGCCTTGTACTGTTGAAAATATAACAATTACTGTACAGCAGGATACTGTCCCGGATCAGCCGACCGAGCATACTGCAGATATACTAAGTGAGGCTATTGACGTTATAAATGAAGAAAGTTCACTAATAGATGAAGAGAAACCTGTGTCGGGAATACCTGAAGAAATAATGCAAACACTCGAAGAAGCCGCAACTGTGGATGAAAGAGTTGTTTCCGACTTTGATGAGTACATAAAAGTTGCATCGCAAATGATAGATGTCGGTGCAGAAGCTGCTGCTTCAGAGATTTGCAGTGAAGCAGAAAGTGAAAGTGATGTTGAAGAGTTTGGTATAACTGAAAATGCTCAGGATGAAATTATGATAATGATTTCCTCTCAAGCAGAACAGGAAACTGTTGAAATTGAGCCTCATCTTGAGGAAGAATTTGCTGAGGTTGAAGAAGTTGTTTCTGAAGTTCAGCAAGTTGTTTCACAAGAAGCCGTACCTGAGGTCGAAGCGTTTGAAGATAACTATCCTGAAAATAGTGAAGAACCGGTTTTGGAGCAGTTGGAAACATCAATTGCAACAGAAGACAGTGTTATTTCGGTATCGGGATCGTACATAACCATGGAGGAAGCGCAGCCTGAACATGAGGAAGCACTAGCTCCTGTGCCTGAGAATGAAGAGGGTGTTCCAGAAGTTGAGCAAGCTGTTTCACAGGATATAGAAACTGAGGTTGAAATCTTTGAGGACAACTATTCTGAAATCAGCGAAGAACCGGTTTTGGAGCAGTTGGAAACATCAACTACAGTGGAAGAGAGTGTACTTCCGGTTTCGGAATCTTATATTACAATAGAGGAAGTGCAGCCTGAACAGGATGTAATGGCTGTTGAAGAATTTGAAGCTCATGTTTATGAGGAAGTTGCACCTGCGGCTGAAATTGTAGAACCTGTAGAAGAACAGGCAGCAGGTTATGTTGAGACTGTTGAAGCAAGTATAGATTCATATATAGATGAAGCATTCAGGTTTAAACAGGAAGGTGACTATGAAAGTGCAATACTTTATTATATGTATGCACTTGACAGTAAGCCTGAAGATAGCTTGGTATTCTGGGTAATCCTTGATATATGTGTACTTTACAAGGAAATGGGTCAGATAGAACTGGCAAAACAGATACTTGAAAGCTATGTGGAACTGTACGGAAATGTTATGGATCAGCAGGTTAGAGATGAAATAATGCGTAATCTTACTGAAGAGTAAATTTTATATATAAGGAGCCGCAAATATATAAGGAGGTTAGTAGAAAATGAAAAAGACTCAAGAAATACTTGGCTTGCCCATTATCAGTATATCTGATGCCATAGAAAAGGGTAAGGTTAAGGGCATTGTAACAAATGCTGATAAAGGTGCAGTTGACTATATAATTGTGGACAGTGGAGTTCAGGTTATAGGCATGAGGGTAATTTCTACTGAAAATGTATTAGGTATTGGGGAATATGCCCTTACTATCGAAGACGAAAAATCCATAATTGATATTGAGTCTGTTCCGCAAGCTATTGAGCTTCTGCAAAAGGATGTTCAGGTTAAGAATACAAGAGTGATGACCAAAAAAGGAAGATTAATTGGTGAGACAGGGGATTATTATGTTAATGAGGATGATATCTGCAGAATAGCTGGCGTAGAATTCCTTGGACAGGCTGGGGGAAGTGTAAGTATTATACCCCGCAAAAATGTAATTACCTTCGGAAAGAATCTTATTATTGTTACTGAAGATGCAGAAAAATTACTTGTTGATAATATAGAGTTAATTGACGCTGCAGATTCCGATTTAGAAAAAAAAAACCTGACCTTTTCTAATGACACAGTACTGGCTCAGCCACAATATCAACCAATTGAAGATACTACCGTAACTGATTATATACCTGAAGTCGAAGAAGTTCCGCAGGTTGAAAGCTTCTTTGAAGAAGTGATTAAAGAGGAAGAAACCGTTGAGGAATCAGAACCTGCAGAAGCAGAAACACCTGTTGAAACAGTAGAACAGGATATTGCTGAAGAAGATACTGCTGAAGAAGATACTGTTGAAGAGGATACTATAGAAGCACCTGCATATGCAGAAATACCCGAAGTTGAAGAAGCCCCTCAGGAAGAAAAGCAGGAAACCGAAGAAAAACCGCAACCTGCTGTTAGCACTGAAGGCGGTGCAGCAAGCCTTTTTGAACAGCGTCAAAGACAGTACCTTAAGGGAAGACGTGCAACAAAAACCATTACTGACGCATCTGGAAATGTGCTTGTTGAAGATGGGACCGTAATCACTGATGATATAATTGATGCGGTGAAGGGAAGCGGTAAAATGATTGAGCTTGTGATGAACAACAAAGCATAATTTATATTTGAATTATCAAAAGTATAAAACCTACCTGTTTTATACTTTTTGAATTTACTTGATGTTTTTCCCTTTTTTAGTACTATTGCCTAAAAATAATTACGGAGTGATCCTGTGAACAATATGATTAAAAAAAAGCATATGATTGTTTTCATAGCCTTACAGCTTATACTTGCGATTTTCGCAGGTATTATTGTGCTTGGGTTCACAAATCGTAACAATACCGCCCCTGATACATATATAGAAGGGGTAGATATTGGCAGCCTTGACCGAGACAAGTCAATAGAAAAGGCTCAGAAGTATTTTGACGACATTATAAGTAATGGGGTGCTAAACATTATTTATAATGATAGCGTTTTTAATATAAGTTATAAAGAAATTGATGCAAAGATAGATTACAATGCAACAATGGATATTGTAAAAGGTAAGAATGCAAGTGATTCCTTTATTAATATAATAAATGGATATTTTATATCAAAGGACAGAAAGATAAGCCCGGTTATTACTTTTAATGAGGAAAAACTGAAAAAAAAGCTTCAGGAGCTTGCAGCCAAAATAGACAAAGACCCTGTCAATGCTAATATAAGCTTCAAGGATGGCAAAATAAATAAAACTCCTGAAACAATAGGTATAAGGCTTAATATTGATAAGGCTGTTGATAAATTCAGGAAAGACTTAGGTGAAAGATTCAAAGGGCCTATAGTTTTTAATACCGTTGATGGACAGATAATTCAGACGAATTTTCCGGAAATTATGCTAAGGGATTTGGAAGATATTAAAGATGTAGTAGCTTCCTATTCAACTGAGATAAAAGACCCTGAAAATGAGGATTCGGCTAAACTGGCTGCATATGCTATAAATAAGGTCCTTGTGTGTCAGGAAGATAAAAAGAACGGCAAAAAAGCAGGGGTATTTTCCTTCGCCAAGTATATAAATATGGAGAAGGGTTTACTTGACAACAATAATGAAGGATATAATCAGGTTGTTTCAACGCTATATGCAGCTGTGAAGAGTGCAGGAATAAAGGATGAATCTATTGCCCGAATTGCAAACAAGAAGGTAAATTATATTGAAGATCAGTATTCAACTGCTGTACTCGGCAGTAAAATAGATTTTAAGTTTACAAATACTTTAAAAACCGCTGTTATAATTTTTGCAGAGGTTAAGGATGATAAAGTGACTGTAACCATTGTAGGCAAGAAGTAATGTTGTTTCAGAGTCCATGAACTCTTTTGGGTGTTTTGCCTAAAAGAGTTTTTTTATCATTAAGTAAACTGGCAGCATATATTACTATAGTAAAATGTATAATTCCAAATTTGAGTTAGATCATCGGAATGTTGTATAATATAGTTAGCCGATACAACTATATTGAGGAGGGATTTTATGAATGAATCACCATTTGCAATAACTATCAGCCGTCAGCTTGGTAGCGGTGGGGCATACATAGGACAGCAGCTTGCAAAGAAACTTAATATAGCCTATATTGACCGTGAAATAATTAGTGAAGCCGCTAAAAAACTTTCTGTTCTTGAAGAGGATTTGGAAACCCGTGATGAAAAAAGATTATCTTTCTGGCAATCATTTGCACTTGGCTATTGGGCACCTGACTCTTATATACCTCCACAGATGTATGTTCCGACAGACCGCGATCTATATAACACCGAAGCCCAGATAATACAGCATATCGCGAATGAACGTTCTGCTATTATTATTGGTAGGTGCGGGTCTCATATTTTAAAGGATAAAAAGGGTCATGTAAGTATATTCCTTCATGCAGGTATTGACTTTAGAAAACAAAGAGTAAAAGAATTATACAACGTGTCTGAAGAAGTAGCTTTAAAAATGATTAATCAGAGTGACAACCAGAGAGCACAATATCACCGGAAAATAACAGGAAAAGACTGGACTGATTTAAAACAGTACGACTTATCAATCAATACAGGAAAAATAGGGGTAGATAACAGTATCGAATTTATTTTAAAATATATAAGTTACTTTTCAAATGAAGTATAAAAGAATATAAATAACAAATGTCGGGTTTTCAGAATTAACTGATATCCCCGACATTTTTTTATATCCTTATATCAACAGTTGTCAGGTTTTCCTTTTTATCTGTGTAGTTTTCGGTTTCTTTATTATTATTTTCTTTAGAATCAGTATTTTGTACATTATTATCAGTTGCGTCAGTTATAATGTTTTCTGGTCTGTGCTTCAGTTTTGAGGCTTTTTCAGAATCTTGCGAAACTTTCTTAAAATCTTTTTCAATTTCATTCATTTCCTTTTTCATTTTTTCTTCTACTTTTTGAATTCTTTCATCTACTGTCGAATATTCTTTACCAACTTGTTGATTTTTGAGTTCCGTCCGTACTGCTTTAAGCGCCTTTAAATCAGAATAATTTGTAACAGCTGATATTAAATGTTTCGAACCTACTCCTGAAATAGCTGTATCTGGCGTTTGTTCATTGTTGTTTGTACTTTTTTCATTTCTGGAGTTTTCTGCTTCAACATTTGGCTTCATTTTTTCCATTTGTTTTTGCCGTATTTGAATTTCCACCTGTTTTATCTGTTCGTTAACAGCATCGACTTCTTCTGCCTTAATTGCAGGGTCCATTTTACTTGAATTCAGTTTGGCAAGTTTTTGTTGAAGCTGCATTTTATATTTTTGAAGATATTGAATTTCCCTATCCATATATGAAGGTTGGGATGAAATATTGCTATTGTCTGAAACACCACTAATACCCATTAAATAAGCACCCCTATATATTATTTTAATATATATCGGAATATAGTGGTATTGACTGAACTAAAAAAAACACCAGCTGATTGGCTGGTGGGTTAAACTTTTTCAATAAAGTAGTGGTTTAATGTACTTATTGCATCGTATTCAATTATTTTTTCGCCATATTCACTCAGATAACCCTCGTAAAAGTTCGTATTGGTAACCTTTTTACCATATTCACCTAACATTGCTTCAAAGGCTTTCACATTTGGTACTGTGAGGTTACTTCTAGTCAGCATCAGGTAATATGTCCCGTGGTATTCATAAAGCGAACTGTCACCGCAATATAATGTATTTATTTTTTCACTGAGGGCAAGCAGGTCATCAAAATTACTGAAGCAATATATCATAAGTGTGGAGTAAACCTTGCGGTTCTTTTTCTTTACCCGGACATCAGTGTTTTTGTACCTGTTCTTGATATATTTTTGTATTGATTCGAAATCCCCTTCTTCATCAACCTTTGTAATGGTTATTACAAAGCCGTCATCGCTGTCGGCATTAGGCTCTATGACAAGCTGGGACTCGGCAACATTAAAACCAAATTCAACTTCCGCCTGCTCCATCATGTCCCAGAATAATTCCTGGGCAGCAGGAGAATTATAATTAAGAGAGTTCATATCAATATTTCTCTCTTCAAGATCATTTATTGAAATAGTTACCTTAATCTTGTTTTCATTTATTCTCTCTATTTTCATGTTTATCACCAGCTTCTAATCAATAGTTTTATACTATTATCTATATTATACAGCTATTGAGGGTAAATGAGAAGTGTTAAAATATATGAATATATTTTGTATAAATTACAAACGATTGAAAAAAAAGTCATTTTATATTTTCGTTTATTAGAAATACTATAATATATAATTACTGCTAAAATGTTTATTTTTTATAGACTAAAGAACTATTTTACTATATTTGGATAAGTAGTATAATAGTAAGTCAGAGGGAATTTTTTCACTTGATTTGTCGAATTAAGAACTCTGCCAATAAGGTAATAAAGTTCACTTTTTGTTGAAAAAAGGGAAAGACATATCTATAATTATATAAGTTGTATTAATGGAACATTATCAGAAAAGGAGCTTTTAATGAAGGACATAATATTGGCATCTGCATCTCCAAGGCGTTCCCAGCTGCTTAAACAGATAGGGCTTGATTTCAGGGTGCTTAGTTCTGACGTGGATGAGACTATTGATAAAGCAATTTCCGCAGAAGAAGCAGTTAAGAGTTTATCCCTTAAAAAAGCCAGAGATGTTGCCGGAAGAATTACAAAAGGTCCACTGATAATTGGAGCAGATACTGTTGTGGTAAAGGATGCTATTCTAGGTAAGCCCCGCGATGAAGAGGAAGCATTTTCAATGCTTAAATCCCTCCAAAATCAATGGCATGAAGTAATTACCGGAATAACCGTAATAGATACATTAACAGGAAAGGTTATAAGTGATTTTGAAAAAACGAGAGTAAAAATGCGCAGCTTGTCAGATAGTATGGTACATTCATACATTAATACAAAGGAACCATTTGATAAGGCTGGTGCCTATGGGATTCAAGGCATGGGGGCTGTCCTTGTGGAAAGGCTGGAAGGCTGCTATTTTAATGTAGTCGGGCTTCCATTAGCCAAGCTTGTGCAGATACTCGAAATATTTGAGGTAAAAGTTATGTAGTTTTCCCAAATACCTATTTTAAAGTTTGGGAGTGATTTATGCAACAACGTTTGAGGATCAAGGATCTGCCTGTATGTGAGAGGCCATACGAAAAGCTTGAGAAGTATGGTGCCGAAATGCTGACTAATTCTGAACTGTTGGCAATAATCATAAAGACAGGAGGAAGAAACGATACATCAGTTACGCTTGCACAGCGCATACTAAGTCAGGATGATGAAAATGAGGGACTTTGTTTTCTTCACAACTACTCAATAGAACAGTTGATGAAGATAGAAGGTGTAGGCAGAGTAAAGGCAATACAGGTGAAAGCTGTAATGGAGTTAGCCAAAAGAGCTGCTTCATCAGGCAGCAGACAAAAATTGATTATTAAAACACCTGAAGATGTTGTAACCCTGCTTATGGAAGAAATGCGGCACTATAAAAAGGAAATATTTAAGATTGTTTTACTTAATACCAAAAGCCAGGTAATCAAGTATTTCGATATTTCGGTCGGAAGCCTGAATTCATCTATAGTGCATCCTAGGGAGGTTTTTAGCGAAGCAGTTAAGGTAAGCTGCTCGGCAGTAATATTTGCGCATAACCATCCTAGTGGTGATCCCGAACCCAGCAGGGAAGACATAGAAACTACAAAAAGACTTGTTGATGCGGGAAACATTCTTGGTATAAAAGTATTTGATCACATAATAATAGGTGATAACAGCTACATAAGCCTTAAAGAAAAAGGAATAATGTAATTGCTTATTTTATATAAACGGAGGAGAATTTATGGGACTATTTGCAAAAGATATTGGAATTGATTTGGGTACAGCAAATACACTGGTTCATGTGAAAGGAAAAGGTATTGTTGTAAGGGAACCCTCTGTTGTTGCAATTAACAGTAATACAAATGAAGTCCTCGCAGTAGGAGATTCTGCAAAAGAAATGATAGGAAGGACTCCAGGGAATATCGTTGCAATAAGGCCGATGAAAGATGGAGTTATTGCCGATTTTGATGTCACGCAAAGTATGCTTAAATATTTTATTAAAAAGGCAATGTCCTTTGGCGTTCTTAGTAAACCGAGGGTTGTAATATGTGTTCCTTCGGGAGTAACCGAGGTTGAAAAACGCGCTGTTGAAGAAGCTACTTTACAGGCTGGAGCTAAAGAAGCCTACCTTATTGAAGAACCAATGGCTGCGGCAATAGGTGCCAATTTACCTGTTGATGAGCCTTCAGGAAGTATGGTTGTTGATATTGGCGGCGGAACAAGCGAGGTTGCCGTTATATCTCTTGGCGGAATTGTTACCAGCAAATCACTTAGGGTTGCAGGCGATGAGTTGGATGAAGCTATTGTGCATTATGTCAAAAAAGAATATAATCTTATGATAGGAGAGAGAACAGCTGAGGATATAAAAACATCCATTGGAGCTGCTTATCCAAAGCCAAAGGAAGAGTCCATGGAGATCCGTGGAAGAGACCTGATTACAGGACTTCCAAGGAATATTAACATTACGTCTTCAGAAATAGTTGATGCTTTGAAGGAACCTGTTAATGCAATCGTAGATTCAATAAAATATACACTCGAAAAAACGCCTCCCGAACTTGCATCCGATATAATGGATAGAGGCATAATGCTTACAGGCGGTGGAGCGCTTCTCAGCGGTCTTAATACGCTTATAAAGCAGGAAACCGGAATGCCTGTTTCAGTCGCCGAAAATCCGCTTGATTGTGTTGTTATGGGTTCAGGAAAGGTTCTTGATGAAATAGAGACTCTTAAAAAGGTGCTTATCCCTCCTAAGAAATTGAGATAGAGGGGAGAATTAATAGTTGAAACGCCTCTTTAAAAATAAAATATTTTTAATTGCCCTTATAACAGTTATACTTTTTATAGCTATGGGCATAACAGCTAAACATACCAAGCTTGGCTGGTTTGGAAATGCTGTTAATACTGTTTTTTCACCGGTAGAAAAGTTTTTTACCGGTATTGGGGACAAAATAGGTTCAGGTTTCTCATACTTTGGAGATGTAAAGGATTTAAAGGATGAGAACAAGAAGCTTAAAGCTCAGATAGACAAGCTTCAAAAAGATACTGCAGACCTTGAAAGGTTTAAGCAGGAAAATGTTAACCTTCGTGAAACGCTTAACTTAAAAAATCAGTTGGACCAATATAACTCCATAGGCGGAAATATTATTGCCAAGGACCCGGGAAGCTGGTTTAATACATTTACAATTGATGTGGGGAGCAAAGACGGTGTTCAGAATGGATACCCTGTTATAGCAAATGGAGGCCTTATTGGAAGTGTAATTGAAACAGGAATATACTCATCTAAAGTAATTTCAATTATTGATATGGATAGTTCTGTTTCAGGTATGCTGACAAAGTCATTAAAGACTGTAAGAATAAAAGGCGATATAGCCTTAAAAGACAAGGGCCTTTGCAGAATGGATTACATTGAGCCTGATGTAGATATCTCAGTTGGTGACAATATTGAGACCTCTGGGGAGGGTGGTAAGTTCCCCAAGGGAATTTTAATCGGAAAGATTAAAGAAATACCTCAGACTAATAACGAATTTACCAGATATGCAATAATAGAACCATCTGTCGATTTTAAAAAACTTCATGAAGTAATAGTTCTGAAAAGCAAGCCTGGAAGTCAGGCACAGACAGGTGGTGCAGGCCAGTGAAAGCCAAACATATAATAATTGCTATAATTATTTTTCTTGTAGTTGTATTACAGAATACCCTGCTCCAACATGTTGAAATTTTCCATACCCAACCTAACCTTATGCTTGTTGTCATAATTTCATGTGCGCTGCTCTATGGTAATGTAAAGGGAGCAATAATCGGGTTTATCCTTGGGCTCTGTTATGATATAACTTTAGGCAGAATGCTTGGACTTCATGCACTTTTGGGTTTATATCTGGGATTGGGAGTCGGAATTGTAAATAAACGTCTGTACCGTGAAAACTTTATAGTAATAATATTCTTTACGTTTATTTCTACAATTGCGTATGGATTGGCCGATTACATACTCAGTATATGGTGTGAACGTATCTTTGCAGCGAGTGAAATCAGGATGGATCTGTTATTTGCAGTAAAGAACAAAATATTACCTTTGGCAGTTTACAACAGTATAATTTCAATACCGGTATATGCTGTAACCATGCTGTTGAAGGATAAATTTGAATCAAACAAAGTTGTAAGAAAATATTAGTTTCTTTTTGTAATCTGGAGGTCAGACATGGACGATAGCATTGTGAGTTTTAAAGGCACTGTAAACGGACTTACAATTATTATGAAAGAAGAAGAAAATTTTACTTCTATATTGGAGCAAATTGAAAATAAGGTTTCATCGGCCGGAAGGTTTTTTAAAGGAGTAACCCTTGATGTAAAATACCGTGGTCGGCAGCTTTCAAAGGAAGAAGAACAAAAGGTTCATGAACTTCTTTCTACAAAAAGTGGAGCAGTAATAAAAAGCTTTTCAGAAGATACTGAAGTACATATTCAACCTCAGCAGGAAGTACAACAGCTACATAACAAAATCAGAATGAGAAATTACTTTTTTAAAGGAATTAACGAAGGTGTTACAAAGTTTTACAAGGGTACCGTAAGGTCAGGTCAGCTTATTAACTTTGACGGAAATCTTGTGATAGTGGGGGATGTAAATCCAGGCGGAGAAATAGTAGCTACAGGAAATGTAGTTGTTATGGGTTCTCTCAGGGGAATTGTACATGCAGGAGCTGACGGCAATACTGAAGCTATTGTTGTAGCTTTAAACCTACAGCCTACTCAGCTCAGGATAGCAAATGTAATAACCCGTTCACCGGATGATAAAGATAACAAAGGTAATTTTATACCCGAACTTGCATACGTAAAAGAGGATATGGTATATATAGACCGTTTTCTGCCGGCTAGATAATTGAAACCGATAAAAAATTAAATTGATATATTTATAAACAGGGGGTTAGTTTAAATGAGCGAAGTCATAGTTATTACATCAGGTAAAGGTGGAGTTGGAAAGACTACGACTACTGCCAACATAGGTACAGGACTTGCCTTGATCGGTAAAAAGGTTGTACTTGTTGACACAGATATAGGCCTTCGTAATCTCGATGTTGTAATGGGATTGGAAAACAGGATTGTTTACGATCTGGTAGATGTCATTGAAGGTACCTGCAGAGTTAAACAGGCACTTATAAAGGACAAGCGTTATGAAGGGCTTTACCTTTTACCAGCTGCACAGACACGTGATAAAACAGCTGTTAAACCTGAGCAGATGCTTAAGCTGTGCGAAGAATTAAAGGAAGAATTTGATTTCGTTCTGGTTGACTGTCCTGCAGGGATAGAGCAGGGCTTCAAAAATGCCATAGCAGGAGCAAACAAAGCTATTGTAGTTACTACTCCCGAAGTTTCCGCTGTAAGGGATGCAGACCGTATTATAGGCCTGCTTGAAGCAAATGAATTAAGGAATCCCAAGCTGCTTATCAACAGAGTAAGAATTGATATGGTTAAACGCGGAGACATGATGAATATCGATGATATTATTGATATTCTTGCTATTGATCTTATAGGAGTTGTTCCTGATGACGAAAAAATAGTCATATCAACAAACAAGGGTGAGCCTGCCGTCACAGACGGTAAATCACTTGCCGGACAAGCCTATAGAAACGTTACAAAAAGGATTCTGGGCGAAGATATTCCAATGCTCAACCTTGACACTGATGACGGTTTTATGGTTAAGCTGAAAAAACTATTTGGTCTCAAGACAACTTGATAGGAGGTAAATACATATGATACTGGATTTGTCGAAACTGTTTGGAAAGTCCAAATCCTCAAAAGATGTTGCGAAAGAAAGATTAAAACTTGTTCTGATTCATGACAGAGCTAATGTATCTCCTGAGTTTCTTGAAATGGTCAAAGGGGAGATTATCAAGGTTATTACCAATTATATGGAAATTGATGAAGGCGCACTTGACATACAGCTTACCAGAACAAAAAGCGATGAGGGCGACAGGACAGTTCCTGCACTTGTTGCAAACATTCCGATAAAAAATGTTAAGAACAGCGGAAAATAATTAGAAGGAGCAAAACATTAAATTGTTTTGCTCCTTTTTTAAAACCTTACTGTTTAAACCTTGATTCCAAATGCTTGTAAATCTGTTCAGGTGTCATTCCTTCTGCGTCAATGACCAGTGCATCGGTTTCTCTGTCCTGTATTCCCATAAAGTTTGTATTAAGTCCCGTTACAACATACGCGTCATAGTGGCCTCTATCGGCCTTATCCGCTGTCTGCTTATCCAGGTTAATGCTTTCAACATCATACCCTCTGTTTGAAAGATAATCCTTAATTGGTGTCAGATTTGGTTCTATAGCGATTTTATGCATCTTTATTACCTCCTGATTTAACTCTTGGTCAACTTAGTAGGAATTCTGTGTCTTAGTTTCTGCACTTTTAATAAAATCTATTCTGTAATAAAATCCTGAAGCTGAAAATATAATTAATAAACAACTGATTTTTATATTTTTCAAATGCAAATCATTTTGTAAACTCTGCAAAATGTCGTGTACAATGAAATATAAGATGAAGTAATTTTTAACATAGGTTTGTATCCCAAAAGACGGATACAAACAGTAAAATCAATGAAATTACTACATCTTATGAATCAAGGAATATATGTACTATAGAACTTTAATATACATATATAGGATGTGAGAAAATGGATGATATAATTGTTAAACCCCGGAATCCCCACTACAACATACCTAGCAAGCTTCCACCTTCAAGGCTTCCGCATAGTAAAAGCCCTTATAGAAGAACGATGCCTTCCAAGGAAGAAACCAAGCTTGTGGAAATGATTATAAAACAACTTATAGTTGCAGCTGTTATTTTTTTACTTGTTATTTTGGTAAAGAACATCAATACGCCTGTAACCAATTTCCTTTCAGATAAGGCGAGACTGCTTGTATCTTCCAACATCAACTTTGATGAAATTTATAAAAGTATTGATGCTACCGTAAATAAAATCTCTGATGATGTAACAGGTCAAAGTAAAAAAACAGATGATGCAAAACCTGATGATGGATATGCTCAAGGAATTCAAACTGCAGATGCAGATAGTTCACAGTCAGATTTTCAACAACCGGCAGATACCGATGTACAGCCCGAAACTAAAATAATCGATTATAGCAATTATGAAGAAAAAGACTCGGTAGACGCAGGTGACAGTAAAAGCGGAACAACTGATACAACGAAAAAAGGCACTACTTCCAATTCCACAAACAAAACTGCTGAGGATACTGCATATAAAAAAGCAATTGAATTCATGAAAAGTAAATACACACTCCTGATACCCGTTAACGGGGCTGTCACATCTCCATTTGGCGAGAGGGTGGATCCAATAAAAAATGTTGAGGGATCTCACAGAGGCATTGATATTGCAGCAAATAAGGGAGTATCCATTAAGGCTGCTTTGGATGGTACAGTAATTGTTGCAGGCGTGGATGATGTTTACGGAAATTATATCAAAATAGATCATTCAAATGGAGTAGTAACCTTATACGCACATTGCTCAAAGCTGCTTGTAAAGAAAGGACAGAAAATCAAAAAAGGGGCAGTAATAGCAAATGTGGGCGATACAGGGTCAGCAGTAGGACCACATCTTCATTTTGAAGTAGTAAAAGACAACAGACCATTAAATCCTTTGGAATTTATAAAACTTCCCATGAAAGAGTAAATTGGTGCTGATACTTAAAACTAAAAAATTTTCACTTGGGATGGACCTTCTATCCATATTTGTTATTCCAGCAATCATTATATCAGGATTCGCCGGAGAGTACCTTATTGTATTCATTTCTATAGTTTTACATGAATTGGGACACATGTTTGCAGCGGTTCTAATGAATTTTAAGGTCTATTCCCTAAGTATTCTGCCTATCGGGCTTTCCGCCCAAATAGATTTTGGCCCGGGGAGTATCTTTAAACGTATATTTGTATATATAGCAGGGCCATTAACAAACTTGATTATTGTAATTCTCTTGACGTCTTCATTACAAATTAATGCTCAATCTAATTCGTACTTTTTGATTTCCATCAACGTATACCTGGCTTTTTTTAACTTGCTGCCCACTCTTCCTCTTGACGGAGGAAGAATAGTTAATGAAATAATTGCAGGCAAAGTGGGTTTTTTTAAGGCCGGCAGATATATGAAAAAGCTATCGCTGATACTTTCAATAGTATTAATGGTTATCGGGATAGCACAAATAACAGGTAGTAAACACAACTACAGCTTATTATCGATAGGTATTTATATTCTATTTTTATTAAGGTCAGGAGAAGGGTCGGAAGCAATAATGAATTTAAAACATATTTTTTATAGAAGGGCAAGGCTGCTGAAAAAGGGATTATACCCTGCAAGAGTAATCGTAACAATGGAAAAAACAACTCTGGGTGAAATAATTAAAAATATGGACTTTGACAGGTTTCACCTTGTGCATGTTCTTGACGACGATTTAAAGCTTATCAAGGTACTTACCGAGCAGGATATAATTGAAGCCATGGTGTCATATGGTACAGAGTTTACAATAAAAGATTACTTGTCTAAAAATTTTGTCATAGATAATCACTTGGAATAAACAATTGTCAAATGGTGCGATTTTTATTTATAATATAGGTAGATCACATGCTTTTTAATTATATATAAAGGAAGATCTACCTTTGGCTAATCGTTTATGTTTCACCATACTTTTAATTTCAATATCTCTGCTTCTTTCAGACTGTGCCGGTAATAGTGCGGTTTTGACGGTAAAAGTTGGGGATGCTGTACAGCCTGCTTTTCATAGGGTCGAGGGGGACAGGACTGTTAAGCTTGCCGACTCACAACCTCAGGTTAGTCCTGTCAGTAAGCAGCCTGATGTGGATAAGAAATTAAGCCTTGATAGCTCTGCTTTAGGGAAACTGGATAATACCAGATATGCCTGGGAGCTCAGGCTTAATACAAAACGAGAGACTCCGGGAATACCGGGTTATGCAAATAAACTTACGTCAAAATATAATGCTGTCTGGGTTGGAGACACGTCTAAAAAGGTTATATACCTGACTTTTGATGAAGGGTATGAAAACGGATATACCCCAATGATCCTTGATACACTTAAAAAGAATGACGTGAAAGCTTTGTTTTTTATTACAGGTCCTTACCTTAAGACAGAGCAAAAGCTTGTAAAAAGAATGCTTGATGAAGGTCATACAGTCGGCAACCATACTATTAACCACCCATCACTTCCTGAAATGTCTTTGGACAAGCTCAATTATGAAATGAGCGGGCTTGAAAAGCAGTTTAAAGCTGTTTTTGGCAAGGGGTTTAATTATATGAGACCGCCAAAGGGAGAATACAGCGCAAGAACGCTTGAAGCTGCACATGAATTGGGATATAAGACCGTTTTCTGGAGCTTTGCATATGCCGATTATGATGTAAACAAACAGCAGGGAGCGGATCATGCCTATAATATGGTTATGAGTCATTTACATAATGGAGCGGTTCTTCTGCTGCATGCTGTATCAAAGGACAATGCAGAAGCCCTGGATAGAATTATCAAGGGCATTCGTGAACAGGGATATGAAATAGTACCGTTTGATTTGTAATTAAACAAGTCCCGCCTGCTTAAGAATCTCTTCTGTTGATTTAGGCCTGTTCATTGTATAGATATGAACACCTGCAGCACCATTGTCAACCAGATCACGGATTTGGAGTGCTGCATACTCTATTCCGGCCTTGCGAAGATCGTCGGGACTGTCCTGATATTTATCCATCATAAGAATAAGTTTTGCAGGTATCGAACAGCCGCTGCGTGCGGTCATGGTTTTTATTTGACTGCTGAAAACAGGCATTATGCCAGGCATTATTGGACAGTTAATGTTCATTGAAGCCGCCTTATCCAAAAAATCATAATAAAGCCTATTATCAAAGAATAACTGTGTAAGTAAAAAGTCTACGCCCTGATCAACCTTTGTTTTAAGATTTCTTAAGTCGTCTTTGATACGGCTGCATTCAGGGTGTCCCTCAACATAGGCAGCGGCTGCAATACAGAAATCACCTTTTGCCTTGATATGAGTTATAAGCTCTGAAGCGTGGCAATATATTCCCTTACTGAAGTCAAAGTCCGGACAGTCAGCAGGGGCATCCCCTCTCAAGGCAAGGATGTTTTCAAGCTTATTCTGTTTCATTTGCTCAAGAAGGTTATCTATTTGTTCCAAAGTATGGCCTACACAAGTGAAATGGGTCATGCTTTCAATACCATAGTTGTTTTTTATTCTTGAAGCTATTTCGGTCGTTCTTCCTTTTTTGCTGCCGCCTGCCCCATATGTAACGCTTATATAATCAGGCTTTAAGTCCTTGAACTGTTCCAGCGATTCATATACTGTTTCTACGGGTACATCAGGCTTTGGCGGGAATATTTCAAATGCAATAACCGGTTTTTTTAATTTAAAAAGCTCTTTTATTTTCATTTTTACACCCAAACTTTAATTATAAATTAATTAAGAGAAATTTTTACCTTTTAATGTGATGCGTCAAACTTTATGTTATATTTAAAATATCACATCATATGCGTCAAATCAATCAGGTTGACTTAAAAATGCATGGGATATAAAATAGATTTTGTGAATTAGTTGTCATTCTTCTGAGAGGTGGTTGAAAATGTTTAAAATATTAAAAAAGGAAGTATTAAATGCACAGGTTAAGCTCATGGAAATCGAACCACCACATATAGCAAGAAAAGCAGAACCTGGACAATTTATAATACTCCGAATAGATGAAAATGGAGAACGCATTCCCCTTACTGTTGCTGACTTTGATAGAGAAAAGGGAACAGTAACAATAATATTCCAGGAAGTAGGTAAGACAACCAGAGAATTGGGTTTACTTAATGAGGGGGATGAACTCCTTGATTTTGTAGGACCTTTGGGGATAGCTTCCCATTTTGAAGGTTTAAAAAAGGTCGCAGTTGTAGGCGGAGGTTTGGGAACGGCAATAGCTTACCCGCAGGCTAAAAAGCTTCATTCAATGGGAGTTGAAGTGGACTCGATAGTAGGGTTCAGAAACAAGGATCTTATAATTCTTGAAGATAAAATGAAGGCTGCGAGCAGTAAGCTGTTTGTAGCTACCGATGATGGTTCTAACGGAAACAAGGGCTTCGTAACCGATATTCTTAAAAAGCTTATTGAAGATGGAGCAAAATATGACCTTGTAATTGCAATTGGTCCATTGATTATGATGAAAATGGTTTGCAAGCTTACCAAGGAATATGGAATAAAAACAGTTGTCAGCATGAACCCGGTTATGATAGATGGCACTGGAATGTGCGGCGGCTGCAGAGTTACAGTCGGTGGAAAGGTTAAGTTTGCCTGCGTGGACGGCCCTGATTTTGATGGACACGAAGTTGATTTTGATGAAGCTATGAGACGTCAGCTTATGTACAAGAAAGAGGAAAAACAGTCGGTTGAACAGCATGAGTGTAGACTTGGGGGTGCAAAAAATGCCTAATATGTCATTAGATAAAGTAAAAATGCCTGAGCAGGACCCTAACGTAAGAAATAAAAACTTTTTAGAGGTTGCTCTTGGGTATGGGGAACAGCAGGCTATAGAAGAAGCTCAGAGATGTCTTCAGTGTAAACACAAACCTTGTATGGAAGGCTGCCCTGTAAATGTAAATATACCTGATTTTATTAAACTTGTTGCAGAAGGTAAATTTGAAGAAGCCTATGAGAAGGTTAAACAAACCAACAGCCTTCCTGCCGTATGCGGAAGGGTTTGCCCGCAGGAATCACAGTGCGAAAAATTCTGTGTACGTGCCAAAAAGGGTGAATCTGTTGGTATAGGTCGTCTTGAAAGATTTGTTTCAGACTGGTATATGGCTAACAGAAAGCTTAAACAGGAAGATATAAAGAAAAACGGTAAAAAGGTAGCGGTTATAGGTTCGGGACCAGCAGGGCTGACCTGTGCAGGAGACCTTGCAAAGATGGGCTACGATGTGACCGTTTTTGAAGCTTTTCATGCCCCCGGTGGTGTTTTGATGTATGGAATACCTGAATTCAGACTTCCGAAACAGCTTGTTCAAAAGGAAATCGATGCTCTCAAGTATTTGGGTGTTGATATAAAAACCAATATGGTTATTGGCAAGGTTTTTTCGCTGGATGAATTGATTGAGGAAGGCTACGAAGCAATATTCGTGGGTACAGGAGCAGGGTTGCCCAGCTTTTTGGGAATACCGGGCGAAAACCTCAATGGTGTTTACTCTGCTAATGAATTTTTAACAAGGGTTAACTTGATGAAGGCTTATAAATTCCCTGAAACAGATACTCCTGTAAGAGTTGGGAACAGCGTAGCAGTTGTTGGTGGTGGAAATGTTGCAATGGATGCTGCACGCTGCGCAAAGAGACTTGGGGCAGAAAAAGTATATATTGTTTACAGAAGGTCTGAGGAAGAAATGCCTGCAAGACTTGAAGAAGTTCACCATGCAAAAGAAGAGGGTATTATATTCAAGCTTTTGACAAACCCAACAAGGGTAGTAGGCACTGACGACGGATGGGTTAAAGGAATAGAATGTACCGAAATGGAGCTTGGCGAACCTGATGCATCAGGCAGAAGAAGACCTGTTACCAAAGAAGGCTCAGAACACATAGTTGATGTGGATACTGTTGTAATAGCTATCGGTCAAAGCCCAAATCCACTTATAAAATCAACCACACCTGGTCTGGAAACTCAGAAATGGGGCGGAATTATTGCAGATGAGGAAACAGGAGCAACAAGTAAGGAAGGTGTTTATGCCGGAGGAGATACTGTAACTGGTGCAGCTACCGTTATTCTTGCCATGGGTGCAGGTAAAAAGGCCGCAAAAGCGATTGACGAGTATATAAAAAATAAAAAGTAATAACCTGATTTTCAATGTTTTATCGGTAAATCAAGTAATATACGTACTCTTTTCTAAGGTGGTATACAAAAATGTATTTACAAAAAGACGATATAATTGCAGTAAGACATTACTCGGGTTTATCTCCCTTTAAAAGCATTGTTCTGAAAGTAGATGAGAATGCTGTAACTGTCAGTCTTACTAAAGAATTTGCCCTCATGAACTTTTTGATAGGAGACCCGGTAGTGTTTGGCTATGAGTCAGGTGAAGACATATATATTTATGGCAGTATTATTGATGATATAGATATATCAGGAAATACAGTCAGGCTTAAAATAGACAGGGTGGATGTAGGGGCCAACCGAAGAAGAGAAGAAAGGTATCCGGTATCGCTTTATGCAGATATAAAGCTTCGGGAAAACGGCAAAAAGTACCTTGCAACAATTAAGGATATCAGCTTTTATGGCATGCTGGTATATACAAAAGCTGATCTTGAAGCAGGAGAATTAATTGATATTGCTATTTATATGGATAAATCAATGGTTTTCTTCAACACGAATATTATTAGAAAAATTGCCGGGCCCAATTTTTACGAATATGGTCTTGGAATAATTTATACTGATTCCAATTCGATGAATTTTATGAAAGAGTATTTAAAAAGGCTTAAGTTAGAACACGAGGAAGCCATAAGAAGGCTTAAAAGTATAAAATAGACGAGAGAGCTTATAGCTCTCTTATTTTTTGTTTTACAGGAAATGTCACATAGACGAGAGAGCCCGATACCCTTGAGTTTTTGTATTTAAAGTATATAATAATATAAATAAAGATACATAATTGCTATAATTGTTTATTTAAGGGAGTATTCTGGTATAATATTTAAAAGTTAAATAAATCAAGGAGAAAAGTAATATGGCTACAGAGGTTAGAACGAGATTTGCTCCAAGTCCTACGGGGTACATGCATATTGGGAACCTGCGTACTGCGTTATATGAGTATCTTATAACAAAATCACACGGGGGAAAGTTTATTCTTAGAATTGAAGACACTGACCAGAAGCGTTATGTGGAAGGTGCTGTGGAAGTTATATATAAGTCTTTAAAGCTCGCCGGTATAATACATGACGAAGGCCCTGATATAGGCGGAGAATATGGTCCTTATGTACAGAGTGAGAGAAAGTCATTATACATGGACTATGCAAAACAGCTGGTTAAAAACGGCTCTGCTTATTATTGCTTCTGTACGCAGGAAAGGCTTTCTACACTTAAGGAGCAGTATGAAAAAGAAGGCAGGGTATTTAAATATGACAAGCACTGTAGTAATTTAAGCATTGAAGAGGCGGAAAAAAGGATTGCTGCAGGCGAGCCTTTTGTAATAAGGCAGAATGTACCCACTGAAGGAACTACAAGCTTTGATGACGCTGTATATGGCACCCTGACTGTTGAGAATAACACTCTTGACGATCAGGTTATGATGAAATCAGATGGACTTCCAACATATAATTTTGCAAATGTTGTAGATGATCACCTTATGAAGATTACCCATGTTATTAGAGGTAATGAATACCTTTCATCGACACCAAAATACAATCTTTTATATAAGGCTTTCAACTGGGAGATACCTACGTATATCCATCTTCCTCCTATAATGAAATCACCTACTGAAAAACTCAGTAAAAGGGCAGGGGATCCTTCATTTGAGGATTTATTGTCCATGGGTTATATTGCTGAAGCTGTTGTGAACTATATTGCACTGCTTGGGTGGAGCCCCGGAGGTACAGAAGAAATCTTTTCACTGGATGACCTTATAAGGGAATTTTCTCTCGATGGATTGAGCAAATCACCTGCAGTATTTGATATAAACAAGCTCAACTGGATGAACGGTGAATATATAAGAAAAAAGAGCCAGGAAGAATTCTTTAAAATAGCTGAACCATTTATAAGACAGGGCATAAAAAACGAAAGTGTTGATTTCAGAAAGGTAAGCAATGTTCTTCAAGCAAGAACAGAGGTACTGGGACAGATACCTTCTACCGTTGATTTCTTTGATCAACTGCCTGATTACAGTACTGAACTGTATGTTCATAAAAAGATGAAAACAAATGAGGAGAATTCACTTGAAAGCCTCAAGCTTGCCTTGGAATTATTGAAGGGTATTGACGAATGGAACAATGATAATATTTATAATTCTCTTATGGTTTTGGTAGAGTCAAAGGGTATAAAGAACAGCCAGATACTTTGGCCTGTAAGAACCGCTGTTTCCGGAAAACAGGTAACACCAGGCGGTGCAACTGAGATTGCAGAAATTCTCGGTAAGGAAGAGACGTTAAAAAGAATTGAAACCGGGATAGATAAGCTTGAAAAAATGTTGAAATAATATAATAATCCGTGACATGGGAGGGTCCTTTAAATGACAGAAGCCAATGCAGAAGTATTTAAACCCACAAATTTTATTCATGAGGCTATAGATGAAGAAATAAAAAACGGTAAATATAAAGCGCAGGACATATGCACAAGGTTTCCACCTGAACCAAACGGTTATCTGCACATTGGACATGCAAAGGCAATATGCATTGACTTTGGAACGGCAGAGAAGTATGGCGGAAGATGCAACCTGAGGTTTGACGATACCAACCCAAGCAAGGAAGACGTCGAATATGTGGAATCCATTAAGGAAGACGTAGCATGGCTTGGATTCAAGTGGGACGGACTTTTTTATGCATCTGAATATTTTATGACAATGTACGAATGTGCAGTAAGGCTGATTAAAAAAGGTCTTGCTTTTGTCTGCGACCTTACAGCTGACCAGATAAGAGAGTATAGAGGAACACTTACAGAGCCTGGTAAAGAGAGCCCGTACAGAGACCGTTCAGTAGAAGAAAACCTTGATTTGTTTGAAAGAATGAAGAACGGCGAGTTTGCCGACGGCTCTAAGGTTTTAAGAGCAAAAATAGATATGAAGTCACCTAACATAAACATGCGTGATCCTGTTATATATAGAATTTTAAGAGCAAACCACCATAGGACAGGCAATGAATGGTGTATATACCCGATGTATGATTTTGCGCACCCCATTGAAGATGCGGTGGAAGGAATAACACATTCACTTTGCTCTCTTGAATTTGAAGACCACAGGCCGCTTTATGACTGGGTTATAAGAAATGTTGATCTTGATGGAAAGCCAAGACAGATTGAATTTGCACGCCTTAATATAACCAATACCGTTATGAGCAAGAGAAAGCTTTTGGCTCTTGTAAAGGAAGGCTACGTTTCTGGCTGGGATGACCCAAGAATGCCAACTTTATCAGGACTCAGAAGAAGAGGCTATACTCCTTTTTCAATAAGGAATTTCTGCGAAAAGATAGGTGTTGCCAAAACTTCAAGCACAGTGGAACTTGCACTTTTGGAGCACTGTATACGTGAAGACCTTAACACAACAGCACAAAGGGTTATGGCTGTATTAAAGCCCGTAAAAGTTGTTATTGATAATTACCCTGATGGCCAAACAGAGGAATTAGATGTTGAAAACAATCCTGAGGATCCTAACTCAGGTACAAGAAAAGTGCCTTTTTCTAAGATAATTTATATTGAACAGGACGACTTTATGGAAGAGCCGCCTTCAAAATATTTCCGCCTTTCTCCGGGACGTGAGGTGCGTCTTAAAAATGCTTATTTCATAAAGTGCGAAAGCATTGTAAAGGATGAAGCAACAGGTGAGATAACGGAAATTCATTGTACTTACGACCCTCAAACAAGGGGAGGAAATGCTCCGGATGGCCGTAAGGTAAAAGGTACAATTCATTGGGTATCTGCCCAACATGCTGTTGATGCCGAAATAAGGCTATATGACAACCTGTTCTCAGTTATAAATCCTTCCGAAGAAAAGGAAGGAGTTGCATTTACCGATTATATTTCAAAGGATTCTCTTGAGATACTGAAAAATGCCAAAGTAGAGCCAAGTCTGGCAAATGCCGTTCCTGGAAGTAAATATCAATTCTTGAGAATGGGTTACTTCTGTGCAGATTCAGTACTTTCAAAAGATGGTGCTCCTGTATTCAACCGTACAGTGGGTCTTAAGGATACATGGGCAAAGGTAGCTGCGAAATAGTTATTGATAGTAATTATGAATATTCCAGATAAGTGCTGTATTGTATTATATTTTAATTAATTATAGCCTTGACAAAGGACTTTTAAGTATGTATAATAGCTTTTGCAGCACAAGGAGTGCGGGTTTAACTCAGTGGTAGAGTGTCACCTTGCCAAGGTGAAAGTCGCGAGTCCGAATCTCGTAACCCGCTCCACACCTGCGGGTGTAGTTCAATGGTAGAACATCAGCCTTCCAAGCTGATTGCGTGGGTCCGATTCCCATCACCCGCTCCATTTTTAGCCTTAAGGTTCGTAATAATGGACTTTAGGGCTTTTTTCATTCTTAAACACTCCTTCCTAGATTATACCTATTTTGGACAAGAATATTGAAATATTGATATTGGCGTATTATAATGTATTCTGGTGTGATTTTTTTTGAATCCTTTCCAATGTCGGGAAGATTCTTAATATATTAATACACTATCAAATCTAAATAAAGGGAGGATGTCTTTGATGAACCTAAAAGTTGGCAAAAAGGCAAAAGCTTTTACCGGATTAATGTGTATGCTTGCTGTTATGCTTACTCCGTCTCTTGCTTTTGCTAAAGGTGAAGCAGACCTCGAGGTACCACCGCTTGCAAACAATCAAAAATTATTGCTTTATATTGGTTTGGTTATTTGCTTAGCAGGGTTGCTTTTTGGTTTGTACCAATTCCGGAAAGTAAGAAGTCTTAAGGCTCACAAGTCAATGCTTGATGTAGCAAATACCATTTATGAAACATGTAAGACTTACCTTATCCAGCAGGGTAAATTCCTTGCGATACTGTTCCTGTTTATAGGAATATGTATAGCATTTTATTTCGGTTTCCTTCAGGACAAGGGTGTAGGTGGGGTACTTCTTATACTTGCATTTTCGGTTATTGGTATTGCGGGTTCCTACGGTGTTGCATGGTTCGGTATTCGTATGAATACTCTTGCAAACAGCAGAATGGCTTTTGCTTCATTGGAAAGAAAGCCGTTAAAGCTCCTGAATATACCCCTTGATGCCGGAATGAGTATCGGTGTTGTTCTCATCTGTGTTGAATTATTTATGATGCTTTCAATACTCTTATTTATACCTGGCAAACTTGCAGGTGCTTGTTTTATCGGGTTTGCAATAGGTGAATCCCTTGGCGCCAGCGTACTTCGTATAGCCGGTGGTATCTTTACCAAAATTGCAGATATCGGTTCCGACCTTATGAAGATAGTATTCAAGATTAAAGAAGATGACCCACGTAACCCTGGTGTTATAGCTGACTGTACTGGTGACAATGCCGGTGACAGCGTTGGACCTACAGCTGATGGTTTTGAAACTTATGGTGTTACAGGTGTTGCTTTAGTTACATTTATCCTTCTTGCAGTTGGTAAGGGTGATACTGCTTTGCAGACCAACCTCCTTGCATGGATATTCACAATGCGTATTTTAATGATAATTACTTCAGTTGCATCTTTCTATATAAACAAGCTGTTCAGTAAAGCAAGATATAAGGACTCGGACGATATAGATTTTGAACAGCCTCTTACAAGCCTTGTTTGGATTACTTCCATACTTTCGATTATTGTTACCTTCATAGTCAGCTACTTCCTTATTGGACCAGGTTCCGAGGTTTACGGCAAGGCAAGTTCGCTGTGGTATGTTTTAGCGATAATCATAAGCTGCGGTACATTGGGTGCTGCCCTTATACCTGAGCTTACAAAGGTATTTACAAGTGGAAAATCTGCTCATGTTCAGGAAGTTGTTAAATCTTCCGAAGAGGGCGGACCTTCACTCAATATCCTTTCAGGTTTGATTGCAGGTAATTTCAGCGCATTCTGGAAGGGCATGGTTTTCTTTGGACTTATGTTTGCAGCATATTTCGCAAGCCAGTATGGCTTAAGTGATATAATGATTTATCCTCCGATATTTGCTTTTGGACTTGTTGCATTCGGCTTCCTTGGTATGGGACCTGTAACTATTGCGGTTGATAGCTACGGACCTGTTACAGACAATGCACAGTCAATTTATGAACTTTCACTTATTGAAAGTATTCCTGATGTAGACAAACAGGTTGAAAGTGAATTTGGTTTCAAACCTGATTTTGAAAAGGCTAAGTATTATCTTGAGGCTAACGATGGTGCGGGTAACACCTTTAAAGCTACAGCCAAGCCTGTTTTGATAGGTACAGCGGTTGTTGGTGCTACTACAATGATATTCTCACTTATACTTGTAATACAGAGTGTTTTAGGTATTGCTCCTGAGGCTGTACTTAATCTTCTCAATCCATACACAATTCTAGGCTTTATCTGCGGCGGTGCTGTTATTTACTGGTTTACAGGTGCTTCCACACAAGCGGTTGCTACCGGTGCTTACAGAGCTGTTGAATACATCAAGCAGAATATACAACTTGATGAGAATGCAAGCCAGATGGCTGCAACCGAGAAGTCCAAGGAAGTTGTTAAGATTTGTACTCAGTATGCACAAAAGGGTATGTTTAACATATTTATATCAATCTTCTTCTTTGCACTGGGATTTGCATTCATATCAGCACCTGGAAAAATTGCTGATGGTGCTGATACCGCAGCCATTATTGACGCGGCACGTCCGGTTTCCTTCTTCGTATCCTATCTTATATCAATAGCTATATTTGGTCTGTTCCAGGCAATATTCATGGCTAATGCAGGCGGATGTTGGGATAATGCCAAGAAGGTTGTTGAAGTTGATCTTAAGGCAAAAGGAACTCCTTTGCATGATGCGACAGTTGTTGGTGATACAGTAGGAGATCCGTTCAAGGATACTTCTTCAGTAGCATTGAACCCGATTATTAAGTTTACAACCCTGTTTGGATTACTTGCTATGGAAATTGCAATTTCTGAATCCTTCAGAAGTGTTGCTCCTTTCATAGGAATTGCATTCCTTGCTGTAGCGGTTGTATTTGTATGGCGTTCATTCTACAAGATGAGAATAACTCAAAAAGCAAAATAATCAGATATGTTTCCGGAGGTCACTTCAGTTGAAGTGATCTCCTTTTATTTTGAGATTTTACAGGCACTTAAGTTTTATATTTAAATTAAGGCTGCAATATTATATAATTAAATAGATTATGAAATCTGCTCGAGTGATAAAGGTTTTTGGTGATAATTAGTTAACAGGGAGGTAATATATGTTTACTGTTACTCTTCGTGAGGTTATGGATGAGTTTAACCTTGTTGATGTAAGTAATTGCAGCAGAATAGATGAAATTGTAGTAACCACTTCGGATGTAAACAGGCCGGGATTGCAGTTGGCAGGCTATATGGAATATTTCGGTACTGACAGGATTCAGATAATTGGAAAGGTTGAAACAACATACCTCGAAGGAATTACACCCGAGGAAAGACTTCAAAGCCTTGACGGATTCTTTAAGGAAGGTTTCCCATGCCTGGTTGTAGCTCGCAACCTTGAAGTTTTTCCGGAAATGCTGGAAGTATCCAAAAAGTATGATATTCCGATATTGATGACTGAAGATATCACTTCAAGATTTTTAAGCGGTCTTATAAGATACCTGAATGTACAGCTTGCACCCAGGGTAACACGCCATGGAGTACTTGTAGAGGTATATGGTGAAGGTATTCTTATAATGGGAGAAAGTGGAGTTGGTAAAAGCGAAACTGCGCTTGAACTTGTAAGAAGGGGACACAGGCTGGTTGCTGATGACCTGGTAGAAATAAGAAAGGTTTCAGATCAGTCGCTGCTTGGTACTGCGCCTGAAATTATAAGACATTTTATTGAGATAAGGGGTATCGGAATACTTGATGTAAAGAACTTATACGGTGTAGGTGCCGTTAAGATGATGGAAAATATTAATCTTGTTATAAATCTGGAGCTTTGGGACGAAAAGAAAAACTATGATAGGCTTGGGCTTGTCGATGAGTTTACAGATATACTCGGAATAAAGGTGCCTTCACTGAATATTCCTGTAAGGCCAGGACGTAACCTTGCAATAATAGTGGAAGTTGCTGCTATGAACAACAGGCAGAAAAAGATGGGTTACAATGCCGCCAAGGTATTTGAACAAAGGATTATGAAGGAAATTAACAAGAGTGAAAATCAGGAGGGCTAGTAATTGAATTTGGTTGTAGATGGGCATACGCACAGCATTACAAGTATTCATGCATACAGTACAATTCAGGAGATGGCAAAGGAAGCGGCAGCAAACGGAATAGAGATGTTTGCCTTAACCGATCATGGACCTGCGATTCATGGAACACATGAATTTTATTTTACCAATCTTAAAACCATACCTTCATCGATGTACGGCGTAAGGATTTTAAAGGGAATTGAGGCCAATATTGTGGACTTCAGAGGTTCTCTGGATCTTGATGCGAAATATCTTAAGAACCTTGATTATGTAATTGCAAGCTTCCATGACGTTGTAATTCCTCCATCAAGTAAAGAAGAGCATACGAATGCTTTGATAAATGTTTTGAAGAACCCTTTGGTTGATACCCTTGGACATCCTGGAAATCCTGCATTTCCGGTAGATATAGATGCTGTGGTTAAAACCGCAAGGGATTATGGAAAACTGATAGAAATAAACAATCATTCATTTGAAGCAAGAGCAGGATGCTTGGAAAACTGCAGAGAATTTATAATGAAATGTATTAAATATGGTGTTAAAATAGTTTGTTCAAGTGACGCACATATAAGCTTTGATGTAGGCAGATTTGACAAGATACATAGTCTTTTCGAGGAATGTAATGTTCCTGATGAGCTTATAATGAGCAGATCTGTTGAAAGATTTGATGAGTATTTTAAGGTAAAGGCTCAAAGACTTAAAGCCGCTAATATCGCCTGATATGTTAATATTTATACTATTGTTGGCATGATAATAGTAATATATTATATATAGAGGTGAACGCAAGTATATAAGGGAGTGGAATTATTGGAAAAAGAGCAAATAGCGCATTTGCTTGGAGAAATAATCGGACCGGAAAATGTATACACTGATCAGCCTATGAGTCAGCATACCTCGTTTCGCATTGGCGGCCCGGCGGATGTACTGGTAAAACCCTATAGTGAAGAACAGTTTTCAGATATATTCAAGTTTTGTAATAGGGAAGGTATTCCTGTTTTTGTTATGGGAAACGGAACCAATCTTATTGTCAGGGATAAAGGCATAAGAGGAGTAGTGGTCAAGATATTTGACAATCTGAATAAATGCAGTGTCAACGGTGATGTAATAGAAGCTGAATCTGGTATACTACTATCGCGGCTTGCAAACCTTGCACTTGAAAATGAACTGTCTGGGTTGGAATTTGCATCAGGCATTCCGGGAACACTTGGCGGTGCAGTAACTATGAATGCAGGTGCTTATGGCGGCGAAATGAAGGATGTTGTGATACAAACTCAATTTATGTCCCATGATGGTAAAATAAATACCGTTGAAGGCGAGGAACATAAATTCGGTTACAGAACAAGTTTTATTCAGTCTGAAGGCGGGATAGTGCTTAAGTCGTATTTAAAGCTTAAGAAGGCTTCCTATGATTCCATTAAAGCTAATATGACCGATCTTTCAGCAAAAAGATGTGATAAGCAGCCTCTAAATATGCCAAGCGCAGGAAGCGTTTTTAAGCGTCCTGTTGGTTATTTTGCAGGTAAGCTTATTGAGGATAGCGGATTAAAAGGTTATAGGATAGGCGGTGCGGAGGTATCTTCCAAGCACTGTGGTTTTATTGTTAATGCTGGCGGTGCAACCGCAGGGGATGTTATAAGCCTCATAAAGCATGTGCAGGAAACTGTAATGAAAAATTTTGGTGTAGAACTTAAAACGGAAGTCAAGATAGTAGGGGAAGAGTAAAGCTGTGTACAGTTTACAGATTACAGTGTACAGTTAAAGGCAAAGGCGAGTGTACAATTTACAATGTACAGTTTAAAGTAAAAAGCAATAAGAACAAAAAGAAGATAAAGGTAAAAAGAATTGTAGAGAATGTGGTTTTAATTTATTTTAGTAAATAATTCTCCATTCTCAATTTTCAATTCTCAATTGATATATACTACTAATCTATAGTTCATATGGAGGTTAAGATGCGGTTTATTGTTGTTACAGGTATTTCGGGAGCGGGTAAAAGCCAGGCGGCTAAATATCTAGAGGATATGGGGTTCTTTTGTGTCGACAATCTACCACCTTCACTTATACCTAAGTTTGCGGAAATATGCTTTCAGAGTAAAGGAAAAATGGACAAGGTAGCACTTGTTATTGATATAAGGGGAGGCGTACTGCTTAACGACTTCTTCCCTGGACTTACAGCTCTTAAGGAAGCGGGTTTTTCTTATGATATATTTTTTCTTGAAGCTTCAAATGAAGTGCTTGTAAAAAGGTTCAAGGAAAGCAGACGTACACACCCTCTTGCTGCGGATGGAAGACTTATAAAAGGTATTGAGCAGGAAAGGGATATTCTTCAGGAAATCAAGGAAAAGGCAAATTATATAATAGATACCTCTGAATTAACTCCAAGGCAGTTAAGAGAGGAAATTTTAAACATTGTTGTAGATGGGAATGATTATAAGGGACTTATTATAAATGTTATTTCATTTGGCTTCAAATATGGTATTCCTACAGATTGTGACCTTGTATTTGATGTAAGGTTTATTCCGAACCCTTTTTATGTGAGTTCAATGAAAAAGCTTACAGGAAAGCACGAAGCCGTGAAGGAATATGTAATGAGACATCCGGAAACCCAGATGTTTCTCCAGAAGCTTGAGGATATGCTTAATTTCCTGATACCTAATTACGTTAAGGAAGGCAAATCTCACCTGGTAATTGGCATAGGCTGTACTGGGGGAAAACACAGGTCTGTCACCATTGCAGATTCGCTCTACAAGGCTCTTGGCGAACAGCACAGGGTAATTATTGAACACAGGGATATTGAGAAGGACAATAGAGGTGCCGGCAGATGAGGTTTATTGACTGGTTCAGGCCAGGAATCAGAATAAAAAGATGGATATTGCTTGGCTTGGTTGGAATAGCCTGTATAAGTTTCGGGCTTTCTTTTCTCCTTACGGAAATATACAGAAGTATGCTGAAGAATGTTTTATCCATGATGCTTATCGTATCAGGGTGTATTTTTATATTCCTTTCAATAAAGTACCTTACCAAGACACTTTACCATGCAATTACAAACAGTAAGTTCAGGATTTCTCTCGACTCAGACAAATTGAGTAATCTTTTATATGAACGAAGAATACTTATAAATGGGCCTAAAATTGTCGTTGTTGGTGGTGGAACGGGTCTTTCTACAATGCTTAGAGGCCTTAAAACTTACAGTTCCAATATTACAGCGATAGTTGCCGTATCAGACGATGGAGGCGGTTCAGGGGTACTAAGACAGGATCTCGGGATGCTTCCCCCTGGAGATATACGAAACTGTATGCTGGCACTAGCTGATACAGAGCCAACAATGGAAAAGCTTCTGCAATACAGGTTTGAGGATGGTATGTTGAAGGGCCAAAGCTTCGGGAACTTATTTCTGGCTGCAATGCATGGTATTTCTACCAACTTTGAGGAAGCCGTCCATAAAATGAGCTCGGTTCTGGCTGTAACGGGAAAGGTTTTACCCGTAACGCTTGAAAATGTAAGGCTGTGTGCAGAACTGGAAGATGGAAGCATCATATGCGGTGAATCAAACATCGGAAAACACTATTCTACACACCCTGGTAAAGTAAAAAGGGTCTTTATGGAGCCTGAAGCAATTTCACCTTTGCAGGATGCCATTGACTCTATTATGGAAGCTGATGCAATAATTTTCGGGCCGGGAAGCTTATACACCAGCGTGATACCAAACCTTCTGGTAAAGGGTATTTCTGATGCAATTAAAAAGTCCAATGCAATAAACATATATGTTTGCAACGTAATGACACAAGCGGGAGAAACCGAGGGTTATACCGTTTCGGACCACATTAGGGCTATAGAAGAGCATTCCTACAAGGATATCATAGATTACTGCATAGTTAATACCGCCCTTATTACTGACGAGCTCAAGGCAAAATATATGGAAGAACGGGCTGAAGCGGTGGCTGTTGATAGTGATGTACTTGAGAAAAAGAGTATAAACATAATAGGCGGAGAGTTTTTAAGTATAAAAAACAACCTTGTCAGGCATAATCCTGAGAAGCTTGCAGAGGCTATAATAGAACTTATTGCAGAGAATGTTCTTGCTAAAGATAAAAAGAGAATGATTGATTATTACTATGTTAAAGACAGACTGAAAAAGCATTCAGCTGGCTAACCGACCGGAGGAATTGTAATGGAGTTTGGCAGAAAACATTTCAGGACTTTTGAGAGAGGCACAGAAAAAGAGTGGCTTATCACTAATGGAATAGGTGGATATGCATGTTCTACCATATCAGGTGCAAATACAAGAAGATACCATGGTTTGCTCATTGCATCACTTAAGCCCCCTACCATGAGACACCTTATTCTTTCAAGTATTGAAGAAAGCTTTTTTATAGATGGTTCAAGGTATGAACTTGCAGCTTTTAGAACTCCAGGTTTTACAGCAGAAGGCTATAAGTATCTTGAGAAATTTGAAAAAAATCCTTTTCCTAAATATTCTTACAGGGTTGCAGGCCTATCACTAGAAAAAAGTATATGCATGACATACGGCAAAAACACAGTCAGTGTGGTATACCACGTTGTAAACGGAGAGACGTCTGCCGTCATGAGAATCACCCCCATAGTAAACTATAGGGATCATCATTATGAATCAAAAAGCAAATATATGGACTTCAAGGAAAGTGTGGAGTATAACTCGGTAACTATAACGCCATATAATCTGGAGAATAAAATAAGACTTTATTGTGATACTGGTATGTTTACCGCAACCGAGGGATGCACCTTTTATAATATGGAATACCCCGTTGAAGGCGAGCGCGGATTGGCACCGTCTGAAGATCATTATATGCCGGGCTACTATGAAATATCTCTTAAGCCTTATGATGACAGGTATATAACCTTTGTTGCCTCAACTGAAAATGAGTTTGAAAAAGATGGCTTAATAACATTAAAAAATGAACAATTGAGAATAAACGAGATTCTAAAGAAAGCAAATTGCATAGATGACTTTGACTCCCTTCTGGTAAGAGCTGCAGATGATTTTATAGTGTATAGACAGTCAACCAATGCAAAAACAATAATTGCAGGTTATCCTTGGTTTACCGACTGGGGAAGGGACACCATGATAGCCTTCCCGGGTATTACACTGGCTACCGGCAGGTATGAGGATGCTAAAGAAATACTTCTCACTTTTTCAAAGTATGTAAAAGACGGACTTATCCCAAATGTATTTCCGGATGAGGGAGAATCACCCGCGTACAATAGTGTTGATGCGGCGTTATGGTACTTTGAAGCAGCCAAGAAGTATATTGAATATACCGGCGATTCGAGGTTCGTTATTGATAATCTTTATAGTTCGCTGCAAAGTATAGTTGAGAACTTTATTAATGGAACATTGTTTGATATAAAGGTTACTGAAGATGGCCTTGTAAGTGCAGGAAATGAGACTACGCAGCTTACCTGGATGGATGCCAAGGTCGATGATTGGGTAGTGACGCCAAGGCATGGTAAGGCTGTAGAAATAAATGCTCTTTGGTACAATGCACTTATGGTAATGGCTCAGCTCAATAAATTTAAGGGCTGGAAAACCGATTATTATAAAAACCTCGCCAAAAAGACCAGAGAGTCATTTATAGAATGCTTTTGGAACGAAAAGGACAGCTGTTTATATGATGTAGTGATAGAACAAACAAAGGATTCGAAAATAAGACCAAATCAGATTATGGCTGTAAGCCTTTCTTTCCCAGTTCTTGAAGGTGAGAAAGCAAAGTGTGTGGTTGATTGTGTTTGGAATAAGCTTTATACTCCTTATGGATTAAGGACCTTATCAAGTGATTCAAAACAGTATAGAGGTGTTTATTCAGGTGACAGATTGAGCAGAGATGGAGCATATCATCAGGGAACGGTATGGCCGTGGCTTATGGGTTCCTTTATGACAGGCTTTTTAAGGGTTTATGGCAATGATGATAAAGTCAAACAAACTGCGTTAAGTTTTATAACACCATTTTTTGATCATTTGTATGACGCTTGTCTGGGAAGTATTTCGGAAATATTTGACGGTGATTTTCCACACTGGCCGAGGGGAGCGTTTGCCCAGGCATGGAGCGTAGGGGAAATATTGAGAGTATATAGAAAACTGATTTCGTAAGGTTGCACTCTATTAAGAGCTCTACAGGGGGTAAGGTAATTTGTCTTTTTCTTCAACAGTTAAAAATGAATTATGCAGGCTTGAAATAAGTGACAGATGCTGTCTTCTTGCAGAGCTCGCGTCAGTAATAGGGAGCAGCTATGCAGTAGGATATTCCAACAAGAACGGGTTTAGTATAAAAATATCTACAGAAAACGCTGCTTTCGCGCGCAGAGTCTTTTCAATAATAAAAAAGCTTTATAACATTTACCCTCAGGTACTTATAAGACGTTCCAAAAAGTTTAAAAAGCATATTTCTTACACCCTTGTTATTTCAGCTGCAACAGGTCTTAGAAAAATTCTCAGTGATACGGGAATAAGCTACCTGAAAGACAACGAAGCAGAGGAAGGTTTTACCATAGAGACACAACCGCTGTTAAAGAAAAGTTGCTGTAAAAAGGCGTTCCTAAGAGGAGCTTTCTTGGCCGGTGGTTCTGTCAGTGACCCTGAAAAGACATACCACCTTGAAATTGCGAACCATAACCACAACCTTGCACTGGAACTGGTTAAAGTTGCTGACAAGTTCCACCTTAATGCCAAAATAATCATGCGTAAGGGGAGTTATGTGACCTATATCAAGGAAGGTGAGAACATTGTTGATTTCCTTAACGCAATTGGTGCCCATTCTGCACTTTTGGAACTTGAAAATGTAAGGATACTCAAGGAAATGCGTAACAACGTTAACCGCATAGTTAACTGTGAAACAGCTAACCTTGGTAAAACAGTTGAAGCTTCAATCCGGCAGATAGAAAACATTGAATATATTAGGGATGTAATAGGATTTGATTCACTTCCTGAAAGCTTAAAAGAAGTAGCGGAACTAAGACTCAAACATAGTGATGCCAACCTTAAGGAGCTTGGGGAAATGTTAAGTCCTCCGCTTGGTAAGTCAGGTGTTAATCATAGGCTAAGAAAGCTTGATAATATTGCAGAGGGTATACGGTCAAACAAAAAATAACAGCCAAAACTGAATATACACGTCTCATTACAAGAATCCGGTTATAAAACCGGTTTTTTTGTTGTTATCTTTTTTAAAATTTACATAATGTTACATATTACTTTGAAGGGTATACGAAACTTTTAGAGAATATACAAATGGTAAACTGGAAATATCCGGTATATATTCGTCTGGAGGGAGATTAAATTGCAGATTAAATTATCTTCGAGGGGTACTACTCTGATTGTAATAATAAATGGTGAACTGGATCATCATTATGTGGAATATCTGAAACGAAAGGTAGACGCAGAGTTGGTTAAATCCTCGGTTAAAAATGTTGTTTTTGACTTTTCAAGAGTCAATTTTATGGACAGCTCAGGTATAGGGGTAATTATGGGAAGGTACAAGACTATCCAAAAGCTTAGAGGCAAGGTGGCAATTGTAAACCCGAATTCGCAGGTAAAAAAAATATTTGAAATGTCGGGAATTTTGAGAATTATTCCAGTTTATGATAACATGGATAATGCAATGGAACTAATGACAAGTTAAACTTCTTAAATAATATGAAATTAATTTTGTTTAAATAAGGGAGGCAAAAAATGCAGCCGGTTAATGAAATGAGGTTGGAATTTCTAAGTAAATCTAACAATGAGTCTTTCGCGAGGGTTACTGCTGCGGCGTTTGTTTCACAGCTTGATCCTACCATAGAGGAACTCACGGATATAAAGACTGCAGTATCTGAAGCGGTTACAAATGCTATTATTCATGGTTATGATAACAAAGAAGGAATTGTAAAGATGGAGTGCAGGCTTTATAAAAACTCGGTAGAAATAACAGTTTCGGACGAGGGTATTGGTATTGAGGATATTGAACTTGCAAGACAGCCTTTATATACCTCCAAACCTGAAATGGAAAGATCAGGCATGGGTTTTACGGTTATGGAGAGTTTTATGGACAGGGTAGTTGTTGCGTCTGAAACTGGAAAGGGTACTACCATAACTATGTCTAAGGAATTCAAGTCTCTCGGGCATGACTAAAAAATTTTAATATGTAATGTAATAATTATGCAAAAGTGGCAATAATTAATAATACATTATGTAATGTTTCACATCTTTAAGGTATTGCGCGAGGGAAAGGTAAACGGGGTATATGAATAATTTGCAGGACTTTGATGTCTTAGATCTTATAGAAAGTGCCAAAAGTGGGGATAAAGACGCTCAATCCTTACTGGTAGAAAAAAATATAGGTCTTGTATGGAGTATCGTACGGAGGTTTCAGAACAGAGGCTATGAAGCTGATGATTTGTTTCAGATTGGCTGTATCGGCCTTATCAAAGCCATCAATAAATTTGATAAATCCTATGATGTAAGGTTTTCAACATATGCTGTACCAATGATTATTGGAGAAATAAAAAGGTTTATACGCGATGACGGCATTATTAAGGTCAGCCGGTCCTTGAAGGAAATATCCAGTAAGGCGAGAATAACCAAGGAAGTAATGAGCAAGGAGCTTGGCAGGGAACCTTCGGTTAATGAAATTGCGGACAGGCTCAACATACAAGTTGAAGAACTTGTAATGGCTATGGAAGCGGGATGTATGCCTGAATCGCTTTACAATACTGTAAGCGAGGGTGATAACTCGCCAATTCTGCTTATAGACAGAATAGATTCGGAAAGCAATAGCAATGAGCTTGATATAATTGATAAAATAGCGTTGAAACAGGTACTTGAAACGTTAAAGCCAAGGGAAAAGCAAATTATAGTTTTAAGATATTTCAAGGAAAAAACACAGGCACAGATTGCAGGCATGCTGGGACTTTCACAGGTGCAGGTATCAAGGATTGAAAAAAAGATAATTGAAGATATAAGAAGAAAAATAGATAATAGCTAAAATTGTTTTATTTTTTTATGTATATTGTTTTTATGCCTTTCGAATAATAGTAGCAACTACTAGTTTTAGGCGGTGTTTTTCATGTTTGCTGTTATTAAAAGACATAAAATCATATCTGTTTTAATTGGCATTTTCCTTATTTGTACAATAGCTGCACTTATATTACTTTTAAGTATTGAGACTTCGAAAATTCCTACCAGAGGCGTATTCGTATAAAAATTAGAAATAATTTACCTGCTGCTGCTAAGGCATATTAAAAATTTTACTGCACAAAATAATTCATGGTATATAAGCTGTCATGTTTACATGATAAGCATATATACCTTGTTTCGTCTGTAAGGATTTTAAATGTTTATGAGGTGAAGAAAATATGAAAAGTGTTTACACAAAGCAGGAATATGCAAAGTATGTTGAAAACAAAGCACCCAAATCGAAGGTTTTAAGGAATGTTATACGCGCTTTTATGGTGGGCGGTTTAATATGTACAGTCGGGCAGTTTATTACGAATATTATTGCATATAACGGTTATAAGCAGGAGTTGGTTGCGACAATGACATCCATGATACTTATTTTCCTAGGTGCCTTTTTTACAGGAATAAATGTTTATGATGAACTTGGACGTTTTGGGGGGGCAGGTTCAATTGTGCCTATAACAGGCTTTGCAAACTCGATTGTTTCACCTGCTATGGAGTATAAAAGCGAAGGTTTTATTATGGGTGTCGGTGCAAGAATGTTTGTAGTAGCCGGGCCTGTAATTGTTTACGGAATTTCTGCATCAATAATTGCAGGTATTCTTCATTATATCATTTGGTAGCAATTACAAAAATCATATGAGGTGAAAGAATGGCATCGAAAAGAATAGGCGCACAGACCGTAAGGCTCGAGAATCCTCCAAGCATATTATCTACAGCATCGATAGTCGGCCCAAAGGAAGGCGAAGGCCCCTTAAGACATTACTTTGATATGATAATAGATGATGAAATGTGGGGAGAAAAAAGCTGGGAAAAGGCAGAATCAAAGCTCATACGTGAGACATTGGAAAAGATAATAACTAAATCAGGTAAAGCTAAGGATGAAATAAATTATGTCCTTGCAGGAGATTTACTTAATCAGATTACTGCATCAACCTATGGCTTAAGGGATAGTGATATATCGTTCTTGGGAATCTATGGTGCATGTTCAACCATGGCTGAATCCATGTCTATTGGATCAATGCTTATAGATGGCGGATTTGCGGATAATCTTGTGTGCATGACATCAAGTCATTTTTGTTCAGCTGAGAAACAATTCAGGTTTCCTCTGGAACTAGGAAGTCAAAGGACTCCCACAGCACAATGGACAGTTACCGGTTCGGGTGGAGTACTTTTGTCAAATACAGGCAATGGGCCTTATATCAAGCATGTTACTACAGGCAAAATTGTTGACATGGGTATTAAGGATGTAAACAACATGGGTGCGGCAATGGCTCCGGCAGCTGCTGATACCATGGTAAGACATTTTAAGGATCTAGGGATAGAACCTGAAGCTTATGATCTAATTGTTACTGGTGACCTAGGAGCATTAGGAAGAGATATCTGCATTGATCTAGTGAAGCAGCAGGGTTATGACATAAGCAGCAGGTATAATGACTGCGGTGTAATGATATTTGATATGAATGCGCAGGATGCACACTGTGGTGGAAGCGGTTGCGGCTGTTCTGCTGTTGTACTGTCCGGGTTTATTTACAAGGAGTTGATGAAAGGAACGATTAAAAATGTATTATTTATGGCTACCGGTTCGCTGCAAAGTCCCTTAAGTTCCCTGCAGGGTGAATCGATGCCGGGAATTGCCCACGCAGTTTCAATTCATGCATCTTTATAGTTTATATATATAATGAGGTGAATAAATGAAAATTTTCTTAATGTACTTAAGTGCCTTCATTGTTGGAGGAGTTATATGTGCAGTGGGACAGATACTAATAGATAAGACAAAGCTTACTTCTGCAAAAATACTTGTCCTTTTTGTTACGTGCGGTGTCATATTGACTGCGTTAGGTGTATATCAGAAAATTGTAGATGTTGGAGGAGCAGGTGCAACTGTGCCTCTTACCGGATTTGGGTATACTCTTGCAAAGGGTGCATTTCTGGATGTAGATAAATACGGCATGCTTGGTGCGTTCACAGGAGGTTTAAAAATAGCTGCCGCCGGTATTGCAGCAGCTGTATTTTTCGGTTATCTAATATCGATTGTATTTACTCCAAAGGCCAAAAGATAGATTTGTTCTTCACATAAGTAAACACTTGCGGAGGGTTTATGAATAAAAGAAAAGTAATACTTGTTACAGATGGAGACGGGGTTGCACAAAGAGCTGTAGAAATAGCAGCTTCAAATATAGGAGGAAGATGTATTTCAGGTTCTTCAGGGAATCCTACCGTTTTGACAGGAGATCAGATTGTTGACCTTATTAAAATTGCTCATCATGACCCTGTTGTTGTTATGGTTGATGACAGGGGCATGAAAGGGGTGGGCAGGGGCGAAGAGGCAATGGTCAAAATAATGGATAATGAGAATGTTGAACTAATGGGTGTTGTGGCTGTTTCCTCCAAGGGTAAGGACTGTAATGGGCTAAATGTGACCTGCTCAATTACAAAGGATGGGAACATTATTGAAAATGCAGTTGATAAATGGGGCAATGATACTCTTAGTGATAGGATTTGTGGGGATACATTAAGTGTTTTGCGCGGTATGAAAAATATTGTTATTGTGGGGATTGGAGACCCTGGAAAAATGGATTACAAGGATGATGCATCAAAAGGTGCGCCTATAACAACCATGGCTTTAAAGGAAGTAATAAAGAGGAGCGGGGCTCAGGTACAGCAATAGCTATTTAATTGGGGACGGTTCTTTACTGTTGGTATCTTACATATCTATAATTTACCAAAATAGTGTTTGATTTCTTATGTAATATAATGTAAAATAATAGAAGCTAATCTTATATTTTCCTTACTATTCGAATCATATATACAGAAGCCTTATATATCAAAAATTACAGAAACCTTAAAAAAATTTACTAGGGGGTTTTTATGTTCAAAAGAGCAATTGCTGTAATTTTATTGGTTTCATTAATGTTATCTTTGTCAATCCTTTCATCTGTTTTTGCTGAAGGAACAGACACCTTGAAACTTGAGCAGTATGCAGATGTGCGTGGTATGGATTTATCAAAGCTTGACTTAAGGGACAAGAAAGATATTCTTGAGACCCTTACCTTTGACACAGAGACAAAATGGCCATCAAGGTATAAGCTGCCTTGGGGTTTTGAACCGGCTAAACTTTTAGAATATGGCAAGGACCCGGGACTGGGTGTAAAAAAATTGCACCAGCTTGGATATACAGGAAATGGTGTTAATGTCGCTTACATAGACCAGCCTATATCAACAAATCATAATGAGATTAAGGAATTGAAACTAAATTATTATAAAATACAGCCTGAGAATTTAACAGAATCGTCAATGCATGGTCCGTCGGTGCTTAGCCTTTTGGCTGGTAAGGATATAGGAGTTGCTCCCGATAGTGGAGTAAGCTTTTTTGGAGTACCAGCCTGGTTAGGGGATCAGGTTGTTTATGCTGAAGCACTAAAAAAAATAGTTGAAATTAATAAAGAACTTCCAAACGATAAAAAGATTCGAATAGTGGGAATGTCACATGGAATAAACTCACAAGAGAAAAATCCTGAAGCTGCTAATGAAGCTATAAAATATGCTGAAGCTAATGGAATAATGGTATTTGACGTTTCGACAATGAACATTTTTCCTATGAATATAGGTGCGTTTAAAAATAAAGATAACCCTGAAAATTATAAAATTGCTAAATGGTATGGTAGTGAAAAAGATGAATATGGTATAGGTATCCCTACTTCAGGAAGGACGACTGCGATAGGTAGTTATTCTAAACCTACCAGCTATGCATATTGGACTGCTGGCGGCATAAGTTGGGCTGTTCCATATGTTGTAGGAACTATAGCACTTGGTCTACAGGTTGATCCTGACCTCACTAAAGAAGATGCAATAAAATATTTAAAAGATAGTGCTACTTTAACCAACTGTGGAAAAGTAATTAATCCTGAAGGTTTTATAAAGCTGGTAGAAAAGAATCTATTCAAAAAGAAATATCAAAAGTCTTCCGATTCGGATTATTACTATGTTTTGTATAACAGTTTAAAAACTACTCCTGAGGATGTAACTGCAATCCAGAGATACTCCGATAAACTAGGCAAAAAAGCTAAGGTTGTGCTTAAAGATGTTTTAGGGCAAAGCAGTGCTTCGGATATTTTCACACTTCTTAAACAGGATAAGTTGGAAAGGAATGGTGATTTAAAAGGCATACAGATATTCGGTACTGCCGATGATGTTCCATCGTTTGATATCCAGTATAAGATTAAGAATCTATTAGGTATTGATAATGGACCAAGCTTTAAATCTGACTTTTTCTATTCAACTTTTGATAATGATATAAATGTTATAAAAGATGATTTTAGTATTTATAAAAATTTTAGTAAAAAGCTTAATATTAATTTTATACCCGAATGGAGTGTTACCAGACTACCATTAACTAAGGGTGAAATATCAAAGTTTATAGAAAAGAATAGTGACTATGTATCAAAAGTAATCAAGCTTGATTCAGTACCACTGGTAAATTTCAGCAACCCTATTATCCCATTAGTTCAAACTGATGATATGGGGTATTTTATAAAAGAAAGACTGGGTAAGGAGTTTTCTATTCTTAACAGCAGTCAATACAGGCTTTATGGCAATAAACAGGGCTATTATCCTGTTGCAACCGATGTTCTTGGAGATTTTACAAAGGAGAATATTAAAGCTGAAAACGAAAAGGGCATCGCCAATTTCTTTATAAATAGTCATGGTCAACCAGATAATATTGACCAGGCTATTTATACCAGAATAGACCTCTTTTCTGAAAAGAGAATTTCTTTCCTTAACTCAAAAGATATAAATCAAGTATTATCAGGCAATTATTATAATCTTACCACCTGGACTTGCTGGAATGCAGCGGGGCTTGGAAGTAATAATATAATTCATGAAGCGATGGCTAACGGCAAATGTGTTGGAGCAATGGGCGCTACAAGCGTTATATCAAATAATGGTGTTAATAATAGAGCCTCTTTGGAAGATATGAAAAAGAATAATTTCTATTATTTCCACTATGTATATTTTGACAGCATCAAGGATGACTTTACAAAAAGTCAAAGTTTTTCTATAGCACAAAAGGCTTATGCATATCAGGCTTTAAAGAACACTAACATGCCTGGAGAAGGTAATTATCAATATAGTCTGCATAACTTGCTTACTTATCACAATCTGGGTTTAATAGAGTATTGGGATAAAAATACTCAGGAAGATGAGCCAATAATAAAAGAGGGCGAAATCTCTTTTGATAGGCAAATTACAAGCAGTGATGTAAAAGTGGATTCCATTAAATATAAAGTAACTGCAAGAAATATAATTTTTGCAATATCTTATGATTTAGGTACACCTAGGTATTATAATTTCTTTAATCCACCCAATGCCGATATAGTAAGTTATAATGATTTTAATAAACCTTTGGTAGGTAAAGGTACTTTAGAAATAAAGGTTCCAATTGAAAAGATTAAAAAGGTAGAGGGAATAACTTTTGGACTGCCTGATAATTCTGATAAATTAGATTTTTTATATTTTAATACTAATCAAATTATTTATAATTAGTTTTAAACAGGGGGCACTCTTTTGAGTGTCCTCTTTATTTCTTCCTGTAAAGTTAATTACAAAATAATCATGAACCACTTCCCATATCAGTGTCTGCAGAGTAAAATAATGTATATACCAATTATGAGGTGGCTTATTTGAAAAACAACCCGCTAAAAAGATTTTTCGGACACATTAAAAATTCAATAGCATATTTTTTTATTATAATAGCACTTATCGCTTTGCTTGCAATAACCGGTGTTATAGGCATTGTGTTTCTGGTAATACTTTTCCTATTCTTTTTTACGCTTGCAATTGCATCACTTATAATTAAGGGCAAGAAACAAAAGAGCTAATAGCTTTTATGTGAAATAATCTACCCTCGCATTTGGAAGGTATTCAGCTATCAGCCCTGTAATATAGTCCTTAATATCAGCCGAGGTTTCCTTTGGATAAATATATTTGAATCTCCCAAATTTACCCCACTTGAGTGTCCTTGTTGTCTCATCCATATCAAGCTTTGTTTTTGGGAACCTTTCCTGAATGAAATTCTTTGCAGTAGGAGTAAACCTATACTGTATAAGCTCAAAGGTTACTGGTTCTGCTGATTTTGACATATCTACCTTTTCAGACATCTTTTTAAAAAGCTCCATATATTCTTCGCGCCAGCCGTCATAAATCATTATAGGTGCTACAATGAATCCCAGAGGATAGCCTGCCGAAGAAATTTTTGATGCGGCCTCAATTCGTTCATCAAGGTTTGCAGTAGTATGCTCAAAGTTATCAATTACATATCTTGAATTAATGCTGAATCTGAAACGGGTTTTCCCATTATGTTTCAATGGAAGCATTGGGTCGACATAATCGAATTTTGTAACAACTCTTAGTTTGGCATTCTCCAGGGTCCCAAAGAATTCTATGGTTTTTGCAAGACTTCCTGTGAGGTGTTCTATTGCCAGCGGGTCACCGGCGCTGGCTACTTCAAAGGTAGTAAGGCCATTGTTTTTTTTAATATGCTCTTTTACCGAATCAAATATTTCGTCTATATTAACATAAGTCCTTATATAAGGCTTGCTGGTCTGGGTTGTATACAAATAACAGTATTCGCAGTTGCCTGGGCAGCCCGTTGCAAGTGAAAATTCAAAATCCGCCGAAGGCCTGCATATATCAAATTTCAAGGACTTTTTGACAGCAACAACCAGAGTTCTTTTCCCGCTCGAGTATTTTTCAACATCAGTACTTCCTGGTATAAAGGATGAGACCTTTTGCATTGGAGCCTTTATAATATCCAGCCCTTTGCTGCTGAATTTTTCATATAGTTCTCTGCCAAGAGGATAGTTTAAAGCTGAACTCTCAAAAAACACTCTTTCAGGCATAAAAAGTTTCATTTTTTTCTCACTTTCCGACAAAAGTATGCTAAAATATAATTTGTAATTAATGTATGTAAAAATACTATAAAATTTCTGGTATTTTTTTCATTAAGGGAAAAAATAATATAAAAAGAAGGATTTTCGCTGTCGGTATAGAATTTATAATTAAAAAGAGTTGCAGATTCTTAACACCAAAACAGTAGAAAAAATACAAGGTGGGAATATAATAATGAATGTTGAATACATAAATCCATTTATTGAGGCAAGTCAGACGGTATTAAAGACAATAGCAGGAATAGATGCGGTTCTTGGGAAAGTATTTCTTAAAGATTCTCCTTTTATGAGTGACAATATAATGATAATTGTAGGTTTGACCGGAAACATAAGGGGACAAACCATTTTTTCAATGAAAAAGGCAGTAGCTATGAGAATAGCATCGGCCATGATGTGTGGAATGCCTGTTACTGAACTGGATGAGATATCAAAGAGTGCTATTTCCGAGCTTACTAACATGATACTTGGCAATACGGCAACAATACTCTATAACAGAGGTATCGGAATAGAAATCACTCCACCGTCCTTCCTGATGGGTGAAAATATGCAGGTTTCATCAACCAAGGCAAAAACAATATGTGTTCCTCTTCATCTTAATGATGAAGATACTTTGGAGATTGACATATCTGTTGTAGATACTTGATAATTGGTTTATAATTGTATAACTGGATTATCTTAATCAAACTATAAATTATTGTTTTTAAAATTAGCATTGTGGTATATTAATAGATGGTTCATTACCATCTATTTTTTTATTTTTTAAGCTATGTTGGAGGAATTGTAAATGTCACTTAACGTTGTACTTGTTGAACCTGAAATACCGCAAAATACAGGTAATATAGCAAGGACTTGTGCTGCTACAGGGTCAAAACTGCATTTGATAAGACCTCTTGGTTTTTCAGTGGATGACAGGTACCTTAAACGTGCAGGCTTGGATTATTGGAACGATGTTGATATAAATTATTATGATAGTTTTAACGAATTAAAGGAAAAATACAAGGAAGCAGTATTTTATTATTCTACGACTAAAGCGTTAAACATATATACTGATGTAAATTATCCCGACGGCAGTTTTATTGTTTTCGGTAAGGAAACTGCAGGCCTGCCTGAAGAACTTCTCCGTGAAAACAGGGATTACTGCATAAGAATACCTATGAGGGATAATATCAGGTCTCTTAATCTGTCAAACTCTGTAGCGATTGTAGTTTTCGAGGCATTAAGGCAGCAGGATTTTTCTGGTTTAAGGGAGCAGGGGGCTCTTACAAAGTATAAGTGGGATTAATATTGAAGAAGGTGTTGTAATGGTTAACAGAGAAAGAATCGTTAAGGAATTTATTGAACTGATCGGAATTGACAGCCTTTCGCTACAGGAAAGAAAAATGGCTGATTTACTTAAGGCCAAGCTTGAAGTTATGGGCTATTCAGTATTTGAAGATGATGCGGGAAAAAAGGCTGGAGGAAATGCAGGAAACCTTATATGCACAATAAAGGGCACTAACAGTAAAGCCGCACCCATAATTCTAATGGCGCATATGGATACTGTAGTTCCTGGATTAAATAAGAAACATATAATCGAAGGTGACATTATAAAAACCGATGGTACAACTATACTAGGCGGTGATGACGCTGCCGGAATAGAGTGTATTCTTGAGGCGTTAAGGGTGTTAAAGGAGGATTCTGTTTCCCACGGGGACATACAGGTGGTTTTCACAATCGGAGAAGAAATTGGACTTTTGGGTTCAAAGTATCTTGATTACAGCAGGATAAATGCTAAATACGGTTTTGTACTTGACAGTGGCGGAGAAATTGGTGAGGTGGCAGTCAGTGCACCTGCACAGGATAAAATAGATATAATAGTAAAAGGCAAAGCTGCCCACGCGGGAATGGAGCCTGAGAAAGGTATAAGTGCCATTCAGCTGGCAGCAAGCGCAATCTCCAAAATGAAGCTTGGAAGAATTGATGAAGAGACCACTGCAAATATAGGTATAATATCAGGCGGACAAGCTACAAATATAATTTGTGACAAGGTTACCATTGAAGCTGAAGCAAGAAGCAGAAAAAGCGATAAACTAAGGTTTCAGACCGAGCACATAAAGGAATGCTTTGAATATGCAGCGGCCGAATTCGGAGGACATGTAGAATTCAGGAGCGAAGGCATGTATCCTTCATATAAAATAACAGATACCGATCCTATAATGCAGATATTAACGGAAGCTGCAAATGACGCGGGTTTGGTTTTAAAACCTGCCCCTACAGGCGGCGGAAGTGACACAAACATTATTAACAGCAAGGGAATCCAGGCAGTTGACATAAGCGTTGGAATGGATAAGGTCCATAGTGTGGAAGAACAAATTAAGATAGACGATATAGTCAAGGCGGCAAAATTCCTTGTATCTATAATTAAATCAGTTAAAGATTAGGGAGGGTTTAGTATGGTTAAGCGTATTGGAGTCCTTACTGGTGGCGGAGATTGCCCGGGTTTGAATGCAGTTTTGAGAGCGGTTGTAAAAACTGCAATGATGAAATACAAATGCGACGTAATTGGTTTTAAAGACGGCTACAGAGGCCTTGTCATGAATGATTATATAAAATTCAGGTCAGGTGACGTATCTGGTATTCTTGATAAGGGCGGTACAATACTTGGCTCCTCAAACCGTGATAATCCTTTTAAATTTAAGGTACAGGTTGACGGTAAGGATGAATACAGGGATATGTCCGACGTAGTAATGAACAATGTTGCTCTTCTTGGCATAGACTGCATGGTGCTTATAGGCGGTGACGGGACTCTTACAAGTGCAAGGGATTTTTCCCGAAAAGGACTTAAGGTTGTTGGAGTTCCAAAAACAATCGATAATGACCTTTTTGCAACTGATGTCACCTTTGGATTTATGACTGCCGTAGATACTGCAACAGAAGCTATTGACAAGCTGCACACAACAGCTGAGTCCCATCACAGAGTAATGATACTTGAAGTAATGGGAAGGTATGCAGGCTGGATTGCTCTGGAGTCAGGTATAGCCGGGGGCGCTGATGTTATTATCATTCCCGAAATTGCCTACGACATAAACAAGGTAGTTGAAAAGATACAGGAAAGAAAGAGCCAGGGCAAGAGCTTCAGCATTGTAGTAGTTGCTGAGGGCGCCAAGGCAAAGGACGGGGAAATGATTGTCAGTAAGGTTCTTAAAGACAGCCCGGATCCCATCAGACTTGGTGGTATAGGAAATAAGCTTGCAGATGATATAGAAAAGCTCGCTGGAATTGAAACAAGGGTTACAGTGTTGGGACACTTGCAAAGAGGCGGAAGACCGTCTGCTTATGACAGGATTCTTTCTACAAGATACGGTGTTGCAGCAGTTGAACTTGTTAATCAGGGAAAATTCGGCTCAATGGTTGCTCTTCAGGGAAATACAATAACATCGGTAACACTTGAAGAAGCCGTAGGAAAATTGAAAACCGTTCCCACAGATAGCGAAATAATAAATATTGCAAAAAGTGTTGGAGTTAGCTTTGGCGACTAACCCTTCATAACTAGTGCAGCTTGCAGTTGCAGCTGCGAAACGGGGGTTTTGAATTGAATTTTTGCGAACTAAGTATTGAAGACAAGAAGTTGTTTGACAGTTATTTAAAAAGCTATAAACCACAAGCATCAGAGCTGACATTTTCAAACCTGTATATGTGGAGGAATTACTATAAACTAAGATACAGTGAAATAAACGGCTTTTTGTGTATTCTTTCGGTTCCTGACAACGGTGTGCCATTTTCGTTTATGCCAATGGCCCATACGGAAAAGGCTGATTTAAAAGTTGTAATTGAGAAATTAGGAGAGTATTTCATAAATAATGGCTGGCAGCTTTGCTTTAAAAGGCTAACTGAAGCAGAGGTCAGTATTATAAAAGAATACAGCTCTTCTAAAATTGAAATACTACCCGACCATGATAATAGTGATTACCTGTATCTTTCCGAGAACCTTATTAAGCTTTCGGGTAAAAAATATGACGGTAAACGTAACCATATTAACAGGTTCAAAAAGGAGCATGAATTTGAGTATGTTCCTATAACTGAAGAGCTTATAGGAGAATGCAGAAGAATTACCTCGGATTGGTGCAAGGAACGGGATTGCGAAGAGCACAGGAAATATTACTGTGAAAAAATAGCCAACTTTGAAATGTTGGACAATTTTTCGGCCTTGGGCTGCAAGGGTGCTCTATTAAAGGTTGATGGGGCTTATAAGGCTTTTACAATAGGGGAAATGCTCAACGATGATACTGCTGTTATACATATTGAAAAAGCGGATAGCACAATAAACGGCTTGTACCCTTTAATTAACCAACAGTTCTGTGAGCACGAATGGGCCAATGCTTCCTTTATAAACAGGGAACAGGATCTGGGAGTTGAAGGGCTTAGAAAGGCAAAGCTATCCTATAATCCTGTGAAACTTATTGAGAAGTATTCTTTGTTGGTTACATAACTTGTCATGTTGTAAGGACATTGTTAAAAAAATATTTATTTTTAGTTTGCTGCTATTGAAAACTAAATTAAAATAATATAAAATAAGATTTGGCGTTGGAGGGTATTTTATACATTAAAATTCTTCGCCATAAATGTAATAAAATATTAATTTATGGTTCATAATATGAATCAATAAGCTACATAGGAGGTCGAATTAAAATGGCAGTTAAAATTGGTATTAACGGATTTGGACGTATTGGCCGTCTCGTTTTCAGAGCAGCTATCGAAAATCCAGCAATTGAAATCAAGGGAATTAATGACCCGTTTATTGACTTGGAGTACTTGAAATACATGTTAAAGTATGATACTGTACATGGTCAATTCAAAGGTTCCATCGAAACAAAAGATGGTAAAGTTATAGTAAACGGTAAGGAAATTGCATTCTT
>JAEWTV010000105.1 GCA_023397675.1 Bacillota bacterium | reverse complement strand
TCGATTCCGCCGTAAAGCGTAGAAAACTGGCCTATGCTTCTTGTGGCGACAAGGCCGCCCATCTGAGCAAGCGGCAAAGATTGGGGGCTGTGTCCAGTGGTGTAACCCATTTTATTCAGGTAACTCTCAAGATACTGCAGCGGCGTTCCGCAGCGGACTGTGACCTGCATATCAGTTTCATTAACTTCGAGAATTTCGTTCATCTCCGAACCGTCAAGCATGACGGCACCCGCAACAGGCTCAATGCCCAGAGTTACGCTGGACCCGCCGGTACGCGGAGTAACCTTGACTTTATTTTCATTCAGGAATTTCATAACGTCGGAGACCTGCTTTGTATCTCTAACCTTTACAACGCAAAGAGCCTTCGGCGCATCGAAGACTCCGTCGTCCCTCTCATAGCGGCGAAAACCTATGTAATCCTTAGTTGCTTCTATGATGGCTTCGTCCCCAAGACTCACTTTATCCTGACCGACTATTGCGGCAAGACCTTCAAGAATTTCTCCATTTTTCATAATATATACTCCTTAATAATCTAATTTACGTTTTATTGTACATTTGCTTTGACTTTATCACATGCTCCCGTTTCTGTCAATCATCAGAGCCGACTAAGTTTGTGGAGTATTTTTAGGTATCATTAATACTAATCCTCTTAGTGATTGATTATTTTTGGATAAATCGTTATAATATGGTTGCTGATTTGGTCGCGTATTTCATTTTGGTGTAGATTCCGTTTGAAATTTGCTATGCCGATAATAGCAGTTATCATCAAAAAGGAGCTTAAGTAATGGGAAAACTTTCAAAGCGTTTATGGGCGTCCTTTCTTCTTCTCGGTCTGATGGGACAATTTGCGTGGACAATCGAGAACATGTATTTCAATGTTTTTCTCTATAACACGATATCGACTGACCCCTCCTACATAGCCGCGATGGTTGCGGCAAGTGCAGTTGTCGCAACGCTGGCCACGCTCTTCATGGGTTCGCTTTCTGACCGCGTCGGAAAGCGCAAGATGTTTATCTGCGGCGGCTATATAATTTGGGGCCTATCCACAATGGCTTTCGGGCTTATTAGCGTTAAAAACGCGGCAGCATGGTTTCCGACGCTGAACGCGGTTTCAACCGCGGCTATGATGATTGTGGTAATGGACTGTATAATGACTTTCTTCGGCTCTACTGCCAACGACGCCGCCTTTAACGCCTATGTGACGGATGTAACTAACGATAAAATCCGTGGAAAGGTCGAGTCTGTGCTGGCCGTACTTCCGCTTGTTTCTATGCTCATCATCTTCGGCGGCTTCGACGCCATGACGAAGCAGGGCCACTGGAGTCAGTTTTTCGGCATCTTCGGCTGCCTTGTAATGGTAACCGGCTTCATGTCCATTTTTCTATTAAAGGACAGCCACGTGGAGGCAAAAAAAGAGCCTTTCTTCAAAAACCTTGTTGCGGGCTTCCGCCCGAGTGTCGTAAGAGGGAATCCTTCTCTGTATCTAACGCTTGCCGCTTTTGCGCTGTTTGCCTGCGCGGTGCAGATTTTTTTCCCGTATCTTATCATCTATATGCAGAACTACCTGCTTATTGATAACTACGCAATTGTGCTTGGAATCGTGCTTATCCTTGCATCGGTCATCAGCGTTATTGGCGGACGCTTTATCGACAAAATCGGCAAGCTCAATTTTGTCCTGCCCGCGGCAGCCGTAATGCTGCTGGGACTTGTCGGAATGTTTTTTGTTCGCGGCGCCCTGTTTGTTATAATCGCCGGTACTGTCATGATGGGCGGCTATATGCTGGTGACAGCCGCACTTTCCGCTTCAATCCGTGATTTTACGCCCAAAGACAGCGTCGGAGAATTTCAGGGCATCCGCATGATATTTGCGGTCATGCTTCCAATGATGATTGGCCCCTCGATAGGCGCCGCAGTTATCAAAAACAGCGGCAGCACCTATACCGATTTGGGCGTTGTAAAAAGCGTTCCGACTCCGGCGATTTTTCTTGCCGCCGCCGCGGCCCTGCTTTTGATTGTTATCCCTGTAATCTTTTTGAAACGGAGAGCAAAGCATGAAAACAGTCTGGGGAGATAAGCTTGACCCAAAGCATATTTTGGAAGAATATCCTCGCCCTCAAATGAGGCGCGACAGCTATCTCAACCTGAACGGTGCTTGGAACTATGCAATTACTGAATCTGAGGAGCCGCCAAAAAAATACGAGGGCGAAATTCTTGTGCCCTTTTCTCCGGAAAGCGAGCTAAGTGGGGTGAATCGTACTCTCTTGCCTTCTCAAACGCTGTGGTACAGACGCGTTGTAAGTCTTCCCGACGGCTTTAACCGTGGGCGGGTGCTTCTGCATTTCGGAGCCGTGGATCAAATTGCCACTGTCTACGTAAATGAAACGGAGCTTGCCTCTCATGTAGGCGGCTATACACCTTTTTCAGTTGACATCACAGCGGTTCTGCGTGAGGAAAACACAGTAGTCGTAAAGGTACGAGACTATTCCGATACGTCATATTATTCGCGCGGTAAGCAAAAAACCGAGCGCGGCGGCATCTGGTACACCGCGCAGAGCGGCATATGGCAGAC
>JAEWTV010000063.1 GCA_023397675.1 Bacillota bacterium | reverse complement strand
TTGCAACAACGTTTGGTTTGTCACAATCTTGGCCAGTAAGTATAGGAAAAGGTTTTGAAGCTGAACCATAACCAGCACTCTTAAGAGAAGCTATAATACCTATTGCAAGGCTGTCATTTGGTGAAAGTATTGCATCAAGCTTTTTGCCGCCTGCATAATTTGCAGTAATCAGGTTATCCATTCTTGCCTGAGCCTTACCTGAATCCCAACCCTGGATAGCTATCTTCTGGAAATCGGTCTGTTTACTTGGAACAACAAGCTTACCGCTGTCAATGTAAGGTTTCAAAATGCTCATTGCGCCGTCAAAGAAGAATGCAGCATTGTTGTCGTCAGGTGAACCATAAAAAAGTTCTATGTTGAAAGGTCCTTTTCCATCTTTAAGTCCGAGTTTAGATTCTATATATTGACCCTGGATAACTCCAACCTTCTTATTATCAAATGTAGCATAATAGTCTACGTTGTTAGTTTTCATTATTAAACGGTCATATGCAATAACCTTTATGCCCTTGCCAGCTGCACTGCTAAGTACGTTTGAAAGAGCAGAGCCATCTATTGAAGCTATTACAAGAACCTTAACACCCTTTGTTATCATGTTTTCAAGCTGCTGAACCTGTGTATTCACGTCATTGTTAGCGTACTGAAGGTCAACTTTGTAGCCTTTTGCTTCAAGTTCCTTCTTCATGTTTGCGCCATCCTGATTCCAACGCTGCAGTGACTGAGTTGGCATTGCAACTCCTATAAGCTGATCACCACCAGCTGCTGCTGGAGTTGATGCTACTGGAGCAGTTGAAGAAGCTGTGTCTTCAGATGTTGATGATGATGATGAACTACCACAAGCTGCTAATGCAAAAATCATTACACATGCCAGAGCAATTGCTAAAAACTTTCTCATTTTCATGACCTTTCCTCCCTTAGGTTATGTTTGCTGCAGAAACATTAACTATGTAAGTCCGTTTCTTTAGCCTAAGTTAATTCTACATTAGGAAAGGCATATTTACTCTAGAGTTAATTATCCTTAATCTTTAAATTATGTCCCAAATATACTTTATGACAAAAAAATATAGCACTCTTTGGTGAACAATTTAGTGCTATATTTTCTATCCACTTTATTTTATTTTTGAGGTCATTTATTTTTGAGGCCATAAAGATTTCGGAACATTTGCAAATACTTCCTCCATCTTATGAAACCCGTCATGTATAACGGTATCCATTATGTTTTCCTTTGTAACAGCAATCGGTTCCAGGACATAATATGGAACATCATATTTACCATCATTAATAGTGTTGTTTGCTTTAACCTCTTCACCCGAGGCCATCTTTACGGCAATCTCGGCTGCAGCTTTTGCGATTTTATCAATAGGCTTATACACCGTCATAAGCTGTGTTCCTTCAACAACTCTTTGGCATCCGCCCATGTCAGCATCCTGCCCTACAACCTTAACCTTTCCCGCAAGACTTCTTTCAGAAAGGCCTTTAATAGCCTCCATAGCCAGGTTGTCATTTCCGGCTATTATACCGTCAATGCTGTCCCCCTGTTCCAAAACCATTCTGACACACTTAAGCGCCTCTTCATAGGTCCAATCCTGTGCCCAAGTTTCTTTTACAATCTTTACCTTACCGCTATTTATATAAGGTTTAAGGACCTTGGTATATCCTTGACTTACCATAGTACAATTGTAATCGGTAGGCGAACCGTTAATGATTACATAGTTTCCTTGGGGGACCTTGTCTACAACGTATTTGGCCATTAATTCCCCAACCTTTACATTATCAAAAGATATATACATATCCACACCTGCATTTTTTACCAGGCGATCGTATGATATTACTTTTTTCCCTGCCTTTTTTGCCATTTGAACCAAGGGAGCCGCCTTTTCCGCATCCTGAGGTATTATAACAAGTATGTCTATGCCCTGGTCAAGGAGATATTTAACCTGGCTAACCTGTTCCTGACTATCATTGTCGGCATTTTGCACAATAACATCAGCTCCGAGTTCCTTTGCTGTGGATACAAAAATATCCCTGTCCCTCTCCCAACGTTCTTCCTGAAGCGTACCCATCGAAAATCCAATCTTAATTTTTGACTTGGATGGATTTTCCGAGGATTTATCTGAGATATTTCCGTCTGAACCACATCCGGTGGTGGAAGCTATAAAGAATACAATTAATATAGTTTTGGATACCAGAATTATCAGTTTTTTCATACTAACCCCTACTTTTCTAATAATTTAGGTGTTTCTTTAAACTCTGTCGGAGTAACTCCAACGATCTTTTTAAATATTCTGCTGAAATAATTCGGATCACTGTAGCCTACCTGGTAGCATATTTCTTTGACACTTTCCTTACCTTGTTCAAGTTTGGCTTTGGCCTTGGATATTCGAACTGCGGTAAGGTAATCAATAAAGTTTTCACCTGTTTCACTTTTAAACAGCTTGCTGAAATAGTGCGGACTGACACTTACCTCAATTGAAACATCTTCAAGTGTTATATCTTTAAAATAGTTATCGTTTATATACTTTTGAGCCTTCAAAATCAATCCGTTTAGTTTCTTTTCCCTTGTATTGTTGACATGGGTAGTTATCTGCTCAATAGCATACCTGCACCACGATTTGAGTTTTGATATATCCTTAATTTCAAAGAATTCGGCAAGATAGTTACTCCTTGAGCTTAATGTGCCCTCACCAGTCTCATAATTCTGAGAAATCCTATAAATCATTACTATTATCTCTACAAGCCTGTTCTTTATTTCCTGAATATTTCCGCCATAGTTGTTAACCAGCCAATCAAATATAAAGCCAAATACCATTAAGCTGCTTTGAGAATCTCCGGCAGAAACCATTTCTATAAGATATTTTTCCTTGGAGTACGGGTAATTGTACTTAAAACCGCTTTCCTCGGTTATATCATTTATATGCATTATTCCTTTGCTGTTAGTATGTCGGATAGCCTTTAATGATTCCTCATAAGATATATGAAGATTTTCAGGTCCATATTTTCTTCCTATACCAATATAAAAATCAATATTCACGCGTTCAGATATCTTGTTAAAAATATGCTGGGCAATGTTAAGTGCCTCTAGCCTCTGTGAATATTCATCCTCTTCCTCTTTAACGGTAATGTATACAACTACACGATTGAGCATTACAGGCCCTACAAGGCATTTACACCTGTATTTTATTATATCCCTAAGATAAGGATAAAAGGATTGGCTTAAAACACTCGAACCTATTCTGTTGCCAAGCTGTCCCGGCTTTTCCTCTTCACCGAATTCTATAGTCATTATAAAACCGGAGTTTTCCTGTATATCAAATATTTTTTTGTAATTTTCCAGGTCCATGTTGTTATCGTCATAAAGAAGCAGAGAATAGATGAATCCACTTTCAAGAACGGGAAGGATTGTTTCCATCTTTTCCTTCATTTCAAGCTCTTTTTCTCTTTTCCTTCTTTCTACTTCAATAATTTCAATAGATTTCTTTATGATTTCAACTATTTTGTTCTTGTCAATCGGCTTGGAAATATACTCTAAAACGCCCAAATTGAGCGCTTCCTTGGCAAAATCAAACTGTTCAAAGGCAGTCAGAATAACAAATACTGCTTTATTATATGTTTTCTTTATTTCTTTTATAGCGTCGATACCATTGATTCCAGGCATTTTAATGTCCATGAATATTATATCCGGGCTAAGCAGTTCCGTTTTTTCTATCGCTTCCCTGCCTGATCTTGCAGTACCTACAACAGTAACGTCACTAAAGTTTTTTTCTATTATAAATTTTATAGAATCAAGAACAATTTGTTCATCGTCTGCAACTAAAAGCTTATACATAGATTCCTCCAGATAATACATACTCTAATAAGGCAGTTTAAGTATAAAACAGGTACCTGATCCAGGCTCGCTTTTTATGTCTACAACATCATTTGAATTAAAAAACAGTCTTAGCCTGCTAATGACATTGTGAAGCCCTATACCACTATGAAGTGTGGTATCCTGTACAACCATGTCATCATGTTCATCTTTAAGTATGCTTTCTATCGTATCCTTTGTCATGCCTTTCCCGTTATCTTCAATCTCTACAATAACATAACCAGTTTCTTTTCTTGCCCTGAGAGAGATCAAACCTCCGTCTTCATTTTCACCAATCCCATGCATGAAAGCATTTTCTACAATAGGCTGAAGTATGAGACGGGGCATTTTTATATCTGTGCTGTCTTCGTCTACTTCCTTTGTAAATTGAACCTTATCTGCGAACCTTTCTTTGAGGATATAGATATAACTTTCAATATTTTCAATTTCCTTTTTTAAGCTAACTACCTTCTCTAGTTTCCCCAGATTATATCTAAAAAGCTCAGACAGCTTAGTCATAAAACTTTCTGTACGCTCAGCCCCTTCAAACATCGCAATCTGTACTCCTGCATTTAATGTATTGAACATAAAGTGAGGATTTATCTGTGACTGTAGCGACTGAAGCTCCGCCTCCTTAAGAAGGCTTTTCATTTTTAAATTCTGCATTTCCTGCTCCTTAAGATTGTTCTCAAGCTCGGCTTTAGCCTTTATTTCTTCAACATGATTACGTATGCTTTCTGTCATTCTACCAAAAGCATTTGCCAGAAGGCTTATTTCATCATTTGTATTAACTATTACAGGTCCTACATCATAGTTTCCTTTTGCTATTTCATTGGCTGATCTTGAAAGCTTGATAATTGGCTCTGTAATGTAGTAGGTAAACAGAATTATCAAAATAATGTTAAAAACAGCAACCGATAGGATAAGAATAATGTTGATTGTCTGCATGACATTGAGCCTGCTTTGAAGTACCATATAATCATTTGTATTATCCTGGAACTGATTTAGCTTCAGCTTATCAATATACGAATTAATATAACCATACAGCTTACTGGCTTCATTGTAATGGGTATTGTACTCATCTACATTTCTTCCTCTTTTTGCTCCTACCGATGTCTGAGATTCATCAAGATAAGTCACAATCATGTTAGCCAGGTCAATAAAAAGCATTCCTGTTTCAGTACTCAAGTCACCTTTTTTGAGAGTATTTGCTTTATCCCGCAGCTTAGTGCTGTATCTGTTGTATTGGTTCAAGCTTTCCGAATGGCTTGTTGCCAGGTAATTTTCCAGGCTTGTATGAACGGTTTCAATATTTTTATACAAGTCAGACAAATAAATACCATTCATAAAAAGAGTGTTCATCTTGGATGCGAGCACGTTGGAATTAACATAAGTATATATGCTTACAACACTGGTTAAAATGGTAGATAAAAAAAAGTATAGGAATAACCTTTTTCTTATTAAATTTTTGTGAGCCATATTTCTAAATGCATTGCGTAAGCTATTAATCATTTTTATTGGCCGCCTTGGACTTTTGAGTTAAAATCTGGTCTACATTCTGTTTTGTAATTGTATTTATACCTATATCACTGTACGATGTTGATGGACGTCCGTTATCCTTGGCTTCAACGAGTAATCTGATACTTTCATAACCTATTTTGTATGGGTCTTCAACAACTGTCCCATAAATTACTTGTGACTTAACATAATTTAAAATATCCTCATTATCACTGTACCCAATCATTTTTACCTTTCCAACCTTGTAGAAGTCTATCAGTACCTGTGCAACCCCAAGTGTATCATTAGGATTGGTACATATAATCATATTTACGGTTGGATATTCCATAAGAATATTCCTTGCAATTTCTTCAGCACTAAAGTGTCCGGTTGTTGCGGTTTGAACCGTTTTTACATTAATCCCCTTATAGTTTTTTACAGATTCAATAAACCCGCCAACCATAACATTCTGAAGAACATTTTCGGTATTAGCATAATAATGGCTTAAAATAATCGCAACATCTGCATACCCACCGCTGGAATTTATTACAAGTTTACCAGCTTCGGTTCCAAGCTTGTAGCTGCTGCTGCCAATAAAAGATACCCTCTGGCTTCCTTTTGCATCCGAGCCAACAGTTACAACAGGTATACCCCCACTTGAAGCTTTATTTATCAAGGGTGTGAATTCCTGTTCCCCGAGTACACTAGTTGCAATTCCATCAACGCGCGAAGCAATGGCTATATCCAGATATCTTAACTGTTCATTTACATTAGTAAATTCCGGCCCGTTAATTTCAACAGCGACATTTAAATCCTTGGCTGCTTGCATGACACCTTTGCTGTAGTCCTGCCAGAATGGATCATCCATACTCTGGGTAATTGCAACAAAATGGTATTTGGGCTTAGGTTGTTTTTTATTATTTTTATCTGAAGTGGAAGAAAGTTTAATTTGTGTATCGTTAAAGTCTGTTGACAGATATGTTAATCCTACGATAGCTCCAACAAACATCAATATCAACAAGCCTACTATTACTTTTTTCATGAGAATCACCATTTCTATACAATTAATAAGCCTGATACCTTTAATCTTTTGTTGTGTTTACCATAATACATAAACATTATAACAACCAAAAATATTACTTGCAAATAAATCATATATAAAAAAAGCTGTCTATTCAAGACAGCTTTTCTATAATTTTCAATCATCTATGCATTTCCGATACCCAAGAGCCCTACAAAAACCATTTGGTTTAAAGAAAATTCCTTCTTAATTATTTCAGATGCTTCAGTAAGATCCTTAATTGCTATGGCGTAAACCCTGAGTCCTTCATCAAGCATTTTCCTATAGGCTTCGTTTATGCTTCTCATAAGCTTTCGGGTAAGTTTAACGAATTTTGAATCTATTAAAACATAGCTGCATTTCTTTAAGACTTCAGGTGCATTACCCTTTGTAACAACCCTTAGTTTATCATTAATAAGGTGCACTGAAGGTTTAAGGCATATTTCATTTTCCAGGTTAACATCTGCAATCTTTGGTGCAATAACATCAAACAGGCTTTTGTCAAACCCCTTGTTAAGCGTAAACAGGCTAATTGCTTTTTCCTGTTCATCACCAATTACTTCTACTTCCTTACCGGATTTAATTACAGTTGAATTATTGCTGAGAATAACTGAGTGCATAAATATTCCATAGCTTTTCTCATGTTCATCTATAACTTCAGCTTTTTTTAATTCTCCATCAAGATACACTTCACATACCGCTGGCTTTCTTTTTTCAGTTTTGCTTGATTCAGCTGACGGCAGTAACAACATATTCAATCCTCCCTCACAATATAAATAAAATATTTATATCCATGCAGGTAATTTTAAAAATTATTCATTGGTTTTATTAAGTTTAACAGTACGTCTACTGTTTAAGTATGTAATAACACCCGGTAATAACGAAATAAAAATTATTGCAAATATTACAAATGTAAAATTGTTTTTTACAAAACTAATTGACCCAAAGAAGAAACCGGCAAACAGGAACAATATAACCCACGATATACCGCCAATTACATTAAAGCTAATAAACTTAACATACGACATGCTTCCCATACCTGCCACAAAAGGTGCAAATGTACGTATTATGGGTATAAACCTTGCAATAATAATAGTTTTGCCCCCATGCTTTTCATAAAAATCATGGGTTTTATCAAGATATTTCTTTTTAAAAAATTTTGCATCAGGATTCTTAAACAATTTATGCCCAAATGCCTTGCCTATATGATAATTAACGGTATCGCCAATAACTGCTGCTGCAGCTAATACAACCATCATCGCAAAAAGGTTAAGCTTACCGTCATGTGATAAAACGCCTATAACAAATATTACAGAATCTCCTGGCAGAAAAGGAATTACTACTAACCCAGTCTCACAAAAAATCAGTGCGAACATTATCAAATATGTCCATATCCCGATGTCGCTTACTAATTGCGGAAGACGAACATCAAGGTGCAGCACAAAATCTATAAAATCTTTAATTAATCCCATTACCAATCTCCTTAGTATTCATATATTAATACGTAATTTTTCAAAATAAGTTTCAAAAAAAGAATAAAATTTTATGCACGTATTTTATTATAAACATTAATTATTTCTAAATATCTTTCTGAAACCTCATCAATTACCGATTCCCAACACTGGAAAAGGGTGTTGTAAGCATTGCGACCCACTGTTTTAAGCTTTGCCCTGTCTTCCACTGAAGAAATTATTGCCTGTGCAAACGCCTTTTCATCATTTTGGGAAAGGAAACCATTAAAGCCATCAACAACGTTTTCCGCTGCATTAGAATTCTCAATAACTATTGAAGGGCAACCAACCGAAGCAGCCTCTCGCACAACAAGCGAAAATGTATCGTATACCGAAGGGAAAAGCAGCAAATCTGTGTTTGAATAAATTGCCTTAAGTTTTTCCCTGTCATTTATCCTGCCTGTAAATATAAAATTTTCTTTCATTCCGAGATCAAAAACCAGCTTCTGCAAATCCTCCATAGCATTTCCTTCGCCAACCATGGTCATAAGAAAATTTTTACCGGAATCTTTAAATATCTTTAACGAATTAACAAGCAATTTTAGGTTTTTATGCCATACATGTTGGCCTACGTAGAGCATATTAAGTGGACCATCCGTATTACCGGTTCCAGTGACTAAAGGATTTCTATCATAATCACTTAGATCCATAAAGTCAATACCGTTTTCAACTACTTCCACGTTGCCTTTAAATCCATATTCCCTCAAAGTATCTACGGTAGATTTGTTTACCGTCCAGACATAGTCAACATTATTATAAAACTCTATAACCAGTTTGGTAAGCATTTTTGCCACCGCATCACTTTTTAATGCATCTTTAAAATCATCATAGTATTTTGAATGAAAGGAAGCCACTATGGGAATACCTTTTAACCTTGCAAGCTTAAGTGCTATTTTACCAGTCCTAAACGGGCTATGTGCGTGCACAAGGTCAAAATCAATACTTTTCAGCTTTTTTTGGAAACCCACATCCAAAAAAGGAAATCCTGATCTATAGGGTTTTCTTGTAGGAACGGGTATTGAATAGTATCTCAAAACCTCAAATATTTCATTATCTTCATAGCCTGGGAAATCAGGAGTAACAACATAGCAGGTTCCATATTTCTTTTGCAGCCAAAAAGCATAATTCTTAACGACGTTGGTCACACCATCTGCAATTGGCATGTAAGAATCGCAGAACTGACCAGTTAAAAAATCCATATTAAACTCCTCTAGCCTTAAAATTATTTATTCTTCGCAAAAAGCAAAGTATATATAATTATTATTTATCGCATAAGCTTTTTTTACTTAAGTTAAGTTATATTTAAATTAGCAACAATATCCATTAATATTTTATCACTTTTTAGATAAACTTTCCTTAAAAAAATATTAAATTTACAATATATTAATATATATGTCAATACAAAATAAAAAGCCGAAAAGTTTCGGCTTTGATTACTTTTATATTAAACTATTTTCTTAAAATAACTTCTTCTCTTTTTGTGGTGCCTTGTTTCGTAATGCTTCCAGAGTGCCTGAACCTTCGTGTTACTTTCAAGTTCAGGACCAGTCTCGGCTGTAGTTATAGCGTTCTTTATACTTGTTTTTGTTATTTCTGTCATCAAAAGTGCATTTATACCCTTTGCCTGAAGTTCAGGCTTAACAGCGACAAGTAAAAGATCAAGGGAATCATTCTTTTTCATTGCCCTAAGTAAATGTATGAAACCAAACGGCAAAACTTTTCCTTTTGCCTTCTTAATCGCTTTAGACATTGCAGGAGCGCATATTCCAAAAGCAACAACTTCATTCTGATCATTTAATATGAGTCTTATATAATCAGGATTAAGAACGCTGAAATACTGTTTTGTATAATAAGCAACCTGTTTTTCAGTAAGCGGTACAACACCATAAAGATCACTATATGCTTCATTTAAAATGTTAAAAATACCCGGTGCATATGGGAGAAAATCTTTTGGCTTCTTTGCAACAAATATATGCAGGTTAAGCCTCTTAAGGACTATGTCATTTATTCTCTCAACCTTTTCAGGTATTGAATCGGGTGTTTTTACTATATATTCAAGCCAGTCGATATCCTTTGCAAAGCCCAAGTTCTCAAGGTGCTTCGGATAATATTGATAATTGTAAATGGTGAAGTAAAGACCCATTTCCTCAAAACCTTCAATTAACATGCCTTCCTTATCCAAATCGCAGAAGCCAAGAGGACCGTGAACCCCTTCCATGCCATTTTCCTTTGCCCATTTTTCAACAGTTTCAAAAAGCGCTTTTGACACTTCAGGATCATCAATGAAGTCTACCCATCCAAAACGCGCGTTTTTATTTTTCCACTTTTCTATATATTTATGATTAATTATACCGGCTATCCTGCCTGCAATCTTACCATCCTTGTAAGCAAGCCAATACTTTGCATCACAGTACTCAAAGGCAGGATTCTTATCCTTGCGTAGAGTATTCATTTCGTCAAATTTTAAAGGCGGTATCCAATATTGGCAATCTTTATAAAGAGAAAACTGGAAGTTCATAAACTGCTTAAGTTCTTTTAATGTTTTAACCTCTTTTACTTCAATCATAGATTTGACTCTCCCTCAAATGCCTGTACAAAATAATAATATGCCGTGCAATTTTTTGTATACCTAAGAATATATTTTATCCGGCATTTGCAAATAAGTCAAATTTTTAGATGGAGCCTGTAGTCGCATTACTTAAACTTCTTTTTATGAGCCCAGTCAAGGACCGGTTTTTCAATAAAACGATATGACAGTGCAGCAATAATGTAGGACACAACCAGCAGAACTACTGAAGCAAGAGCCCAATCCTTCCAGTTTCCCATACGCGCAACTTCATATTTGGGCATCCACAGCCTGGTAATAGCAAATATTACAAGGAAATGCCATATGTATAAACCAAATGATATTTTAGCTGTAAACTTAAAGAACCTATTGTCCAATAGCTTACCAAACCATAAAGAATGTGGCGCTGTTGCCAGAATTGCAGCCATTAAAAGTGCAAGGAATGGGAAGAAGTATGGCTGATTCTGGATACTTAAGCTGAATTCCGGCTTATGACGTGAAAACCAGAGGAACACTATACTGCCTGCCAAAGCTGTAACACCAATTAAATCAAACAATCCTTTCTTCTTCCATTTCTCTATTGAGGAAGCTTTCTTATATAGGAAACATGCAACACTTGCCGCAAAAATCCCCATTGTAAAATGCCCGAAGAAGCCTATTGGATTGTAATTCGGCATCCAGTACTTGGCTCCGCCTACAATGCCATATTCCCAGCCACGTTTTACTTTATCTGGAGTTAACAAAACATGTATCAACTGATTTGCAGCAGTAATGAGAACAAATACACCAATCCAATAAATAAACCCTTTTGCAAAAGAACGTTTCTTACCTAAAAGTCCAAAAAGTCCTATCATGAAAATAGGCATGAGAACATAACAGATTACTTCAAAACCTATAGACCAGAGAGGTCCGTTTATATCTGACGGGAAAAAGGTTACATAGCTTGTTCCTGAAGTAAAGGTATAGCCTGATATTATACGCCTCAGCATTGATTCCATTGGCATATTCAATACTAAAGGAAGTATTACTGCGGATATTGTCAAAGAGGCATAATATCCGGGCATAATACGCGAAGCACGACGAAGAGCATAATGTTTCATGCTTGGAAATTTTTCATTGTTCAAATATCGCTTCCAGAAAGGATATGAAAGAAGAAACCCGCTTAATACAAAAAATACACTTACACCTGCATTTCCCAAAAGGAAGAATGACTGTGCCTCCTGCGCCCATTTAGGCTGAGCTTCAGTAATTAGCCGTTGCATAATATGATGGATAATAACACTTAAACACGCAATAGCACGGAGTCCATCTGCCCCCATTAAGTTAAAGCCTGAATTTTGAACAAGATCATCCTTGCCCTTTCTTTGGCTTTTTTTTGCTTCTTTTGTGCTATTAATAAGTTCGTCCTTATTAATCAAATTTGTAACCTGAGATTCCAATAAACCAACCCCCTACAAATTTTTTTACTAATAATAATTTTACATAAGAAAAACAAACAAATTAATAATGTAAATTGTTATTATTAGTATAAATTTGCTGAGTTTATTTAAGAATTCCGGAATTTTTAATAATTTGAGCCGCTTTTCTGATTCTTTGCTCATTTTGAACAAGTGCAAGCCGGACATAGCCTTCACCATTGCTACCAAAACTACTTCCAGGTACAACAATTATACCTGTCTTATCAAGCAGATCAAAGGTAAAATCCACTGAGGAAGTATATTTTAGAGGGATGGGGGCCCATACAAACATTGTTGCCTCTGATTTAGGTATAATCCATCCTGCCTCCATAAAGCTTTCGACCAAAACGTCGCGGCGCCTTTGATAGGTCAGCATTGTTTGGTGCACATTTTCCTGTGCCCCTGTTAATGCTGCTATTGCGGCCTTTTGTATAGGCAGAAAAATGCCATAATCAAGATGAGACTTTAAGGTTTTGAGCTGCTTAATAATATCCTTGTTGCCCAAAGCAAAAGATATTCTGCAGCCGGTAAGATTATGAGACTTGGAGAGAGAATTAAATTCAACTCCTATATCCTTGGCACCGGGAACGGCTAGAAAACTCCCGCCTTCCTTGCCATCAAAAACAAGTTCACTGTATGCATTGTCATGAACCACGGCAATATCATACTTTTTAGCAAACCACACCAGCTTTTCATAAAATTCATGTGGTGCTGCTGTAGTTACAGGATTATTCGGATAGGACACAATCATAAGCTTTGCTTTATGTGCTGTATCCGAATCAATTTTATCAAAATCTATAAGATAATTATTCTCTTTGAGAAGAGGCATTTTGTAGACAGATGCACACGCAAGCCCCGGGCCAACATTGAAAATAGGATATCCAGGATCAGGAACCATTACAACATCTCCCGGATCTGCAAGAGTAAGAGCTATATGCGATAAGCCGTCCTGTGAACCCAAAAGCGACGTCACCTCATTAAACTCCAAATCTACACTGTATCTGGTTCTGTACCATCCCAAGGCTGCTTCAATAAGTTCCGACATGTCATTTATTGCATAAACATAATTTTCAGCCTTACCAGCTGCTTCCTTAAGCACTTCAACTATATGTGGAGCAGGAGGTAAATCAGGTGTTCCGATACTTAGGTCGAAAACATCCCTTCCAGCATTGATAAGCTCCTTTTTCTTGTAATCAAGCTCTGAAAATATGGCTGATGTGAGCCCGTCCATTCTTTTTGAAAAAATCATAAATGTCATCTCTTCCCGGTTAACAGTAATTTTATTATTTGATTATACCAATTATTCAGGTGTATTCCAACTTAAAAGCTGCCCAAATCAAAAAGGAGTGAATTAAATTATCCACTCCTTCGTATATTTTTAAGAATCAGCTTAAAAGCATCCTGTCATTATCTAGCTCAGTTCCACTTTTTTTACCGAACTGGTCAATCAGCTGTTCCACCGTCATTTCTTCTCTTTCCTTACCTTTAAGGTCAAGAATTATTCTGCCTTCATGCATCATTATGGTTCTGGTACCATACTCAAGTGCAGCTTTCATATTGTGTGTAACCATCATGGTACATAGTTTTTCTTCTAAAACTACATCCTTAGTCATTTTAAGAACCTTTTTAGCTATTGAAGGATCCAGTGCCGCAGTATGCTCATCAAGAAGCAGAAGCTTTGGTTTGACAATTGTAGCCATAAGAAGAGTAAGCGCCTGTCGCTGTCCCCCGGATAGAAGGCCTACCTTTTGCTTCATTCTGTCCTCAAGACCCAGGTCAAGAAGTGCGAGGCGTTCTCTAAAGAACTTAAGATCAGATTTTTTTATACCCGGCCTTAAACCCCTTGGTTTACCTTTCGCATAAGCTATTGCAAGGTTTTCCTCTATGGTCATGTCATAGGCAGTTCCCTTCATAGGGTCCTGGAAAACTCGTCCTATATACCTTGATCTTTTGTATTCAGGAGCAAAAGTCACATTAATATTGTCCAGAAGAATTTTACCCTTATCAATATCATACACGCCTGAGATACAGTTCAGAAAGGTTGATTTCCCGGCGCCGTTTCCGCCTATTATTGTAACAAATTCACCTTCTTCAAGGGTCAGGCTTATATTATCAATTGCAAGTTTTTCATTAACACTGCCTTTACTGAAGGTTTTGCTTATATTCTGAACAATCAGCATCAGTCCCGACCTCCTTCATTGGTGTTAGTTATAGACATTCTCCTTTTTAGCTTTACAAAACGTCCTTTAATGGTAGGCATTGATAATGCCAGAGCAACAATTACAGCAGATATAAGTTTCAAATCGTTTGTCGGCATTCCCAGTTCAAATGCAACCGCTATTACCAAACGATAGACTATTGCACCAAGAATTACTGCTATAAGTCTTCTCTTTAAAGTTTTAATTCCAAAGATAACTTCACCAATAATAACAGATGCAAGACCTATAACCACCATGCCTATTCCCATTGAAACATCCGAATAGCCTTGATTTTGTGCTATCAAAGCACCCGATACTGCTACAAGACCATTTGATAATGCAAGACCGATTATGACAGTCCAATTGGTATTTACGCCAAGTGCCCTAACCATCTGGTCATTGTCACCAGTCGCCCTCAGTACAATACCAAGCTTTGTTTTTAAGAAAAGGTAAAGAAGAATAAGAATTGTAATTAATATAACTGCAGATATAGCTATTTTAAGATAATCTGAGGCATCTGAAAAGTCAAATATACTATAAATTGTATTTTTATTTAACAGAGATATATTTGCTTTTCCCATAATCTTAAGATTTATGGACCATAGGGCGAGCATCATTAAAATTCCAGCCAACAGCGGCTGTATTTTTAATTTCGTATTCAGTAAAGCGGTAAGGGACCCTGCCAGGCAGCCTGCAATAAATGCAATTAGTATTCCAAGCACCGGTTGACCGTTCAAACACATTACTGCGGAAACTGAGGCTCCAAGTGCAAAGCTTCCATCAACAGTCAAATCCGGTATGTTGAGCGTTCTGAACGAAATAAAGACACCCAACGCCATTATTGCATATATTACTCCAAGCTCCACTGCACTTTGTAAAGACAGTAGCATGATCCCAAACCCCTTCTAATAATTATTTTTTAAAAACTTCAGCTGCTTCCTTTAGAACATCGTCAGGTATTTTAACACCTATAGCATCTGCTGTGACCTGATTAACATAAATCTTCATCTGGTCCATCGTCTTAACAGGCATATCGCCAGGTTTTTTACCATTAAGTATTTCTACTGCCATATTTCCGGTTTCCTGTCCCAATACTACATAATCAATTCCATAGGTTGCAAGCCCGCCATCCTTAACCATTGAATCTGCTCCTACATATACAGGTATCTTTGCCTTATTTGCAACCTTGGCAACTGTAGGCATTGCGGAAGCTATTGTGTTGTCAATTGGTGAAAAGATTGCATCTACCTTACCTGCCAGAGATGAAACTGCCTGCTGTACTTCAGATGAATTTGTAACTGTAGCTTCAACAACTGTCAAGCCGTTCTTTTTAGCATAGTCTTTAAGATTGTTAATAACTGAGATAGAATTTGTTTCACCTGAGTTGTATAATGCACCAATTTTCTTTACATTCGGCGTGATACGTTTTGCAAGAGTCATAATCTTTTCTGCTGAAACCGCATCAGAAGTACCTGTAACATTCTTACCCGGTTTTTCAAGGTTTTCTACAAGCCCTGAAGCAACAGGATCTGTACAAGCCGAGAACAATATAGGTATATCCTTTGTCTCGCCTGCTGCAGCCTGTGCAGAAGGTGTAGCAATTGCAATTATTAAATCATATTTATTGTTCACAAATTTCTGAACTATAGTTTTAAGATTTGACTGGTCATTCTGTGCATTCTGATAATCTATTTTTATATTTTCATTATCTTTAAAGCCTTTGTCAGCAAGCTGTTTAATAATAGATTCCCTTATTGTGTCAAGCGAAGGGTGCTGAACAATCTGAACGATACCGATTTTCTTAACTGTTTTAGCTGCTGATGTTGACGCTGCCTGTGTACTTGAACCCTGTGAATTATCACCTGATGTAGATGTGGTTGAGCCGCAAGCTGCCATAGTGAACATTAATACAAATGTCATTACTGCTGAAAGAACGATTTTTACCATTGATTTTCTCATAGAAAATACCTCCCGAAAATAATTTTTTATCGAGGTTTATTCTCTGCAATTACCTATTCTTCCGCGGTAGAATAGATATATTAAGCGTACCAAAACAAAAAGCACCTATCCTTTTTAATAAGGACAGGTGCGATAACCTGCGGTACCACCTTAATTGATGCCTTATGTAAGCATCCACCTTGCAGAGTGCCAACACACTCATTGCCTGTAACGTCGGCTAACGTCAATGGATACTAAAGTTTAATAACTTTTTCACCATGCCCTCCAAGGTCCATTTGTCCACTCCATACTCACCGGGATTTCACCGTTCCCGATTCTCTTTACAGCTGGGCTGTGGTTTTACTTCCTCTTCAACGGTTTAATGGAATAATAGCACATAAGAAATACATTGTCAATATATGTGCTTGCCCTAATTTAAGCCAGTGAAAGGGCTATTTCCATCATTTGTGTAAATGAGTTCTGACGCTCTTCTGCCGTTGTTTCCTCATGTGAAACAAGTGAATCGGAAACTGTCAGAATACATAATGCATTTGCTCCTGCGCGTGCTGCATTCATATAAAGCCCCGCAGCTTCCATTTCTACTGCAAGTACGCCCATCTTAGCCCAATTTTTCCAATCATCCGGATCATCATTGTAAAAAATATCTGAAGATATGATATTTCCTACTTTGACCTGAATGGATTTTTCTTCAGCTACATCAACAGCTTTTTTTAGTAAATCCCATGAAGCACAAGGTGCAAAGGTTCCAGAAAGTTTATATTGTGAAGCATAGTTTGATGTAGTGCAGGCGGCCATTCCTATTACTATGTCCCTTATGTTAATATCGGGCTGTAAAGCACCGCATGAACCTATACGGATAAGATTTTTGACACCATAAAAATTGATGAGTTCAAAAGTGTAAATACCGATTGAAGGAATACCCATTCCTGTTCCCATTACAGAAACCCTTTTACCTTTGTAGGTTCCTGTATATCCAAGAATATTTCTTGTTGATGTAAATTCAACAGGGTTGTCCAGGTAAGTTTCTGCAATAAATTTGGCCCTTAAAGGATCACCTGGCAGAAGTATGGTTTCCGCTATCTCGTCCTTGCTTTTTGCCTGTATATGAGGTGTAGGTATCATTATTACCACTCCAGTCTTTTAAATTTGAGTATCCACATAAAACAGCTTATGCGATAAAATATATTATAAGTAATAAATTATTCTTTATCAACAGATTATACCAAATTGCCTTTGTTTATGCAGTAATCTGCCTTTTCCCTTTTATATCTTTATTTATAATGGTAAAATTACCTTATTCAACTGAAACTAATAGTAAAGGTGGAACAAAAATGGCTGAAATAACTAAAAAGACTATGGCTTCCATGATTGATCATACAATATTGAAAGCTTCAGCAACTGATGAAATGATAAAAGCTTTATGCCAGGAAGCAATAAATAATAATTTTGCCTCGGTGTGCATCAACCCTGGTTTTGTTAAGCTTGTAGCAAGTGAATTGTCTGGGACAGACGTAAAAGTCTGTACCGTTATAGGTTTCCCTTTAGGTGCAAACTCTCCCGAGACTAAAGCCTTTGAGGCTTCCAAGGCAGTAGAGGATGGGGCACAGGAAGTTGATATGGTGATTAATGTCGGAATGCTTAAGTCAGGTAACATTAAATATGTAGAGGCTGAGATAGCCGGAGTAGTGAAAGCATCCAAGGGTGCTCTTGTAAAAGTTATTATTGAAACCTGTTTCCTTACTGATGGAGAAAAAGTAACAGCCTGTAATCTGGCAAAAAAAGCAGGAGCTAACTTTGTGAAAACTTCTACCGGCTTTGGAACAGGGGGCGCCATTGCCGCTGACGTGACATTAATGAGAAATATAGTAGGAACTTCCATGGGCGTTAAAGCCTCAGGAGGAATAAGAAGCCTTAGTGAAGCGCTAGCCGTAATCGAGGCAGGTGCCAACAGGATAGGTACAAGCTCGGGAGTAGCTATAATAGATGAAATGAAATAACCACAAAAGGCATCAGTTCATGTTTCGGACTGATGCCTTTGGGGTTTATGATTATACATTACTGCTGTGCATCTTATAAAACTCCTGATAATCCTCCAGCATGCATTTCAATATTCCCGGAGTATCAAGCTTATACGGACATTTGCTCGTACATTGCCCGCAATTCATGCAGTCATTTATCAATTCCATCTGCTTTTTCCAACCATCTGATATAAATTGCTGATATGGGGCCCTTCTTAAAAGAAGAGACATTCTTGCAGTCATAGGAATGTGTATGCCTGCAGGACACGGCATGCAATAACCGCAGCCTCTGCAGAAAGAGCCCGACAGTTCACTTCTGTCCTTTCTTATATGCTCCCACATCTTTTCGTCCAGGACTGGCGGATTCTTTTCCATTTGAATAAATTCATCAAGTTCCGGTTCACGCTGAACACCCCAAATCGGAATCACATTCTCATATTGCCTAAGGAATGCAAAGGTTGATGCGGCATTTGTTATCAGTCCTCCCGATAATGCTTTCATGGCAATCAAACCGATATCATTCTTTTTACACTCTTCAATAAGTTTAATATCTGCATCTGAGGAAATTGAAGAAAGCGGAAACTGTACAGTATCATAAAGTCCCGACCTAACCGCCTCTAGAGCATTTGAAAGCTTGTGACAGGTTATTCCCAGAAACCTTATCATACCTTTTTCCCTTGCTTCAAGCATTGCCGAGTATGTACTATCAGGATTTTCAGGGTCAGGTAATTCATCCGGGTTATGAAGCTGGTATATATCTATATAGTCTGTTTTAAGCTTACTCAGGCTGGTTTCAAGCTGTTCAGACAATTCTTTTCCATCCTTCGCCATTGTTTTAGTAGCAATAATAATATCTTTTCTATATTTTGAAAGCGCGTACCCTATTTTTTCCTCGCTGTCAGAATAGGCTCTAGCGGTATCAAAAAAATTAATTCCATTTTCATATGCTTTAACTAACAATCTTCCTGCTTCCTCAATACTAATCCTCTGAATGGGAAGCGCTCCAAATCCTGTTCTGCTTACCATCAAACCGGTACGTCCAAGCCTTACCTTATCCATAAAACCATCCTCCAGTCAAAATTTACTTACTTTAGAAATAAAAAAGGCAACTCCAATAAATTTAAGAGTTGCCGCATTGTTATCAATACTATTTAAAAAGCTGTTTTGCAGCCTTATCAATCAGATTCCCAATTTCATTGTTGTCAACTTTATTTTTCTTGTTTAATTCCTGCCATTCATAAATATGCAGTGCAGCCATCTCATTCCCGTTCTTTGCCTTTTCAAGCACCTGGCTGAAGGTTTCCTCATTAGGAATGGACTTTTTTAAGCTATCGGGCTTTTGGCTATGCGATTTTGCTATTTCATTAAAAAAACTCTTATCGTATATCCTAACCATAAGCTCCTCGACCTCATTAATTATTTACTACTATTATAACCATTGTAACATATACAAGCAATAAAAACGAAGCAATTTTATAATTATATATATTGGTAATAATTATATATGTCAAAACTCTTAAATAATATATAACTGGTTTAATTAATGAATTCATGTTACACTTGAGTTTATAATTGTAAAAAAAGAAGAAAAGGAAGTAAATATGGAAAACCTTATTTTTAAAGATTTAAACCTTTCACTCGAACTGCAGAAGGCTATAGCCGAGATGGGTTTTGAGGAAGCTACACCTATCCAGTCGCAATCCATACCTCATATTTTAAAGGGCTCAGATGTTATTGGACAGGCTCAGACAGGAACAGGCAAGACCTGTGCTTTTGGTATACCTGCCATTGAAATGGTAGAAGGCTCTGACGAAGGAGTCAAAATTCTAATTCTGTGCCCTACCAGAGAGCTTGCAATACAATCTGCTGAAGAACTTAAAAACGTATCAAAACATAAAAAAGGAATTAAAATCCTTCCTGTATACGGAGGACAGTCCATAGACAGACAGATACAGTCACTAAAAAAGCGTCCACAGATAGTAATCGGAACACCCGGACGTATAATGGATCATATGAGAAGGCATACATTAAAGCTCCAGGATTTAAAAATGCTTGTCCTTGATGAAGCAGATGAAATGCTTAACATGGGCTTCCGCGAAGATATAGATACAATATTGGAAAAGGTTCCTGAGGAAAGACAGACAATTCTATTCTCCGCAACAATGCCAAAGGAGATTCTGGAGTTAACTGCATTGTATCAGAAAAATCCTATTCTCATTAAGGTAGCTCACAAGGAACTTACAGTTCCTGGAATAGAACAATTTTACCTTGAGGTGAATGTACATTCAAAGCTCGAGGTACTTACAAGACTTATAGATGCAAACAATATCAAGCTATCTCTTGTATTCTGCAACACTAAAAAGCGTGTGGATGAGCTTGCATCCAGCTTGCAGTCAAGGGGATATTCAGCTGAAGGCCTGCATGGTGATATGAAACAGATGCAAAGAGACAAGGTAATGAACAGATTCAGAAAAGGTCAGCTGGATATACTTATTGCAACTGATGTAGCTGCACGTGGCATAGATGTAAACGATGTTGAAGCAGTTTTTAATTATGACCTTCCCAACGACGAAGAGTACTATGTCCATAGAATCGGCAGAACCGGAAGGGCAGGCAAAACGGGCAAGGCCTATACTTTTGTTGTCGGACGTGAAATTTATAAATTAAGAGACATACAAAGGTATACAAAGTCCAAAGTAATGCTGATTAAGCCTCCATCGGTGACAGATATTGAGGAAAACAAGATAAGCAACATTCTCGATGAACTTAAAAATGTAATATCCAACAGTGATATTTCAAAATATGGCGATTATATTGAGAAAGCACTTGATGATATTAATTCTCAAAACAAGGAAGACAGCTATTATACAACTCTTGACCTTGCAGCCGGACTTTTAAAGATGCTTTCTGATCCCAAAGGGGAAACCGATGCAGTTAAAGCAGATAAAGACTTTTTTGATGATGAAAGTATGGTAAGACTGTTTTTCAATATAGGAACCAGCAATAGAGTACAGCCCCGTGATTTCGTTGAAGGCATAGCCTCTAAAACAAGCCTTCCGGGAAAACTTATTGGTGCTATTAATATTTTTGACAAGTATTCGTTTGTTGAAATACCTTACAGATACAGCAATGAAATACTGGCGCTGAAGAATTTCAAGCTAAAAGGCAAAAGAGTCAATATAGAAATGTCAAACAAAAAATAATAATAAATTATAAAGGAGAGTAAACCTCTCCTTTTTTCATGTCATTTCCCCTGTAACATAAATGTAAACACCTGAATACATGTTAGTGTAGCATTTACTGTTGACAGTCGTAACCGGCATAAATTAGTATAGAATTACAGGGGGTCTAGAAAATGTATAGAATAAAAGGTTTTAAACTTTTCGTGTGTTTTTTTACCGTTTTCGCTTTATCAATGCTTATGCTGCCAATCAATGCTGCAGCAGAGCCATGGGATAGTTACAAAAATTACATACCTGACTCAACGCCGGATGTAAAAAGGGATTTGCGCGCCGCATGGATCAGCACGGTTGTAAACCTTGACTGGCCTTCTGCAGAGACAAAAGGTATTAAGGATGATACACTCCGCATTCAAAAAAGCAAACAGGAACTGATTAACATACTGGATAAAGCTGCAGAGATGAACATGAACGCGGTTTTTTTCCAGGTAAGGACAAGCTCCGACGCTTTTTATAAATCCAATCTTGTACCCTGGTCACGTTATCTTACAGGCACCTTTGGCAAAGACCCCGGGTTTGACCCACTTGCCTTTGCTATTGAGGAAGCACACAAAAGAAACATAGAACTTCACGCATGGTTAAACCCCTACAGAGTTTCCATGGATACTTCTACTGCAACCAAAAATTCATTAGACATTCCCAAAAGTGTATATAAAGAACATCCCGAATGGATTAAAACAGCAGCCAACAGGTTTGTTCTTGATCCCGGAATCCCTGCTGCAAGAGCATGGATTGAGGATTGTGCAATGGAAGTGGTTAAGAACTATGACATAGATGGAATCCATTTTGATGATTATTTCTATAATGAAAATACAACCTATGAAATGGGTGACGACAGTACATACGCAACATATAACAACGGACAATTTTCAAATAAGGGTGACTGGAGAAGGAACAATACATATCTGCTTATAAAAGAATTATCGCAGAAAATCCGTCAGCAGAAGTCCTGGGTTAAATTCGGAGTAAGTCCTTCAGCTATATGGGCAAATAAGAAGGATCATACGGGCGGTTCAAATACATATTCCAGCTACACGAACTATGACAAGACCTTCGCTGATACCAAAAAGTGGGTTAATGAAGAACTGATAGATTATATAGCTCCTCAGTTATATTATTCCTTTGGAAATACTGCAGCTCCTTATGGTGAGCTAGCTTCCTGGTGGGCAAATACTGTCAAAGGCAAAAAAGTACAGCTTTACATAGGACAGGCACTTTATAAGTTCAATTCTGACAGTGATACATACTTTACAATGGATGACGGTATACCTGAACTCTCAAGGCAGGTAAAATTCAACATATCAAACCCAGAAATAAACGGAAGCATAATGTTCAGGTTCGATCAATTTTTTCAACCGACTTGGTCTGGAAGTGTAAATGCTCTAAAATATGATTTATGGAGAAACAAGGCACTGGTACCTGTTATGCCATGGAAAGGCGGCAGCGCACCTACCATACCTCAGGGCGGCTCTATAAAGGCCGACAGCAGAGGTGTAACAATCAATTTCACTGATAATGACAGTAAAACTGCTTACTTTGCCGTTTACAGATTTGGAAACGGTGACAATATTGATACTTCAGGCAACAGCGGTTCCAAACTAATTGGAACTGTGAGAAAACAAACTAATGGAACACAGCAGTTCACCGATGCTTCAAGAAGTGACCCTAACGGTGCAACCTATGTGGTTACAGCATTGGACAGGCTTCATAATGAAAGCTCAGGGCTTAAAATCAGTTATAAATCAAAATATTTTACAGATGTTGGACAGAATGTTTCTTGGGCAATAGATTCAATCGACAAGCTTTATGAAAACGGCATTATTAGCAGCGGAGGAGGCTATTTTGGTCCTACCGCGACAGCAAAACGCGCCGACTTTCTGATTATGCTTGTAAAGGCACTTAAGCTTAATGCCACGGTAACAGATAACTTTAAAGACGTGCCACTGGGCTCATACTATTATGATGCGGTTGGAATAGCCAGAGCACTCGGAATAGCAAAGGGCAGCGGCGGAATGTTCATGCCAAAAACGGGAATTACCAGGGAAGACCTTTTTTCATTAATATACAGGGCACTTCCCATTGCCGGAAAGCAATTACAGGATGCAAGCGAAGATGTTCTTACCGTTTATTCGGACTCCAACAAAATAAGCTCCTATGCAAGGCAAGCCATTGCCACTTTTACAAACGAAGGAATAATACACGGAAACGCAGGCAAAATAAACCCCAAGTCATACATAAGCCGTGCCGAAATAGCTGTTATACTTTCAAAAATTATTGATTAAAGCTTATTTTCTTTTGAGGCTCTCATACTGCTGGATGCCGGTTTTTGTTATAGAAACCTGCATCTTTGCTTTGTTTATACTGATAAAACCCATATCAAGTAAAGATAGTATTACACTCATTGGATCAGAAATTTTCAAAACTTCTCCGAAGTGCTGTATGGAACCTTTATAGGATGCCGGTTCACCCTTTGTATGACACTGGTAAAACCAATGCAGGACTGTAATCTGTGTGACATTTAAAGCCATATTTCCCTCCATAAAAATCATTATTGGTAATATATTATCATATTTACCCCGACTATAGACTGGAAATTAATTATTTTATGTCTGATACCCCATTTAAATTTGGCTTTAGAAATCAAATGGGGTATTAGAAGTTTATTTCATCTTATATAATGTAAATTTATGTAGATTTAATCACACATAAATTATATAATAATGTTTGCAACATCTAAATTACCCTATTAACTTACACAGGTGGGTATTATTGATGACTATTATATATGGTAGGATAAAGCATAACCACAGTATCAATATATTACTTTCCTCAATAATTTTACTTTTAATTATATTCTTTAACATATACAGTGTTTCTGCTGAAGAAAACCAACCCCTTAAACAGTCTCCCATTATCGACATAACAAAAAATATTCAGTATGAATGGGCAAACAACATTGACGAGAACTTACTGAAACCTGTTTGGTTGGACGAACAAGCCAAGAATGTTTCATGGAAAGATTTCAATGGCAATTTCGACTCAATACAAGACTATCACAAACCAGAGGCCCTTGTACGTGTAAAACTTCCTGAAGGTAAATGGTCTGAGACCTCCCTGAGTTTTAAATGCTATACTGATGAATTAAATATTTATCTTGGTGACAAGCTGTTATATTCAGGTATCCAAAATAAAAGCTCTGAAAAATACATAGATGATTTTCCATACCACATAATTCAATTGGAAGAAGGGTACGCTGGAAAATATCTGTTCTTTGAAATAAAGTCTAACATATCCCAGAAAGACCGGTTGGTAAGTGAAATAAAAATAGGAGCTAAAAGTTCTCTTATTTTTGATAATAAAAATAAGGTTTCAGCGATTGTAAAAAATGAAATAGACTATATGATTCTTTCAGCTCTATTTATTTCACTTGGAATTGTACTTGTTTTGCTTTATGTTTTCAGAAAAACCTCTCAAAAGGCATTCCCCTTTCTTGGCTTTTCATCACTCTGCATAGGTTTCTGGGTATTATGTGAAAATAACATAATCTCATTTTTTATAAACGACAAATATCTTACAACATTTATCGCCACATTAGCTATTGAATTGCTTCCAGTAGGCTTTGTAGCTTTTATTGAAGAAATGCTTATTCAGAAAAGGAAGTTGTATTTTAAGATCTTAAAATGGGCAATTCTTGTATGGACAGCTGTAACCATCTTTCTTGGAGCTTCCAATATTATGTCGATGATACTTACCATTAAGGTTTATCACGTCCTTCTGGTTGTAACTATTGTTTTGGTTTTATTAACTGTTATTATTTATGCTTTAAAGGGCAATACTGAGGCAAAGGTGTATGCGGCAGGCTTTATACTCATTTCAGCAGCAGGAGTTGTAGATGTCATTGATATGTTTTACAAACCGATACCTTTCCTTATAGGATGGCATTTAACACCATGGGCAATGTTCGTTTTTGTAGCACTTCTGCTTTATATTCTTGCAAAACGTATTGAGCGCATGAACAATACATTAAAAGTCTATTCAAAAGAAATAGAGACCAAGAATGGCGAGTTGGAAGCTGCCTGGCTGGAAATAGCCGCTTCCAGGGATGAGCTTGCAGACCTTAACAAAACACTTGAATCCAAAGTTCACAAGCGTACCATGCAGCTTGAAGATGCAAATGATGAACTGTCTGCACTTAACGAGCAACTTACGGCATTGAATGAAGAACTTACTGCTACCATGGATGATTTGCAGCAAACACAGGCACAGCTCATTATTTCGGATAAAATGGCGACACTCGGTAATCTGGTTGCCGGTGTGGCACATGAAATAAATACACCATTGGGATCAATACTTTCAAATGTACAAATGGAGCTTATGCTTATAGAATCACTAGACCAAAAGGATAATGAAAGTGTATCAACTTTTGTAGACAGTGTAACAACTTTTAGTGCAATAAATAAAGAAGCACTGAGCCGCATAGTTGAAATAGTCAAAAACCTTAAGAACTTTGCAAGGCTTGATGAAGCAGAGTTGAAGGAAGTTAACATTCATGACGGACTTAACAGTACACTTATGCTTGTTAATTATCAGCTTAAGTCAATCAAGCTTGAAACAGAATATGGAGAAATACCGCCGGTTACCTGCTTCCCACAGCAGCTTAACCAGGTATTCCTGAATATTCTGGTTAATGCAATACAGGCTATACAAGGTGAAAACGGCAGAATTAAGATAAAAACTGAATATAAAAACCAGAAGGTTTTAATCTCTTTTGAAGATACAGGAAGCGGTATAAAGCCTGATAAAATAGGAAGAATATTTGATCCCGGGTTCACCACTAAGGGTGTAGGTGTTGGTACGGGATTGGGGTTATCAATTTCATACAAGATTATTCAGAAGCACCACGGTTATATAAAGGTAGAAAGCACTGTCGGGGTAGGTACCAAATTTACAATAGAACTTCCTGTTTCCGCTGTTTAAAAAGTTAAATGTTGTAGAAATTGAAGTATTGGCTGTCTAATAATATTTCAGCCTTTTTCACTATATCTTCAGTTTGGACTGCTGATACGGGTTTCCCATACAAATAACCTTGAATGAGCTCACACTCCTGCTCAACAAGGTAATTAAGCTGTTCATAATTTTCAACACCCTCTGCAACAATTTCCAAACCCATTTTTTGAGCCATAACAATAATTGCAGAAATTATAGCTTCGGTTTTGCTATTTTTTCCGATATCCCCTATAAACGATTTATCAATCTTAATCTTATCTATGGGAAGATGCTTTAAATAACTCAAGGATGAATAAAACGTACCGAAATCATCAAGTGAAACTTTTATTCCTATACTCTTAAGCCTTGTAATAGTTTTTGCAGCAGTTTCCATAGATTCCATCAAAGCACTTTCAGTTAGCTCCAGTTCAAGAAATTGAGGTTTTAATCCTGTCTTTTCCAATATACTTGAGATCGTATCAGGAAAATCTTTTTGCTTGAACTGCTGTGCCGAAATATTAACAGCCGCCCTTATTGATGGATAACCTTTATTCTGCCACTCCTTAACCCTTGTACAAACAGCCTCAAGCATCCAGTTACCTATTGGAACGATCAATCCCGTTTCCTCCGCTACATTGATGAACTCAGAAGGATTAACTATCCCCTTTTGTGGGTGCTGCCATCTGATAAGTGCCTCAAGCCCTCTTAATTTACCTGTCTTTGCTTCTATAATCGGCTGAAAGAATGGAACAAATTCACTCCGTTCTACCGCATTTCTAAGATCGTTTTCTATTCCAAACCTGTATGCCAGTTCTTCACTCGTGGTTTTTTGGTAAAACTGGTACTGATTTTTCCCTTGTGTTTTTGCGCTATAAACAGCAGAATCACCCTTTTTCATAAGGTCGGAAACATTACTGCTTCCGCCCGGGTAAAGAACAATACCTATTGATGCAGTTATAAAAAATTCTTTGCCCAAAACATAAATAGGCAGTTTGAATATATCTAAAATCCTGTCTGCAAAGTTAGTAACACCCTTTTTATCCTTTATATCCGGTAGGAAAATTAAAAATTCATCGCCGTTTATTCTGGAAATTATATCACTTTCTCTTGTATATTCCTTCAGCTTTTGGCCGATATAATTCAGAAGTTCGGAGCCTGCCTGGAACCCATATACATCATTAATTTTTCTAAAGCCATCTATATCGATAAAAATAGCCGCACCACTCAATTTATATTCATTTTTTCTGAATATGGTTTCATTCAGGATATTAGTGACATGTTTGCGGTTGGGAAACCCTGTTAAAGGGTCGTAGTTATTAAGATATTCAAGCTTTTTTTCAAGCTCCTTCTGATAGGCAATATCACTGACCGAACCTGCAACGGCAACAGGAAACCCATTATCATCAAACCTTGCCGCTCCATGTATCAAAAACCATTTATATGTACCAGCTGCAATTTTCATTCGAACCTGTACCTCGAAAAAACCCGAGTGACTTTCGAGATGCTTAATAAATTCATCCCTGAAATTCATGTAATCATCAGGATAAATTAAATCATACCAATAGTTATATGCATTTTTTATTAACAACTTATTATAACCGGCAGTTGCATTCCAGCGGGGAGAAAACTCAATTGTCTGCTCCCTTAACCGCCATTCCCAAACTGTATCTCTTAAATCATTTGTAGTGTAAAGCTCCATAAAGTTATATCTCCCTAAGTAAGCAATTCTCTTTCAAAGAATTTAAGTGTTTCTGAATTAACTTCATCCGTCCATTCTCTTTTATCAAATGTATGGTTTGCGCCTTTTACTACATGGAACTGTGCCTTGCTTCCATAATGCTTAACATATTCAAGTGATGCTTCAGGCACAACAACTTCATCCTTATCACCATGAATTATAAGTATATTTTTTTCATACCGTGACGCTCTGCCATATATATCGAGGACAGCAGAGTCTTCTATAAACACTTTTCCCAGTGTGTAGCCCTCAATATCCGTATAACCCTCTTTAAGCAATTGAGGCAGCTTTTCACCTATATAATAATTAAGTATTACATCATTCATATTACCTGCAGGAGCCCATAGACAAAGTGACCTTATTTCATTTTTTCTGTCTCCGGCAAGTATGCTTGCAACAGCTCCACCCATGCTAAGACCAAGAACACCAATCATGGCTGTATCCACAAACCCAAGTGTTTTTACATAGTCAAGAATAGCTTTTGCATCTTCAAGCTCCCCGGACATCGTCATTTCAGAAAAATATCCGTCACTTTCACCGCTACCCCTGAAGTCAAACCTGACACTCGCAATACCTTTTTGCTCCAATAGTCTTGACAGCTCTACAAAAATAAAATGAGGCCCGGCTTTATGCCCCTGGAAACCATGTAAAATGATTACTACAGGCACTTTGCCATCTATATTGTCAGGTGTATGAAGAACACCTCTTAAAGTTGATCTTCCATTTTTTATTGCAATATTTTTCTGCATATTTTTACTCCCTAAGAAACCGAGTATGTTATATGTTATTATTCTGATTGGTTTACTTGGTTTTAATTTTAATATTGTACCATACAATTGTCAAGAAAAAAATAAACGCTTGACCTGGTTATTAGCAGATCAAGCGTTTTCGTTGTTTATAAATCAAATCCCTATTTTGCTGCAATTATAAATTCAACTTTTCCAAAGGAGAATTCAAACGGCACAGAAAATGCATCAGTCAAGGTAAGACTCTTATCCTTTTCAACAATCTGAGGATTAAGTTCAAGTTCAACATTGTTATTTGACATATTTACAAGGAACAAACCATTTACAAGGTTTAGGAATTCACCAACAGAAGCCTGAGTATACTCATCTGCAGCCTCAAATTTTTCTCCAGCATACTTCTCGGCAAAACCAATAAATGGTTTTTCATCAGCTGCAATTGCAGTAAATAAAGAGTCTTCACCGTTTATATCCTGTATCGCAATCCAATTGGATTTATATTCCTTTATTGAACTGACTTCCAAAGGTTTAAACTCATCATCTATAAATCTTATAATATTTCTGATAAGCAGTGAAGTATACTCTTTCAAGAGGTCTGCCTTAACGCTGCCGGAAAACTTGTAATAGTTCTTAACAATTTCATCTATGTCTTCCTTCTGAAGTGATTCATTTGTTATGCTATATTCTTTCTTATAGCCTTCAACTGCTTCCTTGAACTGTTCAAGATTCATATAACCTCTGTCAACAAGAGCCTGGCCCAGTAAAAGATGCCCTGTCTTCTGAGTTGAAAGCAGTGTGTTTAGCTTGAGTTCATCGAGAAAACCCATATCTATAGCTATTTCACCAAACTTTTTGTCTACCTTTGACTGCTGGCTATGTACCGCATTAACCTGGTCAACCGACATAAACCCCGCATTAACAGCCAAAACACCAAGTTTAAGGTGTACTGATTTCTGGTAATCCAACGCATCCTTAAGCTGCTCGGAGGTGACAAATTTCTTGTTTAAAAGGTAACTGCCGAAAAATTGAGTAAACATTATTATTTGTCCTCCTTCTTAACATTTGAGAGAATATTTTTGATTTGCGCCTCCTCAAATGGCTTCTGAATAAACTCGTATGCGCCGGCTTCCAAAGCTTTTTTAAGGTGAGTTTTGGTACCTGACGAGGATGCAATAACAACCTTGGCATTCTTATCGAATTCAACAATTTCTGTAACTGCCTCGATACCGCCCTTTATAGGCATTACAATATCCATGAAAACCAAGTCAGGCTTGTTTTCCTTATACATATCAATACCCATTTGTCCATCTGCAGCTTCAAGAACCTCTGAACAGCCGTTTTCAAGGAGACACCCCTTGAGTTTTTTTCTGATAAGAATTGAATCGTCACAGACTAAAGCACGTAAAGCCTTATTTTCCATAGCATTTCCCCCCTAAATATGAAACAATGACATAAAATCTCATAATAGAATTAAAACTATCATTATTTTCATAATTATATCATCTATGGTGACGTTTCTCAATTATCTTGTAAATGTTTCGTATAATATTTATCCAATACTTTTGGATACTCAATATGCCCCTCCACCGTGCATATTTCTAATAAATGGGATAAAAACATTAGCGGTCAAATGAACTAATAATGCTAAAACAATAATAGCTGCTACGGTAATTACAACAATTTTAATTTTTTTATTCATAAAAATTCCCCCTAAAATTAATAGTTATTTGATTAACTTACTCATAGGATAATAAATCGTGCAAAGGTGAACCCGATGCCTTTCGTGATGGAAATAACCCTGCCAGGAGTGAAACTCCTACAGAAACAGCAAACCAGTAAACAATGCCCTGTAATGATAGGGTATTCTGCAAACCGGTGTGCAGAAAAATTTGTCCGAAATAATTGCCCAACAATATCGATATCGGATAGGATACCAAAACTCCAAGCAACCATCCTGCAATTCCCATCAATGAAACTTCAATTAAAGCCATACGTGTAATCTGATTTATATTGACTCCTACAGCACGCATTACTCCAATTTCCCGTTTCCTTTCTGATATACTAATGCCAACTGCTGAGCTTATACTTAGGCCTCCAACAACAACAGCAAGTAAGGAAACAGCCAATAGGAATGTAACTACAATTGTAAGGTGATCTGCAAACGCTTTTCTTAGTGCGTATACATTTAAATTTTCAGATATTGAAATAGCTGATTTTTCAAATGCTTTTTCAATGTCCTTAGTGATCTGACGCTGTAAAGCTACATCCATGGTATCGGCAGATGCAATCACCATTTGCTTCATAGGCATTCCAAATAGCTTTTCATAGGTACTTTGGTAAATATAGATTGCAGGAAAAGGCGGTAATTCATTAACAATTGAATCAATTTCAAAGGCCTGGGATTTGCCGTTTACTGAAAGACTTGCAGCCGCACCCTGTTTAATCCATTCCTCTTCATCTGCAAGGGCATTATTAATAATAATTTTGTTTTCATTGCTTTTAATGTTGGTGTTTTTCAAATATCCCAGCATATTTGTACCTTCAGGTATGATTTTTATAGTGTAATATGCTGAACTTGTGCCATCCTTTTTCTTAAAAGTTCCGATACTGCCATTCCATATTTCATAGTTTTTTAAACCCTTAACACTTGAAATAGTATTTTTTAGCGTCTCCTCAGGGTATTTTCCTGACAGAGAAATGCTATAATCCCAGGATAGGTCTTTTGAACTCTGGTCAACCGTTTTGTTGATTGACGCAATAATGTTCAATGAAGTCATAAAAAGAATTCCACCAGTAGTTAAGGCAAGAACGGCAAGAATAGTTCTGGTCCTTTTTCTAAGCAAATTATTAACAGGCATAACTATTTTTAAATTTTTCATGTTTGAAAAAAGCTTTGTCTTAATACTCAGGCCAACATCCGCCTTTTCAGATAAGCCATCCCTGACACTTATGCTACAGGTTTTATAAATAGGATATGCTGATGATACTATTGGGATAGCAATACCTACAATTGCTTGAATCAGAAATACCCAATACGGAACTGAATAGCTGCTGATTTTAAAATTCAATATGCCGGCAGCAAAGCTGGAGTAACCATTACCTATTAGCATGGCGAAGGGAATACTTACAATGAGGGCTCCCGCACTGATAATTAAGACATATACAAAGTATGGTAACGCAATGTTTTTCCTTGAAGCACCCAATGCCTTCATTATGGCAATCTGCTTTTTTTGTCTGGACATAATAAAGTTTAAAAGATTAATTATAATAAGGCAGGCTGCTATCAAGGCTACTATAGTAAATGCCTGCAAAAGAAAGATCAGTGACTGAAGCTGATCGTGATGCGGATGCATACCTGGTTCAGGAACTTCTATCGTATTTACAATGTAACCATTATCTGAAAGTAATTTTTTAATATCCCGCGAAAACACCTTCATTTCATTCCAATCAAGCCTATTATCATAATTTACAAGATGGATTTCATCAAACCAACCTTTATAACCAAGATCTTTTAACATTTCAAGCTTAACAAAACCATATGAATAGTTTTCCATTGAAGCAGGTGCTAAACCAGGCGCATGAACTTTACCGCTCAGTCTTATAGTGCCTTCCTTCCCGCCTGGAAGCAGAATTTGTACATTTTCATTTACACCGGTTTTTACATTCTTAAGAATTTTGAGAGAATCTCTTTCTATAGCCATTTCATTACTGCTGGCAGGAAATTGACCTTTTTCAAGTGTAAATGTATCTAGCTTCAGTTTGTTGAAGTCTTGAACTGCTGTTACATGTATAGTTCCAAAAGTCCCATCTTCTCTTGAAATTCTTGCAATCACGGTCTTTCGAAGTTCTGCATCTATATTGCTATATTTCTGATTAATAAGGTTAACAGCTTTTTCATCCAGGTTTGAGACATTTAGTACCACAGATGAGGGGTTGGTATCCATAAAGTTCTTTTTCATTTCTCTGTCAAGTATTGCATATGCTGAAATAACCGATCCAACAGCTGTAATTCCAATGAGTATCCCGCAAAGGGTAAGTAGGGTCCTGCCTTTAAATATTCTCACATCACGAAACATCTTCTTTATAACCGTATTCATTCCATCACCCCCTTTACTTATTTATGATATCTTCAACGACAAGTCCGTCCTTAAGCCGTATTATTCTTTCACAACGTGAAGCAAGCTCATTATTGTGAGTTACCATAACAACAGTTTTACCTTCAATGGATAAGTCCTTCAACAATTTGAAAATATCTTCCGTAGTTTGACTGTCCAGGTTCCCAGTAGGTTCATCCGCAAGTATCAGCTGGGGATCATTTGATAAGGCCCTTGCTATGGCAACTCTCTGCTGTTCCCCTCCTGATAATGCATCCGGGTATTTATGAGCTTGATTTAAAATTCCAACCCTGGACAGAAGCACTGAAGCTCTTTCTTCTCTTTCCTTCTTTGGAATCCGGCTGGCGAAGTCCATTGGCATAATTACATTCTCCAGAACAGTTAAGGTTGGCATAAGCTGAAAAAACTGAAATATAAACCCCAGATTCTGTGCCCTGAAAGTCGTAAGCTCATTTTCAGTCAATTTATTGATGTTATATCCATTTATATGGATATGACCTTCAGTAGACCTGTCAATTCCTCCAAGGAGATTGAGCATGGTTGATTTTCCGCTTCCCGATTTACCTACAACCGAAACAAACTGTCCTTTTGCTATTCTCAGGCTTATCCCCTTCAATGCCATGTACCCGACGCTGCTGCCACTGTTATAGAGCTTTTTTACATCATTTAGTTCCAAAATAAAATCATTCGTGCTTTTTCCCATTTAAATTCCCCCTTTATTGTTTGAATGTTCATTCATAATAGAATATTTTTTTAAGGGCAGATGCCCTTAATTTTTTATTGTGAGATTACAATCCATTTTTCAATAGCTTATCAATGACAGTATCCCTCACAAACTTAAACTCTTCGACGTTATCAGAACATGCATAGTTGAGAAATGCACCATGCACCACTGCAGCAAGCGCTCTTGCACTTTCCTGTGGGTTGTTTATACCCTTTTTTCTGAAATAGCTTTCAAACATGTATGTCTGATGCAAGAAAAAACTGTCAATATATTTTTGAGCATTCGCTGAGACATCTGGCTGGAACATTATACTTATTATTAGTTTCCATGAAAAATTACTGTTTATTATTGCCGACATCATTGAGTCAATAAGCACATGAACATCTGTTGTTTCATTTATTGCACCTGTTTCGTGCGAGACCATCTCAAAAAGCTGTTTGAAATTATCATCTATAATGCTTATAAGTAGCTCTTCCTTGCTGCTGAAATAATTGTACATTAAGCCAACAGCTATTCCCGCTTCCTTTGCAATTGAACTAATTGATGTTGAGTGGTAGCCCTTGGTAGCAAAAAGTTTGAGTGCAGTTTCAATTATTATGGATTTGCTTTTTTGTCTCATATCTTCAAATTGTTCTTTGGATCTCGGCATTATTTCCACCTCTGTATTAATGAATGGTCATTCATTTAATATCAGAATAATATAAATTTTCACTATTGTCAACAAAAAATAAAGGCCCCTTTTAAAGGAGCCTCAATTTGTGAAATTATTCCGGATCATAACCCTGGTCTTCTATAGCCTGTCTGATCTTTTCCCAGGCAACAATCCCGGGATCATACTCTACAGAAACCTTTTTGCCAGCAAGGTCAACACTTACATTGCCAACCCCCTCCAATGAGCCGACTGCTTTTTTTACTGCATTTTCGCAGTGACTGCAGGACATTCCTTCAACATGTATGGTTCTGTTTAAATTAGCCATAAATTTCCCTCCTTAAAAACCTTTTATATTATATACCCAAATATTCAAGGTCCAACATTTATAATTATATAGCATTGACAACTGCTTGGAAAATTATTAACTTTGATGTAGTAATCTACTGTGAAGATTAGTATGAAGATTGCACCAAGCAGTGTTTACAGGACAATAATTTTATGGTATTATATTCATTGATGAACGGAGGTTCATTTTTATGCAATATTTAAAAGAAGAGATTAAAAACAATATACTTACAGCTGCACTTAAGGAGTTTGAGCAAAAAGGCTTCATGGAAGCATCCGTAAGGACTATTGCAAAAAACGCCGGAGTTGCACTTGGCAATGTTTACAGATACTTTAAGAACAAAGAGGAGCTTTTTAATACAATTATAGAACCGGCATACAATAATCTCATTACCCAGATACCTGATATAGGCAAAACAAGCAGTGCCCGCATCTATAAGGACAATATCTTTCCTTCAAAATATATCATAGGCTTTATAATGGAAGTATTCAATAAATACAGCACACAGCTTCTAATAATGATAGATAAGAGTAAGGGTTCCAAATTTGAGAATGCCAAGCAGGAACTTATTGACCTTGTAAATGCACAGTTTAAAAATGAGTTTCTTCCGGAACTTAAGGAAAATGGAATTAAACTGAAGGATGAGTATATTACATACGTTATAGCATCATCTTTTGTAGAAGGATTTTTTATAATTCTTAGGAAGCACAAGGATAAGGAAAAAATAGAGTATTTGGTCAATCAGCTATTGAGAGTATTCTTTGAAAATTTTGTAGACAGGTTCAAGTAATTTTTTTATAGACTAAAAATGAACCATTGTTCGCCAATTATTTTATCTTAATACGATAAAATATATTTTATACTCAAAAAATGAACTATTGTTCACCAATAATTGCTGTAGTAACAGCTTAGAGATAAATTAACCATCATAAGGAGGAATAGCATGAACAAAATAATTAAATTAAGGTGGGTACTGTTGGTAATATGGGTTGCTGCAGCCTTGATATTGACAGTTATTCAGCCGGACCTAAAGAAAGTAATTGATGAAAAGGGTAATCCAACAGTTACTGAAAAATACCCATCAAAAATAGCAGAAACACTTTTGAACGGAATGTCGGATTCAAAGGGCGAAAGCACTCTTATAGTTTTTAACAATGAGAAGAAGCTGACTTCCGCCGATATGAATGAAATACAATCAGGGTTAAAAATATTGGAGGATAACAAAAAGGAGCTTGGCATAACAAATATACTTAGCCCGTTTAATACGCCGGAAGCCAAGAGCCGCCTCACTTCTGAAGATGGCACAACAATCCTTACATCTGTAACAATTGAAAAAAACGGACGTGATGTGCAGGAAATCTCCAGTCAGTTTGAGGATAAGCTTAAAACCCTGAAAGTGGATCATTATCTTACGGGCGGACTGTTTGTCCAAAAGGACTTTTTAAAGGCTACTTACAAAGGAGTAGACAGGAGTGCAATAATAACTGTTATATTTATTCTCATAGTTTTATTCCTTGTTTTCAAATCCATAACAACACCATTGATATCTCTCCTTACTGTGGGAATTGCATACCTATGCTCAATGGGAATAGTCGGTCAGCTTGTAAATGCAGTTAATTTCTCTGTAACAAGTCTGACTCAGATGTTTATGATTCTTGTGCTGTTCGGTATAGGAACCGACTATAATATACTTCTTTTCAACAGGTTTAAGGAAGAACTGGGACGTAATGAATCGGTTAATTCCGCAATAATCGCTACATACAAGACTGCCGGTAAGACGATACTATATAGCGGGCTTACGGTTTTTATAGCATTTGCGAGCCTAAGCTTCGTTCAATTCGGAGTCTACCGTTCAGGCAATGCTGTAGCTATAGGAATAGTTATACTTTTCCTTGAACTTATTACACTTACACCGTTTTTTATGAAGCTTTTAGGTCCCAAGTTGTTCTGGCCTTCACATGAAACAAGGGGTCACAGAGAAAGCAAACTTTGGGAAAAGGTTACTTCAGCTACAGTAAAGCATCCTATTGTTTCGACTCTGGCATTAATTGCAGTAATTGCACCTATAATTATTTTCAGCAATTCCAGCCTTTCATATGACAACATGAAGGACATGGGCTCGTCTTACCCCTCAGTTGAAGGCTTTAATATAGTATCCAAGCACTTTAACCGCGGAACAACAATGCCTACAACAGTTGTAATTAAAAACAATACACCAATGGATAACAACACTGCACTTGCAGTAATTGACAAGCTCACAGAGGATTTAAAGGGTGTAAAAGGCGTCAAAGCAGTTTCAGGCCCTACACAGCCCGAAGGCACCAAAATCAAGGATTTGTATACAGACAGCTCCCTAAAGAAAATATCTGATGGCCTGGGACAGTCCAAAAGCCAGTTTGGAGGAGGTTCATTTGATCTTTCAGGTATAGAAAAGCTGGCTAATGGCACAGGAGATTTGCATAATGGTTTAATCCAGCTGTCAGGCGGACTGAAACAACTGCAGGACGCCATTAACAGCAGTGCCGGGGGCTCTGAAAAAATCAGTCAAAGCATAGGCCTTATCAGTAGCCAAATGGCAACTATAAGTAATTCAGTATCTGCGCTTAATGCAGGATATTCGCAACTTTCTGTGGGATATTCCCAATTACATAGCCAATACTCAAACATGGAAAAACAGATTGGCAGCTCAGCTCAAGCTTTTGATACAATGAAGGGATATACATCAAAGCTGGGAAAAGACTATCCACAAATTGCTGGAGATAGCTCTTACCTTTCACTTAATCAAACCATCACTACTCTTTCAGGGCAATTCGAACAACTTAAATATGGGCTGAGTCAATTGAATACTAACTTTGATAAGACAAATGCACAGTTTGCAAAGGCTAATGAAAGCATGAAACTTATTGCAGACGGCGAAAAACAAATGGCAGACGGACTTTCAAAATTACAGGCCGGAACCCAGCAGTTATCAAGCGGTCTGGGTCAGGTTGGAAACGGTCAGTCCCAAATCGCCAATAACATGCAGCCACTAATAGATGGAGCCGCACAAATTGAAGACGGTCAGCGCAAGTTAAACAGCGGACTGTCAAAGCTTACGGCAGGAATGCCTTCACTTCAAAGCAGTCTTGGAAATACCTCCGGTGGGGTTAGCTCCATTTCAGACCAGCTTAATCAGGCAACCGGCTATTTATCCGACCTGGCAGAGACTAAGTCCTTCTTTATTCCAAAATCAGCTCTCCAAAGCACCGATTTTAAAAAATCACTTGATGCCTTTATGTCAGCCGACAGAAAAACAGTAAAACTGATTGTTATACTGAATGACGACCCATATTCTACAGGCGCCATCAATACTGTCAAAAAGATAAATAATATTGTAGAAGACAATCTCAAAGGGAGTGCTCTTTCACAAGCCGTTTACGGTACCGGCGGAGAAAGCTCCGTATCAAATGATACAAATATCATATCTACAAGGGATATGACAGTTACACAGATTATAGTATTTTTAAGTGTATTCATTCTGCTTATTCTTGTAATAAGATCCTTCTGGATACCGGTATATATAATAATTGCGCTTGCTGCATCATATTACACCGCAATATCCATAACAGGCTTCGTTACCTCAAGCTTGTTCAAGGCGGATGGAGTCGCATGGAATGTTCCCTTCTTCTCATTTATAATGATTGTAGCTTTGGGAGTGGACTACAGCATATTCCTGATGACACGTTACAAGGAGTATGGAAGCATTCCGCCAAAGAAAGCTATTGTAAGTGCTGCAAAGAATATTGGAGGCGTTGTTGTATCAGCAGCTATTATACTTGCTGGAACCTTTGCAACATTATTCCCTTCAGGGCTCCATACATTAATGGAAATGGCGGTCAGTGTAGGTATAGGACTTCTTATGCTTAGTCTCCTAATGCTCCCCGTATTCATACCTGCGATGATATCATTGCCCCAAACAATTTCAAAAATGTTTTCCAGCAAAAGTAAAGCAACAATAGAGCAATAGTTTCCTGTTTGAAATGCAAAAGGCCGACCTGCGGTATAGCAGGCGGCCTTTTGCTTCTCTGAACAATTTATGTAGGGAAGAGTATCAGAGGCTGTCTCCAAAATCTTTTCTGAACTTGGCTAACAGTTTCTGCTGCCAGTCAGAAGTTGTTTCAAGTCTTCCGAAGAAGAAACGCAATACGTTTGGTTCTTCAACGAATTTTAAACCGCCTATCATATCACGGTTTTCATAAAGCCAATGAATACGGTCAATTGCATATTTAACTTGTGAAAGTGTGAACACACGTCTTGGCATGGCAAGACGCAGAAGCTCTACATTTGCAAATCTTTCATCACCATTTGGTTCTCTCTGCTCTGAAATAGTTCCTCTTTCCATTCCCCTTACACCACTTGTAAGGTAAACAGCTGCAGCAAGAGCACCTGCGGGGTATTCGCTTTGAGGAATATGCTTAACAAATTCCATTGCGTTTATATGGCATCCGAGTCCGCCTGGAGGTGTTACAACAGGTACTCCCCTCTTTTCCAATTCTTCAACCATATATGCAATAAACTGAGGCCCTTGATTTATCATGTTCTCATCCATTGTCTCTTCAAGCCCAACAGTTATTGCTTCCATTTCACGAACCGACATTCCGCCATAGGTAAGAAAACCTTCATAAAGCGGAACAAATTCACGTATCTTAAGGTATAACTCCTTGTTTGATGTACAAATTCCGCCGCCGCGCGCACATCCCAGTTTACGGGCTGAGAAGTATACAATATCCGAAAGGTCAGCAAACGCACAGGTGATTTCCCTTATGCTCATGTTTTTGCAGCTTTCCTCACGTTCCTTGACAAAATAAAGATTGTCAGCCAGAAGACTTGCATCAAGAATAAGCGGAATATTATAGTCTTTGCATACCATTTTTACATCGCGGAGGTTCTGTAATGAGAAGGGCTGACCTCCAATAAGGTTTGTGCCAGATTCCATCCTGACAAAAGCTATCTTTTCGGCTCCCTGTTTATCTATAAATGCTTTTAACTTTGCAATATCCATATTTCCTTTAAATGGGCATTCACTGTTGAGTTCCAATCCTTCGTCTATTACAAGCTCTTCAACAGCACCCCCGTTCAAAACAATATGTGATTTTGTAGTAGTAAAGTGATAATTCATCGGAACAAATGTACCCGGTTTAACGAATACCTGAGACAGGATATTTTCACAAGCTCTGCCCTGATGTGCCGGAAGGAAGTAATCAGTTCCAAATATTTCTGTAAGTTTGTTTTCAAGCTTAGTAAAAGTTTCAGAACCAGCATAGCTGTCATCTGCTTCCATCATTGCGGCAAGCTGCTTGTCGCTCATGGCATTAACGCCGCTATCTGTGAGCATATCGAGAAATACATCCTTGTTTTTTAGAAGAAATGTATTGTTTCCTGCTTCGGTAATAGCTTCCAACCTGCGTTCGATAGGGACAAGGTTAAGTTTTTGTACTATTCTCACCTTGTGCATTTCCAGAGGCACTTTGTCCCCGAAGAAAAATTTAACCTCAGACACTTTAACCACTCCTTTAATAGATTGTTCGCCGGGTATCTGAATAAAATAACAAAGTCTTTGAAAAAGATTATATGAAGACTTTGTTGATATGCTCCTAACGGAAATTAATAAATTAAGGTAGAACTATAATTTCCTAAGCATAATAAAAAAATACCCTTCGCAGGGTATTTTGATGTTTAAATGAAAGACTGTACTAAATAAGCATTAACAGACCACATAAGCTTATACATACAACTTGAATATTAACATTATCTACCGTAATACCATGCTACAAGTATTATTTTAAATTAAAAATCATCAGTAATCAATAGTAATGCTTAAATAAATTATTCTTATCCCATTTTTTCCAGGTATTCAGAGCTTTTTTCAACACATCCGACACATGACAATTTTTTTATCCCTCTTAATTATTTAAGAGCAACTCTTTTATTTATTAATGAATAATAAATTAAAACAAGAACGACAAAGAGCACAACACTTCCTATAAGTCCCGATATTTGACCGGGATAAAGATATGATGTAAGGAAAAGGCCTAGAATTGCTAATATAAAAGCAATTGTGGAGGCAGGGTATCCGGGTGCTTTGTATTGAAGTTTCTCCGGTCTTTCTCTCAAGGTCTTTCTTCTATAAAATAAATGTGTAACTGATATTGTCAGCCAGTTTATCATTGCTGTAAAACCGCTCGCACAAGACAATACTATGAAAATTTTCTGAGGCAGAAGGTATGATAGTATTGCTGCAGCTGCAAGAACAATGCTGCAAAACCCTAGTGCATATACCGGAACATCATTCTTATTTTTCTTAAGGAACATTTTCGGCGCCTGCCTATCACTGCTTAAAGACCCGAGCATTCTTGAAGCGCTGTACATTGAGGAATTAAGCCCTGAAAGTGCAGCCGTTAATACAATAAAATTAAGGATCGCAGCCCCAAAAGGAATGCCAACTCTTTCAATAATGCTTACGAAAGGGCTTGCTGAGGTAGATATGGTATTCCATGGTGTTAAAAGAACTATAAATAGGATAGAAACCGAGTAAAGAACAAGAACTGTAATAGTAATTATTTTAATTGCAGGAGGAGCATTTTTACCGGGATTATGTGTATCTGCTATTGCAAGTCCTATAATTCCCGTACCTACATAAGAAAACATAACCATAATCATGGAGGCAAGTATTCCATGGACCCCTTTTGGCATGAAATTAGCCATGGAACTAAAAACCGGCATTATCTTAAAACTTTCAGGCATAATTACTCCTGCCAGTATTAAAATACCAAGTATGATAAAAAGAAGCAGAGCAATGACTTTTATGGATGCCAGAAAGCTTTCTATCCTGCTTAAACCTCTGACATCATTAAGGTTGATCGCTGTCATAACAGCCGCATATATGATACAGAACACCCAAAGAGGAACTCTTGGGAACCACAGACTGGTAAATATTGCAGCCGCAACAACTTCGCTGGCCATTCCCAGAACGCCACTGCACCAGAACATCCAGCCGTTAACAAAACCTATCCATGGACCGAAAATTTCCGAGGAATGAACTCTGAAAGCTCCGGGGGCAGGATTCACAATAGACATTTCGGTAATACACATAACTTCGTACATCATGATCAAACCGCCAATAACATAAGCCAATACCGCAGCAGGCCCGGCAAGCGCTATGACATTACCGCTTCCCAGGAAAATCCCCGAACCTATGAGATTGCCCAGAGCCATGATAACCAGATGATTTCTGTTAAAACTCTTTTGTTTTTCTTTAGCCAAATTTATATGAACCTCCAATAGTCAAGGTACATATAATATTTGTTTTTTTACCGTAAGAAATTCGTTTATATTGGTTATAGCAATACTGGATTTCCTGAGTTTTTATTGCATCCTGCATACAAATTAACTCCCTTATGATAAAATAACTTTATTACTAAACCCTACAAAAACACATTACCTTTAATTGTCAACATAATTGACTTATATCTACGTTATTGTTAAAAAATTAATTATTTCTTAAAAATTTTAGCCCATTAAATTGTCTTCGGGGTATCTTTTGTGGTAAAATAAGATTGTATACAAAGTACAGAGTTAATTTATCTAATAGTACATTAACTTATATATAATTAACAGGAGGTCAGAATTTATGTCAAGAAAGAAACAATCAATGGACGGCAACACCGCCGCTGCTCATGTGTCGTATGCATTTACCGACGTTGCTGCCATCTACCCGATTACGCCTTCAAGCCCAATGGCTGATTCTGTCGACCAATGGTCTGCTGCAGGCAGAGAAAACATTTTCGGCAATCAGGTTAAAGTCGTTGAACTCCAGTCTGAAGCAGGTGCTGCAGGAACTGTTCACGGTTCTCTTGCTGCCGGTGCTATGACTACAACATTTACAGCTTCACAGGGTCTTCTTCTTATGATCCCTAATATGTACAAAATTGCCGGTGAACTTCTTCCAAGTGTATTCCATGTATCTGCACGTACAGTTTCATCACATGCATTGAATATTTTCGGTGACCATAGTGACGTTTATGCTTGTCGTCAGACCGGTTTCGCAATGTTAGCAGAGTCGAACCCACAGGAAGTAATGGATTTATCCGCAGTTGCACATCTTGCAACAATTGAGGGAAAGATTCCATTCATTAACTTCTTCGATGGTTTCCGTACATCCCACGAAGTTCAGAAAATTGAGACTTGGGACTATGCAGATCTTAAAGAAATGACTAATATGGATGCTGTAAAGGCTTTCCGTAACGCTTCTTTAAATCCTGAACACCCTGCAATGCGTGGTTCACATGAAAACGGAGATATATTCTTCCAGCATCGTGAAGCATGTAATAAGACTTATGATGCATTGCCAGCTGTTGTTGAAAAATACATGGCTAAGGTTAATGCAAAGTTGGGTACTAATTATGATTTATTCAACTACTATGGAGCTCCAGATGCTGATCGTGTAATCGTTGCAATGGGTTCCTTCTGTGATGTAGCTGAAGAAGTTATAGATTACCTGACAGCTGCAGGCGAAAAAGTTGGACTTATCAAGGTTCGTTTGTATCGTCCATGGGTTTCAAGTGCACTTCTTAAGGTACTTCCAAAGACAGTTAAGAAAGTTGCTGTTCTTGACCGTACAAAAGAGCCCGGTGCATTGGGTGATCCTTTATACCTTGATGTTGCTACAACTCTTCGTGAAGCAGGACTCAATGATATCATAGTAACTAACGGACGTTACGGACTTGGTTCCAAGGATACTCCTCCTTCATCAGCATTTGCTGTTTATACAGAGCTTAAGAAGGCTGATCCTAAGAAACGTTTCACAATTGGTATAGTTGACGATGTAACATACTTAAGCTTGCCTGAGATTAAGCCAGCTCCTATCACAGCTGCTGCAGGTACAGTTGAATGTAAGTTCTGGGGTCTTGGCGGAGACGGTACTGTAGGTGCGAACAAGAACTCAACCAAGATTATCGGTGACCACACTGAAAAATACATTCAGGCTTATTTCCAATATGACTCAAAGAAAACAGGCGGTGTAACAATTTCACATCTTAGATTTGGTGACAAGCCAATCAGAAGCCCATATTATATAAATCAGGCTGACTTTGTTGCATGCCACAATCCATCTTACGTTGTTAAAGGCTTCAAGATGGTTCAGGATGTTAAGCCAGGCGGAATCTTCATGATTAACTGCCAGTGGTCTGATGATGAATTGTCAAATAAATTAAATGCTGCTGCAAAGAAGTACATTGCAGATAATAAGATTCAGTTATATACAATCAATGCTATTGATAAGGCAATTGAAATCGGTATGGGCAAACGTACCAATACAATTCTTCAATCAGCATTCTTCAAATTGGCAAATGTAATGCCAATCGATGATGCAATTAAGTTCATGAAAGAAGCTGCAAAGAAATCCTACAGCAAGAAGGGCGATGCAGTTGTAGAAATGAACTACAAAGCAATTGATGCAGGTTTAACTGCAATTCATAAGGTAGAGGTTCCTGCTTCATGGTCCAATCCAGAAGCTGATGCTCCTGCTCCAGAACTTGCAGGCCGTCCTAATACAGTTAAAATGGTTAAGGATCTTCTTAATCCGATCGCATTGATGGATGGTGACAGCCTCCCTGTATCTGCTTTTGCAGAGAATGCAAACGGTGAATTCGAACTTGGTGCTTCTGCATATGAGAAACGCGGAACTGCTGTTAATGTTCCTGAATGGACTGCAAGTGAATGTTTGCAGTGTAACATGTGTTCATTCGTATGTTCACATGCTACAATACGTCCATTTATGCTGGATGCTGATGAAGTTAAAGCAGCTCCTGCAAACATTAAGCTTGCAGATACCAAGCCAAAGGCTAGTGAATACAAATTTACAATGAGCGTAACTCCTTTAGATTGTATGGGATGCGGTGAATGTATCACAGTATGTCCTACAAAGGGAAAAGCTATTAAGATGGTACCTCAGGAATCACAGGCAGACCAGCAGCCAGTATTCGATTATTTGGTTGCTAACGTTGGTAAAAAGCCTGGAGTTCCAGCTGAAACCACTGTTAAGGGTTCTCAGTTCAACCAGCCGCTTCTCGAGTTCTCAGGAAGCTGCGCAGGATGTGCTGAAACTTCATATGCTCGTCTGTTGACTCAGTTATTCGGTGAGCAAATGTATATTTCAAATGCTACAGGATGTTCATCCATATGGGGAAATCCTGCTGCAACAAGTCCATTTACAGTAAATAAGGACTCAAACAAAGGTCCTGCATGGGCAAACTCATTGTTCGAAGATAATGCAGAACACGGTTTTGGAATGTACCTTGGACAAAAGGTTCTCCGTGAACAGGCAATTGCCAAGATTGAGAAACTTGCTGCTTCCGAGGCATCTGCCGACTTAAAAGCTGCTGCTGCTAAATTCATCGAAACAAAAGACAGCACAAAGGAAAATACACCTGCTGCTGCCGCATTAGTTGCTGAACTTGAGAAATCAGGATCTGAACTTGCTAAAGAAATTCTTGAGAAAAAACAGTACCTCGCTAAGAAATCAGTATGGGTTCTCGGTGGAGACGGTTGGGCATATGATATCGGATTTGGCGGTCTCGACCATGTAATTGCATCTGGTGAAGATGTAAACATCATGGTATTTGATACAGAAATGTATTCCAATACAGGCGGACAGTTATCCAAGGCTTCAAACATCGGTGAAGTTTGCCAGTTTGCTGCATCCGGTAAGGATATCGGCAAGAAGAGCCTCGCTGAAATAGGCATGAGCTACGGTTATGTTTATGTAGCACAGATTGCTCTTGGAGCAAACCCTGCACAGACAGTAAAAGTTCTTGCTGAAGCAGAAGCTTATAAGGGACCATCCCTCATAATCTGCTACGCTCCTTGCGAACTCCACGGAGTTAAGGGCGGTATGAACCACTGTCAGGATGAAATGAAGAAGGCTGTTTCTTCCGGTTACTGGAACCTGTTCTCCTTCAATCCTGCTCTTAAGGCAGAAGGCAAGAACCCATTCACTTTGACTTCCAAGCCAGGTGATGGAACTTACCAAGACTTCCTTAAGAACGAAACTCGTTACACTCGTTTGTCAATAGCATTCCCGGATCGTGCAGAAAAACTCTTCAATGATTCCGAGAAAGCAGCTACGGATCGTTACGAGCACTTGTTAAGGTTAGTTGAGCTTTATAAATAATAGTTATAAACATTAAAACACTCAAGGGCATTTGCCCTTGAGTGTTTGTTTTTATTTAGAGTCGCAACACAGCACCTATTTAACCTGATATCTCAAGATGGTCTGTAACCTGCTTGGGCATACCCGTTTTGCATTCTTCAGATAAATCTCCCGGTGGTGCCCTCTAATACGTTCAAGGCCATTTTCATTTGTGAATTGATCCATTTTTTCAAATGATACAGGTTCGTCATCGTATGGACCAATATGCAAAATCTCAACGCACATTCCATCTTTTATAGTGTCGAAAACAATTTCATTATACAAAGGAGACGGCTTCTTTTTCTTTACTTTTTCTAAAGCACTTTCAAACATATCTTTTGTAATGAAATTCGGCTGTCGTATCATAATAGTATATTCCAGTTTTTCCTTTACCAGTTGTTCATCCTCCTCTTGCCTCCATATTCCCTCCAAAGGATATAAAGAGAAATCATGAATAGCACCTGGGACATTTTCCTTTTTTGCCGCAGCCTTATACCCCATTTTTATCGCATATGCCAGTGGATATAGTGCTGCGACCCTATCAGAAAAATCAGTATTATTCGGGTTTCCTTTTCCACTGATCGTAATAAAGGTTTGCTCAGGCACGTTTACTAATCTTGCATCTTTTTTTACGCCATATAAATCTTTCTCCTGTTTATGCCATTCATATTTCATTAAATATCGTCTCCTCTTTTTTAATCAAATTATATCTGACATAACGTGCCACCTAGTGTCAGGTTTTATATTTTTCCTGCATTTCAAACAACTTCTTCTTTATACGCTTCCGAACCGTTTCAGGTTCAATAACCTCTATATAATCTCCAAATGAAAACAAATAGCTATATAGCACATCGTTATCAGGCAAATCAGTCTCTATATATAAATTGCCTTGTTCATCCTCGTCAACGTTGTTTGTAAATTCATCATATACACGAAAGGCTGCTTTTTTGTCAAACTTCAGTTTTACAGATATAGTTTTTTCAACACTTATATGTTTGCTGACAGTATATGATGCTGGTAATTCACGAGAATATAAAACAGGTTCTAATTCCAGATTTCTTATCCGGGTTAATTTAAAAAATCTAAAGTCATTTCTAAATAGACAAAACCCGTATAAATACCAATCTTTGTCCTTAAAAATTAACTTCAGCGGTTCTACTCTACGGGTGATACTTTCTTTGTTACTCCCGAAATACTTGAATGAAATGATGTGACGGCTGAATATAGCTTCTTTAATTAAATTAAACACATCTTGATGAGGCTTATTTTTTACCCAGTCAGAAAAATCAACTTCAATCCAGTTTGTTGCTTTTAATTGAAATAAGCCACCCAACTTGGTAAGCAGTTCATCAGAGTCTTTACCGTCTATCGCAATGATGCCCTGTAAAGCCATTAAAATCTGCTCCTTTTCTTTATCTGATAACAACGATTTATCTAACACAAAATCTTCAAATATAGAAATGCCTCCACCTTTTCCTTGTGCAGCATAGATTGGAATTCCGGCGCTGCTAATTGCATCTATGTCTCTGTATATAGTTCTGATTGAAACTTCAAATTTTTCAGCAAGTTCTGGAGCTGTAGACTTGCCTTTATCTATCAGATAGTACACAATTTTGAATAATCTGCTTTCATGCATGATTACAACCACCTCTTAATAATAATACCACGCAAAACATGACACAGTATGTCATGTTTATAAATTACTTAGGAAAAAGTGGAACCCTCCCTCGACTTGACCGTCCTTCGATGTAAGCGTATAATCGTTAAAAGGATTTAAACAAAGTCCAATGAATAAAATTGCTGGAAAGCTGGCTTTATAATGCGCTTCAATTTGCTGAACCAAAATATAGAACAAAGACGTAATCTCATATTGAACGGAAACATATCAAAAACAATCATTCTGCTCTCGGTACCTACCCTGATGATGGGCTTGGTACAGTCCATGATGCCTGTAATGGACGGACTGTTTATAAACAATATTGTTGGCACCGAAGCTGCTAGTTCTGTCACATATTGTGTCCCCATAATAAATATAATTGTTGCAATAGCGCAGGGTCTAAGTGTTGCAGGGATGGCCCTGATAGGTCAATCAAACGGCAGGGGTGATTTTAAAGATGCAAGAAACGTTTCAACTCAGATTGTCCTTTTTTGCTTTCTACTTGGGTGCATTGCCGCCCCTGTTTTGTTAGCTTTGTCCTTCCCGATTTCACAGAATGTCAATCCTTTGATTTCACATGATGTATTTATATATCTTGCTTTAAATTCAATGGTAATACCGTTCTTATTTCTGGAATCCATATATAATGCCATTAAAAACGCAAATGGAAAGCCAGAGGCTACCTTCATCAGAATGGTATTAATGCTCATTTTAAAAATACTTTTTAACGCATTGTTTATCGCATGCTTTAAATGGGGTATTGTGGGCTCGGTTATGGCATCACTTGCTGCCAACTTATTAATTAGCATTTGGATGTATTATGAGCTTTTTATTAAAAAAAGCGAAGATAAGCTCCAGCTAAAAGGGTTCAAATTCAAATCAGATATATTAAGAGACCTAATCAGAGTGGGTGTTCCGTCAGTTTTATCAAATATGATGCTTAACCTGGGCTTTTATCTGATAAATAATGAGGTACAAAAGTATGGTCCGATAATACTTAATGGACAGGGAATTGCAAATAATATTTCAATAATCTGTTTCATACTGCCTTCATCCTTTGGTTCTGCTGTAACTACCATGGTAAGTATGAATATTGGGGCCGGTCAGGGTGATAAGGCGCGGAAATCATGTATCATCGGCTGTATTTTAAGTGCTGTTACCGCAGTATTTCTTATTGCACTAATAGTACCCTTGTCTTCCCATATAACAACTTTATTTACAAATAAAAAGGATGTTCTTGAAGTAGCCAACAGAGCACTTCATATTTATACTTATTCTGTTGTAGGATTTGGGATATGTATGGTTCAACAGGGCGCCTTTATTGGGCTAGGAAGAACTAAAATACCTTTGGTTATGAGTATATTACGTGTCTGGCTTCTAAGGTATATATTTATTCTGGCAACAGAACATACCTTAAGTTATTACTCTGTATTTTGGGGAAATCTGTTTTCCAACTATACTGCCGCCATTATTACAACTATTCTTTTATTACGAACCAAATGGGTATCAGCTATTCCTAAAAGGAGAGGTTAGTTGCTCCCCTATATTATTTATATTTATCACATATACTTCTTGCCATATCCCTGATTTTTTCTCTAAGCTCAGGGGGCTCAACAACTTCAACTTTGTCCCCAAAGCCAAGAATGAAGCCATATATCCATGGTTCAGATGTAATTGGAAACGAAACCTTTATTTTGCCATCCTTCATAACCTCACAGTTCTCCGTGTCAAAAACATCATTGACAGAATAACTCATACATTCATCGAACAATAAAATAGTTGTTTTAGTTTGATCCTTGGGCACATCACCATCCCATTCAACACTTTCAATGGAGTATTCGCGTCCAGCAAAACTTGATTCTAAAACAGTAAGTCCGTTCATCCTTCTCAGCTTAAAAAGCCTGAAGTCATTTCTTAATAGGCAATAGGCATAAAGGTACCAGTGGGAATCCTTGAAAACTATAACATAAGGTTCAACCTTTCTTTCCGAGACAGCTTCACTTGTACCTCCATAATATGAAAACCGGATAAGCCTTTTTTCATGAATTGCCCTTTTAATATCTTTTATAAGTCCCGCCAGCTTATCATTCTTGTTCCATGAAGACAAATCAATCAATATTTCATTTCCAGGGGATATGTAATCAGATTTATTTGCAATGCTTGAAAGCTTCTCGATAAGTATCTTTATTTTTATATCTTCATTTATACTGTTAAGCCCCTTTAAACCAGCAACTATGCTTAATACATCTTCACTTGTAAGCAGATTTTTATCCAGCTTGTAACCTTCCATAATACCGATCCCACCATCAGCACCCTGAAAGGTGGTTACAGGTATTCCGGCTCTAGATATTGTATCAATATCCCTGTAAATAGTTCTTACAGATACTTCGAACTTGTTGGCAAGGTCCTGGGCCTTAACTTTTTGATGGTTTAACAAATAAGTTATAATAGCAAGCAGTCTTTCAAGTTTCATACAGCACCCGTTCTTTCATATAATTTGGTCTTTCCTAATTCCATAATAACACAAAAACCTGACACAATGAGTGTCAGGTTTAATAAAGACTAATTTGCTATATATCCAACTGCATACCGGCTCCAAAATCTTCGGTAGGCCTACAGAAAAAGCCAAACTGTTCATAAAAGCTTTCTCTTCCCTTTGCAGCAAACAGCCATACACGGCCATTCTTAGGACAATTGTTTTTAAGCCATTCAACAAGCATTCCAACTATTGTTTTTCCGACACCCTTTTGCTGAAATTCAGGTATTACTATTATATCTGCAACCATAAAAAAGGCTCCCCCATCACTGAAAACCCTACCCATTCCAATGGTTTTGCCTTCATTTTTTGCAAGTATTGAACAGCAGGAACCGTTAATACCATTTTGCATTGAAGCATCATCCGAATGCCCCCATCCAACCGCATCTCTCAGCATTTTATAATCCTCAAGAGTCGGATATTCTTTTACATATTCAATCTGCATTAAATCTACCCCCAAATCTTAATAACCTGACTTTTTACCCGTCATGGAATCTATGTCTATCTTAATAATCAAAGTTCTTTCAAACGACTTTTCAGAATATTCAAAACTATCCCTTCCGGTATGCTTTTTCATTATAGCATCAAGTACTTGTTTCTTAACTTCTATATCATCAATCAAAGTTACTTTACCTGTTCCAACAACGCTTCTGTACCTTGTAGAACAGCTGCAAGCGTCTTCTCTAAGTAATATTTCAACATCGGTATCAACTTCAAATGCCACCCTGCTGTTTATCTTCAATACATCAATTTTTCTTCCTTCTTTGGCAGAATGCATGTAAATGGAGCCATCCAGATATACATGATTCATAGCCAAAATATATGGCTGATCCCCATCTACCATAGCTATTCTTATAACATCAGCCTTATTAATTATCTCTTCTATTATACTTATTTCGGTTATTTCCTTATCCGCTCTTCTCATGTTATTGTCCCCTTTTACTGTAAGTTTTCAAGCTCCGATTGTCTTTCGGTGAAATGCTTTATATGTAAATCCAGATGCCTGTAATAATCTATTATCAGATCTTCTAAAGATATTTTAATATCAGCACCTATCCACTCATTTGATAAAGCTCTTTCATCTATGTTTTCAATTACATTTAGTAAAGCCATGTTGTAATTGTGCCATAGCTTGATAAGCAGTTCCCAGTCCATTTTATTATATCCCTGAATCCTTATCCACTCTTCCCCGTCATATGCGGGGAAATCTCTTAATGTTCCAAATTGAAGCCTTACAAATCTTTGGTGATTATTTGAGGCAGAATCAATAAGATGTCCAATTATCTCTTTCAGGCTCCACTTGTCTTCACTTAAATTTATTCCAGTTATTTTTAAATCAGAGTTCTGTAATAGGCTATTAAAGGATTCAACAAGGCTTTTAAAATAATTAATTTCTAACATATTTGTACTCCTTTAAAATATCGAATTCAGGCCATAACCTGTTAGTAATTATACTAGTATATTTTAACTTCTGTTACCAAAATAATCTATACAATAAAATAATACCATAAACTAATAATTAAGGAGTAATTATTTAATGAAGATATTGTTTATAAATGGGTCACCTAGAAAAACCGGATATACATCAGAAGTTCTAAGGTATATTGAAAAGGGTATATCAACCGAACATGATATTGAGTGGGTACACGCTTATGATATATCCGTTAGTCCTTGTAAAAGTTGTATGCTTTGCAGGCCAGACAAAGATTGTGCTCTTCCAACTGACGATGGGCACCGAGTATCCCATCTGATACGTAATGCTGATGCGTTAGTCATAGGAAGCCCAACATATTTCGGTAACATTTCCGGTCCGTTAAAAACCCTTATAGACAGAAGTCTTACGGGTTTTGAGGAAATCGCTGCAAATGGCTTGGAAATGCCTTTACCGCTCCACAAAGGGAAAAAATCAGCAATGGTAACTGCATGCAATATGCCAGGGCCTGCAAGTATGTTGCTTAATCATGCAGGAGGAACTTTACTTGTTATGGAAACAATATTAAAAGCAGGAGGATATGATATTGCCGGAAGCATTGTTCTGGAAGGAGCAGCGGCTAAAAAGCATATACCTGAAGAAATCAAAGAAAAAGCATTATTGCTTGGGAAAGAACTTTGTAGGTAAGACCATATATGAGTCTACCATGATTTTAATGGTAGACTTTTTTATTATATTAAACGTAAAGCATGCTTGACATTTATACAACATACTATTAAAATAAAAATGTAAAGTAAACTTTACACAGGAGGGATACAGTTTTGAGGAACAGGCTTGAAGAAATACGAAAGCAGACAGGATTGACCCAGGAGGAACTTGCAGAAAAGCTTGAGGTATCCAGGCAGACCATAAGTTCATTGGAAAGCGGACGATATAATCCTTCAATTTTACTTGCGTTTAAAATTGCCAAAATGTTTAATTTGTCTATTGAAGAAATCTTTATATATGAGGAGGAATAGTAAAATGAAAAATAAAATGTTTTTATATGTGCTGCTTACAGTAGTCGGTGTAATTATTGCAATAGCCGGATTGGTTCTTAAGGGTGCTGGAACTGAAAAATTGTCAGGGCTTCTTATGGGTGTTGGCGCTGGCATTTTCGGAGGATCAGTAGCAATGGTTATTACAACCGCTATTGAGAAAAAGTACCCCGAAGTCAAGAAAAAAAAGGATATTGAAGTTAATGATGAAAGAAATATTTCAGTTAGGAATACGGCAAAAGCTCAGACACATAACGTCATGACACAAATTCTTTATTTTCTTACAGCAGGCTTAGCTATTGCTAATGTAGATATGATTATTATCCTGTCTATGGTTGGGGCTATTCTTCTACAGACTGTTTTATATATTGTTTTCTTTAATCATTATAATAAGGTAATGTAATCAATCATTAGCTCAGCTTTAAATAGAAAATTAAAAGGGGACGCATAAGCGCCCCCTTCATTACTTCTTCACCTTAAGCATCATCAGCTTTTTTACATCCTCATAAACATTTATATCCATCACACTGATCATCAGCCATTTTGTTCCGTTAAAAAGCTTGCAGTTATCATACAATTCCTTAACGTATGTACCATACCCATCCCTTGTTGCATCAAAGTTATCCCTGTCATCCTGTCCAAGCACAACAAGCGCAATAAACAAATCCTTTTCAGGGTACAAGGTGCAAAGCGCCTTACCACTTTTCTTATACTTAACATTCCAACCTGGTTTACCGGCACAAATACTATATGTGATTTGTGGTTTGGATTTGAATTCAGCTTCAATGTAACCTGTCATATCCAGCCACATTTTTCTGGCTTCAGGCCCTATAAAAGCAGCTATTTCCTCCATGGAAGGAATATGGGACTTGTCCATAATTAGGTTATTACTCTCCATACCATTGACCTCTTTCGTATATTAGTCAGTTACACTACCTGCTTTTCCATGAAGCATACTCCAAAAGGAAGGTGACTAAAATTTTTAACCCCAGTTTCTATAAATCCGTAGTCCTGATACCATTTCTTCAGAACAGTATTTTCATTTATAACACCGATTGATATTTTGCTTCCGCCCTCTTTTGTTACGTAATCAAATGCAAAGTCCATTATTCTCTTACCATAGCTATTATGCCTATACTCAGGAATAACTGATAACTTTTCAAGAAAATATATGCCTTTATCTGATTTCTCAACTGCAGCAAAACCCACTTGAGTACTCCCCTCAAAAGCACCAAACATTTGGATTCCTTTTTCTTTCATTTTGGTCAAATCTTCAAAGGATATGAATGCGGAATTAGTGGGGGAATTCTCCTTTGTTAGATTAAATTGTTTTGCTACTGTAATAAACGACTGCTGAATTACCTTTACACAATCATGTAACTCGTTTAAATCGTCAATCTGCTTAATAAAGAAACTATTCATTCAATTAAAACCCCTTCACAAAAAGTACTATATAGGTATTTCTTGATTCAGATTATACCTTAAATGGTTAATAGCAGCAAATTATATTATAATATCAAGGAACTTTTTTAAGGAATGTGGCAAAAAGAAAAAGATTACCGTATTGTAATCCTTTTCATTAGTCTTTTATTATTTTTTCAAAGGTTTGCAATCATGTTCCAGTCTCTTTATCAAGTAACATTTCCATTCCTCCCTCTGCCCGTTCTCCAATTCCCCATAAAACTGAAATAGAATTCTGATACTTGGGATTCATTACGGTAACGCTATATTTGTCATAGAAAATTTCATTTTTATATTGTAGCCTTAATGTTTTATTTCTATCCCGATCATTAAATTTTTTTTTGCAGCAGGTTTCATTAAATATTGGCAGTGTTATCAGTTCAATACCTTTTTCAAGAGAGAAAATGTATTTAAGCTCCCTGATACGTGTTTTAACCTGTAAGGATGAACAAAAGCTATAGTCTTCTTCTGGAAGGTTTTCAGTGTCCAAAAAACCATCCCGAACCGGGAACATACCCGGAATGCTTAAAGCATAAGTCAGGTAAAATATTTTCTTCTTTTTGGACTTTAAAACTCTTTTGTCTATTTCAAAATCCCACTTCAATATTTTATTATTGTTGCTTTCTACCTGTGTTATTCTTCTAATAAGATTATTTGATTTATCACCATCAGCATCACACCAGAAACCCATTTCAGTAAATCTTTTTGTATGACTTACATTTTTAAGTTCATACAGTGATTTATCGAAGCAAACATATTTCTTACCATCGCTGATGTCCAGTTCTCTGTAAAAGTTTGTAAAGTTTTCATCATCCAGAACGCGTATATAGCAGCTTTCAATTAAAATACCGTGGCCGTTTTTATAAAGTGTCAGGTGCTTACAGTAACTTTTGAAGTAAAAGTTCTCACCCTTTATCCCTTTATAATAAAGTTTATCGATTATATGGTAACTAATTAATTCATGACTTATATCCCATAAATCCTTGAACGCCTTAAAAACTTGCAGAATGGTCTGAAGCATTTTTTCCTCCACCCCCATTGTGCCAATTGAATTGCCACACCAAAGGCAAAAAGTGTTGGAAACACTTTTTAATGAGGTTGTCTTAGTCCTTTCAAGTCGAACTTCTTGTCCATTGACATGCCAAGCTTACTAGGAATCATGCAATTTTATAGGATAGTCTAATAATATAATATGATGTTCGCTCAACGGTGTGACTTTTTCAATTTAACTATAACCATACAATTAAATAATAACATCAAAGTGTGAACACTTGTATAAATTTCCCATTCAAACTCTATTGACAATGTATTAAAAGGGAAATAAGATATATCTAAAAGATATATTTTATAAGAGGTAAATTATTTATGAAAGATTCAAAAAGTAAAACACAGTTTCTTATACTTGGACTATTAAGTGAACAGCCCTTGACAGGTTATGAAATTAAAAAAATAGTTGATATAAGGTTTTCAAATTTCTGGAGTGAAAGTTACGGACAGATATACCCGACACTCAAAAAACTTGAAAGTACAGGTCTTATAACAGTAAACAGGCTGAATACAGATACTAAAAAAGAACGCAAACAATATTCCATTACGGAATCAGGGCTTAATGTCCTCAAAGAGTGGCTCTCCAAACCGGTAGAAAAGGAAATAGTCAGGTTCGAGCTGCTGCTTAAGCTTTATTTCTCAAACATTACACAAACTGAAATAATTATTGACCATGTTACGGACTTTTACAAATTTCACAAACATCAGCTTGATCTGTTCGAACAGTATAAAAATGAAATAGAAGGAGTTATTGATTTGCATGAAAATCACCAGGAAGTATTAATGGTTATAGATTTTGGTCAAAAGGTATCACTAGCCTACACCAATTGGTGTGAAGATACATTAAAAAGGCTCAGCATCAGAAAAGAAAATGGAGGTATGTAAAATGAGAAGCATATCAATCTACTATTTCAGTGGAACAGGTAATACTTTAAAACTGCTTGATGTCATGAAAAATCGCTTTGAAGCTGAAGGTTCAAATGTAAAACTTCAGGAAATCAAAAATGCGAACTTCATAATACCGGAAAAGGATACTTTAACTGGTTTTGCATTTCCAATAAATTCACAATCAGTGTCGCCTTCCGTCTGGAAGTTTTTAAAATCTCTCCCTAAGGTTAATGGGTTGGAGGTTTTTGTACTCGTAACACTAAATACATCATCAGGTATAATAAATCCCCTATTCAAGCTGCTCACATCAAAGGGATACAAGGTTAAAGGGTTATGTGAAATCAGCATGCCGAATAATATGCTCCAGGGAACAGTTGATGATAAGTTAAATAAGGAACGTCTGGAAAGTGCAATTATAAAAGTAGAACAATTCTCAAAGGATCTCTTATCAGATACAGCAAAATGGAAATCAGATTACAAGGGTTCAGGCTTTGTATCCTTCTTAAGCAGAGCTACACCCTTCCCATGGTTTTTTATGCGGAAACTCAGCAAATTCAGTATAAATGATTCATGTACAAAATGCGGTAAATGTGCAAAAGGCTGTCCTGTGAATAATATCAGTATTAAAAACATACCTGTGCACCACCATTCATGCGAGTTTTGCATGCGTTGTGCAGCATATTGTCCTAATAAATCTATAACTGTTAAGCTTGCAGGCAAAGAGGTTTCAGTTGTTAAAGGAAGAGAAACCCTGGATATTTAAGGATGAAAAAATATGATCAGTTCTTAGGACATATACCTATAAAATTATAAAAGTTATCTTCAGTCAAAAGAATAACATAAAGGAACTGCAAATGCAGTTCTTTTTTTATTGTCAAAATTCAAATTATTCCATTTAATAAGCTATATTTTTTTAGAGTTTAATATGATAATTAAATTTTTCACAAATTTTGTCGTATAATACAAGACAAAACGAAATATCTTCGCTATAATATAGAAGTAGCATTATTGATACGGTAAGAGCTGTAAACTTGTATACAATGTGCAAGTTTACCAAAATATAAATACAAATTAAATCAAATGTAGAACGTGAGGTAGAAACGATGAAAACCTTATCTAATCAGAATCGTATTAAGGTAACTGTTAACAATCGTGAAATTGAGGTTTATGAAAATCTCACCATTCTTCAGGCCTTACTTCAGGAGGGTATACATATCCCACACCTGTGCTATGATATAAGGCTTGAAAGGTCAAACGGGAACTGCGGCTTATGCGTTGTTGAGTTAGGACCAAATGGGGAACGCGATGTGAAAGCATGTCAAACTCCTATTAAAGAGGGTATGATCATATGCACCAACAGTCCAAAACTTGAAAACTACAGAAAAGTACGCCTGGAGCAGCTACTTTCAGACCACAATGCAGACTGCGTAGCACCATGTGTAATGACGTGCCCTGCAAACGTAGACATCCAGTCATACCTTCGTCAGGTTGGTAATGGAAACTATGAAGTAGCAGTTCAGGTTATTAAAGACAGTAACCCGTTCCCTGTTGTTTGCGGACGTGTCTGCCCACATCCTTGTGAAGCGCAGTGCAGACGTAACCTTGTTGACAGGCCTGTTGCCATTAACAATGTAAAACGTTTTGCTGCAGACTGGGATATGGCTCAGGAGCAGCCATGGATTCCTGAAAAGAAACCGGCTACTGGCAAAAAGATAGCAATTGTCGGAGCAGGTCCTTCAGGACTATCAGCAGCTTATTACAGTGCAATAAATGGTCATGATGTAACAGTATTTGAGCGCCAGCCGCACGCAGGCGGAATGATGCGCTACGGAATTCCTGAATATCGTCTTCCAAAGGCTACTTTGGATAAGGAAATAGACACAATGAAAAAGCTTGGCGTCAAGATTATGACTGGAAAAGCTCTCGGAACTCATATTCTTCTTGAAGATCTGCATAAGGATTTTGATACTGTTTACCTTGCGATCGGTTCATGGCGTGCAACTCCAATGCATATCGAAGGTGAAAACCTTGAAGGTGTATGGCTTGGTATCCAATACCTTGAGCAAGTAACAAAAGGAAAAGAAATAAAGCTCGGGGACACAGTTGTAGTAATCGGTGGTGGTAATACTGCCATTGACTGTGCACGTACAGCTATAAGAAAAGGCGCAAAATCAGTTAAGCTTGTTTACCGCCGTACAAAGGATCAGATGCCTGCAGAGCCATATGAAGTCGAAGAAGCTTTACACGAAGGTGTTGAAATGATTTTCCTTATGGCACCTAACAAGATAGCTTCAGAAAACGGTAAAAAGAGTCTTCACTGTATAGAAATGACACTTGGTGAGCCAGACCGTTCAGGCCGCCGTCGCCCGGTACCTGTTGAAGGCAGTGATGTAGTAATTGAAGCAGATACAATTATAGGAGCAATTGGTCAGAGCACCAACACACAGTTCCTGTATAATGACCTCCCTGTAAAGCTTAATAAATGGGGAGATATAGAGATAAACCCAAAAACATTGCAGACCTCCGAAGTTAACATTTTCTCTGGCGGAGATTGTGTAACAGGACCTGCAACGGTTATTCAGGCAGTAAGTGCAGGACGCCATGCAGCAGAGTCAATGGACAGCTTCCTTATGAAAGGCTATATTAAGGAACAAAACGTTGATTACAGCTGTAGCCGCGGATCACTTGAAGATATTCCAAAATGGGAGTTTGAAGAAATGCCCAAGATCCCTCGCGGAACAATGCCCGCAATATCCCTTGATGCACGTAAAAACAACTTTGATGAAGTAGAGCTTGGCTACACTGAAGAGGAAGCAAGAGAGGAAGCACGCCGCTGCCTTAAGTGCGGATGTACTCACCGTATGGATTGCGACCTTAGAGCAGAAGCTACAGCTCATAATGTTGATTATAAAACCCCTGAGCATGAACGTCCATATATACCGATTGTAGATGATCACCCATTTATTATGCGTGACCACAACAAGTGTATATCCTGCGGACGCTGTATTGCAGCATGTGCAGAAATTGAAGGCCCTGATGTCCTTACTTATTATATGAAACAAGGACGTCTTCTTGTAGGTACAAAGAGCGGACGTCCACTTCAGGAAACAGATTGTGTAAGCTGCGGACAGTGTGTAACAGCTTGTCCTTGTGGTGCTTTGGATTACCGCCGTGAAAGAGGCAAGGTATTCAGGGCTATCAATGATCAGTCCAAGACTGTCGTAGCCTTCGTTGCACCTGCTGTAAGAAGTTTGATATCAAAAACCTTCAATGTACCATTCGAAGAAGTATCACCCTACATGGCTGGTCTTCTTAAGAAGCTCGGTTTTGACAAGGTATTTGATTTTACCTTTGCCGCTGACCTTACAATAGTGGAAGAAACTACAGAATTCCTGAAACGAATAGAGAACAAGGGTGTTATGCCACAGTTTACATCCTGCTGCCCAGGTTGGGTAAACTTTGTTGAAAAGCGTTATCCTGAACTGATACCTCATCTTTCAAGCTGTAAATCACCACAGATGATGATGGGTGCAACAGTTAAGAATCACTTTACACAGCTTTCAGGTATTAAAAAAGATGACCTTTATGTGGTATCAATTGTACCTTGCCTTGCTAAGAAGCATGAGGCTGCACGTCCGGAATTTGCTCCTGAAGGAATCCGTGATGTTGACGCAGTACTCACAACTACTGAATTGTTTGAAATGCTCAAGCTGGCAAGAATAGATACAAATAATATAGAGCCACAAGAGTTTGATGATCCTTACAAGCAGGTTTCAGGCGCAGGTATCCTCTTCGGAGCATCAGGCGGTGTTGCTGAAGCTGCACTCCGTATGGCTGTAGAAAAGCTTACAGGAAAAGTGCTCACTGATCACCTTGAATTCGAAGAAATCCGCGGATTTGAAGGTGTTAAGGAATCTACAATTGATGCTGACGGTACAATTGTTCGTGTAGCTGTTATCAGCGGATTACACAACGCAGAGCCTATTGTTGAAAAGATTATTCAGGGAGTTGATGTAGGCTATGACCTTATAGAGGTTATGGCATGTCCTGGCGGATGCATCTGCGGTGCAGGTCATCCTGTACCAGAAAAGGTTGATGCTATGGAAAAACGCCAGCAGATCCTTGTTAATCTCGATAAGACTTCAAAATACCGTAAATCTCAGGAAAACCCTGATATACTCAGGCTGTATGAAGATTTCTATGGTGAAGCAAACTCCCATAGAGCTCATGAGCTGCTTCATACAACTTATTCGGCGAAGAATGGTGACAGTCTCTGTGGAAAAATCCGCAAAAAAGCCGATTCAGCCTTCGTGACCCGTGAATATACAATTTGTACCTGTGAATCATGTTCGAAAAAAGGTGCAAAAGAGTTATATGAAGAGTTTTCAAGCAACGTGAAGAAGCTTAAGATGGACCCATTCATAAGTGTAAAGACAATTCGTCTCAAAGATAATCATGCAGGCGAAGGAATTTATGTAACTCTCAACGGCCAGAAGATAGAAGAAGCTGCATTAGGGAATTTGAATAAGAAATAAGACCAATTGAAATAGAGAAAGAACCTTTCCAAAATGGGAAGGTTCTTTCTCTATCTTCAAATTACTGATTGATTAATTAATTTTTCTATGACAGCCTTGTTTTGAAATCCTCATACCCGAATTGTTTTATTACCTTGTTCCCGCCTTCCTCGCTGTAAAGTGCAATTGAAGGAAGATTTATACCGTTGAAGGTATTGTTCTTTACCATGGTGTAATGCGCCATGTCACAGAACACAAGCCTGTCCCCCGGCTGTAAAGGCTTTTTAAACGAGTAATCCCCTATTACATCCCCCGCCAGGCAGGTAACCCCGCCAAGCCGGTATGTGTATTCATTTTCATCTGGTTTGCCTGCTTCAATTATATTAGGCCTGTAAGGCATTTCAAGCACATCAGGCATATGGCATGCAGCAGATGTATCAAGAATGGCTATTTTCATGCCATTATCAACTATATCAAGTACTGTGGAAACCAAATACCCGGTATTCAGCGCTATTGCCTCACCCGGCTCCAGATATACTTCAACACCATACTTATCCCTGAAATACATAATAGACCTTATAAGTATCTCCACATCATAATCAGGTCTTGTAATATGATGTCCGCCACCCATATTAAGCCATTTCATGTTCTTGATATATTTTCCGAACTTCTCATCAACGACTTTTATTGTACGGTAAAGCGTGTCTGAGTTCTGCTCACACATAGTATGGAAATGAAGTCCATCTATTCCCTCAAGCTGTTCCGGTTTAAAATTGGCTAAAGTCACGCCAAGCCTTGAGTTGGTGTAGCAGGGATTATAAATAGGTGTATCAATTTCCGAGTACTCAGGATTGATGCGTATTCCGAATTCTATTTTTCTCGTAGCATTTAGTGCCTTATCCCTGAACTTGTTCCACTGGTTAAAGGAATTAAACACTATATGATCACAGTATTTCAGCAGCTCATCGAATTCCACTTCACCATAGGCAGGCGCAAAAACGTGTACCTCTTTCCCCATTTCTTCAAAACCCAATCTGGCTTCAAATAAGGAGCTTGAGGTAACCCCTTTAAGGTATTTGCCCACCAAAGGAAAAACCGAATACATTGAAAATCCCTTCTGAGCCAGAAGGATTTTGCATCCGGTACGCTGCTGAACATAGTCCAGCAATTCAAGATTCTTTTTAAGAAGCCTTTCATCAACAATATAACAAGGTGATGGCAGGCTGTTAAAATCAATATTCATTTATATATACTCCATTCAAGCCAACTATTAGTCCAAAAGTGTAGGTGAGAATTCCTCCTGCCATGGAAGACCGCATTTATTCAAAGCATCCATGAACGGGTCAGGATCAAACTCCTCTATATTATAGACACCCGGCTTCTTCCATAAACCCTTTAAAATCATCATTGCTCCTATCATGGCAGGAACACCTGTTGTATAGGATATAGCCTGGGAACCTACTTCTGCGTAGCATTCCTCATGAACACAAACATTATAAACATAATAGGTTTTAGGCTTGCCGTCCTTCATTCCCTGAATAATGCATCCAATGTTGGTCTTGCCCTTTGTTCTCGGTCCCAAAGATGCAGGATCAGGCAGTACTGATTTAAGGAACTGCAATGGTATAATCTTCTGACCTTCAAATTCAATCGGCTCAATCGAGGTCATTCCGACATTCTCCAGTACCTTCAGGTGGTTCAGATAATTATCTGAAAATGTCATCCAAAACCTTATACGCTTAAGGCCTTTAATATTCAGCGCAAGTGATTCAAGCTCTTCATGGTACAAAAGGTAAATATTTTTGGGTCCTATTTCAGGAAGGTCATATACCTTCTTTAATTCCAGCGGACCTGTCTCAACCCAGCTTCCGTTTTCCCAATAACGCCCATTTGCAGTAATTTCACGAATATTTATTTCAGGGTTGAAGTTTGTAGCAAACGGATACCCATGGTCACCTGCATTTGCATCAACAATATCAATCGAATGTATTTCATCAAAATAATGCTTTTGAGCATATGCACAGAATACACCTGTAACACCTGGGTCAAAGCCGCTTCCAAGTAACGCAGTTATTCCGGCTTTTTTGAATTTTTCCCTGTAAGCCCACTGCCATTTGTATTCGAACTTAGGCACATCCGGTGGCTCATAATTAGCCGTATCAACATAATGAACGCCTGTTGCAAGGCATGCATCCATAATTGTAAGATCCTGATACGGAAGAGCCACATTAATGACGATGTCAGGTTTAAAGCTCATAATTAAATCTATTACCGCATTGGTGTTATCGGCATCAACCTGTGCGGTATGAATTTTTGTTCGTCCTCCGGCCAGCTTTTCCTTTAATGCATTACATTTTTCTATGGTTCTGCTTGCAATGCATATCTCGGAAAACACATCCGGGTTCTGGCAGCATTTATGAACAACAACACTGGCAACTCCACCAGCGCCTATTATTAGTGCTTTAGCCATAACAACACCTCCAAAATACTTTTTATCCAACAAAGTTGATTATACAAAAAAAGTCTTGAATAATCAAGAAAACTGACAAAAAATCAATACTTTTTGTAACGCTTTTAATTCTGGTAAGAAAATCTCGTGAATTCTTTCAGTTTCTTTGATTTACACATAAAATCATATGTTAAAATATAGAATTTAAGGTAAGCTTATTAAAAGAAAAAAAGAGGCCTATTAAGACCTCAATATATATTGATAGTGTTTATTCTCCAGCAGAGTCAGGTATAATATCACTGTTAATGTTTACTACCGGTATAGATTTCTTCTTTCCAGCTTCTTTAAATAAAAAAGAAATTATAATTCCTGCTGCCGCAACGAAAATGCAAAAGAAGAATACATCATGTATTGAATCTGATAAAATTATTTTTAGCTTATTAAAAATACCATTAAAATAATCCATATATTCATTGGGCACATGAGCTTTAATCTGGCTCATTGCCTGGGTATCTGTTATTATCTGCGGATTCTTGAGCAATACCCTCACATTATCCGGTACACGAGACAGATCTAATTTTGAAAGACCTGAATTCATTGAAGTTGCCATTATTGTTCCATAGATAGCTGAACCAATTGTTCCTCCGATATTTCTAAAGAATTGAACTACCGATGTAACTGAAGCCAGTTGTTCTCTTGGAGCAGCATTTTGTGCAGCAATATTTGCTATAGGCATGGTTATTCCAATTCCCAACCCCAGTATTACCATAAAAACAATAACCTTATAGTATGGAGTTGCGACTGCCATGGTTGAAAGAAGCCATGTTCCAAGTGACATTAATACAAAAGCCAGAATTATAAATCCTTTGCTCTTACTCTTCTTTGAAACCAAAATACCAGTAACATTACTTGTTAGTAAAAGTGCAAGCATCATTGGTGTTGTAATGGCACCGGATGCAGATGCTGATGATCCTAAGACACCCTGGACAAAGTAGGGTAAAAACATTATTGCTGCAAACATCAATGCGTTTGATAAAAATGCAATTAACACTGAAATATTTATTGTACGATTCTTGAACAACACAAGAGGAATTATCGGGTTTACAGCTTTTAATTCAATAAGCACAAAAGCCATCAGCATTAATACCGAAAATGCAAGTAAGCTTATTATTTCAGCAGAAGACCATGCATAATCCTTACCAGCCCAGCTGAAAGCAAGAAGCATAGGTATTAAAGCCAAAGTCAACGAAACTATTCCTTTAATGTCTATTGACTTTCTTACACCAGCCACCTTGAAGTTAGGCATATTTACAAATATCAATATAATTGCAGCAATACCTATCGGAACATTTATATAAAATATCCAGCGCCAGCCGAGATTATCAGTCAAAAATCCACCTATCAGAGGTCCGACTACACTTGCAAGCCCAAACACGGAAGTTACTATCCCCATATACTTTCCACGCTTCTTAGCCTCAAATAAATCTGCAACAATTGTAAATACACTTGATACGATAATTCCACCGCCTATGCCCTGCAATCCTCTGTAAATTATAAGCTGCAGCATATTCTGTGAAGTACCGCATAAAGCCGAGCCTGCGAGAAAGGTTACAATACCGGACAAGAAAATATACTTCCTGCCGAATATGTCTGATAATCCTCCAAATACAGGTATTGCTATAGTAGAGCAAAGCATATAAATAGTAAACGGCCATGCATATGACTGGATACCCTTCAAATCATCCACTATTTTTTTCATTGCAGTGCTAACTATGGTTGAATCAAGTGCAGACATAAGAAGGCTTGCCATTAACCCAAGCATTATCAGTACTATTTTTGTTTTGTTTAATTGCTTGTTTTCCATAAAAATTCTTTCCTCCAATTATGAAATTAGTATATAAAATATCAGTGTAACAAATACTGCTATACTTTATACCATTACTACATAAAAAAACAGTCCTATGAATTCTTGTATTTATTTTTCATATCTTCAGACCAGTTCAGAAAAAGCGTGAACATCTGATGATAAACTTCAATAAGGGAACGCGCATGAGATGGCAGGTTTTTTCTTTGTTCAAGAGCTATGTCCATATAATGAATTTTAGTCCTGAATTTTTCCTGCATATCCTCTATCATTTTAAGACCGGTTTCTTTATCAACATTATGAAGATTTGCTACAAATGCAGAAAAATCTACATATACATTTCCAGGATCCTTTGAGTATTTATTCATTAGTTCAAGAAAATACTCCCTGCCCTTTTCATTAATTGTATATATGGTTTTTTCAGGCATTTCTCCCTCTTTTTTAACTTCACCGTCAAGATAGCCCTTCTTATACAGTTTGACCAGATTCTTATAAACTGATGGAGTACTGATCTTAATCCAACGCTCGATATTCCTGCTTTCAATTATCTTCTTCATTTCATATGCGTTTAACGGCTTTTCCATAAGTGCACCCAACAGTGTCAGGTCAACTGTAGACATCCTTTCACTTCCTTCCTATCTAGTATACTTTATACTAGTGTAAAACATAACCAATATAAATGTCAATAGAAACAATAAATTAAATTAAAAACAGATAGCCAATTTTTTTAGCTATCTGTTTTCAGTAATCTTTTATAATCTTTTAATACAACAACTTTATTTAGACAACAAGTTATACAATACCTGTGCCATTTCAGCTCTGCTTGTAGTAGCTATAGGAGACAACTTTCCGCCATTTCCGCTGATGGTTCCTGTCTGAACGAAGAAGGTCATTGCATCCTTTGCCCACGAAGCCACCTGTCCTCCGTCACTGAACTCAACAAGTGTCTTTGAGCCTGTAAGATTCGGCACTTTACCAGTTGCCTTAAGTGCATTGTACAACAGTACAAACATTTCCTGCCTTGTGATTTGATTATCCGGAGCAAACCTGTTGTTTCCCACACCGCCGGATATACCAAGCCTCTTTGCTGTTGCAAGATAGTTTGTGTAATAGGTGTTACCGCTATCCGCGAAGTTGTCAGTCGGGTTTTGATCAGGACTTATTCCATAAGCTTTCAAAACCATTACTATAAACTGTCCTCTTGTAAGCTTTTCTCCAGGGTTGTATTGTTCATTACCCAAACCTGATGTGATACCTCTTGCTGCAATAAAGCCTACTGCCTTACTGTACCATGCACCTTCAGCCACATCCTTGAAGCTTACTTTATTATACCCTACAGCATATTGTGAGAAATGGTTTGTAGTAAAGCTGACTGAGCCTGTTGCAGGGTCATAATGTCCATTGGGTACTGACACAGTGTTACCGTTGCCATCTATGTACCAGATGATGATATTATCAGGATTCTCAAGCTCCGCTGCTGTTGGCTTATATGGAATTGATATTGTAACAGCTGCATTTGGGTTATTCCATTCAATGCTTTTTCCATCTATCTTCACCTCAAGTTGTATCAGTGGTCTGTCGCCTATAGCAGCTTTTGCAGCTTCTGACAGTCCGGATTTATTACCACAACCAATGGTGATTTCCGCTTTCTTTCCTTCTAACCCTGCAACTCCTTCAAACATATTACCTAGAATAGTAATGCTTCCAATATTGGAGTTAAAGGTCAGTGTGCCTTTCCCATCAGCCATAGACAAATATGCAACCGGTATACCCAAAGTATAACTATTTATTCCGGGTATAGTAGGTATGTTAATAACTGCAGCTTCTCCGCTTTTAAAAACACTCCCAAGCTGAGTGCCTACTTCTAAGGTTGCATTGTTTGTATCCTTATTAACTGTAATGGGCAAATTAACTGCTGTTAAGCCTGCCCCTGAAACATTTGCATTGTAAGTGGGTTCAGGTGCAGAAGGAGTACTGCCTCCGCCCGTGGCATTTGTGGTCCACTTTGCATAAAGTGTTACACTTGCCGTTACAGTATCGTTACTGAAGTCCCACTTATTTATAAGTTCCGCTTCCCTGTACCAGCCGCCAAACGTATACCCTGACTTTACAGGTTCAGCCGGAGCAGAAATCTTTGAGCCGGAGACTACATTTTTTATATCTGGAACTGTACTTCCACCCTGGGCATCAAAAGAAACAGTATAAGCGACCAGCTTCTGAATTCTATGATTATATCTATCTGCTACATAAACATTGCCGTTGCTGTCCAGTGCTATACCATGCGGAAGGTTAAACTGACCGTCTTCGGTCCCGTTACTTCCCCACTTTCCTAGAAATTTGCCATCTTTATCAAATTCTTGTATGCGGTTGTTGGCAGTATCTGCCACATACACATTTCCGCTGCTATCCACTGCTATTCCATATGGGCTATTAAACTGGCCGTCACCGCTGCCACTGCTTCCCCATGCCTTTATAAAGCCACCGGCAGAATCAAATTTCTGGATGCGGTTGTTGTCAGTATCTGCCACATACACATTTCCGCTGCTATCCAGCACTATACCAATCGGACTAGAAAACTGACCATCTCCGCTGCCACTGCTTCCCCACTTCCCTAGAGGGTTACCATCCTTATCAAATTTCTGGATACGGTTATTACTTGTATCTGCCACATATACATTGCCGCTGTTATCTAATGCTATACCACTTGGGTTTTGAAACTGTCCATCTCCAGATCCGTTGCTTCCCCATGTCTTAATAAAGCCACTGTTAGAATCAAATTTCTGGATACGGTTATTACTTGTATCTGCCACATACGCATTGCCACCGCTGTCCACTGCTATACCATATGGGTGTATAAACTGACCATCACCGGTTCCATTGCTTCCCCATTTTGCCAAAAAACTACCGTTAGAACCAAATTTCTGGATGCGGTAGTTGCCTGTATCTACTACATACAAATTGCCGCTACTGTCTATTGCTATACCATATGGGTAAGAAAGCTGACCGTCACCGCTACCGCTGCTTCCCCACTTTACCTTGAAGGCTCCATTGGCATCAAACTTTTGTATGCATTTGTTGGCGTTATCTGCTGTATACACATTTCCGCCGCCATCCACTGCTATACCATACGGACTAGAGAACTGGCCGTCTCCACTTCCCTCGCTTCCCCACTTCCCCTGAAAATTACCCTCTTTATCGAATTTTTGTATACGCTTGTTTCCCACATCCGTCACATACACATATCCACTACCGTCCACTGCTATACTGCATGGGTGTTGAAACTGTCCATCTCCGGTTCCATTGCCCCCCCATGATTTAATAAAAACACCTTCAGAATTAAACTTCTGTATGCGGTTGTTTACCATATCGGCTACATACAAATCACCACTGCTGTCTGTTGCTATATCCCATGGTGCTGAAAACTGACTATTACCGCTGCCTTTGCTTCCCCATGCTTTAATAAAAACACACTCTTTATCAAATTTTTGTATGCGATCGTTGTTATCATCTGTAACATACACATTTCCGCCGCTGTCCACTGCTATACCATATGGGTATTGAAACTGTCCATCTCCGGTTCCATTGCTTCCCCATGCTTTAATAAAAACACCTTCAGAATCAAATTCTTGTATGCGGTTGTTGTTAGTATCTGCAACATACACATTGCCGCTGCTATCCAGCGCTATGCCTCTTGGGTATTTAAACTGCCCTTCTCCATTTCCCTCACTTCCCCATTTTCTCAGAACAATACCGCTAGAATCAAATTTACATATGCAGTTGTTAAAACTATCTACAACGTACACATTTCCGCTACTATCTACTGCTATCCCCCATGGACTGTTAAAATACCACACTTTTCCACTTGGTATGATTTGAGTAAAGCCATTTGTTCCTGAAGCACTAACAAATGCCGGAAATGAAATTACAAGTATAACAATAATTACACAAAAGATAAGATATTTTTTCATTTTTCCTCCTTAATCCCTTATTATAAAAAGTATATTATCAACGGTAAGCCTGACAGGCATCAGTGTCTGTCCAGCAGTCCCTATGTCACCCCAGCAAAGAGCCTTGTCTTCAACCTTTACATTTTTAAAACGTTCAATGTCATTTAAAGCGTTGTATGGAATGGTCTTAATAAGTCTTTGCATGTTAAAAGTAATTTGATTTCCATGCTCAAATTCAATAAGCAATGTATAATCATCATTTGGCGTTACTCTAATAATCCTGCTAATGCGTAATCCCTCCCCTGTCGTCTGACAAACAAAACTTCTCATTATGCACAATTATATTGATTTTATTTTTTTTGGGTATCTGCCGTTTGGCGTATTTTTTTGTTTTTTTATTGAATTATACAAAAAAACAAGGACTCAATTGAACCCTTGTTTTAAATATTTTAAATTATGTTTTCTTCAACAACTTATTTAGACAGCAGGTTATATAATACCTGTGCCATTTCTGCTCTGCTTGTGGTAGCTACAGGAGACAACTTCCCGCCATTTCCGCTGATGGTTCCTGTCTGGACGAAGTAGGTCATTGCATCCTTTGCCCACGAAGCCACCTGTCCTCCGTCGCTGAACTCAACAAGTGTCTTTGCGCCTGTAACTTCCGGCACTTTACCGGTTGCCTTAAGTGCATTGTACAACAGTACAAACATTTCCTGCCTTGTGATTTGATTATCAGGAGCAAACCTGTTGTTTCCCACACCGCCGGATATACCAAGCTTCTTTGCTGTTGCAAGATAGTTTGAATAATAGGTGCTTCCTGCATCTGAGAAGTTTTCAGTCGGGTTTTGATCAGGACTTATTCCATAAGCTTTCAAAACCATTACTATGAATTGCCCTCTTGTAAGCTTTTCTCCAGGGTTGAATAGCCCATTACCTGTACCTGTGGTGATACCCCTTGCAGCAATAAAGCCTACTGCCTTGCTATACCATGCATCTTCAGCTACATCCTTGAAGCTTACCTTGTTATAACCCACTGCATATTGTGAGAAATGGTTTGTAGCAAAGCTGATTGTGCCTGTTGCAGGGTTATATTTACAGTTACTTACCATTTCAGGCTTGCCTTGAGCATTTATGTAGTAGATTACGATCGCATTCGGGTCTTCTCCCGGCTTTGGTGTATACGGTACTGCTACAGTTACACTACCACCGAATTGTGATATTGTCTTATCACCGCTTGTAACACTGAAGTTGTATACAGGTCTGTCACCCACTGCTTGTCTTGTTTCTTCACTAAGGGTTCTTACGTCTGCTTTTGCAGCTGTAATCTTTACATCTCCACCTGCCTGTCCTGAAATTGTATCCAGGGATTTATTATCAAAGGTAATAGCAGCAACAGGGGTGGATATTGTAAGTGCTGCTGTATCGCTAGCTGCCACTTCATTTAAAGCCTTTTTAGGAAGGCTTGTTTCAACTGATTTCGAATCGGCAGGAGCCTGTACCTTTAATTCAACTCTTGCCGCAGTTCCTTCGCTCTCCTTTGAAGCTGTTTCAATAGATTTCTTTACAGCATCCGAAACCTGACTTTCTGTTACAGATGCAGAAGCATTTCCTGCAGAACCAGTTGTTGTTTTTGCTGTTGTAGTAGCTGTTATCGCTTCAGTATCTTTTCGAATTGTTATTTCCGGTTTTGGGGTCTCTACAGGAGGTGTAACATTGGGCGTTCCTCCTCCGTTGTTGCCACTGTTATTGGAGTTATTAATGCTGTACTGTGCTTTCACTGTCAAGTCACTTGTTACATTGCTGAAGTTTTTATCCCAGCCTGTAAAGGTATATCCATTCCTAAAAGGATTTGCAGGTGCTGTTGCTGTTGCTCCTCCGTTCACTGTTTCAGTCTTTAATACCTTTCCGTCCCAGTCCTTAAAGGTTACGGTATGTGTTACCGTAGTATTCTCGCTGTACTGTGCTGTTACTGTCAGGTCACTTGTTACCTTACTGAACTCTATATCCCAGCCTGTGAACGTATATCCATTCCTGGATGGGTTTGCAGGTGCTGTTGCTGCTGCTCCATCGTTCACTGTTTCAGTCTTTAATACCTTTCCGTCCCAGTCCACAAAGGTTACGGTATGCGTTACTGCTGTGTTCTCAGTGTATTGTGCTGTTACTGTCAGGTCACTTGTTACACTGCTGAAGTCTTTATCCCAGCCTGTGAAGGTGTATCCTTCTCTAACAGGATTTGCAGGTGCTGTCGCTTTTGCTTTGTCATTTACTGTTTCTTTCTTTAATTCAGATCATTCCCAGTCCACAAAGGTTACGGTATGCGTTACTGCTGTGTTCTCAGTGTATTGTGCTTTTACTGTCAGGTCACTTGTTACACTGCTGAAGTCTCTATCCCAGCCTGTAAAGGTATATCCATTCCTAACAGGATTTGCAGGTGCTGTCGCTTTTGGTTTGTCGTTTACTGTTTGTTTGTTTAATTAAGAGCTATACCAGTCCACAAAGGTTACGGTATGTGTTACTGCTGCGTTCACCGTCAACGTGAAATTCAGAGTTGCATCCGACAAAGCACCGTTGCTGGCTGTCAATGTGACAGGGTAGCTGCCCACAGCAAGCCCGGCAGCGATATCCAGCTTCTTTGTTGTATCATTCCAAGTTATCTTGGCATCACCGGAAGTTTTGCTCACAGTTACAGGAGCCGTACCTGTGATGGTGTACTCGCTTGTAGAGGTGGCACTGTAGTCTTTGATTAATGTCAGTGTTGTCGGGCCAGTAATGGACGCAGCATTGCTATATCCCGGTGTCAGTTTCGTACCTGTGGCGAGTGTAACCGTTGCTCCCGGCTCATAAAATGTTGATCCGTCGTACCAACCAAGCGTACCTGTACCGGAGCCTGTATAGTTAAACCCATTGTCTTGCGTAATTGCCGGTATGGTCAGCTTGCCAGTATAGACCACCGCAGCGGAGGTCAGGGAATTTTCGCACAAAGAGCCTTTAGTACCTATGGTGCCATCAGCGCCCATATCGAAGGTAACGGACTTCAAGCCGTCGGCACCCAGTGTAGCTGGCTTTGGAAGTTCGAGGGCTGGGCGAAAACCAACGGTTGCATCGAAATTGTTGACCTCAAATTGATAGAAATTACGTGCTGTATTTTTGTCATTTCCTCGAACAGCACAGTAAACTCCGCTATGGGATGGCACTTCGTCCTGCCCATATGAATACATACCGGCATAGTTTTTTATGTAGTTCGTATCCTTATCTAAAATTCGGTCCCACTCATTGCTTGCAGGCATACCCCGTTCAGCGCTTCCCGAGTCACCATTGCTTTCACTGCCGCAGGACAAGGAACGGAGTACATAGGGAACATTGCGACTTACATAGCCTTTACCGAAAATGAGACCATTATTCATAGACAGATGTAAGAACCAGTTCGCTGAATGCACTACATTATAATCCGCCACAAACAGATTGAACAGTCCGGCAGGCATCATTGCATTATCCGACCTGCGGATACTGGCTTTTAGTGTTCCAACATAAGTAAATGGAACCCATTTCAGGCTTTTATCTGGCAAAGCGGCGTTCACCGTGCCCGGAAGCTTCTGTGACGATAGGTCAAAGTAATAGGTGCCACCAGGGGCGAGGCTGAATTGCTCGATAATCGATACTTTAATACTCAACTCCTGCGTGTGGCTTCCCGAGCTGTTATCCACCCCGACTACAAAGGTAGATGTTCCAACCGCATCCGGTGTACCGGAAATAACACCTGAGTTTGAAAGAGTCAGACCAGGCGGCAGGGCACCACTAACTATTGACCATGCAGCCGGTATACTGCCTTCCATTGCGAGAGGCTGACTGTAAGCCGAACCAACCTCACCTCCTGGCAGTGATGTCGTTGTAATTTTTGGAGGTATGCCGCCGTATCCCAACTTCAAGGTCGTGCCCGCAGCAAGGGTTGGCTTATCTCCCGGCTTATAAAAGTTTAATCCGTCATACCAGCCAAGGGTACCCGCTCCGGCTCCTGTGCAGTTAAAGCCGTTCGCCGGAGTGATTCCCGGCAGGGTCAGCGTTCCGGTATAGACCACCGTGGCGGAGGAAAGTGAACCACCGCCCAGCGTACCGTTGACACCCAT
>JAEWTV010000041.1 GCA_023397675.1 Bacillota bacterium | reverse complement strand
CCTGTATAGTCTTGCTGTTCTGCGTGGTGTCATATTTCTTTAAAGCTGCGTAGCGGTACAGGATTGTTGCCATCTGCTCGCGGGTAATGGTGTCTGTCGGATTGGAGCCGTCTGAAATACCATTCTCCATTGCCCAGGCACGAGCCTCGTCCATACTTGCGGGTTTATTGCCGTCCATTCGAGCCAGCACCATCCAGATCATCTGGCGGGTCATAGCGGTATCTGGGCTGAAGGTCGTGTAGGAAGTACCGGCATACAGGCCGTTGTTGTAAGCGTATGCCACACTGCCATAATACCAGGCTTCCTCGGCTACGTCCGTGAACGGGAAGCTTACTATCAGGTACTGGCTCAGGTGCTCTGTTACGAAGGTTACTTTGCCGTCTGAATACACGCATTCTTTGGGTTCAATGGTGCCGTCGTCCTTTACGAACCAGACGGTAATTTTGTCTGCGCTCTCGCCGGGGTTAAGAGTATAGGGCACCGAAACCTGTATTCTTCCGTCGCCAAAGGTGCTGGTCTTTGTTCCGTTTACAAAGACGTTTACGTCCACGACCAGCGCTGTGCCCGCCTGTGTGCCGAGAACGGTCTTTTGAGCTTCGGTAAGCTTTGAGTTGTCTACGGTTTCGACGGAAAGCTTGATGTCGCCCTTGCCGCTAACAGCTTCAAGCGCCGACTTGTCAAGTGTCACGGTGCCAGCAGGAAGCGCGACTGAGAGTCCCTCGGACTTATCGCATGCCTCTATGAGCTTGGCGGGTATTACCGCTGCATCCGCCTTCAGGCCTGATAGGTCGATTTTGACTGTTCCAATTTCCGCGCCAGAAGCGATTTCTCTAAGCTGTGCGTCCGATACGGATACCGTCGCAATGCCGCCGGAAACGGACGCAGAAACGCTGGCTGAGCCCGAGCCACCGGTAACCGGAACTGTGACCGTGGTGCTTGACGAACCACCACCCCCGTCGTAGCTCGGGGTGACAGGAGTCGCGCCAATGACGACAGTCGTTGCCCCGTTGGTACTTAGGGTTTCCCCGGGCATTTCGATTATGAGCGCGGCTGCATCGGCCGGAATAACAGAAGTAATTGTTCCGGTTTGGCCGCCCAAAGTAATCTCGACTGAGGCGATTTTGCCGCCCGTGGGAGTTAGAATAGTCCTGCCGCTTCCCAGGCTAATACTACCCTCTGAACTCATCGCCAATAAACTGCTCGAAGCGGTCAGGCTGCCGCCGTCAATGCGGATTTCGTTTTTTGCTCTGATTCCGTGCGCGCCGCTAACGGTTGCCGCCACAACCGCGCTGCCGCTTTGGACATAGCTACCTGTGCTAATTCCTTTAGTGCTGGTCAAAGCTGCGCTGCCGGACACTGTAATGGAAGACTCGTTTATATCAATGTTGTCAATTCCATTTACCGTAACCCGGGCGCTGCCGGTAACGGTTACATGTTTGGCAAGCAAGCTGCTACTATCCCCGCCGGCGGTCAGCGTGCCGTCGCCCTGTATGGTGATACTGCCGTTTTCATTACTGATTGCGAATTCCGAGGCCTGCAGCGTGTTATCCCCTTTTGCAACGACGGTGATGTCGGAGCCGGCCGGCAAAAGCAGAGCATAATCGCCGGCGGTGCTGACGGTGGCGTTATTAAGGGTGATTGTATTATCTGTCGGATTCCAGAGAATGTAGCCGCTGCCCGCCTGATACCAGGTGGTCTCAGCGGGCGTGGAAGCAGACAGGTTTAAGCCGCTCGTGCCGACATAGCCACCGTATGCGGCTCGCAAAATGCGGCTGTCAATGCCGCTTGTGTCGCTGACATCAATCGGGCCCACAATCAGTCCAGCGTCACCGATTGTGACTGTCCCCGAGGCGATTATTGCCTTAGCGCCGCCCCTGCCGAGGAGCAGCAAATTATCGGCCTTGACGGTCACATCGTTAAAGGAATAGATTGCGGCGCGGCTGGGATTATTGTTCGTCGCTGTGACGCTCACGCTTTCGCAGTTGCTGGTGCCGTCCGTATTCGTAATGCTTACGCTGCCTGCCTGAATGCCTTCCTGCGCGGTGCCTTCAATGGACACCTCGTTTGCCTTAATCGTCAGCGCGCCGACCTGAAAGCCATAGGCACTGGTGGAGGACAGTGTGCCCCCTGCGGTGATGTTGACGGCTCGGCTGGACGCCGCAATGGCGTTTGTATATGCAACACTCCCGTTCAGTGTAATATCCTCTGCGGCGCTCAACGTGATTGCCTCGCCTGTGTTATTGGCTTTGACGCATTCATAGTAGTCGCCGCAGTTCATCTGAATGCTGCCGCTGTGCGACGTGACGGATACCGCGCCCGAGGAGGTGCTGATACCGCCGCCGCTTGCTGCATTGATGATTACATCGTTCAGTGCGCTCACAGTGACCGTGCCGCTGCTGCTCGTCAGCGCGTAGCTGGTATTGCTGTGGGAAATGTCAATTTTACCATTTGGCGCGTTGAGCGTAATGTTTTGGCCTGCGCTTATCTTATAGGATTTATTTGTCTTTCCCGTTTCAGCAAACACAATATCCCCGTCCGTGGCAGTGAGGGAAACCGCGCCGAAGGCTTGGAAGTAATAACCCGAATTCGATAAGATGCTTTTTGCTGAGACCGTGATGTCGGCGCTAGTGGAAATCGGCTGATAAACGGTATCAAATGTCAAATCACCGTCGATATTTATGCCGACCGCGCCGGTACCGTTTACGCTAATGCCGTAATAGTTGCCCTTAATGGTCAGATTGCCGACGCCCGTAACAGACAGCGCCTGTCCGTTTGTGTAGATGACATTGCCGCTGCCACCCGCCGTAATTGAGCTGTCGCCTGCGACAACGATGTCAACCTGCGCGCCCGATGGCAGACGCAGCGCAGTGGCATCAGTCGTGTTGATAGTCGCATTATGCAGCGTAAGCTTGGCTTTCGCTTCCGGGTCTGCGGTTGCGGGGGTGAAGAGGACATAGCCGCTGCCCGCCTTGTAATAGGTGCCCTCGGCGGGCAATGTGCTCAGGTCGATGCCGCCGGGCGATGCGTCGCCGCCGTCGGCGTAGAGGATGCCGCCGAGATAAACTCTGCTGCCCGCTTTGACGATGCCGTCGCCGGTCAGGTTCATCGCCTGAATCTGTTCGACGGTGGTTGCTTCCGGCAGCAGCAGTGACCCCACGTTAATCAGCGTGCCGCCGTTTACCAC
>JAEWTV010000025.1 GCA_023397675.1 Bacillota bacterium | reverse complement strand
CGCGCGCATCTGTGTAATATGCCCCGCGTACTCCTCCGGCGCCGCGGCAGGGATGGCCCCGTCTCCAAAGCACAATTCCACGGCCGCACGGTTGTGGTCCGCCGCGGCGCCCATCATCCCGCACAGGCACACGATGATGAGGATGAACGGGAGCAAAAATGCCGTGAGGATCGTCCCCACGGCATTTCCTGTCTTTTCATTTCCCGCAAGCGCGGCGGCTCTCCGGATCCAATATGCTGCTGTAACCGGTCCTGCCAAAACATCCCCCCAAAAAATATGGGGCGGCATGGAAAACCATCCTGCCGCCCCGCCCTGTTTCCTTACCATCTGCCGACAGCGCTGTCGAATGTTTCCGGCCGCAGTACCCGCGACGCGGCCACCATGCCGCACCGGCCGCAGAACAGATGCTGCAGCGTGCTGCCGCCCATCATACTTCCGCGCTGTTTCTTCACGGTCGCCTCATAGGTCTGAAATCCGGTCCGCATCTCTGTACTCCCGCAATACGGGCACGGCGGGAATTTCTGTGTATCCATTTTCCGCACCTCCTGCAGCACCAACATTACCACACGGTCCGGGAAAAAGGTAGTATCAGAACCAACAAAATATTTCCGCTCCGTCCGTCAGCGTCCGCCCGCCGTGCCATAGCACCGCAGCTTGTGCGGCGGCGTCTTCACAAGAAGGTTGTACCGCTCGTCCCCGCATTTGAACAGGCAGTTTCCCCGCGCACAGCTCCTGACCACGCCATATTCACATTCTTCCAGCTGCAGCGCTTCCCGGTATTTTCCCCCGTCCACAGTTCCCGGATGGAACAGGAACTGGTACGCCGGAATGCTGAACAGCGGCTTTGTCAGTTCCGCCGCCTCCGGCAGCAGAAAATCCTCGACATTCTGGCTGGCCAGCAGCAGGGAGGACTCTTTCTTTCTCGCCCGCTTCATGCACGCCCGGATGTACCCGATGGCTGTTTTGTTGTTGAGATACAGGTACAGTTCATCAATGGCCGCGACAGTATTTCCGGCACAGAGCAGTTCATTGTTCATATAGCTGAAAATATTGAACAGCATCGCGTCGCGCAGGTTCTGCCCCGCTTCCAGCAGGGATTTTACACCGAATGTGACGAACCGGCCTGAGCCAATGTTGGTGTGGCCGTTGAAATACAGGCTGTCCGGCCCCACGCAAAGCGAATGCAGATGGAGCCGAAGCTCCCGCAGCGTTTCATCCGTAAACACTCCGCTTCCACCCGCCTGCCTTTCCAGCAGTGCGTACAGCTCACAGAGGAGCGGGAAATCTTCATGCCGGAGCACGGACATGTCGGTCTCCTTTGTGATGCCTCGTTCCCGGTACAGCTGTTCCAGCAGGATCTCCACCGTATCGGCCTGTGCATCGGTGAGCGGCTTGTAGCTCCGCAGCCAGTCGCGCAGAAAAGAAATGTGCTGCGCCAGCACCGTGCCTGTCCCGTCCGCATCCCATCTTTTCGGCTCCAGCGGATTGATCATTGCCTTTCCTCCCGAGCAATCCACGTACATGCCGCCGAGATTCCGCGTCAGCTCCCGGTATTCGTCCTCCGCGTCCAGAAGCAAAACTTTCTTTCCCGCTTCCAGCGCGTTGATGACCAGCAGGCGCAGCAGATGGCTCTTGCCCTGCCCGCTGTTGCCCAGGATGAGGACGCTGCTGTTGGTTCGGCCGCCCGTGCGCCGGTCGAAGTCGATGATAACATTACTGCCGTACTTGTCCCGTCCCAGCAGGAAGCCACAAGAATCTGTTTTGCCTGAATAGCACATGGGATAAAGGTTTGCGGCGCTGGACGCGGGCAGTACCCGCTCATACTGCGTGCCGAACGCGTTCCATCCGCTCGGCATCACGGACTGGAAGCCCTGCTTCTGGCGCAGCAGCAGATGGTCGACGCTGATCTTACAGCAGTTCAGCTCCGCCTCCACCTCGCTCTGCAGCATCCGCAGATGCTCCGGATCGTTTGCGATCATCTCAATGAATACAGCCGTGTGCAGAAACGGCTCCTGGTTCCGGTGCGCAAGCGTCAGCATTGCCGCCATGTCCTGCAGATTGCTCTCCGCTTCCACCACATCCTGCACGTTCCCGGTATTTCCAGCCTTCAGCCGGTTCGCCTTATCCGCATTCTGCAATATCTTTTTCTCCTCCGCCGGCGTAACGCGGCGCGTGTAGATGTGTACGGATACACCCGCCTTTTCACCCAGCCTGTGCAAAAGGGCCTGTTCCATGGTCGAAGCCGGATATCCCCGCACCGCCCATACGCATCGGTATGTATTTCCGCAGATGAACCGGTCCGTTTCAAACCGCAGCACGGACGGCGCGGCAAGGTCCAGAAATTCCTTGACCGCCGCTTCCTGCGACGCACTGTCCGGCGCTTTTCTGTCCGCCTGCACGCCCGTCCATTCCACCCACCGCTGGCCGTCAAAATCGTCATAGTGCTCGCTTGTGAAGTCCTGTACAAAATATACCGCCATCAGCCGCTTCACATCGTCCAGGTCCGCGCGCCGAACATCGAAGCCCTGGTCCCGGATGAGCTTTTCCACGCGCGCCAGATACGGATACTTTTCTTTTTCCCGCACATCCTCCAGCCGCACCGCCAGCACAAATTCCCGCGCGGTCGCGGTCTGAAGCTGTACGCTGCCCAGGTGCGCCTTATCTTTTTCCAACAGATCCGCAATGTATGGGTTTTCCTCTTCTTCGATGCGGGCCTCCAGATACCGTGTATTGTTGGCAAAGCTTTCCCGCGAATTGAGGCACAGGACCTCCAGCTCCGGCTGGCTTTTGAACAACGTCACCAGCGCCCCAACCCGCGCCGCGAGAGCGTCCTCCGGCAATACGGAGATGCACGTCGGGCGCAGCAGGAAAAAGGCTGTCTCCCCGCCCCGGTATGTGAGCAGGCCGTATGGCGTGACAGCCTGCGCGTTGATCATCCGGCGCGTCCCCTGCCGGACGGTTTTCTTCTTTGCTGTTTTCATTCTGTTTTCCTTTCCCCATCCCAGCTGAATTCACGCGGTGTGAAAAAATACGCGGCCGCGCTGTACAAAAAATCCCGGATGGACTGTCCCTCAAAGCGCACGGTCAGGAACGCATATCCCGCCGCGCACAGCAGCGGCGCCGCAGTTCCAAACTGCGCGGCGCAGAATACGCCCGCAAGGCACAGTGCGCCAATGGCCGCAAGATCGTTCAGCTGCCAGAGCCACATCGTGGCACGCGCCGTCAGATCCTGCGGGTAGATGTATTTTCTCAATCTTTTTCCTCCCATCGTAAGTAGTTTTGAACGGCCGCGAGCACTGTCTCAACACACGGTACAGCCACGCTGTTGCCCAGCGCCTTGTACCG
>JAEWTV010000078.1 GCA_023397675.1 Bacillota bacterium | reverse complement strand
AGTCTGTTGTTGTGTTACCGTCTGCCACACGTCCAAGCCGGTCCAAAACCCCGGTGTTGAAAAGTATTGCTTCTGCAAGGGTGGTCTTGCCTGCTCCACCGTGCGACATCAAGCAAATGTTGCGCAGCTTTTCTACAATGTAGTCTTTCATAAAAATTCCCCCTTGTTTTTATTGATTTGAAGGAACATTCCATACCAGCTTCAAGTACTAGGAATATGATTATGATTTTCTACAGCATGTGCTATTGTTAAGTTCCAGTTACCAGTTTCCAGGATGGTCTTCCCTCTATCATTTAAGACTGCAGCCTGATTCAGGCTTCAGCAGTAATAATGCGCAAGGTCAATTGTGATTACCTGATTACATTTGGTTCGGATAAATATGTATCAACAGCGTTTACTGCGGCATCTTTGCCAATAATTTATTTTTCATATTAATTGCGTTAATTCCATATAAAGTATATTTTACTCAATATTTCATAATTAATTCATTAAAATAATTAAATACATTATAACATTAAAATAAAAAATTTGTACATAACTTTTCCACTTTGAAATAAACAGCATTATCAACCCTACTCTGCCGTCTATTTATATTGACATTTCAATCATCTCATTGTAAATTTAAAGTAATTCAAAAGTCTGATTTTAATATGCTTTGGACTTTTGTATGGTATAACGGAAGAATGGAAAACTAGAAATTATTAAAAAGTAAAATGGTAGAAAGGAAAATGGAAAATGATAATAGTAATGAAACCCGGCTCACAGGATACCGATGTGAAGGAAATTACCAATGTGCTGGAGTCGCTTGGACTTGGTGTTCACATTTCACAGGGTACAGAACGCACAATAATCGGCGTTATCGGCGACAAAAGAGTATTAAATGATGTTCCGCTTGAATTGATGTCAGGTGTAGAAAAGCTTGTTCCAATTGTGGAACCTTACAAGCTTTCAGGCAAGACCTTCAAACCCGAACCAAGCATTGTAGATGTAAATGGTGTAAAAATCGGTGGTAAGGGACTTGTCATGATGGCAGGGCCTTGTGCTATTGAAAGCAGAGAGCAGATTCTATCTGCCGCCAGAGCTGTTAAGAAATCGGGTGCTCAATTCTTAAGAGGTGGAGCCTTTAAGCCGAGAACCTCTCCATATTCATTCCAGGGGCTTGAAGAAGAAGGACTTAAGCTTTTAAAAGAAGCCAAGGATGAAACAGGCCTCCAAATAGTAAGTGAAGTTACAAGCGAAAGAAATGTAGAGACTGCAGTCGACTTTGTAGATATGTTCCAAATAGGAGCACGAAATGTACAGAATTTCCAGCTTTTAAGGGAAGTCGGCCGTTCGGGAAAACCTGTGCTTTTTAAACGCGGTCCGTCCACAACAATTGAAGAGTGGTTAAATGCAGCTGAATATATAATGAGTGAAGGAAATTACAACGTTGTTTTATGCGAAAGAGGAATAAGGACCTTTGAAACAGCGACAAGAAACACCCTTGATTTGAGTGCTGTTCCTGTTGTAAAAGCCTTCAGTCACCTTCCCATAATAGTTGATCCAAGCCATGCAGCCGGTAAGTCACAATACGTGCTTCCGTTATCTAAAGCTGCAATTGCGGCAGGAGCCGATGGGCTTATTATAGAAGTACACCCTAATCCAAGGTGTGCTATGTCGGATGCGGCACAGCAGATTACCCCAGAGAGCTTTGACAGCCTTTGCAAGGATATATCGGGGATTGCAGCCATTTTAGGGAGAGAATTCAAACATGGAGCATAAAAAAGTTGCCATAATAGGCCTTGGACTTATTGGAGGCTCCATTGCAAGGGCACTGCGGGAAAAGTGCGGTGTTTCCGATATAACCGCAGTAAGCAGAAGTATTGAAGCAGTGAACCAGGCAATTGAAGATAGGGTTATTACACGCGGTTTTGGTCAGATAAACGAGTATGTTTATAATGCGGATATAATATTCATTTGCACTCCTGTAAAAAGTGCAATTGAATATCTTGATCAAATAGCACCAAAGGTTAAATCTGATTGTATAATAACAGATGTAGGGAGTACAAAAGGGGAAATTATAAACCATTTGAATTCAATGGATAAACCTCCGGTATTTATTGGAGGCCATCCTATGGCAGGAACCGAGAAAACAGGCTACAGTGCAAGCTTTACTCACCTGTTTGAAAATGCCTACTACATACTTTCACCTTGCAAAAGCACCACACAAGAATCATTATCAATAATGACGGAGTATGTAAATAAAATCAGCGGAATTCCGGTGATTATCGATGCTGAAGAGCATGACAGGATTACGGGCAACATAAGTCATCTTCCCCATATAATTGCAGCCTGTCTTGTAAACCTGGTAAAGGAAAACGATACTCCCGAAGGTAAAATGAGAATGCTTGCTGCAGGCGGTTTTAAGGATATAACAAGAATAGCTTCATCAAGCCCTGAAATGTGGGAAAATATTATTTCAAGCAATTCTGAAGAGATTCTGAAGATTCTTGATAATTACAAGGACATTTTGGGTAGATTTGCTTCATACGTAAAATCTGCTGATTCAGAAAACGTATATAAGTTCTTTGGCAGTGCAAAGAGTTACAGAGATATGTTTTCTTCAAGAAACAAAGGTCTAATAGAATCTGTTTATGAAATCATTGTTGATGTAGTTGACAAACCTGGAATAATTGGTGAAATAACTACCATCCTCGGTGAAAACGGTGTAAACATAAAGAACATAAACGTTTCCAACAGCCGTGAATTTGAACAGGGCTGTCTTAGGATAACCCTTCAGGATATTAAAAGCCTTGACACGGCATATGACTTGCTTTTGAGTAAAAATTACAAGGTTTACAGATAAGTATACTTGGTACATATATGTAACAGAAATAGAACATTTAATAAGCTTATATATTATTGATATTCGGTTTTTACAATGCAATACATGTGTTTGATTGGGGGAATATTCATGCTTATAGAGCATAGACATTCTTTGCGGGGAGAGATAACTGTTCCAGGTGATAAATCCATATCACACAGAGCGATACTTTTTGGTTCAATAGCAAAAGGTGTAACCGAAATAGACGGTTTTCTTATGGGGGAAGACTGCCTCAGTACAATCGACTGTTTCAGAAAAATGCATGTAGGGATTGAATTACTACCAAATAATAAAATAAGGATAAATGGGAACGGTCTTAAAGGTTTAATAGCACCGTCATCTACTCTTAACGCAGGTAAAGCCGGAACGACTTTAAGGCTTATTCTCGGTGTTCTTGTAGGCCAATCATTTAATTCAGTCATTACCAGGGACGAGAGTGCCAGGAAAAAGTCTGTAGGTCACGTTGTGAAGCAGCTAAAACAGATGGGTGCAAAAATCAACGGCAAGGATGATGCATCCTATTGCCCTTTAATGGTTTCTCCATCCAAGCTAACAGGAATAAGCTACAAGCTGCCGGCCAATTATTCATATTTCAAATCTCCAATTTTGCTTGCAGGCCTATACGCTGACGGCGAGACAAGGATTGAAGAGGATATCAAATCAAGGGATCATACTGAGCTTATCCTTAAATATTTTGGTGCAGACATCGTCACTGATGAGCATTCGGCTGTTGTCAGACAGATAAATGAACTTTATGCACAGCATGTACAAATCCCCGGAGATATATCAATTGCTGCTTATCTTATCACGGCAGCGCTGCTTGTCCCCAATTCAGACCTGACAATTAAAAACGTCGGAATAAATCCTACAAGAACCGGTTTCATTGATGTTTTAAAATCGATGGGTGCAAAAATAGAAATTCATAACGAAAGAGTATTTTGCAATGAAAAAGTTGCTGATATACGAGTAACAAGTTCTTCACTTAAAGCTGTTGAAATAGACGGAAGCGTCATACCAAGGCTTCTTGATGAGGTTACTGTAATAATTGTTGCGGCCGCAATGGCACAAGGGAAAACTGTAATAAATGGACTCCAAGGCTTTAAAATAAAAGAATCCGGAAGATTAAAAAATCTTATAACGGAATTATCCAAAATGGGCGCCAAAGCATACGAAACTGAGGACAGCATAATTGTGGAAGGCGGCAAACCCTTAAAAGGTACAGTAATTGAAAGCTACGGAGACCATATAATTGCAATGGCAATGTCTATTGCAGGCCTTATTGCAGAAGGCGAAACAATGATAAGAAAAGCACAGGTGGTTGATATAGCATTCCCCGAATTTTATCCAGTGCTTAATAAACTATGAAACAAAAAAAAGAGTCTATTGACTCTTTTTTTGATTCTTATTTTCAGTTTTTTGTTCCTTATACTTTTCACTAAGCTTATATCCAAGAACCATAAGGCTGTCGCTCAGATGGACATTCTCTATTACAACATCATAAGGGATTTTCAAATCCATCGGTGAAAAATTCCATAAACCTTTAATTCCAAGGCTTGCTGCCCTATCTGCAACTGCTCTGGTGTGTTCATAAGGTACACTCAGCATTGCAACATCAACCTTGTTATTCTTCACGAACTCGTCAAGCTCATCAATATGCCTAATCTTTATTCCCTTTATTTCAGTTCCTACCATCTCGGGAGAAACATCAAAAATACCGATAAGCTTATAGCCTCTTTTTTCAAAGTTCTGATAATTGGCAAGAGCCTGACCCATATGCCCCGCGCCAATGATTATGGAAGCAAAATCATTATTAAGGCCTAATATATTGGAAATTTCCTTATAAAGTGATTCAACGTTATACCCGTAACCCTGCTGGCCAAAGCCGCCAAAACAATTTAAATCCTGTCTTATCTGTGATGCCGTAATACCCATTCTTGCACTTAGCTCCTTTGAAGAAATCCTTGTGATATCCATCTGAAGCAAATCAGATAAATATCTGTAATACCGCGGAAGTCTTTTTATAACTGCAAATGAAACTTTCTTCTTAGTACTCATATGCTAACACCTCTTTTTGTAAGGTAAGGGCACGCTTGTATTGCAATAGTGATTATATACTCTTGTTATTTTATTGTCAATATTGCTCGCAAACCTGTTTTTTGCTATAATAAGCGAGATTAAACAACTGGGGGCAGTGAAATTTCAATGATTGTACTTGGATGCAACAATGTATCCCTTTCTTTTGGAACAGATAAAATTTTGGAAAATATTAATTTCAGCATACAGGATTCTGACAAGGCAGGAATTATAGGTGTTAATGGCGCCGGTAAGTCCACCCTGTTCAAGATTATTTCGGGCTCCCTTCAGCCTGACGGCGGTGAAGTTTTTCTTGCCAAAGGCAGGAGAGTGGGCTATCTCGAACAAAATACCACATTCTCATCTGAAAATACAGTTTTAGATGAAGTGATGTCAATGTATTCTGTTCTTATTCAAATGGAAGCCCGTCTTAAAACTCTTGAAGAATCTATAAGCAAGGAAAGGGATGATGAGGTTCTTTCATCTCTTATGAAAGAGTATTCCCGCCTTTCAGACGAATTTTCCCGTTCAGGCGGATATGAATATAACAGCAGGGTTAAGGGTGTACTGCATGGACTTGGCTTTAATGAGAACCAGTTTAATCTTTCGGTTCAAGCCTTAAGCGGCGGTCAGAAAACCCGTCTTGCCCTTGTAAAAGCCTTGTTGGATGAACCGGATTTACTGCTATTGGATGAACCTACAAACCACCTTGATATATCTTCTCTGGAATGGTTGGAATACTATCTCACAAGCTATAAAAAAAGCGTAATTATAATATCCCACGATAGGTATTTCCTGGACCGTACGGTAAACAGGATAATTGAACTTGAAAATTGCAATGCAAGCATTTTTGCAGGTAATTATTCATCATACATGAAATACAAGGAAGAAGCCCGAAAAATTCAGCAAAAGCACTTTGAAATGCAGCAAAAGGAAATAGCGAAGATGGAAGCTTTCATAGAGCAGCAGAGACGCTGGAACCGTGAGAAAAACATTGTTGCTGCCGAAAGCAGGCAAAAAGCTATAGACCGTATAGAAAAAATAGATGCCCCTAAAAATCTTCCGCAAAAAATCAGAATCAAATTCAGGAGTGGAATTATAAGCGGTAACGATGTACTCTTTGTTGAAGACCTTTGTAAGGAGTATCCTGGTAAACAGCTGTTTTCAAACATCAGCTTCAAGCTCAGGAAAAATGAAAAGGTCTTTCTCCTTGGCCCAAATGGCTGCGGCAAATCAACAATGATCAAGATTATTGCAGGAAGGCTGGAAGCATCTGACGGAACCTTTGAATACGGACATAACGTCAGAATTGGATATTACGATCAGGAGCAGGAAGAGCTTGACGAAAGTAAAACCATTCTCGACGAGCTTTGGGATGCCAATGAGAACCTTACTAATACCCAAATAAGAAACGTTTTAGCGATGTTTTTGTTTCAGGGTGAAGACGTCTTCAAACCAATATCAAAGCTGAGCGGAGGAGAAAAGGGCAGAGTTTCCCTTGCAAAGCTGATGCTGTCTGACGCAAACCTTCTCATACTGGACGAACCAACAAACCATCTTGATATAAATTCGCGAGAAGCCCTTGAAGATGCTCTTTTGGGGTTTGACGGTACAATACTGGCTGTATCTCATGACAGATACTTTATTGACAAAATGGCTACAAGAATACTTGAGTTTGAAAACAAAACCCTTAGAGATATTGATGGTAATTATTCCTTTTACCTCAATTATAAAAGTAAACCCGAAAAGTATGGGGCTCCTGATGTCCAGGAAAAAGCAAGTGCTGCAAAGCAGGAATTTCTTGAGTCAAAAGAGGAGAAAGCAAAGCAGCGCAGGCTCGAAAAACAGCTTGCAGATACTGAAAACGAGATTACAACCTCTGAAGAACGCCTGAAAAAAATAGACGAGGAAATGCTTCGTGCCAATGAAGACTGCGATCATGTAAAGCTGATGCAACTTCATGTGGAACAGCAAAGTCTTACAAAAAGGCTCGAAGAGCTTTATGAGCTATGGGAAGAACTTGAAACCCAGAAACAAAATCAAACGTAAAAAAAGGGCCTATTGAAGGCCCCCTGCTACTAATACATCATATTGATGTCCTGAATCAAACTGATTATCTACATGTCTTCTAGAATTGAGGAAGAACATATCAAAGTGTCCATCCATTCCGTTACCTGATATCTGATCATAGTTAGGTCCTGTTCCCCAGCCGTCACTTCTGTTATCAACATTTGCCAGGAAAGGCGCTCCATCAACCCCTGCATGCGGCATTCCCGCTACAGAGACAGCGTAATGTCTTCCATCGCATTCGAGAATAAACGCTTTTCTATTCCATGTCCATGAACCCCCGAAAATGGATTTCATTATATCTGTATCCTGTGCTGTAAGCGTTTCTGTATCCGAATGACTCGAGCCGATAGTTCTCTTCACCATAAAGCTTTTTCCTGTATCCATGTCTATCAGCTTACCAATTTTACCTATTGGGAATAAATATTGAGCTTCGGAGAACCAGTCCAGAACTTCACCAAACTGCGGTCCTAAAGTAGGCTTAACTGGAATATTGTGCACCGGAATTTTTAATATCTGACCCGGGTAAAGTGCTGCATCACGGGTCATTGAATTTGCAGCTGCAAGGTCATAATCGGTAATACCAAACTTTTGTGATATCGACCAAATATTATCGCCCTTTTGAACAGTATATTGATTATAGGTAACACTGTCCATTGAAGTATCAACAGGTATTTGGGAATCAAAATAAGTGCTCCTGGGGGTATTATCAACAATATCCTGTGTTATCCCTGTAACAGTATAATATATATAGCCGTTTCCTTTTGGGGTAATTACCTTATACCAGTCACCCGATTTTCCCGTAACAGTTATACTGACACCCTTTGCAAGGTATCCGACTATCCCTGCGTCAAAACCGGCGCCTGTCCTCAGGGTTGCACTTCCCGAAGTAACCGCAGGTATTTGTACCGGGTTAGGTATATAGTTCTTAACAGTAAGCATCTGTCCCACATAAATATAATCCTGAGTCCAGTTATTAAGCTGCTTTATAGTCGTTATAGTAGTACCAAAAAGGTTTGATACCTTCCATAACGAATCACCTGAAACAACCTTATATATTATTTTTCCGTCAATAGGCTTGAAAATCATCAACGTTCCTTTTGCAGCATTCATATACACCTGTGCCCCAAACTGCTTTGAAACGAATTCTGCAGGAACTACAAACCTGTCGTTAATAATGCTCATTGAAGCCGGAGCCGTAATAAGCCTGCCGTCAAAGGAGGCTATACTGTCATCCAGTTTAAAAGAAAGTTCATTTTCTCCTATTCTGATAGTACCGCTCATTTTATCAGCATTATATGAAAATGTGCCTCCAAGTGCCACTGCCAGTTCTTTTGCCGGAACCAGAGTTACTCCATCCTTAACTACAGGCTGAAAATTATTTAGCTGCAGCAGCTGATTGTTTACCATAATTCCGGTTACTGATGAATCTGCAGATACTGAAACTGAGAAAATAATTAAAACTGTAACCAGGAGCAATAAAACAATTAATGGCTTTTTTAGTGTCATTTCCGTATACTCTCCTAATCTAATGCGTTTTGGTATTAACGCAGGAACTAAAATCTGGAAACTTCTGTTAGTTAACATAATCTGTCGTGTTATATATTATATAATAGAACCTATACCAAAGCATCAGGTAATTAGTGGTTAAAAAAAGTAACATGCCAAGTGGCACGTTACTTTTGGTCGCGGGAATCGGGGCTAAAATCTGTTATTTGGTGAAGTATTTATCTATACCTGATTTTATAGCGTTTGCCATTTTATCCTGGAAATCAGGTGTCCCAATAACTTTCTCTTCCTCCGGATTTGAAAGGAATCCGCATTCCACAATAACCGTAGGAGTTTTAATATCTTTTAGGATAACTATAGCTTCCTTTTTAAGCTCAGGCTGCCTTTTGTTTTCTGAGTTTACTTTTTCCTTTATGGAATTTTGCAATTCTCCTGCAAGCTTAAGGCTTTCAGGTGAGTTTGGAGGATAAAATACCTGTGCACCCCAATACTGTGTTTGCCCAAACTTGTTCATGTGTATACTTACGACTATAGTTGCGCCTGACTCATCCATGATTTTCTTTCTGCGCTTAAGGTCCTCAAACCTCTTTTGAGTAATATTCGTAGTCTCAGGGCTGTACTCCAGCTTATCTTCCTCTCTTGTCATAATTACATTATAGCCGCTTGCTTTGAGTAAATCCCTTACCTTGGCAGCAATACTGAGATTGACTTCCTTTTCCTTTATCCCGCTGTTACTTACAGCACCAGGGTCTTCTCCACCGTGCCCAGGATCAAGAATAATGGTTTTGTTGGATGAATCAGGGCTGGTAACAGGAGAACTGTCCGCACCGGTATTCAATGAATAAAGTGCAATGGAAAGTAAAAAGACAAGAGCTATAAGAATAATATTACTTTTTTTAACAATTACTATCATAACCATACCGCCTGTAATCAGATTCATTATAAAGATATTCCTGTACAGGTTGGCCATATTACAATATAGCAGTTATAATATTAAAAAAAATTGAAATTGTGCATGTACGGCAATCAATTTTTTCTTTTATCCTTTACGTACACACTTCCCTGAATTGATTTTGCCTTCTTTTTAAGTTCTGCAGCGATTTCTGCTATGTGAAGGTGGCTGGTTAACTCTCTGTGGGCGTTTGTGATTATGGCAATAGAAATGGATATGATAGGGTACTTTATTACCTGACCCTGTCTGTTGGTTGTATGGATATAACCCAGGTCCTTATCCTCCTGAGTATAAAGTTCAAGAATTTTCTCATCAAATTCTTTGATTATTTCTTTACATATGGAGTCTGCACGGGCTGGTACGGTTATTACAACAAAATCATCACCGCCTATATGTCCTATAAAGTCGCCCTGTACACCAAAGGAGCGTACATTATCAGTAATTATATCTGCGGTAAGTTTGATTGCCCTATCACCGCATGCGAAGCCATATACATCATTAAAAGCCTTAAAATTATCAAGATCAATATAAAGAACGGAAATAGTCTGCTTTAAAGCCAGACGGTGGTTTATTTCAGACTGAATTTCTAAATTTCCTTGGAGGCCTGTAAGAGGATTCGCCCATCTGTTACGGTCTATACGCTTCAAGGTGTTTTTAACTCTGCTGAGCAATTCTCTTTGATTGAATGGTTTAATAATATAATCATCTGCTCCCAGTTCAAGTCCGGTAAGCTTGTCATCTTCATTGTTCTGCGCAGTCAGCATAATAATTGGCATGAGGTTGTTGCTTTCATCATCCCTTAAAATTTTACAAACCTCAAAGCCATCCATCTCTGGCATTACAACATCAAGTAATACCAGGTCCGGTTTTTCCTCCCTGACTTTTTCTATTCCTTCCCTGCCGGATTCTGCACTTACGACATCATACTCCGCATTTTTTAATACATCGGATATATATCTGGTCATAAGTTCAGTATCATCAATAACAAGAATTTTTTTTCTGAACATTAGTTATTCTCCTGGGACGTTAGTTAATACAAATCAGGCATTAACCTGTCTTTTTTTGCGTTTGCATAATAAGTAACATGCTGCGATTTTAATTGTCATTATGAATTATTATATAATATTAGATATATTTTGCAAACATGATTTTTAAGCTTTATGTATACTATATAAACTTATTAAATACTCTATCCAAAACAATTAATACTCCGATTGCTATTATTAAATAAAAGATGTTTACAGAAAAAAGTACATACTTCCCAAGTTTAAAAGTCAATAATACTAATAGCGCAAAAGCAGCCCCAAAAGCCGCACCCCACAATATCTTTTTAGGATATATTTTATTTTTTGTCTGTTTTTTTCGCTGTACAGACATTTCAGTAAGTTTAAAAGATTTTTTACCTATATAAGAGACGATTAAATATGCAGCAGCAATAATAGTTACCGTTGCAATCAGTAAGCCTGCATTTACAGGAAAGTACAAGTCAATAGGCTCACCTTTAAAAAGTCTTTTTAAAAGATTAGCTGTAAATTTTGAAAGAACAATATTAATACCAAGCATAATAGCCAGGCCTCTCGCAAAAATCGCAGCATTCTCAAAGACCTTTTCTCTCAGAGTTTTAGGCTGTGCATTTTTTATAATGTCATCACAAAATGCTTTATAATCAGTCGGTATTACACTTGTGATGGGCTCACCCCTGTTCTGAGCATTAATTGCCATTTCGAGCAGGTCCTGTCGTATCTCTTCAATCTGACCATCCTTAATATTGCTTACACGCAGGTATACAACTATATCTGTCATTACTGCACTGTTTTCTTTTGTTAATAGTTTATCGAATTCATTGTTCTTTTTACGCAGGTTTTCATGAACCTTATCCATTTTCATCACCACTTTCATAATCTTTAAAGAGAAAATCTATAGAATACTTTAACTGTTTCCAATTAGTATAAAAGTCAAAGAGTTCTTCCCTGCCCTTTTCAGACAAGGTATAATACTTTCTTTTGGGTCCGAAAGGAGAATCCTTTAGCTCTGTTTTAACAAGAGCATTTTTCTCTAACCTTAGAAGCAGAGGATAAACAGTGCCTTCAGAGATTTCACTTAAGCCGGCTAATTTCAATTTTTCAGATATTTCATATCCATAGGTTTCGCTATCTCCGATAACTTTTAATATACATCCTTCAAGTGTACCTTTTAATAGCTGCGATTTATCCTTCAATTCAACCACCTACCTTGTTATGCAATGTAGTATCTATATTGTATAACAAGGTAGGTTTGACTGTCAATACAACACAACAAAAAAACCTGCAGAAATAAATCTGCAGGTCATACTCATAATAATTATTTTAAACCAAGTCCACTGCGCTTTTTCATAATATGTTCCTCAATACCGTCTGCAACTTGTTTCGGGTCATCACCTAATGCTACCTTCCCTCCTGTCATGGCTTCAACATCTTCAGTAAGCAGCTTTACAAGGTTTGGTGCCCCGGTAATGAAAGGTGTAGGCGACAAATGAGTATAGGCACCATACGCAACTGCAAAAACTCCGTCTATTGTAGCCTTTTGCTCCATCCATTCTGGAGCTGTAACCGCAATCGGTAGCTGAGGGATATCTACATTAAGATGCTCTGCAAGTGCTGTTACCAGCATTGATATTCTTCCGGTATCGGTACAAGTACCAAAGCTGAGTACAGGCGGTATATTAAGTAAGCCACAAACCTCTTTAAGCCCGGGTCCGGCCATTTCCTTTGCATCAAGGGTGCAAAGTCCAGCTACCTCAAGAGCATGGTTTCCACAGCCTGCACTCACAACAAGTATATCCTTTTTAATAAGCTCTTTGGTAAGGTTTATTGTATTCCAGTCCTGAGGCCCATTTCTTAAAGTTGAACAGTTGGCCAATGCTACTACTCCCTTTATTTTACCTGCTGCAATAACATCTACTAATGGATCAAGCTTGTTTCCGATAGCATTTAAAACTGCTTCTGTAGAAAAGCCTGCAATAGCTTTCTGTATTCTGTGTGGAACCTTGGCAGATATTTTCCCGCTCCGTTTTTTGAAATTTTCTATTCCAAGCTCTATAAGCCTGTCAGCCATACTGTCAACTTCCTGGGGGTTATAAGGCATTTCCTCCTTCAGACCAGGAAGACCTATAATAGTACTTACCTTTACAAGCGTTATCTGATACTTTTCTGCATAATTGTCTATCGCAGGTGGAGAACAATTTTCCTCCATTGCAATAACATCCACAGTTCCGGTAGCCAGAAGAGGTTCGATTGTTAGCCAGTTACCCATGAGTCCTACAAAAACATCATCGACATTATACCTTTGTAGCAGCTCCTGCCCTGTTTCTATTGAACCAACAATACGTAAGCCTTTTGCCCCTGCCTTCCTTGCTCTTTCCTGAACTTCGGGTGTCCGTGCCTTCAGAAGCGTTGCAACTCCTGCCCAGGGCTGATGCCCGTTAAATACTATATTCACATAATCAGGGTCCATTATTCCAAGGTCTGTGTTTACCTCATGCGGAACCGGTGTCCCGAATAATATATCCTGCACCATTTCAAGGCCTATTTGTGCGGTGTATATTGTTGAAAGTCCAAGTCTCAGGGCTTTTTTAGCAAGTGATGCATAGTCTCCGTCTACGTTGGTAAGACAGCTTGCAACACAGTTCTGCTCCTCATGCACAACGCCTGATGGGTATATGTTAAGGCGTTTCCATACTTCCTTTCTTTTAGTTGGAGCAAATACTTCTACCATTACACTGGGCTTTTCCGGGTCTTTACCCATCTCATCTTCAAGAAAATCTGCAAGCTCTACTGCAAGCCTGTTTATATCCTGGTTTATATTTATACCTACTTTTTCACACATCCACTTAAGCTTCCCTGCATCGGTAATTCCAAAAGGAGTTTTACCCTGGCCTGTAGCCCTTAAGGTTCTAAAGGCTTCATAAGCATGATGGCTGTAAGTACCTGCTCCCATTATATTATGAAGCAGCAATTCTCTCATCGCCATTGCGTCTGCGCCGATACCACAGACACCCTTTGTCTGTCCGCCTTTTTCGCTTATCCTGCATGGGCCGTTTGAACACAACTTGCAGCTCAAGCCCTCCAAACAAAACTTGCAACGTATTTTTTCCTGAAGTGCATACCTGTCAAATACATTTGTAAGACCATCTTCTCTTATACGTTCAAGCATTTCTTCTACTGAATCATGGTAGCTTACCCTGCCTTTTGTTTTTTCCAGTATCTTTTCACTCATGCGTATTTCCTCCATAATTAAAATTCCCATAGTAAGTTTTTACTTAAGAATAATAATTATGCACTTTAAAAATTACAACCTACGGGAAAACCCCCATGAAATCTTTCATGGGGGTTTCCTAGATAGCTGCACTTCTACACCTATACAGGCGGCTTACCCGGTAAGCTTATAAATAATGCGGCAGCAAAAACATATATATATATTAAATTGTTTTTTATACGAACTCAATCAAATTCATTGGATCGGAAGAATTTTCAAACTTCTTAATTATACTTGCCTGTTTGCCCGTACTTTTTTTCGAAACAAACAGACTGTTTTTTATATCCTCCAGCGCTTTTTGTATATGATCTTTAAGATTTTCGTGCTGCTTATCATCATTCTTAATATAACATTTTAAATTAATAAGTTCGTTGGTGAACCATATTCCATCTTCAGCCATTTCAGTCTTGATTTTAAGGGTGGAACCACTGTACTTTATAAGCTTTCCCGCCAGATTGATACTTCCAAGACTATCTATATCTATTGCCGCACCGCATTGAGTACATATGAAAATATCATGTGTAAACCTGTTACGTCTTGCTCCAGAACAGCATTTATGACAGGTATGAAAAATATCCGTTGAACTTACCCTTACAGGTGCTGGCAGCCCCTTTTCCGGTAATTTGTATTCCAGTATATTTGAAAGCCGTATATAATCCCTGAACTTGTAAGCCGGCTGTATGGCTTGATTCCCGTCGTACCACCCCAAACCGTCACCTTTTACAAATAAATTCTGTACGATTACCTTTGATTTATAACGGCAGGCTATATCCAAAAGGCTGTTAGCTGCAGAGTGAAGCCTGTCTGAAGGGATAGGCGCTTTAAGCCCATCTTTCCCAATATGTCCAGAGTGAATAACAGAACCTTTTAAGTCTATAACGGTATAGTTCAGAGCATTGTTTATCCCTCTTGAAATACCCATATAAGTTTCTGTTTTTATGGTTTTTTCCACACCATGGTCTATACTGACAGCCAGATAATAGCAGCCTTTTTTAACAAGCAGCTTTGCAGTTCTAATTATGCCAGGTTCTGTAAGAGCTTTTTTCAGGAATTGTTCCTGATACTTTCCAAAAGAAAGAGGTACAATAATAAAGGTTTCTTTTTTTTCTGAGTCCCCAAGGAGACCGCTTTTATTAAAAATATATTGAAGATGATTGCGCTTCAAGCCAGTGGTGCTGTTCTTTTTTGCATTATGGCTGTTTAAAAGGTATAGTTTGGCAAAATACTTATCGGTCTCCCTGTCATACAGCAGGCAATAATTCCGTATGGTGTCATACCTGCAAAAATAGATAGGACGTAAATTATGAGGCTCAAGGCTATCGGTTATTTCCGGTTTTGAGTCTTTTGGCCGGGATTTGGTTTGCGATGACCTAAGACTTAGAAAACTTGCAAGGTTCATTCCTATTTCAAGTTTTAAAGAATCTTTAAAAGGCTGAACATCAAATTTATTCAATTCCCTGCCTAAGCCGCTGTCTATCCATTTTGAGATGTTAGCTGCCCTGTAGCATCCCTTGTTGTCTTTATAATTGACACTTATCTCTTCCAGATTTTCATAAGCCTTTTCAAGAAGATAACGGTATGCTTTGTTGTAGTTTATCATAGCCTGATCAATTATTTTTATTTTGCTGTTACTTGGTTTATAAAGTTTTAGTATTATGGTACGCATACCGTTCCTCCTTGTAAGCAGTTTTATATTTATATTTTATACGCAGTTCCTGCACATGCCAAAGGACAATTTTTTCCGAAGCTGAATACATATATAAGTATATTCCTCTTCACTTATTCCGTATTTTTGAAGTATCTCACAGCACCTGGTCCTGGGTTTGAACACCATATTTCCACAACAGTAAGGTTTTTTCTCATCATGAGCTGTATCGCACAGTTCTCCGAAATCCTCACAGTATGCTTTTACACCATTGATTGAAAAAGCTTTTGCAGCACATATCGAATTATATATATCCAAATTTAAAGTCATAAAATGTCATCCCTTTTCGTTTTTTACTATATATTAATGCTACTTGTAAGCAGTTCAATTATTTGTTCCATTAAAAGCTTTAACATATATTTTTTCAAGTTCTGATACCAGCGGAAGTCTGGGATTGGCAGTAGTGCACTGATCTTCAAATGCCTTATCCGCAAGTTCAGCAGTCTTTGCCATGAATTTCTTTTTATCAACTCCGCACTCTGCAATCGTTGAAGGAACACTCAATTCTTTCATCAATCCCTTTATTGCTTCTATAAGGCTTTGCAAGCCTTCTGCTATTGTTGAAGCAGGCAATCCAAGAGCTTTTGCAATTTCAGTATACTTCTTGTCTGCAATGAAGGTTTCATATTTGGGGAATGAAACAAACTTTGTAGGTTTCTGTGCATTATACTCTATTACATAAGGCAGAAGCACCGCATTAGCCCTTCCGTGAGGTATATGAAATTCTCCGCCTAATTTATGTGCCAAACTGTGGTTGATACCAAGAAAGGCATTTGTAAAGGCCATACCTGCAATACATGAAGCGTTATGCATTTTCTCTCTTGCAACCGCATCGCTTCCATTTTTATAAGCCCTTGGAAGGTATTCAAATACAAGCTGGATGGCCTTTATTGCAAGCCCGTCAGTGAAGTCGGAAGCCATTATTGAAACATATGCCTCAATGGCATGGGTAAGGACATCCATTCCTGTATCAGCAGTTACTGAAGGAGGTACTGACATTACGTAATCAGGATCAATGATAGCTATATCAGGTGTCAATTCGTAGTCTGCAAGTGGATATTTTACATTCCTCTGCTTATCTGTAATAACAGCGAAGGATGTAACTTCAGAACCTGTACCCGAGGTAGTAGGAATAGCTACAAGCTTAGCCTTTTTCCCCAGCCTTGGGAACTTGAAAACCCTCTTTCTTATATCCATAAACTTAAGTCTTAACGAATTGAAATCAGTTTCCGGGTATTCGTAATACAACCACATGCCCTTCGCTGCATCTATTGCAGAACCGCCTCCCAAAGCTATTATTACATCCGGCTGGAATCTGTTCATAAGCTCACAGCCTCTCATGACTGTTTCTACTGACGGATCGGTTTCTACATCAGAGAATATTTCACAGTGTACATACTGCTGTCTTTTCCTCAGATAATAGAGTACCTTGTCTACATAACCCAGCTTCACCATGTAAGGGTCGGTTACAATAAAAGCCTTGGATATATCGGGCATTTTCTCGAGATATTGTGTAGAGCCTGCTTCAAAGAATATCTTTTCAGGTATCTTAAACCACTGCATATTCACTCTTCTCCTTGCCACACGTTTTCTATTTACCAAATTAACTGCAGAGACATTCTGAATTGTTGAGTTCTTACCATATGAACCGCAGCCCAGAGTCAGAGACGGCATGTTTGTGTTGTATATATCCCCTATTGCACCATGTGTGGAAGGTGAATTTACGATTAAACGGCCAACCTTGATTCTTTCAGAGAATTCTCCGATTATATTCTCATTATTTGAATGTATTACTGCAGAATGACCCATACCTCCAAACTCAACCATTTTTTCAGCTTTGGCTATTCCTTCTTCTGTCGATTCTACAACATAGTAAGCAAGTATAGGGCTGAGCTTTTCCCTTGAAAGAGGGTACTCAGGACCGACATCTTTCTGGGGGGCAAGAAGTATTTTTGTATTTTCAGGTACTGTAAGACCGGCCATTTGCGCAATTTTAAAAGCCGACTGACCCACAATATCAGGGTTTACCGCACATTTTTCCGAGTCTATGGCCATTTTTGCAAGTTTTGAAGTTTCTTCACGGTTAAGGAAGTAGCATGCATTATCTTTCATAAAAGCTTCGAATTGTTTGGATATTTCCTTATCAACTATAACCGCCTGTTCTGAAGCGCAAATCATACCATTGTCAAATGTCTTGGATAATATCAGATCTGTGGCGGCTCTTTCAAGGTTTGCAGTTTTTTCAATATAACATGGTACATTACCCGGGCCAACGCCAAGAGCCGGTTTTCCAGTACTGTATGCAGCCTTGACCATGCCTGCTCCTCCTGTTGCAAGTACCATTGAAACACCAGGGTGGTTCATGAGCAGCTGGGTTGCTTCTATTGAAGGCTTTTCTACCCAAAGTATGCAATCTTCAGGTGCTCCCGCCTTAACAGCAGCCGCTCTCAGAATTTCAGCAGCCTCACTGCTGCATTTTTGTGCAGAAGGATGGAATGCAAATATGATAGGATTCCTTGTCTTTATTGCTATAATTGCCTTGAACATTGTTGTGGATGTAGGGTTTGTAACAGGAGTAACCGCAGCAACAACTCCTACTGGCTCTGCAACCTCATAGTAATCCTCGTTTTCGTTCTCATTAATAATACCTACCGTTTTTTCATACTTGATGCTGTGATAAACGTACTCGGTTGCAAATATGTTCTTAATTATCTTATCCTCATATACACCGCGTCCTGTTTCCTCTACCGCAAGCCTGGCAAGATACATATGCTCATCAAGACCACTCATTGCCATTTCTTTTACAATCTCATCAACTCTATCCTGATCAAGCTCCATAAACTTTTTCAATGCATTCTGAGCCCTTGCTACAAGCTTATCAATTTCACCTTTTACGTTTTCCTGTTCTACAGCGGGATCCTTTTTAATCTTATCCGTCATATAGATCATCTCCTCACACATTGTTATTTTTTTAACACTTTAGTATATAAATTTAATGGTATTCAACGCTTACCTTCTTGCCCATATTTATCAGCAATGCGGCAATTTCTTCAACAAGCTTTAGCTTAAGGCTGAGATTCAAAGGAAATTCAGGATTCTGATGTGCCGGATTCATAGCCCGTCCGACAATAAAATGTATGTTTGTGCTTTCTTCGAGCAGCATTTTTGCCAGCCTCGACGCTCCATCCTTCTTATTAAGGTTTAAAAAGTCCTGCATGGTACTGTCTGAAGCCTGGCAATCTCTTATATAATCAAGTGTTTTGCGTAGTGTAAGTATTCCTTCAGTAGTAAGACTGATGCCTTCTATTTCTGCTGTTGGGGGGATGCTTGGGTTATAATAGTTGAAATTTGTTTTGATTTCCCTTCCCAATTCCCTTGCAACAATCTGTGAAGTTGTACCTCCACAAACTACCTTACTGCCTTCCAAATTAATAAAGTTTGTTACAACTGACTTGTCATCAGTGTCATCAATTGGTGGTCCCACCATTATACTTAGCTTTACAGGCTTTTTAATGCTGACTGTTACTACAGTGGTATCATCGCCCGGCTCATGGTGGTAAAGGCTGTCACAAGCTGAAAGCAGCAGTTTGGTTATTGATTTTGCCGACATATCCTTCTTGTAGGTTCTTTGAATATACTCCAAAACATTGTCCCACTGCCATCCAAGATTGAGTGTATGCCCGATTCCAGCGTGGATAACACCGTCGCTAACCATTATGAATATATCCTCTGGTGCCACTGTAAATCGGCTTTCAATTATTTTTTTACCGCCTATTTCCCTTATAGTACTCGGAGCATCTTTTGCTTTTCCTTTTCTTAGCCTGAATACTGAAGGGCAATCAAATTCAACAAGATAGCCTTCTCCCGTATCAAATATCTGAAGTATTGAGAATGTTGAATATGCTATTCCTCTTTCCTGACAAACGGGAAGTGTATTTGCAATAGTTTCTACCGCTTCATCAATACTCAAGCCGTTAACCATCATCGTGCCTATTATTTTTGAGGTTAGAGTTGAAAGAATATTTGCCTTAACTCCGCTCCCAAGTCCATCTGCAAGAACTACAACTACCGAATTTTCATTCCTTATTACTTCTACCTTATCTCCACAAAGCTCTTCCTTATATTTGTTTAAGCTTTCGTAACCCGTATCTATATATAAGCTCATCCTGGCTCACCCATTTCCGATATGATGGATTTTTTGAGCTTTGTTAAAGCTACTTTTGTTTCTGCTGTTGTTTCACCAAGCAGGCTGGCAATTTCCTGTGCAACTCTCATCTGTTTTTCTATAACTTTCTGGGCAAGCTCCACATTTTGTTCCCTGACCTGGTGTAATTGTTCAATCCTCTTCTGTTCATCTGTTATGTCCTGAATAATGGCTACCACTATATTCTGCTCAGGTACATAAATAATTGACTGTTTAACAGTGATGTCATATTTCTCATAATAGAATTTCTTATCATAAATGTTCTGCCTGTCCTCTACTACATTCTGAAAATCTTCACACTCCAGTATTTCAAATATGCTGTGACCCGGGAGCTCCAGATTGTCAATTCCAAAAATCTTTCTAGCCGATAAATTTGCTTCCTGGATAAAAAGCTTTTCATTCAGTGCGAAAATAGCATTTGGTGTCGTATTGATTATAAGGTTTGACAAGGATTCGGCCCTTTCACGCATATAAGGCAAACACATATGAAGCTGCGCCTTATTTTGATAAACAGCTGCGGCCTTGTCCCTACAACTTGAATAACCACATGCTCCGCAGTTAAGTTCCTTATCACTTGTAAACTTTCCTATGCTGTTCAATATAGCCTGTATAGCAGCTTCAGATGGCATTTCCTCTTTTTTCGAAAGATCAAAAAACACTTTTTTCATATCGATTTTTACATCTTCCGAGCTTACGATCTTTTCATTTTTAAGTCCTCTTTTGAAGTATGACAGAATCCGCGCCCTTGCTTCGAGTATTCCGCCTTTGATTTGCCTCATGCAAGGTCCTCCAATACATCCTCCTGAGCAGCTATTCATTTCTATGAAGTATTTTTCCAGACCATCGTTTTTTATTGAATCAAGTATTTTAAGACACCTTTCAACACCATCAACCGTTACACATTGATAATTCCTGCTTGAACGATTTTCAAGTGTCTTAAGTATCCCTCCCGGCAAAGGATAAATTCTTGACTTTAATTCTCTTACTCCCTTTATTTCTTCCGATAAATCGGTATTCTCATCTATTCCTTCCTCGCTAAGCCAGGTATCAAGCTCATCAAAGGTTAACACCGAGTCAATTACATTGTTGTTCTGTAAGTCCTTGCACTCATCTTTTTTTGAAAGGCAAGGGCCGATGAAAACTACTTTGATTCTTGGTCCAAAGGTTTCCCGAAGCATTTTTGCATGTGCAATCATGGGTGAAACTACCGGAGCAAGCTGATCTATCAGTTCAGGGTAATATTTTTGCACCAACAGTGTAATGGATGGGCAAGCAGTAGAAATAATATTTTTCATTTTATTTTCGGAAATGAGCCTGTCATATCGTTTTGATACCTGCGCAGCTCCAACCGCTGTTTCTTCAATGTAGGTAAATCCAAGTCTTTTCAGCGCTGCATACAACCAATTTTCATCTATACTTTCAAAAGCTGATATAAATGATGGTGCAAGGCTTACATATACTTTTTCCTTTTTCTTTAGAAACCCTTTGACAATATCAAGCTCACTTTTGACTACCTTTGCATTCTGAGGACAAACGGTAAGGCAATTTCCGCAAAGCATGCAGTCATCCTCAACAATACGGGCCTGATCATTCACAAAAGCAATTGCTTTAACAGGACAACTTCGTATGCACTTGTAGCAGTTCTTGCAGTTTGCTTCCTTGAATTGAATTATGCTCATATTATTATCATCTCAATCTAATATTGTTATTTACTTAACAATTTTATTGTAAACCTTTTTCTTTATCTCTGTCAAAGCAGCATCTATATCAAATGTGCCCATATACCCTTAATTTTAAGGCTTCTCAGTTGCTTTGTTAAAATATTAACCACTTGTTAAGAATATATTTAATTTCCTTCCGAGGCTGATATTTTATAAAACAGCTTTTGACCTTATTCTTTCAGGTACCGGATGTGCCTTGTTATATACAAATTTAATATCATTAACTTTCTGGACAGGAATACTTTCCTGTTTTTGCTTTCTTTCCAGATAGCTTTGGTAGCTTACGTTCCTGCATGGGTATTCAGCGTTTATTTTATCTGCATTCATGTATAGCAGCGTATTTGTAAAGGTACATAAAGCCTTTTTAAATAAACCATCAGAACCTTTTTTTTCACCTAAGAAATAGTTACAGTATTCACAGTTCTCCATTTTGTCGCCCTCCCAATAATAATTAAGAATTAAGCCTTGGAATAATATTCTTTTCAAAAAAATCTCTTACACTCCCTATGGAAAGGGAGATTACTTCTTCATCCTCAACCTTGACAGATACTGCACTGGTACACTTTCCAAGACACAGAGCAGCTTTTATAACCACCTTGTCATTAAGCTTCTTTTCATTGATTATGTCCTGCATCTGATTGATGATATTGTAGGATCCCTTTAAATGGCAGGCACTTCCCACGCATATATAAATATTAATCATCATAGCCGCCTCCCGCCTTTATTTTCTATGGAGTAGTTCATGGTCACGCTTTAGAATACCGCTGTATAATGCAACAATAGCAGGATTTTCTTCGGATCTCTTGATTGCTGAAACACTATCGGCCTTGTATATTCCCTTAGCCCTTTTCACCCTGTCGCCTACAGACTGTATTATTGGTTGTCCTGCTCCTCCTATACAGCCTCCGGGGCATGCCATGACTTCTACAAAGTCATAGTGCTTCTCACCGTTTATAATGGATTTAAGAAGATTATCAGTATTCTTAAGTCCGTGAACTACAGCGATGTTTATTTTCCTGCCATCCAAATCAAATTCAGCTTCTTTTACGCCATTCATGCCGCGTACTCCGGTAAATGCAAGGTCTTTTAGGCTTGTTACGGATTTATCGCTGCTGCAGTGCCTTAAAACAGCTTCAGCTACACCACCACTTACGCCAAATATCACTCCGGCGCCGCTTGCAAGGCCGAACGGCATATCAAGTGCTTCATCTTCAAGTCCGTTGAATAGTATACCCTGCTCTTTAATCATCATTGCAAGCTCCTGGGTCGTTATTACCATATCTACATCATATTCTCCGTCCTTGCAGTTTTCAGGCCTTAGTGCTTCGTATTTTTTTGCAGTACACGGCATTATGGCTACAACAACATTTTCATTGTTGTCTGCTTCCTTCATATTCTTGAACTGTTCTTTTATAACTGCCCCGAACATTTGCATTGGTGACATGCATGAAGAAATGTGACTTAAAAGTTCAGGGTATTTTTGTTCTACAAATTTAACCCATGCGGAGCAGCAGGAAGTAAATAAAGGCATTTTATCATCTGAAGCAAGGTGCTTTTTAAATTCCTTGCTTTCTTCAATTACGGTCAGATCTGCTCCCAAAGCAGTATCATATACCTGATCAAAGCCCATCTTCCTTAGTGCTGCAACAATCTTACCCATTGTTACCTCACCAGGCTTAAGACCAAACTCCTCACCTATTGCAACCCTTACTGCAGGAGCTATCTGTGCAATTACACGCTTATTTTTATCGTTAAGTGCACTCCATAGCCTATCTGTATCCTTTTTGATGATTAATGCACCTGTAGGGCAAACAGTTCTGCACTGTCCACAGTTTACACAGTCCACCTTGTTAAGAGCCTTGTTGAAAGCTGTTGTTACCTGTATTTTCGCTCCTCGGTATGCAAATCCAAGCACTCCAACGCCCTGAACCTCTTCACACATTCTTACACAGTCCCCGCAAAGTATACATTTGTTAGGGTTTCTGACTATTGAAACACTGCTTTCATCTATCGGTAAGTCCTTCTTTTCATCTTTAAATCTTATGTTTTTAATACCAAAACGTATTGCCAGTTCCTGTAGCTTGCATCTTCCGTTCTTTTCACAGGCTGTGCAATCCCTGTCATGATTTGATAATATAAGCTCAAGAATCATCTTTCTGTGCTTTTTAAGCTTTTCAGTATTTGTATATATCTCCATTCCGTCCTTTGGAGGGGTTGAACATGAAGCGACAGTTCCTCCCCATTTATCCTCAACCATGCACATTCTGCAGGCCCCATAGACACTAAGCTCAGAATGGTAACAGAACGTAGGAAGATCAATACCGCATTTTCTTACTACTTCAAGTAAATTCTTTTCATCTGTAAATTCTACTCTTTGTCCGTCAACCAACATGCTTCCCATTTATTACACCTCCTCTATTGCCGCAAAAGGACAAGCTTCAATGCAGGCACCGCATTTTATACATGCAGTCTGATTTATTGTGAAAGGCTGCTTTACTTTTCCGCTGATAGCCCCTGCCGGACAGACTCTTGAACATTTGCTGCAGCCTTTGCAGGCAGCTTCCCTGATTACAAACGAATTCAAGGCTTTACACGTATGTGTAGGACATTTTTTATCAACGACATGTGCCATATATTCATCTCTGAAATACTTTAAAGTACTGATAACCGGGCTTGCAGCACTTTTACCCAATCCGCACAACGCCGTACAGCTTATGGTATCAGCCAGCTCTTCAAGCATTTCAAGATCTTCAACCGTTCCCTTACCTGAAACTATTCTTTCCAATATTTCAAGCATTCTCTTAGTACCTTCCCTGCATGGTACACATTTACCGCAGGATTCATTCTGGGTGAAGTTCATAAAATATCTTGCCACTTCAACCATACAGGTGTCTTCATCCATTACAACCAGGCCGCCTGAGCCTATCATAGCGCCTGCTTTTTTCAGTGAATCAAAATCGAGGGGGAGATCGAGATGCTCCTCAGTAAGGCATCCTCCTGAAGGTCCTCCTATCTGGACTGCCTTGAAATTCTTTTCTTCCCTTATTCCTCCGCCGGTATCAAATATAATTTCTCTTAAAGTTGTTCCCATAGGGACTTCTATCAATCCTGTGTTATTAACATTGCCAGTCAGCGCAAACGCCTTTGTTCCAGGACTTTTTTCAGGTCCGATTGCCTTATACCAGTCACTGCCATTTTTAATGATCAGAGGGACATTTGCAAAGGTTTCAACATTATTTAGAACTGTAGGTTTCTCCCAAAGACCTTTCTCAACAGTTCTCGGTGGCTTTACCCTGGGCATTCCTCTTTCACCCTCAATGGATGCAGTAAGCGCACTGCCTTCTCCACATACGAAAGCTCCCGCTCCCTTGTTTATCTGAATATCAAACGAAAACCCTGTGCCAAGAATGTTACTGCCAAGAAGACCATATTCTCTCGCCTGTTCAATGGCTATTCTCAATCTTTCAACCGCAAGCGGATATTCTGCACGTACGTATATATATCCATCGGTGCTTTTAGTTGCATAAGCTGCAATCAGCATTCCTTCAAGCACACGGTGAGGATCTCCTTCCATAACGCTTCTGTCCATAAATGCACCCGGGTCACCCTCATCTCCGTTGCAGACAACATATTTTACACTGCTTTTCTGTGCGAGAACCTGCTGCCACTTTCTGCCGGTCGGATAACCCCCGCCCCCTCTGCCCCTGAGGTTTGAATCCAGAATGGTTTTGCACACTGCTTCGGGAGTTTCTTCACTTATTACCTTTATGAAGGTTTCATATCCGCCTTTTGCAACATATTCTCTTAGAGATTCCGAGTCAATTGTTCCACAATGGTCTAGCACAAGTCTCGTTTGCTTTTTATAGAAAGGAATTTCTTCCTGTGTTTCATAGGTTGTGTTATTAAAGCTATACATAAGCCTTTCAACAGGCTGATTTTCTATTAAAGTCCTTTCAACGATTTCCCTGCAGTCATCTATTGATACTTTTACGTATAAGTAGTTATAAGGTTCAATCTTAACCAGCGGGCCCATTTCACAGAAACCATGGCAGCCACTTTTCTTTACTCCGATTCCATTATTCTCGTGTGTCATTTCGAGATCTACAAGCAGTCCCTTTTCTTCAACCATAGCCTTAATTGTATTGAATATTTCTATTGAGCCACCGGCAACACAGCCTGTACCGGCACATACAAGAACTTTCTTTTTCTGACTGTCAAGAAGTTTTGCAACACTATCGGAAAATTCCTCAAATTCTTTTCTATTATTTATTCTCATCGGAATTCTCCTTTCTAATCAGGTTTATAACTTTAAGAGCAGCTTCAGGTGTCATCTTTGCATATACCTTGTCATTTATAGTCATAACAGGCGCCAATCCGCATGCTCCAAGGCAGGACACAGTTTCGAGAGTAAACAGCATATCGTCCGTTGAGTGTTTCCCATCGCTTAGTTTAAGTTCTTTTCTTAAAGCATTCAGAATAGGAATGGACTTTCTCACGTGACAAGCTGTTCCATCACAGATTTTAATAATATATTTGCCCTTCGGTTCAAGAGAGAAATTCTCATAAAAGGTTGCCACACTGAATATTTTTGAAGGAGTGATGTCCATTTTGCGGGATACGCGTTCCAGCATATCTTCCGGCAAATACTTATACTCATTCTGAATTTCCTGAAGTACAGCAATTAATGCAGATTTTTTATTTTGGTACTTTTCAAGCACTTCATCAACGTAATCGTACTTATTTACCCCGTTCATATAATGCACCTCCAACTGCATTGCACATTGTATACAAAACTTTGTTAACTATTTGACAATGTAATTGTAACGCGCATAAATAACGAGAACAACCAAAATAAATTTGATTAATTTAAGCCTCATTTATTAAAACAATTATTAGATACGGTTTATTTAAAAAAAGAAAAAGGCCTATTGCAGCACAATGCAACAAGCCTTCCTATTAGATAAGAGTGTTCATAGAGTTAAGTACAACATTTCATCATTGGGGTTTGCCAAAAATAAATCGTTTCACAAAGAAAAGAGGATATATCATGGCATAAAGATTCATTATCCAAAAGGCAATATCAAAATCGCCTTTAATAGCCCAGAAGGCTATTGCCATCAAACCAGTGCAAAAGGTCAGAACCAGTGAAACTAGTGCAAGCCTGGACCATACCTCCTTCTTTCGTTTATACATATAAAGACTGGAAAGCCCTGTTAGGGAAATTAACAAATCAAGCGGCAAAAATGACCAGTTCCAGGCCATTACAATGGAATTATAATAGTCATTAAACAGATATTCACCTGGAATAATCTGCAATGCTGTTATTGACCAATAAAGTATAAAACCGATATCTGTTACTAAAAAAAACGGTTTAAGATATTTCATAAATCACCCCTAAATTAAGAATCTGAGTATTTTTTAGTATCCATATATGAAACCAACCAAACTTTCACACTTTGATAAGTATCGAAATAAATTTTATTATTATATGGAATAAATGTCAATATAATAATTGAGGACAGTCAATAATTTGAACCGTCCTCAATTTAAACAACAAATATATGTATTTTTTAAACCTCAAAAGTCACATTATCAAGCCCGTGATAATAATTGCCCCATTTGGCAGTAAAGCTGAGTACACTGTAGTCAGGATCAGTCACTCCTAAAGGATAATACATTTCAAAACCCTCACGCCATAACCTTTGTCTTGATTCCGCATCGTCCAGTACCTGTATTTCTCCTACAAGCATTAGCCCTCTGAAAGTCTTCTCATCAGTAAAATATACACAGGCTTTTGAATTGTTTCTGAATTGTGTTACCCTTTTTGATGAAGTGTTTGTGCTAAACCAGGCTCTTTTAAGCCCTTCAGTCTCCAAATTAAGCATTGCTTTAACATTTGGATAACCATTGTCCCCTACAGAACCAACCATAGCAATTTTTGAATCACTGATAAGTTTAAGACCTTCCTTAATTGCATCTTCTGCTTTCATTGTTCTACTCCCCTTTATTATTTTATAAGTTTTATATGCTAATTTTTTAATATAGTTCAATTACCACCACTCCTTCCTCATTCAGGCGCATTATAAAGGTTGTTATATACCCTTTCCAGGTAACCTTCTAATTCAATGATTTCTTCATCTGAAAAACCTTTATAATACAAGTCCACCATGTCATTTGATACTTCTTCATAAGACTCTTTCATTTTCCGGTCTTGCTCGGTAAGCTGTATCAAGACTTTACGGCGGTCATCCTCAGGGAAGCTTCTTTTTATATGGCCTGTTTCCTCCAGCTTGTCCAACATTCTTGTAAGGGTAGATTTGCTTAATGCAGTTAAAACTGAAAGCTGCTGTATTGGTATATTATCCTGCTGCCAAAGTGCAAATAGAATCCTTCCCTGAGCTGGGTTGATCTCATCAAGTTTGTAACTTTTGAGTTTTTTTGCAAAAACACGCCCGGATAGCTGGTGTATCTTTGATATCAGATATCCTCCCATACGCGTTTGACCCATATTTTAAACCTCCTGTATCTGGTTGTATATAGTATAGTTGCATATACAACCATTGTCAAGTAATTAATTGCACCAAAGGTTAACATAATCACAAATTTTGCTTTACTTACATAGAATGCATAAGATAATTTTTTTCGGAGGCTTCAGTTATGACCTATAAACAACTATTAGAATATGTTAAAAATAATCCCGGCTGTTTTCAAAACGGCAGCCAGAAAATTAGAGAATCGGAAGTCAAATATAATGAATGGGTTAAGCAGTATGAAAAAACACTTGAAAAGGAAGATGAGAAATAGGAAAACTCTATTTGGCAGGTAAACTGAAAGAATCAGTAGCGTTGACTACTGATTCTTTTTTATAACATATTCAAGATGTCCAGCAATCACAACTGATTTTTGCGGTAATATAATACTACTAAAACTATCTTTTAGAGGATTATTATGTATATATCCGAAGACAAGCAGCACAACCTTTTACTTATTGTAGCGGTAATGCTTTTTATAATATTTTCCTCCGGCTTGAGTAGACCTACCAGACCAATAGTCGCTCCAATTGTTATACCTTGAAAATAGCAGTGCTACTAAGGGGGATGTTTTGTGTATCCTGCTGATAATATAAGTAACCTATTAAAAGAGCTTTTATCAAGATTCAGCCCAAGTGTACCCGGGAGCAGTAACATTTGTCCTCCGAAGAAAGCAGGTGGCAACCTCGGTATAACCCCATCCCAGGCCTTAATCATTGGAGGCATTATTGGCGGAGTCTTAAATGTAGAATCTGTATTGGTAGATAAAAACCAGACAGTGGAAATTGTCCTTTCGGGATCACTAAAGAAAAAAACAGATCTTGAAAAGATGCTTGACCAGGTAGGTTCAATGCCATTTGACGAAGTTATTAAAACAATGCTTGAAAGGTTAACTGAAAAATGAATAATAATCAAATATCCAATATTGCCAGAAAAAACTCCATAAAAAATATACTTGTAATAGGAGTCGCAGTTATTATTCTTTTTCTGTTGTACTCAACAATAAAGAGCCTTGAGTTAATAGCATTTATATTATTTTTAGGAATTATAGCTTATATAATTATTTAATTTGACTAACATTTTGCTCATTTTCTTTCCGCTGCTTTTTTATATATCTCATCCCTGTAAAAAGCTGAGCGACACCTACTCCAGCCAAAGCCAAACTTGAAACAAAATCCTGAAAAATATTCTGTGTACTTAAACCAACAATAAAAGCTATAACAAACATCAAAAGAGTAAAAGAACCAGTGATAATCATTATCTTCCCTATTATTCCCGGTTTGCCCGGCTTTGTTACATAAGGTGGTATTCTCCCCCCCGTATAATATCCAGCAACATATTGATGCTCCTGCCATTCAACAAACTCATTGATATAATTTGGATCTGGTTCATAAGGATTTTCCGAAGTTTGAAGCGTTTCTGAATACTCGTTATGCTCATATTTTCTATAATCAACTAATACTTGTATAGCGGTAGAAGCCATTTCTTTTAGTGTTTCTTCATCCAGGTCAATCTTATTTTGAGCAGCAACTTTAATAAAGTATCCCCAGTCATTGTTTTTGCCTATCTCTTTTATCTCGTTTATCACGCAGACAAATTCATCTATTCCCTGAAGTTCGATAAACAGTTTTGCAAGCTGTGTAAAACCCTGTTTATCCGGTGTACATTCACTTGTGTCATAGCTATTAATATAACTTTTAAAGTAATTCCCACAATACTTTTTCATAGGTTCACCTCTTGAAACATTATATCATAAGATATCATTGCCTTCCATAATATTGAATTTTACAAATTGCACTCAAATAAAAAGTAACATTAAGACAGACTACTAAATATACTGTATTGAGTAACATTTATGTAAACGCTATGAAAGGAGCTGTTTTTATGGGAGTTGTAGGTGGAATTTTCGGCAGAAACAGTGAAGTTTTATTCTTCATACTTGTGTTCCTGCTTTTATTCTGGAATGGTTGGTTTGCTGGTACAGATTGCTAAATCAAATTCAACCTTTACTAAAGGATAACAGATTAATAAACATACATTAAAATTTTATGGCGGAGGTGATAATAATGTCAGATGAAAGACCAGTTGCTGTAGCAGGATTTTTCGGAGGAAATAGTGTAATACTCTGGTTCATAATCCTCTTCTTATTGCTTTTCTGGTGCCGCAGACCACTTCTTGAAGCAGGCTGCTAGTATATGACAAGAACTTCCTTTCTCGCAATGAAAGGAAGTTCTTTACTTTTGTTCCTATATTCTTACCATTGAAGGCTGTCTTTTTGTATATACTGTCAGATAATCAAATCCAGCACGTTTAATCAATTCTATCGCATCCTTTATTCCCTTTCCAACATCACCTGCATTATGAGCATCAGAACCTACAGTTATAATCTGCCCGCCAAGCTGTTTATAGAAATGCAGTATGTCCAGACCCGGAAAACACTCCCCAGCCTTTTGTCTGAGACCAGAAGCATTAACTTCAATTCCCTTTCCGTTACTTATTACTGTTTTCAGGATTTCCTCGAGTCTTTCTGCATAATCCATAAAACGTATATGGATATCGTTTCTTGCCGCATATCTCTTAACTAAATCGAGATGCCCTAAACAATCAAAATTATTCCATTTGGCCATCATAGTTAGTTCATCAAGATATATATTGCAATATTTATCTATGTTTTCACTTGTATAGGTAATCTCGGAAAAGTCCCTTCCATCTCTAAGCTTATGGTCCGATGCAATAACATAGTCATATGGATTTTCTTCAATCAATCTTAAGCTGACTGCAGGATACATGTGGGGCTGGCCCAGTTCTACACCCGATTTGATTTTAATCTTATCAAAATAGATGACCTTTGCTACCATTAAATCAGCTATATACTTCTGAAAGTTATAAAACGGGTATGTTTTATCACTTTCGCAAGGCTCGAAATGATCTGTTACCACTATTTCTTCCAACCCAATTTTTAAGGCTTGGCTACACATATCCGTAATTGTGTCTTTCCCATCGCCCGATCTTAACGAATGCATATGATAATCGTATAAAAACATGTTTTTCTCCTGGTCCAATTAGTGCCACAAATTTAATTGTTATTCATTAAACATTTTAAACCTCTTATATTAAATAGGCAATTCCATTTTATATGTTATCTTCCAGCAGCTTTTTTTCTCTCTATTTCCTCATACAACTTGTAAAGCCTCTGTACACCGTTTTCCAGGTGATAGTAATGGATAATGTATGGTATAAAAAGGACAAGGAAAAGACCAGCTAAAGGAAGCAGTGTAAGAATATTAAAAGCAGTTGCGAAGAGTAAAGTAACCAAAAGAAAAAGACCAATTGCCAAAGTAACAATCAGGTGTATCAACCGTTCATGCTGCAGGAACAGGATTTGAGACTTGTGGTATTCACTCAGCCATAACAAGTCACATTCTTCATCAAGTTTTTTCAATATGAACTGTTCATGCTGTTTGAGATATTTAAACATAAGCAACCCCTCTTTATAGAGTTATAATACTATTTTTGATTGCTCTTTACAACGGAATGGAACAGCAGTAATCACAACTTTATAGATAAATATCCGAGAACTCTATAGCCGTGCTATGGACAAGATGGTTATCTATAAGCTGCATTGAGTCTGCTTTTAGTGACTTTTTACCAACTTTGGCGGCCGGCAGCAGTAATACAAAGGTGCTTCCAACATCAACCTTGCTTTTTACATAAATTTCGCCATCGAGGGCCTCAATTATTTGCTTAACAATAGATAATCCCAAACCAGTTCCTTCGGTATTTCTGGTCAGAGAACTATCAGCCTGCCAGAATCTTTCAAATATCATTTCAAGCTTGTCTTTGGGGATTCCTATACCTTCATCTTGAACTTCAATACATATCTTTTGCTTATTGTTCTTGGTTTTAAGAGATGCTTTTACAGCTATAGTTTTATTCCTCTGGGTAAACTTTATAGCATTGGATAAAAGGTTTAGAAGGACTCTTTCATATTTCTCATCGTCAATACCGATACTTTTTTCTTTTAACCTGGTTAAAAAAATAAGATTTATCCCTTTTTGCTGTGCATACGGCTGTACTGATTCAGTTATTATTCTGGTCAAGTTTACAATATCCAAATTCCTTTTGTTGATAATATTTTTACCAATGCTCATTTTGTTTGCTTCAAGAAGATTATTTACAAGCCTCAGCTGTCTGAATGAATTTTGCTTGATTTTCCACAAATATTTCTTCACGCTATCAGTTAATTCGTTTTTGTATACACTTTCCATAGTCTGAATGGCAGAATTTATTACAGTCAACGGTGTTTTGAATTCATGGGTAATTGTATAAATAAATTCATCCTTCATATGAGCTATTTTTTCAAGGTTTTCCTTCTGAGCAATTTCATATGTTATATCAATGCCTGTAATAATTACTTCTCTTATACTGCCTTCCATATCACAAATTGGCTGAACAACCATCTTGTAAATACTTTTCCGGTCACTTGAGCTTATTTCAACATTATAGTACACAGGTTCCTTATTATTATTAATTTCTCTGACAAGTTTAAGTAAAACTCCAGAATCTATGTTCAGGAAAGGTTTCAATTTTGCCATCTGAACAGAAAAGAATTTTGGATCCTCGGAATAATATTCGCTTGGATTTTTTACGGGTTCAATAATTTGCATTATAAAATTTTTTGCATTCCTGTTTAGTCCATATACCTCCAGATTCGGGTACGATAAATAAACTATGGGTAGTCCAAGCATATCAAAGATATTGTAATATAAATCTCTTTGAAGTAGTAATTCCTTTTCCTGATTTATTTTATCAGTCATTATCTGAACGCATAGCAGTGCCATGTTCAGCTGGTTATTACAGTTATAAACAGGGGTTCCGCTAATACAGAGATGTATCTCCTTACTATCATTCTTTATAGTATATATTAATTGTTCATACTTTCCTTCCTTATGTAATCTTGTAAGTGGCAAATCTTTTTTGGAAAGCTCTTTCCCATTCTTATCAAAGCATTTTGCATTCCTTATCTCTTCTGGTGACTTACCCTTCAATCCAATAAAATCAAAAAAGTCTTTTGTAACTTTATTAACAAATACTGTTTTGTTTTCATAGTCTTCAACATAAAGCCCATCAGACATATTATCAAATATTTTCTGAAATCCATTGTTTTTTTGCTGTACAATATTTAACTGCTTTTCAAGTCTTTTTCTGCTTATAACAGCTTTGGTTATATTTTTAGCTATAACAGAAAAATATTCAACCTTTTTATTGCAGCTAATTGGGACCAGCGTAAGGTCCAGGAAAGTACTACCTTTTAGCCTGCTCTTATAGAAAAATTCAGAATTGTTGTATGGTTTAGCATGTAACAAGATTTTTCTTATTGACTGTTCATAAAGATTATCCTTGTGTTGAGGTAAAAAGCTGCTTATCGGATAACCAAAAGGATATTCATCCAAATGTGGACTTTTAACAAACCTAAGAAAAACAGCATTTGCTTTTAGAAGAGTAAAATCATTAGCATTAAAAATAGCAACAGCTGTATCATTACCCTGATAAATCTGTTCCAAGAATTGGAACTTATCTTCGATGGACATGTACCCATCCTTAAAATGCATAAGTATACCTCATTATTATGAATCGCATTTTTCTTTAAAGGAAGTATATTTTTTTATAACTAATATTTTACTCTCAAAAATGACAAAGGTCTACATAATAATTAAAGATAAAAACCTCTTGAATAAAGAGTCTAGATGGTCTCACTTAAAAAAAGAATTGCAACATAACTGCAATTCCTTTTTTACTTTCCGTGTTTTTATTTTATTCCTGCATATAATTCATATACCCTGACTACTATAAGAACTGCCTGTTCTCGTGTACATGTACCCTTGGGATCAAACCTGTTATTTGATCCTTTCATAAATCCATGTTTGCTCATAAAC
>JAEWTV010000135.1 GCA_023397675.1 Bacillota bacterium | reverse complement strand
CCTTAGCATCAATTGTTCTTGCGTTTGTTTATTGTGATATCAAGCAACATGGCTCCCAGTATTATGAATCCTTTTACGATCTGTTGATAGAAGGAAGACACTCCCAGTAGATTCATCCCATTATTTATGACACCTATCATAAGAATACCTACTGTTGTTCCAAATATGCTTCCCATTCCGCCGCTTAAACTTGCCCCTCCAATTACTGCGGCTGCAATGGCATCCATTTCATAGCCTGCTCCTATAGCCGGTTGTCCAGCATTAACACGAGATGTTAAAATTACACCGGCAACTCCGCTAAAAATACCAATCATCATATAAGTTAAAAGTTTAATTCGGAATACATTGACACCTGACGCAATAGCTGTATGAATATTGCCTCCGACTGCGTATATGTACTGACCGAATTTCATACGACTAAGCAACACATAACCAATCAGTATAATAGCTATCAGAATAATAACCGAATATGGTATTATATTAAAAAGTTTTCCTTGTCCAATCTGCTTGAAAACATCACTTTTAAGAACATAAGATTTACCATCACTGATGACATATGCAAAGCCTCTTGCAATTAGCATACTACTTAAGGTTACAACGAACGGGAACATGTCGAATTTTGCAATAAAAAACCCATTAAAAAGTCCAATCAGTCCACAAGCCAAAATTGCAATGATTACTGCCAGTACAATGTTGTCACTGTTAGCAGTAAGTACTGCACCTATAACAACAGATGAAACTGCAATCATGGAACCGATGGATAAATCAATACCACCTGTGATTATTACAAAAGTCATACCAACAGCAATTATTCCATTTATACTTATTTGATTTAAAACATTTATCATATTCTGCCAGGTTCTAAAAGTAGGGCTTATAATAAGCAAAAGAACAATCATAAACACTAGAATCAGTGTAATACCATATTTTCTAGTAAAAAGAGCCAGATCAAATGAACTACTTGAATTTTGTTTATGTAATAACATATTAACCCCCCATTGCCTTATTAAGAATAAGCTCTTGTGCTTTAGACATATCTTTCAGATCTTTTCTTCGGAATTCACCGCTGATTCTGCCTTCATGTACAACTATAACCCTGTCACTCATACCAATAACCTCTTCCATTTCTGAAGAAACAAGAATTATTGCCATCCCTTTCGATGCGAACTGACACATAAGTTTATAAATTTCATTTTTTGCACCGATGTCGATTCCACGGGTCGGTTCATCAAAAATTATCAGTTTGGGCGAAGCCATAAGCCATTTAGCTAAAATAACCTTTTGCTGATTTCCGCCGCTTAGGCTTCTGGCTTCAACTTTAAGATTCGGTGCCTTAACTGAGAGCCGGGATGCCATTTCAGAAGCATTAGTATTTTGAACATTATGGTTTATGAACAAACCCTTATGCTGTTTCTTCAAATTTGGCAAACTGATGTTTTCAAGCAAATTACGGCATAGAACCAATCCATATTTTTTTCGGTCCTCGGTAACCATAGCAATTCCATTTCTAATAGCATCTGAAGTATTCTTAATATGAATGGGTTTGTCACGCCAAATGATTTCACCGGAATCTACTGGATCCAGTCCAAAAATCGCCTTCATAATTTCACTTCTCCCAGCACCAACTAACCCAGCAAACCCAACAATTTCACCAGTCCGCACCTCAAAACTTATATCCTTAAATACACCCTTTCGGGTTAATTTTTTTACTTTAATAACAACCTCTCCAGGTATGACCGGCGTCTTATCATAAATATCCGAAAGGTCGCGTCCCACCATCATTTTGATAAGCATGCTACGATCAATTTGGTCAATATTTCTAGTGCCTATATAACATCCATCACGGAATACTGTTACCCTGTCACTTATACGAGCTATTTCATCCATCCTGTGTGAAATATATACAATACTTATCCCCTTGTCTTTTAGTTCAGCTATGGTTTTAAAAAGATTCTCTGTCTCATCACTGTCAAGGGATGATGTCGGTTCATCCATAATTACCAAGCGAGCATTAAAAGTCACTGCTTTAATGATTTCTATCATCTGCATTTGAGCAATTGTCAAATTAATCATTTTCGTTCGAGGGCTAAGGTTTAAACCAAATCTTTTAAGAATTTCCTGTGTCTTTGTATTCATTTTCGCTTTATCTATAAAAAGGCTATTCATTTTTGTTGGTTCCCGATGCAGGAAAATGTTTTCAGCAATCGTCATGTGCAGAACAGGATTCAGTTCCTGATGAATCATACTTACGCCAGCATCGATAGCTTCAGCAGGGTTTGTAAAACTAACATTTTTACCATTAAACCAAATTTCTCCAGCGTCAGGTTTTATCAATCCCGCAACAATCTTCATCAATGTTGATTTGCCCGCACCATTCTCACCCATTAAGGCATGAACTTCTCCACGTCGAACCTGAAGCTGAACATCATTCAAAGCAATAGTGCCTGGAAAAGACTTTATTATTCCTTTCATATCAAGAAGAATCTCGCCTTCAAGTTTTGGCATACCGTTTTTCCTTCTTTCCTACAGATTTATATGAAATGTTTTTGCAAAAACTCATCTAAGTGTTTATGTAAATCCGAAATGTGTTTTTGGCTGTCTACCGATTTTGCTGTGATCTCATAAAATTCAGCCTGAGGAACATATTCAGCCATAATCCGTCCATATTCCAGGGGATGAATGGGATCTGAGCCGTTAGCCATTATCAGAACCGGAACCTTAATCCTATTCCATTCCTCCTTGCTGTTGCAAGGCGAATCGGCTGGCATTGACACAAACTTTGCTGCTGTGGTTTTCGCATCCTTATAATCGAAATAATTCAAGAAAGACTGCGCCACTGCACATGACTCTTGATTAAGGCGGGCATATCCTTGGGATTCGCTAAAAATCTCACGTCCAAGCTCTGGTCCATACTCCGAAATAAGATTGGCAACATTCCTGAATAAATCTATATTATCCTGTGACATTGGATGATCCAACCAGGCCGGTCTTGAGAAAACACAGCCAAGAATTCTTTCGGGATAGCGTATTGCAAAATTCAATGCCACTGCTGCCCCCATCGAAATGCCCCCAACAATTGCTTTCTCAATTTGCAGATAATTCATAAATGCTACCAAATCATCAGCAAATGTCTTGAAACAAAGTTCTTTTTCCAATCCAATCGAGGTATCTCCATGTCCGCGGAAATCAAACGAGAGAAAACGGATACCTTTCGGTGGCGTGAATAAACCTTGTGGCTGTTCAAGGCTCCCACCCAGACCATGCTGGAAAATGAATGGTACACCTTTTCCATTATCTATAAAGTTGAATTTAATACCCTCATGATAGAATAATGCCATTGTATTACGCCTCCCTGTCAAGCCTTTCAATCTGTTCCTTTATGAAGGCAACACTCTCCGGAACCTGACTTTCGGATAAACCATGAATAATTAAAGCTCCCTGGAAATTGCAATCTCGAAGGTGTTTCAAATATGATGAATAATTAAGGATTCCTTGTCCGGCTGCTACAAAGCTTGTTTCCTCATCACTGGCCAGATCCTTGGCATGAGCTATAACAATGTCATTGGCGAGCAGGTCAAAAGCTCTGTCTAATACATCAGTCATATAGTTAGCATCACCAGGTCTAAACAAATTTGCGCCATCCATAATAATTTTTAAAAATGGTGACTTCATTTCATCAAGCAGGCGCCTTGCTTTGACAGCATTATCCACTACATTGGAAATCTCAGGCTCAATAGCAAGAGTTAAATGATAATCTCCAGCAATTTTCAATGCTCCAGCCATCGAATTACACAAATCATTCCAACTGTCAGCAGAATTGTTATCAGGATGTTTTTTCCACATACTGGTCTCATTTCGTGTTCCGGTACATAATGTAATAACATCAGTACCGATTCTGGAACAGGCTCCTGCAAGCACCTCCAGCCTTTTCAACCCAAGCTCTCGCTGTTTCTTATCTGGATGAATCATGTTGTATGTTCCGGAAATAGCTGCAATGTCTACCCCTCTGTTAATAGACTCTTTTCTAATATTATCTAACAAGCTCGTATCAATGTAATCAGGCAAAGTTTCCAAGCCAGTACAAGCCATATTAAACTGCACTTGATTTAATCCATTATCCCTTACTGCATCAAATACTTCCTCAAAGCTTCCTCGAATAAACGTCTTGGCAAATATACCCAACTGCATAACAATCTTCCTTTCCATGTCACTTTTGTATAAATCTCTGCGAGGCTGCTACGACTGAGCAGGCTCCCATAACTCCCGCATCAGAACCTAACTCTCCAACAACAATGCTGCAGCGTTGGATAGGATGCATTAAAGACTCTTCCACCAGCTTACGAGTCAGATTTAGTATGCGGTCTCCTGAATTGGACAGTCCACCGCTGATAATAATTATTTCAGGGTTCAATAAATTTATTAGGTTGACCAGACCAATACTCAGCTTTTTCGCGAAGGTTTCAATAATTTCTATTGATAATGCATCACCTACATCAAAGCCCTGATCAATCATTTCACATGTAATGGAATTAATGTCTCCTGATGCATATTTCAGCAGAACAGTATCAGGCTTTTCTGTCACAAGTTTTCTTGCATGTTTTATCATTGCAGTTGCAGAACAGGAGCTTTCAAAGCATCCGCTTTTCCCGCATGAACATAGTTCTCCACCTAATTCAATAACCATGTGTCCTGCTTCACCGGCAACATTTGAAGCACCATGTAAAAGCCTGCCGTCAAGAATAATACCGCTGCCCACCCCGGTACCCAATGTCAGAAGAATAATATGCCTGAAGCCCTTTCCAGCACCAAAATGCATCTCACCAAGTGCATTAACATTTCCGTCGTTTTCTGTATATATAGGTTTTTTAAAGTAATCCTTAAGGGGTTTACCAACGTATTGGTCTATCCAGAAAAGATTTGGCGCATTGAATACTTTATTCACCCGGCTATCAGTCAAGCCGGGAATACCAATACCAATACCCAAAACATCATCTATACAAACTGAAGAATCCTTAAGCATAGATTCGATCAGATTAATAATAACTCCAAATATGTTTTCAGGTGATTTTTGACTTGGTGTAGATAAGCTATTCTTACATACCACCTGAAATTTGTCGCTCATAATCATCGCTTTGATGTTAGTTCCTCCAAGATCAATTCCTATGTAGTAATTCATAGACACTATCCTTTCTGCACTAAGATGATTATGTACTAAACATATGCCAGATACACACGTTCTCCGGTTTCAACCGAGCGGGCAATCGCGGTGATAGCTCTAACTGCAGCTACACCATCATCTAAAGAAGCACCATGCTGTGAAACACTATTAAGAATTGTATCAGCAAATCCTTCTACCTGAAGTTTGTAAAAATGACTGTCTTCTCCGAGGGGCCGTCTAAATAAACCATCTTTTGTTGAAAAAACTTCAACATCACTAGATTTAAATAGCCAAGGGTTATATGTGCGCCCGATGACACTACCAAACTCTCCATATATCTGAAAGCCCTCATGCCAGTCCATGCGTACTGCAACTGTCAGGTCAAGATTTCCTATGCTACCGTTTGCAAACTGAACTTCTACCAGCCAGCTGTAAGCGTCGAATTTATTAACCATTTTTGCGTTTACACTTAGAATTTCACCACCCAGGAATCGGGCTGTATCCACAAGATGGCTGCCATGAGTCATCATGTAATATTTCTGCCTGTTATCCTTAGGATTTCCATCCGGCTTACGTGCTTTTGAACTCTGGTATAAGATCGGCATAACATTATCGGTTACAGTATAACGGTAGACATTATCACAATACCAAGCTTTAAGAGTAAGAACTTCTCCCATTTCATTTTCTACAAAGTCACGGGCAAATCTAATTCCTGGATCAAACCGTTTCATGTTTCCAATCTGGACAGTGACATTAGCTTTTTGGGCAAAGTCACGCAGATCTTCACTTTCACCGACACTAACACCTAAAGGCTTTTCTATCAGAACATGCTTACCCGCGGCAATTGCTTTCATCGCACATGGTACATGGAACTGATCTGCTATACCAATAATCACCGCATCAACATTTGGATCAGCAAGCATTTTGTCATAATCGTTATATGCGACATTTACATCATGCAGCTTAGCCATCTTTTCAAGCAAATCCTCAGCAACATCACAAATTGCATACAATTCTGCATTATGTGCCTTGCGGGTAGCTTCAAAGTGAGCAGCCTGGGAAATAGGGCCGCAACCCAATATTCCAATTTTTAAGAGATTTGCATTTTTCTTCATTTAACAACCCCCAATGCCATGGATAAATTATAAGTAATATATTACCTTCAGTAAAATTTTTAGCGCTTATGCTATAATAATAACACGTTTATTGTCGAAGTCAACAAATTTTTAATACATTTTTATTGATTTTAATAAAATACAATGTTTTTTAAAAATTATTATTGACTTCAACAAATTTATAGGTGAAAATTTAGTTAGATTAAATAAAATGCTAATTATTAAATAGTTTAACTATAATTATGGAAAGAAGAGATTAAAATGTATAAGGAAAAGAGTAAGACAGAAATCCGACATGAAAAAATCCGGGGTATGCTAATAGCTAATGACCTCGTGACTGTCGCAGAGTTTTGTCAAGCCCTTGATTGCAGCGAGGCAACTATCCGGAACGACCTCAGATATCTTGAAGAGGAAGGGCTTCTGAAACGCAGCTTTGGCGGAGCAGTTGCAAATGGTAAAACAGCTTTGTATTCGAACATTAACATGCGTTCAATCGCGCACAAAAAAGAAAAAGAATCGATTTCAGGCTATATAGTAAATAATGTACTAAGCTCAGGTCAGACAATAATACTTGATTCAGGATCAACATCTGTTGAAATTGCAAAAAGCATCATTGAATCTCCACTTGAGCTGACGATCTTGACTAACTCATTTCCAGCAGCTTCAATTCTGACCCATTCAGACAAAATCAAGCTTTATATGGCTTGCGGCTGTTATGATAATCGTTCTGCGTCCTTCCATGATGAGTTGTCACAGGTCCTTTTTGAAACCATGCGCGCGGATATATGTT
>JAEWTV010000071.1 GCA_023397675.1 Bacillota bacterium | reverse complement strand
CCTCCCGTAGGAGTCTGGGCCGTGTCTCAGTCCCAATGTGGCCGATCAACCTCTCAGTTCGGCTACCGATCGTCGCCTTGGTGGGCCGTTACCTCACCAACTAGCTAATCGGACGCGGGTCCATCTTATACCGGATTGCTCCTTTGATAGCAAAGAGATGCCTCTTCGCTATGTTATGCGGTATTAGCACTAGTTTCCCAGTGTTATCCCCCTGTATAAGGCAGGTTACCCACGCGTTACTCACCCGTCCGCCGCTATCCAATCGTTAGCACTCAGCATTCAATATTACATCTTAATGTGTTAATCATTTTGATGGAGCGTGATGCAAAAATTTGATTATAATAATTAACATCAATGAAATTTTTGCATGACGCTATCGGTCATATGAATACTCAGTGCCAACGATTGAACCGCTCGACTTGCATGTGTTAAGCACGCCGCCAGCGTTCGTCCTGAGCCAGGATCAAACTCTCTAATTAAATTTGTATTAGAAAGCCTTTTGGCTCTTAATTACTTACTCTGGCTTGTAGTATTATTACAAGTTTACTCAATTAAAATTGTGAAAGTTGTTAGAAGCGAGAAGTACTAGGCGCACAAGGCGAGAAGCGCGGAGCATATTGTTATATGTGAGCACTTCGAGTCCGCCGTGCAACGAAGTAATTCGATGCTTATGGCAACTTTCTTACGAGTTCCTTATTGTCTACCCTATTTAATTTTCAATGTCCGTTTAAAATTGTAATTACCTTCGTATTGCTGTGTTGCAAACCTCGCTGCGGTGCTCATTTATTTTAATAAACTCTGCTCCTCACTTCGGCTTGCGCCTTGCACTACTCGCTAATTCCAATCTTATTTAATTTTGCTCCGCTTCGTCAGCGGAATGTTATCTTACCATGCCTTCGCTGCTTTTGTCAACACTTTTTACGTTAACACTTTCTGCCAAAAACTCACTTGGTACTTCGTGTGTTTCGTTGCGGTCAGCAGCGACAGCTTTAATAATATAGCATCATACATATGGTGTTTGCAAATTAGTAAAAGTAGCATATTATGGTGTGAGTTTAAGTTACCAATTGATAATTACAATATGCTTCGTTATACTCCAAAATCGTACGATATGCTAAATGGGCAAGTAAAAAACATAATACTGAACCAATCCCGGCTATTAAAGTCAAGAAAATAACGATGTTCCTTCCTATAATAAAGGAAAAAGGAGCATCGGATTTTATATTTGAATTAATAAAATCATAGTATGAGCTCAGACAGGGGCTTACTATTCCAATATGCTCCTTTAATGTAATACTATTGAATGGTAAAACAATAAATGATAAAATTCGTTTAACTCCATTTAATAAGGATAACTAATAATGAAAGAAATTATTACTTTAAAAAACGCTTCTAAATATTATGGTAAGAAGCTTGTACTTGATAATATAAATTTATCCGTAAACCAAGCCGAAACGCTCGTACTCACAGGTCCCAACGGTACAGGAAAAAGTACACTGCTTAGAATGATATCCGGGCTCGGATCTCTTTCAGCCGGTGAGAGAACTGTACTTAAAGGAACCCAAAGAATTGCTTATGTGCCTGAACATTTTCCCAAACTGAATTTTACACCTGTTGAATATCTTTTATACATGGGTAAAATACAGGGCTTTTCAAAGGACTATATAGAAAGACGTTCAAAAGAACTATTTGAAACATTTAATATTACTTCAATGAAAGATATCAGGATTAAGTATCTTTCAAAAGGAACAATCCAGAAGGTTGCTGTTATGCAGGCAGTAATAAGTGAACCTGAGCTTCTGCTTCTTGACGAACCTTTATCCGGCCAGGACTTGGAATCCCAGGACAAATTCATTGATATGATGCTTGATTACAAAAAGAATGGGTTATCAATAGTTCTTGCATGCCATGAAACACACCTTGCAAAGAAGCTTGGCGACTGTTTCATAACAATTATAAATGGTAGAACAATACCTCAACCATCTCCCCTTCTGATATCTGAAACGCTTATGCAGGTTGCTTTTACAGCTCAGCCTGAATTTATGATTGAAACTGTTAAAAATTCTGAAGGTGTAAAATCAATAAATCAAATAGGTATGACATATTCACTTTTAGTAAAAAAAGAATTCTGTGACATTGTTTTACTTATGCTTTTAAAAAAAGGCTGCAGCATTACCGAAGTTAAAGAATGTATAAGTCTGGATGCAGGAGGTGGACAACATGGTTAAGCCTTTGATGTCATATATTTTTCGTGATTATATAAGGTCTTACAAATATATCGTTCCTGTATTGCTATTCGGCTGCTTTCTGTTAGGTATTTATGCAATAAGGCCCAATGATGTTACTTATAGTTACGTTATATCATCAGCAGTTATTTATATGTTAGCAGCATGGCTTACATCAGGTTTGATTGATAACGAAGACAACGTACAACAGCAAATTACAATTCTTCATTGCCGCAGCCACACAGTTTTTTATTTATGTAAAATTGCATTTATCTGGCTTTTTACTTTGCTTCTTAGCTGCATAGCAATAATTTATCCTATACTTGTAAATACATTTGACCGTGAGGTTAATACCAATGATATATTTCTTGCTTCCGTCAGCCATTCACTTTTGGCCCTGCTTGGAATAGCTATTGCATTAATGTTTAATTCCAGATTTATTCACGACAGAAGGCTTTCTTTATTGTTGCTTTATATGGTAATAATCTTATCTTTGATTCAGGGAAAGCTGACAGAGATTCTACCATTTATAAAGTACCCGTTATATTTACTTCCTCCGGTTTTTTATTCCTTGGACCAAATGGGCTCAACATCTAAATACAGTATGGTTAACTCACCAGGGACCGCAAGTGTTCTGGCCCTTTTTGTGATAATATTACTCTATTCCTTTTTTCTGATATCTATATTTATCAAGATATCTAAGAAGAAAGGTTATTGAATCGGCGTTAAAGCATTTGTTTTTTATTGATTTATGGTATAATTATCTATAATTATTTCCTAATATCTAGTGTTGTGGGGGTTAAGCTATGGCTATTACATGTTCTGCATGCGGAAAAAAACAAACAAGTTTCCTAGAGGATTTCCCTTTATCAAATAATCTTACTGATTTCAGAATTTGTATAGCCTGCAAAGAGCATAAGGACTCTCTAATTAGATATTCTAAAACCGATGATATTAACAGCTATAGTATTTCAAAGGATTATTTTAACGAGATCATTACAAAAAATGAGTGCGATGAAACCGTTAAAGAATACCTTGATAAGCTTTTACTCGATTGTGATAGCTATAGAACTATTGAAGAACAGAAACAGCTTCAAAGACTAAAGGAAGAGGAAGAAAAATTAAGACAGGCAGGCATTTTCAAAGGAAGTGTAGAAGCCTGCATGGTGACTACATCATCCGACTTCAACGGTTTTCATATTCTTGAATACAAAGGTATAGTAACAGGTGAAACAATAATTGGTACCGGTTTCTTAAGTGAATTCTCAGCAGGTCCTTCAGATTTCTTCGGAAGTCAGAGCGATAAATTTTCAAACAAAATGTCAACCGCTCACGAAGCTGCTTTGCTTAAAATGAAGCAAAAAGCTGTTATGGCAGGTGCTAATGCTGTTATTTCAGTTCATTTAGACTACATAACATTTCAAAATAATATGATTGGCGCAGTTGCTAACGGTACTGCAGTACTTATAAGAAGAAACAGATAAAATAAATTTTTGTTTTTTAATTGAGGCTTAATATGAAAATTAGAGAATCCTTTTCTTTATACTATAATAATGGTCAGATATGGGCAGGTAATTACGATGATCTTGGGACTAATTATGAAACCCTGAAAAGCAAAATCGAGGAAGACATTAAAATACTAAAGCGTCCATCTTCCCCCTCTTTTGTTGCTGTACACCTATATGATACTGATGTTCCGTATGATATAGCAATTTTAATTATTGATAAACTCTGTGAGATAGAGGCTTCTATTAAGAAGGTTGCTTTTATAGGACTTGATCGTCAAAGTAAAAACAATATCAAGAACTGTATCAAAAAATCAGATGTAAATTTTGTTTTTGAATTTTTTAAAGATTATGAAAAGGCTAAGGAATGGCTTGTATCAAAATAATATTTCAATTCTAATAAATAATTAAGGATAAAAGGCAGGAATTACAGCCCCGCCCTTTTATCCAAAGACATGTTATAATAATTACCTCAGGAAAATTTTCACATACCATGGCCGTTTTATTTTTATTGCTTCATCATTACAAAGTTCGTGACAACAAAAACACCTTATGCATTTGCTGAGGTCAACCTTTGGTTTTCCACCCTTCATGGTTATAGCTCCCGGCGGGCAGCTTTTCGCACACACACCGCACTTTTTACATATATCATAATTAAACTTCGGTCTCGGCTTAATAATCCTGTTTATCCATGCAGTTATAAACTTGGGAAGTACACCATTATAGAAAGTCAGGCCGACTTTCAGGGTTGAACGCTTGTAATCAAGAACCTGTACATCCTCTATCTTATTTCCTATCACTTCTATATCTTCAACTTTGCCTGTACACAAGCCTCTTTCAACACATCTTTGTATTGTAGGTACTTGATTTGCTTCAAAACCTATAACCCTTGAAGCAACCACATCCAGATCATACGGACTTGGACTTGCAAGCACCAGCCCGATTTCCCTAGGATCGCCTGCAGTTGGTCCCATCCCTTCCATTCCTATTATTGCATCCATAATAGTAAGTGTAGGTTTTGCAAATTCACAAATATCTACAAGTGCATTTGAAAACTCTTTTATGTCATCAAAGCGAAGATGATAATCCATTTTATAACTTCCTGGTATTATTCCGAAAAGATTCTTTACTGCACCGCTGTAAACTGTCATCATATGAGTCTTAATTTTGGGGATATTTATAATCTTATCGGCTTCAATTACAGGTCTTATTGTTTTTATACTCTTTATTATCTTCCCGTCAGGGTTAGATATATCCAGCATATCTGTATTATAATTCAGAACAGCTCCGCTTTTTTCGGCAGCCTCCTTCATTCCACATACATCATATATACTTTCCAATACCTTTTTGTTATAAAAATTATAACCTCCGGGGCTGTCTCCAATCATTGGCCTTCCGCCTGCTTCTATTACAAGCTCCGCAATGGCTTGAGCCATAGATGGATGAGTTGTAGTAACCCGTTCAGGTTTCCTTTTCATTAAAAGGTTTACCTTAAGCAGAACACTGTCTCCCGGATTAATAAAGCTTGATAAGCCGCCTAAAGGCTCCAGGCATTTTTTTATTGCATTCTTAACCTGAGCTACCTCATAACCCTTACATTTTTCTATTGATACCTTATTCATGGTCATTCCCCCATTAACGATAAATCAGATCGGTCAAAAAACCTGTAATAATTGCAAAACTTATGCTATATACAATGTATATTATAAAACTTCTTTTCCCCAGAACAATTTTGACTGCACTTAAATTTGTAAGCTTTGTTGCAGGTCCAGTAAGCATGAATGCTGTAGCCGAGCCCATACTCATCCCATTTGAAAGCCATACACGTATAAGAGGAATTGTTCCTCCTCCGCAAACATAAACGGGAACTCCCAGCGAAGCAGCCAGAAGAACGCCGAACCCCCTGTTGCTTCCAAACAGGTTATAAATCCATTCATTAGGAAAATACCTGTCAAATAAGGCAGTAATCAATATTCCAACCAGGAAATACGGTGCCGTTATTGTTATCGACTTATTTAAATCTTTTATAAAAGTTTTTTTTGGTTTAGTGCTCCCGGTGTTTTCAAAAGCACTAAAATTAAAAAGCTGTCTTGTATTATAAAACTTTTTAACAAGAATACCTGCAGTCAAACCTGCTGCAATACTTGAAAACAACCTTATCAGAGCAACATCTGTGCCAAGGGCAAAGGTTAACAGAAACAAGTTGGGATTAAGCATTATGGAACTTATCATAAAAGTCGCAAGTATGTATTGGGGTACACCCTTCCTCCCAAGTACAGCTATAAGCGGTATAGTACCGTACATACATACCGGAGAAGCAACTCCAAGAATTGCAGCAGCACAAGCAGCAAGAACACTATACCGGTCTTTTTTAATCCTTAACATGAACCTGCTGATCCCATCTGCTGCATATACCGAGAGTATCGAACCAACAATTGTCCCGGCTATCCAGTAAGGGAATATCTGCCTAAACTGTACTATTATAAGATCATACAGGGTGTATAATTCAAATTTAAGATTCATATGCCTTGTCCCAACCGTTATTTTTATAATTCATCAATTATTAATTGGTTTAAATGAACTTTCAAAATTCATTATAATTGATTTAAGGTCTGCACCTTTAACAGTTATCTTGTTTATATCACCTATACCAAGATTCAAATCTACTGCTTTTTTAACATGCCACACCTGGTCCAACTGAAATCCCATAAAATTCAAGGCAACTGTATCAACTGCAACAATATCCTTACCTGCCAGAACTATATTGGAATTTACGGAAGTGTTGTTAACAGGGCCTTCGCCCTGACCTCCTATAATACCATCTATTACACTGAAATCAGGCTTTCTTATTTTATTGAGTTCCATTATGCTTTCAACCATTCCAAGGTCATGTAGACCTATTTTATCTCCTAATCCGCCATAAAGCGGTGCGGGTGGTACTCCGAAAGAATTTTTCAAACTAAGTGTTACAACTGCCTCAGGGATAAAGTGTGTCTTAAGCTTCGGAACTGTAATTACTACATCGGCATCCATATAGATTTTGGGTATATAGAGTTCCTTGCCAAGCAAACTGTCTTTTGTCTTGAGCTGGTAACAATCCTTTTCCTTGCATGAGTTGAAATCAAAGAATTCTACACCTTGTATTGTGTTATATTTATTTTGTGACATGCCGGTTTCATCAAAAACGTTTCCCTGGAAGCCGCCTTCAGCAATTATTACACGTGAAGCTCCCAATTCCTTAACTATTTTTACAACTTCGGCAGTTACACGGTAATCGGTAGTTGTAGGCGTGTCGGGCATCGCATTGGTACAAAGGTTTGGCTTTATAAGAACCACATCACCCTTTTTAACTATATCCTTAAGACCTCCTGCATTTTCAATGGCATCTCTGGTCACTTTGGCATGATCCGTTCCCCTGCCTATTCCGACAACAGGATTAGGACTTGGAACGGCAACCGATTTTTCCATAACCGCTTTAATATGCTCCTGTTTTTGTGCTTCAGTCTTTCCTGCAGTTGCAGTGGTACTCGCAGTAGATGACGCTGCCACAGTAGAATCTGATGACTTTCTTGTAATGAAGTAACCTGCAAATGCAGCTATGCAAAGTAATGCAATAACAGCGTAAACAATAATGTTCTTATACTTTTTCATTAGAATAATCCTCCCTTATATATTGGTAAAAGCAGTTGCAGCCAACAGCACTGTAAAGACTGCAAGACCTACGTAATATATGATAAAACCCTTGGGTTTGAAAAAGGAGATAAGAGCTGACATCCTGGTAAGGTCAAATATTGTCTTAACCAGTGTCATAGCCAGCAAGAAAAACGGATTGGCAACATTCAAACTGCCAAAGTATTTAGGTATAAAGCTTGCACTTTTAAAAATGGCATCTATAATACCAGGCAGAAGATATGCATTAAAGAGTGTGTCAGCTACAATACCAACAACAAGAAATACTCCAAGCTTGTTTATCATATCTCCTGTAATAGCTGCGATGCCTTTTAAGCTTATTTTATTATTTTCAAGTCTGGGGAAATTGCTTAATCTCACAGAAATCTTTGAAATTTTTAATATAAAAACAAAGACCAAACCTATTACGAAAGCGAGAATAGCCCTTCTATAACCTGTTCTCCACACAAAGCTGATATCATTGAAGGAAACTAGTATATTAAAAATAGCACTTGAAACAAACATAGGCAGTACGGTATATGGTTTTAATCCAGCAATTATAAGAGCAGCCATAACAGGTATTATTCCAAAGGCACCTAAAGGCAGGATCATGCCTATTACAATAAACAACACTGCCAAACATAGGTCTTTAATAAATTTTCCTTCAGTTGGTTTAACTTTTTTGTTTAAGAAGTGATATAGAACAAAAGCTAAAATACAACCTGCTATCAATTGTACTATGCTGAAAATAAGTGCTTCTCCCATTTCAGAAATTATATCAAACACAATATTACCCCCATAATTGGAATTTTAACTAACTCAATACTAATGTTAACAAAACAAATTTCTACATATTAGATACCAAGCGTCATTGTCTGCAAGTATTTTGTCACATTTTTTGTAATGACAATTGTCACACGTTGACCAGAACGTATGTTTGTCATATAATTGAGCTAGAATATAAAAAAGGGTAAACATATGATTAAAGTAAATGAAATTATAAACTATTGCTTAAATAAAAAAGGTGCTGCAGAGTTCCGCCCCTTTGGGGAGATCCCTATTGTTATAAAGGTTTGCGGGAAGATATTCTCTGAAATATACCCTAATATGGATAACTATAAAATAACACTTAAGTGTGAGCCGTTTCTTGCTGAGCTTTTACGGAATAAATACACTGGTACTGTAATACCCGGATATCATGTACCCAATTCAAACAAAAAGTACTGGAATACCATCTATCTTAATGGAAACATTGACGAAGAAGAAATTTTAAGCATGATTGACCATTCTTACGACCAGGTTGTTAAAAAATTCAGTAAAATTCAAAAAGCCTTACTTTATACTGAATAATTAAATGAAATTTCTTTGTTAATAGCCTCCTTTAAACAGCCTATTGTACACGCCATTCTAAAACAATCAGGAAATGTGTAACATTATTGATAAGTGTTACGTCTAAATATAAAGCCACATACATTTTGAGGAGCAATATTTTATGAAACCAAATATGAAACCAAATATGAAAAAATTTATAAAGTATTTTTTAGGTACACTTGCCGGTATTCTTTCAGGATTGATAATCTTTACCCTACTCGTTTTTTACGGGCCCTTTACAGGTCTTAGGGATTTATACATAACAACCGCCATGACAACCATGAACCACAAATACCTTGCAACTTGGTTCTTCAGTGATGAGCTTATAAAGGAAGTAATGGATAAGAATGCACCGGAAGTCCCTAAAGAAAACAGTAATAAGAAGGACATTGTAATTGAAAAGAAACCTGTGGATGATAAAAAGGGAATTAATTTTATCAAGTTGAATGAGAAAGGGTATAAGGGTTATCTTCTTATAATCGATGATCCGTCAAAAGTATATGTTGCAACAGCCAAAGACCTTGGACGAACCGGTGAAAAACTGTCTGACATTGCAAAACGAGAAAATGCAATTGCCGGGATTAATGCCGGAGGGTATTCGGACGAATTTGGAAAGGGCATGGGAGGAGAAGCAGAAGGTATTGTAATAAGTCAGGGTTCATTAAAGTATGATGCAAAGAATGCGGAATACTATGTCTCAGGCTTTGATTGGGACAATGTCCTCAATATGGGCATTTACAGAAGAAACGATATAAACAATCTTAAGCTGAGGGATGCTATTTGCTTTAAGCCTTTTATTATAATTAACGGGAAGCCACTGATAACCCAAGGTGACGGTGGCTGGGGAATTGCCCCCAGGACTGCAATTGGACAGACTAAAGACGGAAAGGTTCTTATGCTCGCGATAGATGGGCGCCAGCTTTCAAGTATAGGCGCGACCTTAAAGGATGTTCAGGACATAATGTTAAGCTACGGTGCCTATAATGCTGTAAACCTTGATGGAGGCTCCTCCACTGCGATGTATTACAAGGAAGACGGTTCAAGTTCTCATATTGTAAACAACCCCAGTGGACCTGCCGGTGAGAGACTGCTGCCTACTGCGTTTTTAGTCAGGGAGTAAGTGTTTTCAGCGTTTTTATTTACTTATTCTGACTACATCATAAGAATATAAGCTATCTACCTTGATAGTAAGAATTCCTTTTTCATATGAATAATCAGGAAGCTTGCATTCCTCATAATCAGGTGAAAGTATCTCTACCTTTACAGGCTTCTTCTCCAATTCAACATTCAGGGTTATATTTTTCTGAGTTAAAATGGAATTATCGTAATTATGATTTATTAGATGCACATACTCTGTCTTTCCATCATGCCCTCTTGTTAAGGTAGCATTTATATTATCTGCATTTATATCAAGCTTTTTGATAAACTCGGAATTGTTATACACAGATTCATTATTTTTATAAAAAGCCGAATACTCCTTCAAAAAATCAAAAATCCCGGATTGTTTTGCTGTCGGCTCACCAGGCATGGAAGTTTTCAAATGAAAAGCAAAATACAGCCCGCAAGCATAGCTCTCTGCTCCGTATATCCTCCAGAAATCCTTTTTTTCTTCTAAAGGCAGCGCATAATAATCATTCATAATTTTTGTAGGCCAATCAATAAATAATACAACAGGAACATTATCCCCGGCAATTTGTTGGTTTCTTTCCTTTAACCATATATAATCGTCTATCAGCGAGTATGAACCATCCAAATGGCCATCGCCTTTTACGGGAACATAATTAGCTTCCCCTCCAGAGTGATCATTATTATACTCGTATAACCCAACACTCTGGAAATCTACATATGGAAAAATACCATTTGATGTAATGAGTATTTCCTTGTTGTATTTAGTCAGGGCATATTCTCTTAAAGAGTCTACAATATCTTTCCAATAAATCATCATATATTTGGCTCTGAAATCCCGGTCGCTATTTTCAGGTCTATTAACAGTCTGATGCCCCCAAACACTTGCCAAAGGGTTGACTGATGTAAAAGGAGAATTTGCCCAACCATGTTTAGCCAAGTATGTTCTGTAATTAAAATTGTTTTGAAGATCATCGTATGGATATTCTTTACTTATAATATTATCATCCGTCATTTTAAATTTGCTTTTCCAATCCTCTTTTGTATAATTGGGATACTTCTCCATTAGGTACTTATTGAAGTCCTTGCAGAAATAATCATCAAAGCCCTCGTTTTCATAATTATTACTATGATCAGCCCCAAAATAAGCTCCGTCTGCCTCATCATAAAAAATCCCATCAACACCTCCATCGATTTGTATCTTACCCATATCCACAAGGTATTGCCTGTATGATGGGTTTGCCATGGAACCTCTGAAATTATTCAGCCCTTTGTGCAGTACCAGATTATTTGATGCATCCCTTGTCGCCCAATCAAGTAACTGCTCATGAGAAGCGCACTCAGTTTCAAAAAGCACTGAAGCAGTAATTCCGCCTATAAAAATTATATTTTTGTCATGACACTGTTTGACATATTCAAAATTAAAATCCCGAGGTTTGTTTCCACTGGTATCCCATTTATTCCAAGCCCTTATAACCATATCAGGTTTAAATGAAAGGACCTGAGGGTCAATTACAGAATTCCCTCCCTGAGAAAACCCATAGACTGCCACCTTTTTTCCCTCCTCACCATCCCCATTAATATCACCATAATTGGTTTGCTGAATGGCTTGATCAGGAGAAATTTCATCAGTATCCACAATATTGTAGGGTAAAACACTGCTTACCAATAGTAAAAAAATCGGAAGTATTGATGCTATAAGCAGTAATTTATTTCTGTATTTAATCATACTTAAAATATCCTTTATAAAGTTATTTTACATATACAATTATATTTGTTAACCAAGTATTTCACAATCTTTCCTTCATATATCCCAACTGATACTTTACTATTCCGCATTGTCCTTATTTATTGCATGTTTAAAAGTGATTTCAAAACAGCTTTGAAATTTATGCATAAAAAACAAGGTACACCAAATAGTGTACCTTGTTTTTTTATTTGATTAATGTACTTCTCCGGTAATCTGAACTCCATCATCCTCTAGTCTTGTAAATAATATTACTGTGTCTCCACGTTCCATAAAAAACTCATCCTCGTCATACTCGCTGGAACGGTAAACAAATCCGGCTGATCTGAGATACCTTACATAATTTAAAACATCCATATCTGAATAAAAATAACTTACAAAAGTATTTTCAGAATTTGCAATTTCTCTTACATAATCTATTCCAACAGGTAGCGGAACATCTGATAATTTAGGAAAATATTTAACTAATGGAATTGAAATTCCCACAGGTGCACTATAATCTGATTCAACTCCATTTTTTACAGTTTTTAATTTAAAATAAAGTTGCTTGTCACTAATTAAAAAGCTGCAAGTAGCAGAGTATTCATAATTCATCCATTCATACAGACTACTGGGATCATCACCATTAGGTATCAAGGTATAAGGTCCATCAATGCTACTACTTATATATATCTTATAGCCATCTGCACCGCTTACATTGTCCCATCCAATATTTGCTGAACAGTTAAAAACTTTAACGCGTACATTTTTGGGCGCTATAGGTTTATTATTCTTGACAAGGTCAGAAAGTGCAATATTTAAATTCGTATTTATCATAGGTTTAAGATCATTGATTGGTATAGCAAGATTCAGGTTTTGTCCGTCTACAAAATATGCACATGTAATACCTATTACCTCACCTTTGTAGTTTAACAAAACTCCTCCGCTGCTTCCGCTTGATATCGGAGCTGAAATCTGAATATATTTTTGTCCGCCCAAAGTACGTTCCCTGTTGCTGATCAAACCATCTGAAATAGTATTTTCCAGACCTTCAGGGCTGCCAATAGTTAATATTTTCTGCCCACTCTTTATAGTGCTTGAATCCCCTAGTTTTACTTCTGTTGGGTTACTTCCTGAAAGCTTCAATATTGCTATATCCCTGTTTTCATCATAAGCTAAAACCTTGTCAACAGTAAGACTTCTTCCATCTGAAAATTTTACCTTTGCATAGTAAGCACCATCTATTACATGATAATTTGTAACTATGATTCCTGATTTGTTTATTACAAAACCGCTTCCAGTTGCAAATGGTTTATTACTTGAATCACTCACTTCAATATAACAAACCGAAGGGCCTACCGTATCTGCAATATCGGAAGGTTCCAGGTCGGCGCCTGAGTTATTTGTTTTTGTAGTTGTTTGTACATCTTTAAGTCCCAACTTATCACTTAGCTTTCCACCATCTTTGATATTGGTTCCAAGAGTATTGTAAACAATCTTTGCCATCTGTCCTCTTGTCAATTCATCATTTGGCGAAACATTTAGCAAATTAAGCAAGCCAAGGTTTTTTCCATAGTTAAATACATCATTCCACCCTACATCTGTATATCCCAAAATTCTTAGCATGAATGCAACAAGTCTTTTAGCTGTTACTGTATCAAGATAGCCTGATTTACCTCCACCCGAACCGGCCAACAAGCCCTTATTCTGAGCCCATGATATAAACGGTTGTGACCACTTATTCTTTGGAACATCAGTAAAAGTTGTCAGTTTCTTATAATTTTTTGCTATATCCTCCTCACCGGTTAGCCTTGCAAGTATAACCATAAGCTGTTCAACATTAAAATTGCTGTCTAACATTAAATCGCCATTACTGCCGGTCAATATTCCGTTTGAACTAAGGTATTCAGCCGGGTCTGTAATGGTTTGTTCAGCATAGACGGAAAAGACAGATGTGCTGATAAGACAAAAAACTACGAGAAGAAAAGCAATTTTTTTCATATAGGCCCCCTCTGGAACTGCTTTTAAAGAATAGTTACTTAATAGAATTAACAACAAAATTTGCATTTATTATCATTATTTTCCCAAAAAATTATAACTTAATTTACTTCATATGTCAAAACTTAAATAAAGCAAAAAAGAGCGCTATATTAATAGCGCTCTTTCTACAATAAAGTTTAATTTAATGTATCAATCCTGTAACCACTATCCTGTTTTCAATTAAAGATATAATAATGGCTGTACTGCCCTTTGTCATTGTAACCAAATCATCCTCTGTATCATAGCTATATATGAAACCTTTTGATAACAGGTATTTTATATAACTCTTCAAATCCATCCTGTCATAAAAATAATGTACAATCTTTTGATCTGAGGAATAAGTGACGTATGAATAATCCAGAACTACCGGCTGCGGAACATCCGATAGCTGCGGGAAGTATTTAACCGCCGGAATTATTACACAAACCGGAGCACTCAAGTCAGATTCAACCCCGCCTTTACTGGCAGATATTTTTATGTATACTACATTTGAGTCATAATCACATGCGTGATATGCCGAGTATTCTCCGTTCCAATAAAATGGCATTTTTTTATTATTCTCATCAATGGCATAATAATATGGTCCGTCCGGGTTATGGCTATAATAAAGATAATAATTGTCGGCTCCTTCCACCTTGTCCCAGCCTACTTCTACTGCACTATTTATGACCCTGGCACGCACATTTGAAGGAGCACTGACCTTATTACTCAGTTTGGCAAGCTCATTTAAAGTAATATTAAGGTTGGTACTAAGGTAAGGCTTCAGGTCATTTATCGGTATGGCCAGATTAAGATTTTGACCGCCTTCATAATACGCAGTAGTTATTCCGATAACCTCTGCCTTATAGTTTAAAAGTACACCTCCGCTGCTACCATGGGATATCGGAGCTGATATCTGAATATAACTTACTTTGTCAACCAACCGTTTTCTGTTGCTTACAAGCCCGTCTGATATAGTGTTTTCAAGTCCTTCAGGACTGCCTATAGTTAATATTTTATCCCCGTTTTTAATTTCTTCCGAGTCCCCAAGCTTAACCTGCGGCAAATTGCTCCCTGATATCTTTAAAACAGCTATATCCCTGTTCTTATCATAAGCAAGTACTTTCTCTACCGGGAAGATCCTTCCGTCAACCAATTTTATAGTAGCTGAGTAAGCACCATCTATTACATGGTAATTAGTTGCTACTATTCCCGATTTGTCAAGAATAAAGCCGCTTCCGCTTGCATAAGTTACATTACTTGAATTCTTAACTTCTATATAAAATACCGCCGGACTAACTATTGATGAAATTTCGGAAGCTTCAAGCTGGTTTCCTCCTGATGTCGGCTTATTTTTGAGTCCAAGCTTTTCTCCAAGCTTTATCGAATTTTTTATGCTTGTGTCAAGCGCTCTGTAGATAATTTTACACATCTGACCCCTGGTTAGTTCCGTATTAGGTGAAACACTTATATTGTTCAGCAACCCAAGTGTCTCGCCGAAATTATAAACATCCTTCCATGCTATGTCATTATAATTAAGAATCCTTAATAAAAATGCGATAAGCCTTTGTGTGGTAACCCTGTCCAGATAACCTGATTTACCGTTACCGATTCCCAATAATAATCCTTTGTTTTCAGCCCATGCTATATATGGTTCTGACCATTTGTTTGTAGGCACATCAGTAAAACTGGTGTGTTTTGTAAAGTTTTTCGCTATTTCCACTTCACCTGTTAACCTTGATAATATTGTCATCAATTCTTCAACGGTAAAATACCTGTCCAACATCAGGTCTCCGTTGTTTCCCAAAACTATGCCATTTGATTTCAGGTAATTTGCCTCATCATTTTCAGTTGATTCAGCACTTACTGCTATCGACATATTCAGAAATAAAAAAACTGAAATTAATACTGCCAATACTTTTTTCATGTAAGCCCCCTTGAAATTAAACTATAAGGAATTTACTTCATCCTATATAGATACATTTTATGATTTACAGCAATATATTTAGTAGCAGCAGAAGCTTTTTCCTTTATTTTCCACAATGTATTTTTTTTAATACTCCTGCAATATAAGGGCAACGTAGCATTAAGGCAGATTTTATAATTCTGAACCTAAAAAGTATAAAAAAAAGGACAATTATTTCCCGTTTATAACCTTTAAAACAAAATTGCGCTGAATTAATACTAGTAGTATACTTATAAAAAGATTTCTGTAGATTGGTAGGATGGAGGACAAAAAATGGTAGGACTTGGTACACTGGTTAATGTAGGAGCTGTAATTGCTGGATCGGCTGTGGGGTTTTTAATTAAAAAAGGTCTGCCCGAAAAATACAAAAACATCATCATGCAGGCCGTTGGCCTTTCTGTTCTTTTTATAGGCATTTCAGGGGCTCTTCAGGGCATTTATACCATTGTTAAGGGTGTTAAGCTTGACAGTCAGTATACAATGCTTATGATTTTCAGTTTGGTTATAGGCGGAATAATAGGTGAACTGGCAGGTATTGAAAAGAGGCTGGACAACCTTGGATTATGGTTCCAAAACAAGTTTTCAAAAAGCAGTGGTAATTTTGCTGAAGGTTTTGTGACAGCAAGTCTTGTATATTGCGTAGGTGCAATGGCTATTGTAGGTTCGCTGGAAGACGGACTTACAGGCAACACTAAAACACTCTTTGCCAAAGCTATTTTGGACGGAATTACTGCAATTGTATTTACTTCAACAATGGGATTGGGTGTTATGTTTTCTGCTTTACCGGTACTGGTTTACCAGGGCTCAATCACCCTTTTGGCAGGTGTTGTGAAACCCTGGCTGACAGATCCTATAATTACTCAAATGTCACTGGTGGGCAGCATTCTGATATTCGCTATTGGATTAAACCTTCTCGGAATAATTAAAATAAAAGTAGGCAACCTGCTGCCAGCAATATTTATTCCTATTATATATTATTTTATTCAGGCACTGTTTTAGCTTGACCGCTTTTACCCATTGTTACGATGACTTTATGATTAATTCCATCATTGGTTAGTTCAATGGTATTAACATATTTTTCACTTCCGTCATAACTGACTTTAACAACCCCTTTGCTTACACCCTGGGGATTTATAACTTCTATTTCATATAATGTATTATTATACTTATAATTGATTTTAAATTCTGTCCATCTTGTAGGTATACATGGGTCTATAGCAAGTGTATCACCGCGCTTTTTCAGTCCAAGTATGAACTCAACACCTGCCCTGTACATCCACCCTGCAGCACCGGTGTACCATGTCCATCCTCCTCTTCCTGTATGCGGGTGAACTGCATATACATCAGCAGCAATAACATACGGCTCGACCTTGTATTTTGAGTATTCCATAAAAGTCAAAGAGTGATTTATAGGATTAAGCATGTTGAAATACTCCCACGCCTGGTCTCCCTCACCCATTAACGTAAGTGCAATTACCGTCCAAACTGCAGCATGCGTATATTGTCCACCGTTTTCCCTGACTCCCGGAACGTAACCCTTTATATAACCGGGCTGTAAATCCCCTTCATCAAACGGAGGTGCCAGAAGCTTGATAATCCCTTCCTCCCTCATCACCAAATAATTTTCAAGGGAATTCATTGCCTGAATGGTTCTATCTTCACTCCCCGCCCCGGATATGACCGCCCATGACTGCGCAATGGAATCAATTTTGCATTCACTGTTCTGAACTGAACCCAAAGGAGCGCCGTTATCAAAAAATGCTCTTATATACCAATTTCCATCCCAGGCATTTTCCTCAATTGACGTTTGAATCTTAACAGCTGTAATTCTGTAATCCTCAGCTCTTCCTGGATCGTTCATCCTAAGGCAAATATCCGAAAACTTTTTAAGAACTACATAAAGGAACCATCCAAGCCATACGCTTTCGCCGCTGCCATGGCTTCCAACATTGTTCATACCATCGTTCCAATCGCCTGAACCCATTAACGGAAGGCCATGATCGCCAAACCGGAGGGACCTGTCAATAGCCCTTATACAATGGTCATACATTGATGAAGACATTATTGATGTTTCAGGTATACTGTACCTTTCATCCTCGAATTCCTTAAGAGGCTCATCCTCACGGAATATCGACTTTACCTCAAGCAATTCATAATCTTCAGTTGTTTCAACATATTCGGCAACAGCATAAGGTAGCCACAGAAGATCATCTGAGAACTTTGTTCGTGTCCCCTTGCCGCTTGGTTCATGCCACCAGTGCTGTACATCCCCCTCAGTGAACTGGTGTCCGGCATGAAGAATTATCTGGTTACGTGTTATTTCAGGCCATACACTTAAAACAGCAAGTGAATCCTGAAGCTGATCCCTGAATCCAAAAGCACCACCCGACTGATAAAATGCAGATCTTGCCCATATCCTGCAAGACAAGGTCTGATACATCAGCCAGCCATTTAATATCATGTCCGTTATCTGATCGGGCGTTGAAACCTTTATGGTTTGAAGCTTTTCCTGCCAAAATGCCTTGCTTTGCTCAAGAGCTTTCTTGGAATAACCTACATCCTTATAGAAATCCACCTTGCTGCAAAAGTCACTGCTGTCAGGATACATGGCAAGAACAAACACTATTTCCTTTTCTTCTCCCACACCCAGATGTAAATTCACCTGCATAGCACAGCATGGATCGTATCCGCTGCCTGTTGTTCCTGAAAGACGGCTTCTTTTGAGCGCATCGGGAGAAGAGAGCTTACCCATTCCAAAGAACTCTTTTCTGTCGCAGGTAAAAGTTCTTTCTTTTTCAGAAACATCCATGATTCCGATTCTCCCGCCAAACTCTTCATTATAAGGATTTTCAAATAGTAATGCTCCATTCTCACATGCTACCGTCCTTATATGAATAGCAGAGGATTGTTCACTAACACCTGCCGTCGGCCTTATATAATAGGTAAATGAAAGATTTCTCTGATACTCCGAAGTATTTTTAACTTTGAGAATACTTATTTTAGCAGTGTCATCAACAGGCACAAACTGTACAAGGCTTTCAAAAACACCGTGGCTCTCGTGCTCATAAATACTATAACCGAAACCATGCCGGATTAAGTACGGTTCCTCATCCCTTACAGGAAGAGCACTTACCGACCAAATATCCGCCGTATCTGTATCAATAGTATAAATAATTTCTCCTGGATTATCACTTACAGGGTCGTTTGTCCACGGTGTAAGCTTGTTTTCTCTGCTATTTTCGTACCACGTAAAACCGGAACCCGACTCAGTAGCTATAAAGCCGAACTTGTCGTTAGAAATAACATTTATCCAGGGCATAGGCGTATTCTGCCCTTTTCCGAGGAAAATAACATATTCACTCCCATCAGGCTTGAAGCCTCCTATTCCGTTAAAGAACTTAAGTTCAGGCTGTGTAAGCTGTGAATGGGGATAATTTCTCTTCTCGTCCATAAAATGCCTGAACCGAGGAAGCTGATTTGCCTGAAGCCTTTTAACCTGATCCGGAAGCGGTCCTCCATCTCCCCTTAATACAAGCCTTGAAACAGCATACAGAAGATTTATATCTTCCTCAGGAATGTTATTCCAATTAAGTACATAGACTCCTCCCGGCTTGTTCAACATTTCGTGGGCGTGGCTTGCTGTAATTATATCTGATAAAAGCATACCCAAAGGATGTGTATAACTGTTTTCCTCGTCGTTAAGTATGACAAGGTCCACTTTCAGCTCCTTAATACGCCAGTATTCATGCATTTTTAGCACTTCATAAAGTGTATCCACCTCATCCGATTTCTTGATAATTACAAGCACTATAGGAAGATCGCCAGAAATACCGTAAGGCCACAGTGACGGCTGCCCTTTTTTATTCTGCATTATAATTTCCTGGTACTGCCTGCGCAGAGGACTTATAAACAATATATGCGAAAGCATTTCCTGATAAAATTCCATTTCAAATGCCTTTATATTCAAGTACCTTGCTTCCACCTGACTGCGCGTTAAAGCAAGCTTGAAAGCCCCTTCAACAGCTTCAGGACTATTGTATCGGTCGATAGTATCCATCAAAGCTTCGCTTGTTTCACATACTATTGTAATAAAAGAGATTTTTGCAGTTTCACCCGGTACCACCTGAATTTTCTTTCGCAGACTCATAACAGGGTCAAGTATCGGACCGCTGGAGTTGGATAAGGGCTTATTCTGTTCTATAACAGCAGGCATTGACACATTATGCCCTCTTCCAAGGAATTGAGTCCTGTCGGTTTCGAACTGGGTATCAGCCGTAACCTTTCCTTCAGCTACCGCAGTATGGGCTATCCACATATTCTTTTCAGTTTCAGTTCTTGGCCTTCTTGTTGCAATAATACTGCCGCTTTCCTGTATATACTCTGTTTTAACAAACAGGTTACTGAATGCGGGATGTGCAATATCAGATGCCTGTGGCGCTATTACAGTTTCAAAATAGCTTGTTACCTCTAATGTGCAAGGTGTTTGACCATGATTTTTAAAAGAGATTCTTCTGATTTCCGCATTATCTCCTGATGTAACTACTATTTCAGTTTCAGTTTCTATCTCACCGTCATAACGCCTGAAACGTACTTTTTCGCCCAAGAAAGTAACATCATATTTATCCGGCAAGGTATTAAATGGTGCATAAGCAGAGGACCAAACCTTATTATTGGCGGTATTCCTTATATAAAAGAACATCCCATAATTGTCCAATGTGCAGTCTTCCCTCCACCTGGTAACCGAAGCTGTTTTTGTCCTGCTGAAGCCCGTTCCTCTATCGGTAAGCATAACTGTGTAATAACCGTTAGATAGCATATGAACCTTCTGAAGTACGGGATCGGGAAGTCTATATCTTCTAAATGGTCCACGTTCCTTATAAACTATGTCCTTAAAAGGTATTACCTTTTCTTTTGTTTCCTTTGTATAAACAATATTTACAGGAACCTTTTCCTGAAGCAAAAGCCTGGCGGATTTAACTATAGGATCTGAGTGAAAACGCACCTGCATTATATATTCGTTTATATAATTATTCAGTGAAAGCAGCCCCATTCCCTGATGGTGAGCCATAAATGATTTAATAATTGCACGCTTTGCACCAAAGGGGATTCTGCCCTGAGTGTAATCCACAGCTTCATAATAGCCATAAGGACCTTCAAGCCCTTCCACTTTAAGCTTCTTCAAATTTTCCATTGCAACTTCCGGGTCTACCAGAAAAGCCATAAGTGTCGCATAAGGTGCTGAAACCGCATCCTCTACAAGACCGCGCTTAAGACCAAGCCATGGGACTCCAATTGCCTTGTACTGATAATCAAGGTTGATATCAAGCGAATAAAAACAGGATTCGGAAGCACCCCATGGGATACCTCTCTGCTTCCCATACTTGTGTTGGCTTCTGATTACAAATGAATATGTTTCATCCAACAGAGTGTTTTTATAGCTTTTCATAATAATTAGGGGCATAAGGTATTCAAACATGGTACCTGTCCATGAAACCAGACCCTTGTAATTATCAATGGTAGTTAACGCCCTTCCCAGCTTGAACCAGTGCTTCAATGGTACCTCTCCTCTGGCAATAGCTATGAAACTGGTTTGCCTGGCTTCAGACGCTAAAAGATCATAAAAAGAATTTGTAAGCCGTTCCTCTTCTATATTGTAACCAATAGAAAACATATGCTTTTTTTCAACGTAGAGCGGCGAAAACCTTATTCCTTCCGATAAAACGGTAATTCTTGCTATCAAATTATTATAACGTTCCAAAAAAGCTTTAATATGCCTAAAGGATTCATCCAAATTTTCCTTTAACAAAAGCAGCAATTGCAAATTATTGTCTTCCTCATCCTTTCCTTCAAGGGCTTTACATAAAGAATCAACCAAACTGCAGACTTTTTCGTAGTCAGGCACAAGGCTTGAAAGCCTGCGGTTTGAATCAATGGAAGTTAAAGCATTTTTTATTTCTGTACTCTGTGGAAATCCATGAGGTATATTGTTTATGCAATCAAACCAGCTGTAAAACTCATTGATGTCCTTTTTTAAAGCCTTTGTTGCATGGAAAGCTTTTGTTTTCCATGGAGACTTCTTATTATTGCGAAGTTTTAAACCACTTAAAAGATCGTCAAGCCAAGCATTCCAGCTGGTTACTCCTGAATTCTCCTTGTGAAGCATTTGTGAAAGTTTTTTATTTGAATCAAAGAATCCCAGTTCATCCTTTCCAGCAAGTGCAAAGGTGTCCCGTAAACCTTTTATAAGCCTATTATCAAATAGCGGTATATTTAAATAATCTTCTAATCCCTGTTTAAGTGTTATAAGGTAGCATACGAAATTTCCGCTGTCTACAGTGGAAACATACCTTGGTTTCAATGGCCTTAAGGTTCTTGTGTCATACCAGTTATAAAGATGACCGTTCCACTTGTCCATCTTTTCTATCGTGGAGATTGTATTGGAGATATTGTCAATCATCTCCCGTGTTCCAATAAAACCAAGGTCACGGGCAGTAAGATTAGCAAGAAGTCCAAGCCCTATATTTGTCGGCGAACTTCTGTAAGCAATGCCTCTTGGAGGGTCTTCCTGAAAATTATCAGGTGCAAGATAATGGTTTTTCATATCTGCAAACTCTTCAAAATACCTGTATGTTTTTCTTGCAACTCTTCTCAGTTCCAGTATATCGGCTTCTGGAAGCCTTACAGGCTTGTAATCATCAATCATACTTATCCTGTAGGCAATAAAAGGTGAACATGACCATATTACCAAAAGTAAAAGTCCTATATACAACCATGCAGGCTTTATAATTAATGCGAATAAGAAGATGATTATGCCTTCAACAATTACGGCACTCATTTTTCTCAAATAGCCATTAAGTGAATTCTTCTGATCTTTTTCCACATCAGCTGCAGTTACCCACTCCAACATGTTTCTTCGGGTAAACAGTACTCTTCCTATTGTAACTGCAACGGCGTCAAACATTAGATAAGCCTGATGAGGTAGAAACAATATTGTCAGAAGCGTTTGGAAAAAAGTAGCCTTAAAACCTGATATTACAGGCATATATCTTTTTATTCGTTTTGTAAATACCCTGCCGGAAATTATTATTGCGATTATTCCTGTTATAAGAGGTACCAACAACGGCAGCAAAGCTATTACAAGGAAAAACAGGCTACTGCCGGGAAGCAGGCTGAACCCCAGTATTATCAAGAGCATACTTGCCGGTGATACAAGACTCCTCCTCATGTTGTCAAGTATCTTCCATTTGGATATAAAAGAAAGAGGGTTTTTTACATTTAAGCCGGTTCTGTTGGATACATTTTTCGCGAGCCAACTTATAAGTTGCCAGTCTCCTCTTACCCACCTGTGAAGCCTTGCAGCGTATGAGTTATACCTTGACGGATATGAATCAACAAGTTCCATATCGGAAGCCAGACCTGCCCTTATGTAACAGCCCTCCAAAAGGTCATGGCTGAGTATGGCGTCATCAGGAACTGCATTTTCAAGAACAGCCTGATAGATATTCAGGTCATATATACCCTTGCCTGTATAAATACCTTCACAGAAGATATCCTGGTAAATATCAGATATCGCACTTGAATACGGGTCTATACCCTCCTGACCCGTAAAAATACGTGAAAAAAGTGACCTGTTTGAACTTTCGATATCGAAGGATACCTTTGGCTGAATAAGTCCATAGCCCTCTTTAACTATACCTTTCTCAGTATCTAAAACAGCCCTGTTCAAGGGGTGCGCAATTGTACCAATCATTTTTTTGGCCATTCCGATAGGAAGTATGGTGTCTGCATCAAGTGTTATAACATATTTTACCCCTGCTTCACCCAAGGACACACCGTCAGTGTTTGCAAAGCTGGTTTTCCTCGAACCCAGTACCAGATTATTGAATTCAATAAGGGCGCCTCTTTTTCTCTCCCACCCCATCCATTTCTTATGGCTTTCATTAAAGGTCCTGCGTCTATATAAAAAATAGAAAATATTATTATCCTTTTTTGAGTATTTTTTATTTAGTTTTCTAACACCTTTTACAGCAGTATTGATAATTTCCTGATCAGTAGGCATTACTGGTGAATCAGAATCCTTTAAATCTCCTACTATGGCGAAAAACATATTGTCATACCTATTTGAAAGATAATGACTTTCCAGGTTTTCAAGCAGTTCACCTACACGTTTGCTGTCGGATAGAAGTACAGGCATTGCAATAACAGTGGTATACTCTGCTGGAATCCCATCCTTAAGCTCAAGCCTTGGAAAAGTATATGGTTTGTGAATGCTGCATACAATCCAGTTAACCAACCCAATAACTACCTCTGAAAGCGGGATTAGCATAAAAAAACCTGACAGCCAAGTGTATATAAGCCTTCGGCCTGCCATGGAATAAAAGATATAAGTACAAAGCAACACTTCAAGTGCAGCCAGAAGTATTGCAATCAAACCTATGTATAAAAAGTCGGAATGCTTTAATATTTCTTGATATAAGGAGCTAAAGGGGTTGTCTCTAATCTTGAGTCTATTTTTTAGCTCTTGAGTACCCTTTCCAATAATGTAATATCCTGCATGGCACTTATGGTTTGCAGGTTCTTTTGCACTGACATTAACACAGCCGGCTTTTGCGGATCGTGCAAGCTCTACTGCCTCTCTTACAATATGAAGCTCCGAAATCTTATACTGCCGTGCCATTTTTTCAATTTGCCTTCTGTAATAGTTCCGGGATGAAAAATCCATTAAAGGATAGGTTCCGTCAGGGTCCTGCCTTAAGGTCTGTTCAACAATACTTATGGACTCAAAGATTTCAGACCAGTCAAAGGTAGATATATATTTGAGGCTAACTATGCAGTTTCCAATGGATACAGTATAAACTGCCTGGGAATTGTGCTCCCTGAGTGCAGTTTCCTCAACACCGATACCGAATACACCAAGACTTTCGTCAATATATTTGAGTACCTGTGTATAACCCCTTTTCTCCCTTCTGAGTCTATATGAAAGATGCTCAATGAATGAAGGATATATTTCTCCACTGCTTTTAAACTTGTTTTTAATCATTCTGATGATACGATCAGCGTCAGTCCCTTCATTGTTGAGCCAGCTGTCAATTATTTCATCTGCCTGAGCCCACTGAGCCTGTGTATCCCTGATTTTTTCGCATATACTTCTGATATTTTCGATAAGGGAAAGCCTGATCAATGTAGGAAGTGCCCAAATCTCGCTATCCATAAGGATTGTGTGCGATTGGTAAGCCTTTAAATAATTATGGATTATATTCTCATCAAGCTGCCCGTCTGTATGTGCAACAAGATCCACTGCAACAGCATGGATTCTGGGGTAGCCTTTTAGAGTGCCGCATTTTAGTACAGGCAGCTTTGAATACTCCTTTTTAAGGAGATCCCTGTTAATGCTTTTAACCTGTTCCTCAATGATATAAAAATTGTCCAGAAGCCATTCGGATGCGGGCGGAATTGCACGTTTTTTTTGTATATCCTCATTAAGGCTTTTATACACAGAATGTATAAAGCCATAGTTATCCATCATTCTTGGTACAGGCCATTTTACAGGATTTTTCTTTCCTATTGAATGCTCCACTGCAACTTTTTTGGCATGAACTTCAAGCTCCTCGCATGTGAGAGATGCATCATTGGTTTTAATTACCTTGTTGTTCTTTTGCCGTTGAAACAGAATTACAGTTATCAATGCAACAATTAAAACAGCTAATACAGCAAATAATACACTGGTGCTTATATACATAAAGGTTGCTTTCTCCTGAAATAAAGTTTTATTGTAATAATCAAAGTTTGCGATAAAACAAATTATGGATAATAAAAATTATCTCCCATAGACGTCTAATTCATTCAAATTTCAGTAAAAAAGAGTATAATGGAAGGACAGCACTCATTAAACAAGAATTAACTGAATAAACATAATGGGAGAAACAAGCTTAATAATGGAGGGTCGTAAATGAAAAAACTAAGCCTTTTTATAATAACTATTCTGCTATTTTCAACTATTTGCCTGCCTGCAGCAAACGCAGCAAATACAGTTGTAGAATGTCCAGGGCAGAATATTGTTATTGACGGTGTCAGGCAAAACTTCTCAAAGATTCCGATTGCAGTTGGCACAAGAACAATGCTGCCATTGAGGGAGCTTCTTGTAAAACTTGGAGTGCCAAATGATAATGACCATATTATTTGGAGTACACCTGAAAAAAGCGTTACAATATACAACGATACAACTAAAATATACTTAAAGCTGGGTGACCTTACGGCTTATGTCAATGATAACCCCGTCACACTGGATGCTGCTCCTGTATCCTATAAAGGATCAACCTACATACCAACACGTTTTGTTGCACAAACTCTGGGTAAAAAAGTTGAATGGGATGGCCAAACCTCTACGGTATTCATAAAAGATGAGGAAGATTTCAAGAGTGTAAAAGCAATTTTGGATCAGGTTGAAGCATCAAACAAAATGGTTAAAAAATACAAATTGTCCTCATCCTTATCTTCTGCAATTGAAATGGCAGGTAAGACTTATAACCTTTCTACCGATTCAGACTCAAACATAGACCTGGCGAAAAAATTAAGGTATGATCTCGTAGATACCAGTTCAGATGAAATATCAACAAAAAAGGAATACTATATTACTGAAAGCGCTGCATTCTGCAAGGAGTTATCAGCAACAAAATGGCAAAAGCTGAATATTGCACAGGTTCAAATAGATTCAATGTTCGGGCTTCAGATGCAGAACATGAATATTCTTTATGCAGGCCTTGTTCAATCGGACACTACGGACGATACTATAATTGTCCTGAAAGGTAACATATACCGAAATGAAATAATTGATTCATTTACGACCCAGTTCAGCAGTTTCGGGCTTAAACTCAAGCCATCGATTAATAATTCAAACATGGAAATTATCATTGATAAAAAAACAAATACTATAAAGAGTATAACCTTTGAGTTCGACGGCAACCTCAATATAGGTCAGGTTAAAACCGTAATTACCGGCAAAGTAGTTAATAGCTATGATTTTACTACCGACTTTGAAATAACACTTCCCGACGAAATAAAATAGCCAGCACATAATTATAAGCCGCTGATTAGCGGCTTTTTATTTTGCTTGCATTTGTTTTGTAAAATCAGGTTATTCTATATATAAGAGATTTACTTCATCCTATATATAGAACAAGCAAAAAGGTGGCGTGATAATATGAATATTTACTGCAAGAAAAGAAACACTATGGACGATACTGTCCTTGAATTTGGTAAGCCCGGCTGGATTGTAATCCACGCAATAGCATTCGGCTCACTGGCACTTTTATCCTGTGCCCTTCTAAGGAAAAGATAAAGAAGACCAACCATTAATTAAAACTAAAACAGTAATAGTTTTAGTGAGTACTAAAACTATTACTGCAACAAAGGTATTATTCGCACCTTATGAGTTTAGATTTGGTGAAGCAGGTAGTGATTTATTTTTCCATACCAATTTATCTTTTATATAATAGAAAACATATGCTGATAAGCATGCCATCGTAACAACCAAAATCGGCTTGGAGTAAATAAATAAGCTATTGTCTGAAACCTTTAATGCATTTGAAATTATATTAATTATGTAAATACACATTACATGAATTATATATATAAATAAAGAATATTTTCTTCCGAACTCTTCAATTTTTCCTCGAAATATTTGCGGATTATTCTGAGCATAGATAAAAATTAAAACTGCAAACAACATTGTGCCCATATAAAATATATTGATTTTCAAATCAATCCATGTAGGAAGAATTGCGAATATTCCAGTTCCTGTCATTAATAAAAGCAAAGCTTTGTTACTTAACTTGTGAATATAATCTTTTTTTCTTTTAAGAAGATTACCCAGCATAAAAAACGGAAGCCCTGAGAATAAGATGTTACTTTCCAAATGCCAGTTATCTCTTGAAAAATAGGTTATTAGAATTCTGCAAATTAGAAGTAATGGAATGCTATAATACACAATTTTATATAGATTAAATCTGTTTATTACATAAAGCAAAAGGTAGCAGTATAATAATGTAAACAAAAACCATAACTGTCCTGCTTTTATAAAGTCAAGATCATTAAAAACTATAAAATTTACCAAGCATTTAAATGTTAACGTTTGGTTGAGCCATTGAATCATTTCCTGCTTACCGCCTTCAAAATAAAAACCTATAAAACAAAATAAAAAATAGGCGGCGAAAGATATACAAGATAGTAATAATATATGTTTTATTTTTCTCGGTAAGCTACTGTTAACAGTTTTTCTGTCTGTATAACCCGAATAATACCCTGATATCATAAAAAAAAGTGGAACAACATAAAAACCTGCTAAATAACCTAATGCTATGCCAAAATCACCAGGAAATTTTGCATGGGCAATTACCACTCCTATGCAGCCTATACCCTTTATAAAATCAAGGGAATGGTTCTTAGTACTTTTTTCTTTAAGACTATTACTTACACTCTCCATTTTTCATCAGCAACCCCTTATCAATGTTATAAATTTACCCTTGCAAAATTATACCACTGATGTTATTTTATGTCATATATTTCTTTGTACTTTTATTCTCTGATAAACGTTTGAACTGTATTTATAGGCAGTATTCTGATATAATTTTTAAGTATTTTAAATTGAATTAAATGGAGTTTATAATGGAAATAAAAATAGATGAAATTATCAAATCCAAACGAAAGACAATATTACTTAGCATCGAACATGACGCAAGACTTGTGATAAGAGCACCTTATAAAACTTCGCTCGGATACATTGAGAAGATTGTCCGGGATAAATCGGAATGGATTCGCAAGAAGCAGGAAACAGCACAAATTAATATGCTTAAAAATACGGAAAAGCAATATATTAATGGTGAAGAATTCTTATACCTTGGTGAATCGTATCCACTTAAATATTCACAGGAAAATTATGTGGGTATATTTGAAAACAGCCTGATTATCCCAATCAAACAGTTTAACAAAGCTGAATTATTAATCTCAAAATGGTACAGGAAAGAGGCTTTAAAGGTTATAACAGAAAGGGTTCAGTATTACTCTAAAGTTACAGGAATAAGTTATAGCGGTATTAAAGTCACCAATGCATCGAGGCGATGGGGTTCCTGCAATTCCAAAAACAGTCTTTGCTTTACCTGGAGACTTGTAATGGCCCCAGTTGAAGTAATCGATTACGTAGTTGTACATGAGCTTTGCCATGTTATACATAAAAACCATTCCAGCAGCTTTTGGGCAGAAGTAAAATCAATAATGCCCAATTGTGAACTGCATAAAAGATGGCTTACTAAAAACCAGTTTATATTGGATATGTTCAAGTAGTCTTACCAAGAACAAAACTTATTCAAAATGGTCTTTTACAAGCTTAGCTATTTCTTCTTTTATCAGACAGTTGTCAAAATTGAATGAACAAGCTAATTTATCCAGCTGTTCATAGCTTAATGATGACAACTCCCTTGCAAACCTTTCCTGCAGTACATTTGAAAACGCATCAGATATCTTGGATCGTATTATATTGTCAAGCTTGGATATTTCGTCCCTGAAATCATCCTGTATATAGGATTTGATCATATCCGTCAATATCCATGGCTCTCCTTCAACAGGCTCAGTATCAATACGATATTTCAATTTCAGTTCTAAATAATTTTCTATAAACTTCATCCATTCAGTATCTATATTAGGGTATACCATTCCAACATTTCCAATATCCTTATAACTCCATACGGTAACAGAATATTCACGTTCATTAAAAATATCAAGCAAGTCTTCCATCACCCGTTTGCGCTTTTCATCAAAGGATTTCGTAATATCATAAAAACCAACATCAGCAATCATACAAGGCACATTATATTTAATTATAAGTTTATCGCTATACTCAACAAGATCCTCAACTTTTTTCCTGTCATAAACCATATTAAAAATAGTTCCTGGAAGGTTAAAATTTTTGTAAAGCGGATCAAAATAAACATGTGCGGTATAAACAAGGTTATCGTCAAACGGAGGACCGAAATAGTCAAAACTTCCTTTATTCCTGTTTCCTTCAATAAAAATTATATGTTCCTTGTCAGTCTCCCTTATCAGCCTTGTAATTTCCTTGTACAATTCATAAAGTACATCTGTTTCCTTATTTTTAGCTTCCGGTACATTTATAAGATCATATCCCGCTATTGTACTGTTTCCTTTATAATGATCTGCAATAAACCGCCACAGCCTGGCAAGTCTTACACGGTAGCTCTTCTCTTTAAACAGACGAGTTTCGCGGCTATAATTGTCACAGTGCCAGTCAACATTTTGATAGCCCTGCGCTGCATGCATATCCAATATTACATATATTCCATGCTTTGCACATATGTCAACTACTCTGTCAATATGCCTGAAGCAGTCATGTTTATAGTGGTAAAAATCCCCGTCATACTCAAACATTCTATAGTTAATAGGTACACGTATCACATTACAGCCAAGACTTTTTATATATTCAATGTCTTTTTCAGTAACATATTCTTCAGCAAGCCTATTAAAAAAATAATCTCTTTTTTCAATACCGCCTATTCTTTCGATAAGCTCCCTTAGTTTCTGTTCAACACCTGAAAATCCCTGCATATATGCTTCCAACATCAGCCAGTTACCAATGGAAAAACCTCTTAAAATTATATTATTGCCGTTTTCATCAACAATTCTTTGACCTTGAGTTTTTAACATGGTTTCTACCTTTCCCGTTCTCACCAATTATTGATTAGAATAACTCTTGCAGGACTTCCGTCACAGCCCTTTATCTTTAACGGAAGCGCGGCTATTTCATACATTCCTTGCTTGATTCCCTTGAGTTTAAGTCCTTCAATAATAACTATATTGTTCGATAAAAGAATTTTATGTACACTCGAATCAGGCGACTCATATTCCTCAATTGACAGGTAGTCTATACCAACAGTTTTTACCCCTGCATTAACTAAATATTCAGCACCATCTCTAGAAAGATATACAAATCCTGTATTAAACTCTGGTTCTTCAATAAAAGAAGAGTTCCTAGTTTTTAAAATTATTATTTCTCCTGATTTTATATTATATGGTTTGAGATCTTGTGCACTTACGAAATCTTTTTCAGGTACTTCAATAACTCTTGCTGTACCTACAAGACAATCAATTGGAAGGTTATCTATTGTATTGCCGGATTCAAAAAAATGTTTCGGAGCATCAATGTGTGTTCCCATGTGGGAACCTATGCTAATGTTTGAAACATTAGCTATTGCCCCATCTGAAATGCTGATTACAGGGGTGACTATAACTCCCGGATCCCCCGGAAAAACAGGTGTTTCATTTGATATATCCAGTGTTACATCATAAATAACGCGTTTGGATTGCTGCATGTAATATCTCCCGAATTAGAATACCTTGTTATATATTTAATAATAGGTTTTTTTTTCAAAAATCTCAAGTATTTTTTGATTTATGTTTAAGTGTATAAAAAAAGCCACCAGGGTATTTTCCTGATGGCTTGCATACGGGAGCATCAATTTCTTTTTAGTAAAACGAGATATAATATAAATGCGGCAACTATTACGAAGGCTACCGGTATAAGTATTGAGAATATAACCTTAAGCAAATTCAATGCTATAACAACAATCACTATAAACGCTGCAATAGCAACTACCACCTTAACAGACGTCTGGTTCATATACATTCCCCTTTTCAATATTTTCAAATATATTTACGAATTTATTAATTATATGTCTGATAACAATTAATTATTTTTATTTTATTATAAAATAAATTAATTTTCAATACAAAAGGGTAATTTTTTATGTTCATAGTTAGTTTTGATATCTGTTTGCAATTTCTTTAATTGCCATTAGTGTTCGGTCTATTTCTTCAATGGTATTGAAACAGCCCATACTGAACCTTACAACACCTCTGCCCATTGTTCCGATAGTTTCATGTGCCATCGGTGCACAATGAAGCCCAGCCCGTGTCTCAATCCCATACCTTCTGTCAAGGATGTAGCAGACCTCGTTCGAATCAAGTTCAGCAATGTTTATTGCAAGAACTCCAGAGTTATTGGCTGCCCTGCTATAAATATGTATTCCAGGTATATTCGATACACCGTTATACAGTTTTTCAAACAGATAGCCCTTATACTGCTTAACAGCATCCCTGCCACAACTACTAATAAAATCTATTCCATAACCCAATCCAATTATGCCGGGTGTATTAACAGTTCCGCTTTCCAGTGCATCAGGCATAAAATCCGGCTGATACATGTTCTCAGAATTACTTCCGGTACCGCCCTGCAAAATTGGATTTAAGACTATACCTTCCCTAATAAGGAGAGCACCCGTCCCCTGTGGACCCAGAAGACATTTGTGCCCAGGGAAGGCAAGCATGTCTATACACATTTCCCCCATGTCAATTTTTATAGTACCGGCCCCCTGGGAGGCATCCAGAAGGAATAGAACTCCTGACTTTTTGGCTATTTCTCCTATTTCTCTGAAGGGCATTATTGTACCATTTACATTTGAGGATAGTGTACAAACTATAAGCTTTGTACTTTGATTTATCAGCTGTCTTATATTTTCGGGACTTATTTCCCCAAATTCATTTGCCCTTGCAATAGTAAGGCTGATAACACCTTCATTTTCAAGAGTCTTAAGAGGTCTGATAACAGAATTATGTTCCATGCTGGTGGTAATTACATTATCGCCTCGCGAAAGACACCCTTTAATTGCTATATTCAAGGCTTCCGTTGCATTCTTGGTAAAGCACATCTGAAGAGGGTTACTAAAATTAAAAAAGCTGCATATCGTTTCACGCGCTTTCATGACAGCCTCCCCAGCCTTAATGGACATTACGTGTCCACCCCGTCCGGGATTTGCGCAATATTCTCTCAGGCATCGATCCATTTCCCTGTAAACCCTTTCGGGTTTAGGGAAAGATGTAGCAGCATTATCTAGGTATATCATAAATCAAACCTCATATATCGTTTAGTATAAGTACTAACACATTATATGAGGTTTTTGTGTTTTAGTTTCCGTAATGTACCTGGTAACAGCCAATTCAATCCACAAACTTAAAAATATCTTCTATTGCTACATTAAAAACCTTTGCAATATCATATGCGATCTTAAGAGACGGATTATACTTACCGGCTTCAAGATGTACTATCGTTTCGCGCCTCACTCCTACTAGATTTGCAAGTTCGTCCTGGGACATATTTGCTTCAACACGGTATTTTTTTAAGTCAGTTATCAGTGTTGGCAACCTATTCACCACGCTTTTCAAAGTATTCAAAGGATAATGTAAACGTAAGTATTAGTAGTGCAAATAAAGTTCCAATAATGAAGAATATTATTTTATCAGATATGTTCATTACTTTGAGTATTGTAACAGCACTTAATGCGATCATGGTTATGACAAAACATATAAGCCCTGATTTTCCTAAATTTCTGATGAATCTTTCATCGGTTGGTTTTTTAATTTTTCCAAACCATGTAAACCATGCAAACCATGTGTACCAAATCAGTTCACCCGTAATTATTCCCAAGATACCTATAAATCCAAGGAAGCCAAACCATGCCAACGGATTTATTTTTTTATTCATATCAATTCACCCCATGTGATATATTTATAACATGTTACAAATATATCACACAGTTCTATTGAATGTCAATACCATTAAAGCAAAACAAAAAGGACTTCTTGAAGCGTACTTCAATCAGTCCTTTCGATAAAATTAATTCTTTAAATTAAGCTGCCTGAGCCAATCTGAAGGATTTATTAATAGCCCTGATAACAGCAAACGAGATTATCCCGCCTAAAATTGCAGTTACAAGCTGAGGCCAGCTGAACATAAATGTCGCAAGCTTTTGGGCAATAGGCTGTTTCATATTGAATGCTCCGCCAATCACATACAGGCAAAGGTTTACTGAACCTATCAGCACTCCAAATTTTACAATGGCTCCGGTTACAAGCCCGACAACCTTGTTTTTATTTCTGAACATATAAATAGACAAAACAAGTGTTAAATTACCTAATGCCACAAACGGAGCAAAAGGAAGAAGGAATGCCGATACTGCCGAGTGAACAGTAAAAAGCGCAGTCAATGGAGTAAGAACTGCTATTGCAACACCGCTCCAAAGCCCAACTGTCAAAGTTGATATTATAAGGCAGGCATTAACCATAGAGCCTACAATAAAGGTATTATAATCCCCGAGTGATACAAGCCTTCCAAATAACTGAAAGACAAATGCAAGTGCAAGAAACATTGCTGTTCTGGTAATTTTTATAGTACTCTGATTCATATAGAAACAACCTCCTAAAATAATTAGTATGACCTTTTTAACAAATTAAGGTAGAACCATAATTTCCTAATCAAATAAAAAAATCTCCCTGATATTCAGGAAGAATTGTCACTAAAGAGCTTCAAATTAATTCCCCCTTCGATAAGAATATACTTTCACGTTAGGTTTGTATTTAAATTATTCCTCGGCGTCAGATTGCTCCTTCACCTTGGATTCTTAATACACTATATTAATTTTTTAATAGGTAAGTGCTACTTTAACCTTTATACCATTTATATTCCCGAGTTTTCCGGTTAATGCACCGATCTGGTCACCTGTACCGTCTGCTATTATGGATATCACGGATATGTTGCGTTCTTTATATGGTATACCCATTCTTCCTACAATTATATCGCCGTAATCGCCAAGTATTTCATTGACCTTTTCAGCTGAAGCTTCACGATTATTGAGCACTATTCCGATAACTGCAACTCTGTTTTCCTTTTCCATATCAGCATTTCCTTTTGCATATTAAACATTGTTAATTATTTAATAATATATACCAACGAATTCTAAAAAGCAAACATTAATTTTTCTACATCGCTGTTCCAATTGCATTTATAAGGTATCTAAGTTTATCCTTGTCAAGACTGCTGCTGAATTCAATATTCCCAAAATGCATCATATCCAAAGTATAGGCCGGTATTCCGATTATATTCTCGGTTAACTGTTTAAGACCCGAAAGTCCTGAACCACCGCCAATGAAAACTATTTTACAGGGCATGTCCCCATAACACCTGGAGGCATAGAAATCCAAACTCAGCTTAACGCTTTTCAAAATTTCTGTTAAATGCTCTTCAATGCATTCCTGTACAGCTATAGAAGTATCATCATTTACAACTGAGCTTGAGTTTACTCTGTAGGACTTTTTAAATCTTTCAGCAGTCTCTTTGGATATCTCTAACTTCCTGGCTATTCTGTCATCAAGATTTTTACCGCCGATTAGTATGATTCGATTGAACTCAAGTGCTCCGTTTCTGAGAACACTTATGTTTGATGTTTCTGAGCCCAGGTCAATAACAGCAACTGAACCGCTGTCAATATCAATTAAATTGTTGTATTCACTCTTTTCATTTGCAACACTTACTCCGTTGCTGAAAAATCTTGCAACACTACTAAAGGGTATTTCAACCGCAAGGGGCTTGAAATCAAGATACCTTACAAGCTTTACGTATGCATCAATAACAGTATCAGGGACAATTGTAACCAGTATTTTATGATAGTTTTCACCTGATATTTCCACCTCGCCTGTTACACGATAAAACAATTTGTATGAATGAATATTTTTTGGTATCTGTGTTTGGATTGATTCTTTAAGAAGTTCTTCAATATTCTTTCTTTCATCCTTTTTAACATGTAACACCTTTGACATTATATTTGAACCAGCAGAGATTACTATCTTTACGTTTTTCTCGTTTATACCGCTGTTTGCTACCACCTTCTTAAGGTTTGCAGCAATGCCTTCAAGATTAGAGATTACACCATTTCTGATGCAATTTGCAGGTGTAGAGGTTATACCGAAATTCATTATCTTGATACTACTTCCTGATTTCTTTCTTGCATGCACAACCTTTATATTGGTAAAACCTATATCAATACTCAGAGTATCATTTTTAAGAAAACTTCTTCCCAGTTCTCCCAGAAAAAACGGAAATGCCAATGTACTCACTCTCCTTCTGATCAGCTAAAAATTAAAAGTCGTAAACAATAGAAAAACTGATCTTCCTTTTCTCGGTATCAATATTGATACCGGTAATCTTACCACCCTTTACATTATCTACAGAGTACATTTTTGTAAGAGATTTTAAAATATCCTTCATATCGGTCTTTGAATTAGTCAAATCAGAAACCGCTGCAGGCAAAGGCTTTTTCTCGGATTCTGTTTTTTGTCTGAATTTTTTTTCAAAAACTTTAGTATCCTTTTTATCAATAGATTTCCCATAGAAATATTCAATTGCATTTTCTATTAGTTTGCTGTCCGCAAGGTATGGTTTTATTTCCATTTGTGCATACACCTTTATCTCATCCACCACAAAAATATCATCCGGATTTTGCATTGCAAGGTGAAGCATGTTATTTATGTCAAACGGAAATACATGATAATTGTTTGCAACTTCAAAGCTTATAATATTCACCGCATCGTTATTAACCTCAATACTTTCCAAGTCAACATAATCAACCCCCAATCTTTCAGCCTGTTCCTTCAAGGATTCAGCTGGGCTGGGTATATGCTGAATAAGCTTCTGCTCTATTAAAACATCCTCGGTGTTATACTCATCAACTTCAGCTGTACATAGGCTTTCCTCTTCGATTATTCCCGCTTCCCTCAATATTTCCTGAACTTCCCTGTCTTTAAAGCCTTGCATCACTTATCATCCTCTCTATGTATGATAAAACAGTTATAAGTTTACATATTTGTGTCGCAGAAAAAACTTGTTTACTTGATAAAAACGCTGAATTTATAATATTTGTCATAAATTTTTCATAAAATTTATATAGTAAATTATATACTCATATAACAATTATTGTCAATTATTGCCATCAGCTGATTTACTATTTTTACCAAAGGATTTTTTACTTACTTGTAGAATTCTTTTAAAGGTTAACACGTTTTTTACCGGAAAAATATTTGAAGGAGAAAACAATATGCAGACAATACTTATAGCCGATGATAACATTCTTGACAACACCGTTATTAGGGATTACCTTTTTAACGAAAGATACACCATTATATCCGCAAACAACGGACTCGAAGCACTTGAATTAATTGAAGGCCGAAGCATAGACCTGATTATACTTGATATGGTAATGCCTGTTATGGATGGTTTCGAGTTTCTGAAGCAGTTTTCCATGACACAGTATTACAAAGAAATACCAATAATTGTTATATCTTCTACAGATGATGATGAGAGTATCACCAAAGTACTTGAATATGATGTTTATGATTACCTCATAAAACCTTTGAACAATATTAGCAAACACATATTCATAAACAAAATACGAAATGCAATAAAGCTGAAAAAACCTAATAACTAAAAGCGAGCACCAAAAAGGCATTATCTCGTTTAAGAGACAATGCCTTTTTTAATTATTTGAATGTTCACGTAATTGTTTATTTCGAGAGTAGGCTGTAAAGCACTTGAGCCATCTGAGCTCTGGTGGTGAAACCCTTTGGAGAAAGCTTGTTTCCGTTGCCACTAATTGTTCCGTTTTCCACAAATAATTTAATGGCATCCTTAGCCCAGGGAGCTATATCACCAGCATCACTAAAGCTTTCAACCAATTTGCCAGAATTGACACTCGGCAGCTTTCCAATAACTTTCAACGCATTATACAGAAGGGTAAACATCTCCTGTCTTGTAATTTCCTTTTCGGGTGCAAACATATTGTTGCCTACACCTGCAGATATACCAAGCTTCTTAGCGGTAGCCAGATAAGCGGTATACCAGGTATTACCTGCGTCTGCAAAGTTGTCCTTTCCATTAATATCTGGGGCTATACCATATGCCTTCATAAGCATGACTATGAACTGTCCTCTGGTTAGCTTTTCATCAGGTCCGAAATTCCCGTTACCCGAACCAGTGGTAATCCCTCTCGCAGCAATGAAAGCTACAGGATTGCTGTACCATGTGTCTGCAGCTACATCCTTGAAGTTTACCTTATTATAGCCTACAGCATACTGTGAGAAATGGTTTGTATTAAAGGTAATGCATCCAGTTGAAGGGTTATATACGCAATTGTTTACTAATTCAGGTTTACCCTCCGCATTTATGTAATAGATTACTATAGCATTCTTGTCCTCACCCTGTTTTGGTGTATAAGGAACTGATACAGATACATTTCCTCCGAATTGTGAAATTGTCCTATTTCCACTTGTAACACTGAAATTGAATACTGGCCGGTCACCTACCACCTGCTGAGATTCGGTTGAAATCGCTGACGTGTCAACCTTGGAAGCTGTTATTTTTATGTCACCTGATGCCTCATTGGATATCGTGGACAGTGTTTTTGAATCAAAAGTAATATCAGCAACAGGTGTTGAAACGTTCAATTGAGAAACATTACTACTTAATGCATTAATCGCAGCTTTTGGAAGGTTTGTCTCAACAGTTTTTGCATCTTCATTTGCCTTTACTTTTATTTCGACCACGGGTGTATCACTATCCTGCTTTCTAGCTTCCTCAACAGCCTTACTGACAGCATCATCTATTTGCTCCTTTGTTACTGCTGTGCTTGCTTTACCATTGTTGTCAACGGTAGCTGTAGCTGTTGTCGAAGCAATTGGTTTATTGTCTGAAACAGTTATTTCTGTTTTTGGCATCTCTGGTGGTGGTGTAATTATCGCTGTACCGCCTCCGCCACCTCCACCGTTAGGTATTGTTTTAGTCCATTGTGCATACACAGTAATATTTGAGGTAATTGCAGTAGATGCCATGAACGCTGTTCCACTTCCATTTGCCGATGTATTCCAGCCATTAAAGGTATAACCAGACCTTGTAGGTGCTGTAGGAAGAGTTCCAACATTTTTACCTGAAGCTGCAGTCTTTGTTATAGGACTTGCCTCCGTGTCTCCTCCATTTTTATCAAAAGTCACAGTAAAGTTCACCTGAGGAAGCTTTGTTACAGTCAAATGAAAGACTTTAGTATCAGTTGTCCCTTTAAACTCTATTGTTGCAGTTAAAGTCACACTGGCATCTCCGTCGTCAAATGAAGGCCGTTTTACTACACCACTGTTACTGATAACTGACGTATTGCTCGATGCCCATGTTATGTTGGAAAAATATTCAGAACCAATTAAAGCAAGATTCAGGTTTTGAGTTACTGAAACTTCGCTGTCTCCCTTTGCATATTCTATATCCAGGGCTGCCTTATCTGCAGCAACCTTATCTGAACTAGTGACAGGATCAGGTTTAGTTTCAAATTCCGCCGTCACCGTTACATTTACTGCAGGCATGGTGAAGCTTGTCCCGGTAATGTTGTGGTCAGTACCGTCATTATATTTTAAGGTTCCAGCCTTGAGTTGATTGCCGGAATTTGGTGTGACAGTAAGGTTGATAGTTGATCCTTCTACCGCAGTTGTTGGTGAAGCAGTAATTGTACCCCCATTGATTGTTCCAATACTGACAGTATGTTTAGGTGTCCACTTGGCAAACAGGGTGATATTGCCGGTTACTGTATCAGTAGTAAAATCCCAGGCATTAGTGCAGGCTGATTCCTTGTACCAGCCATCAAAAACATAATCCTGTTTTGTTGGAGCAATCGGCTCGCTTATATTAAAACCTTTTTTTATATCGGTAATACTATCAACTAAACTTCCGCTCTGAGAATCAAAAGTCACTGTATAAGTTTTCAGATAAGTAAATTGGTCACTGGTATCTGTATCACTGCTTCCTCCAGGTGAAGTAACAGTGACATCCACCGTTCCGCTTCCTGCCGGAGCAGTTGCTGTTATTGCTGTGGGGCTGTTGACAGTGAAACTGGTCGCTGGTATAGCACCAAAGTTAACCGCAGTCACTCCGCTAAAATCTGTACCGCTAATAACAACGGAGGTCCCCTCTGCCTCAGGCCCATTATTCGGACTGATACTGGTAACCGTAGGCTTTTTACAATAGGTGAATTGGTCAGTACTGCTTGTTGCGCTGGTCCCATCCGGCCCGGTAATAGTCACATCTACAATTCCGCTTCCCGACGGTGCAGTTGCTGTTATTGAAGTGGAACTGTTGACAGTGAAACTGGTCGCCGGTGTACCGCCGAAATTCACTGCAGTTACTCCTGTAAAGTTTGTACCGGTGATATTAACCAAGGTCCCTCCGGTCTCGGGTCCGGCAGCCGGACTGATCATAGTTACTTTTGGAACAGGAACTGGGTAGGTTATCTGTGCTGCGGCTAGTTTGTATTGATTTGAATAGGTATAATAGGCTACACCATTGTATGCAGTCATCTCGCCATATGCGGCACTTGTAGTAGGGCTGCCCACCTGTACCCAAGTACCGTTTTGATTGGCATAAAGATAAGCGGTGCTGTTTTTATGAAACATTAAATAAACCGTACCATTATCCACAGAAATAGATGGAGAATCTACTGAACTATACGGTAAATTGGAACCAAGTATTGAATAAACATTGCTTGCAGTATCATAGACAGCTACAGACAAATTACTATTATTAATATCTTCTGTTACGATATATAGCTTACCGTTGTTGTCTTTGCATATTGCTATTGGAGGGCCATTTAAGTCCTGAATTTTATTCCATCCGTTTCCTGAGTTTTTATCCAGCCGGAACTCAGCTCCGCCATTTCGATAAGCCGCATAAGCAGTGCCATTAACATTTGTACCACACCCTATCGAACCGTTTGCAATTATTTGTAAGGCCCAGGATGAACCATCATAATGGTATATTCTGAAGTGTGTGTCGGTATAGGCCGTATATGTCATATAGATATCACTGCTGTTGTTTATATTTAAGGATAACCATGAATCTTTAGAATTGGCTTGGCTGGGAGAAGCTATTCCAACAGAAGACCAATCCGAGTCTGAAGCAGTATCAAACTTTTTGACTGTTACATTTGAATTATTTACAGAACTATAAGCAACATAAAGTGTGGTACCGTATACGCTCATTGACACATTATTACATTCATCATTGGTTAGAGAAGATCCTACCTTTGTCCAATTAGTTCCATTATACTTTAACACTCCAGCTCCATAATACTCGGCATAAGCCATATAAGGAGTCCCATTGAGAATAACTATTGAGGTTCCGTAACAGCCGTTCACCGCATTGATGCCGACACTCCCCATTTGAGACCATACAGGTCCGGCACCCCACGCCTGGCTTGAACCAAAAATCATAAACATCATCACTGTTAGTACAGTTAGAAGCCACATATTGCCTTGCCGCCTGTTTTTCTTTAAAGAATACTCCATCGTCTCCATTAAAATATACCTCCCCTACATTAAGAGAAAATCCGTGTAAATAACACATCTTTATATTTAATTCTACAATTTATAACTTAACCACCACTTAACGGTTTTTTACATGAAAAAACCCTGAAGTTCTTATTCTTCAAGGCTTTATAAAAATAGCCATATTTATCGTTAAAATTTGTAGTCCTCTCTAAAATTGGATTAATTCATCAGTCGTATAAATTCTGCATCCGGCTCACACTCAAACTTCTTTCTCAAACCGTTCCTGTAAACGTCATAATATTTTACCGCTGATATACGCTCATTAGCCAGCAGCAGGACTTCCACCAATCTGTAATTAAGTTCTCTATGAAGGGGTTCCTTGAGGAGTCCTGTTTTAAGCCATTCAGCCGCTTTCCGGTAACTGCCTGTCCCTTTGAAGTATTCAGCCATCGCAATTATCAGGTAGAAGTACTGCTCCTCCAGTAGCAGCCTTTTTACTGCAGCCCAATCATATTCCCAGCCCGAAAGATAATCCCCCATAATAAGTGCTGCTATCTTTTCACACTCAGGGATATTAAGCTGTTGGGTAGTTTTGTAATTATCAAAAAAAACAGAGAAATCTATATAGTCACAACCAATACCACTCATATTAAATTTATAGCCGCCTCTGTCATATGCAAAAGGTATTTGTGCGCCATATTTGAGCAAAGCTTTTTTTAAATAATGAAGTGTTGTATTAAAATGAATAAGCGCCCTATCCCCATCAAAATTCTCCCACAGGCTGTCTATTATTTCACTTCGGCTGACGAAGCTCCCTCTCCTGTCAATCATAAAAGCCAATAGTTCTTCCGCCTTCTCAGTACGGAATTTTACTTCCTCTTTTCCAACACTAACTGCAAACCTGCCAAAACACCGTATATAAATGCCTTCTGAGCAGGACATTATCCCTTTCCCTTTCATGATTTTGTCAAGTGTTTCACCTAGTCTTTCAGGTGACACCGGTTTCATAAGGTAATCAAGAGCATTCAAACTAAAGGCTTCTACAGCATATTGATTATAAGCTGTTACAAAAACAACGGCAATCTCCCCCTGAAGGTCAATTATTCGGCTTGAAAGCTCAATACCATCCATATCAGGCATTTCTATATCAAGAAAAACGACATCCACCCTATTACTTCTTAGAAACTCCAATGCTTCAAGAGGTCTGCAAAATTCCCCCTTCACCTCTGCAAGGCCGCTATTCTTCAGCATTTTTACAAGTTTGTCGAGAGCGGGCCTTTCATCATCTACAACAATAGCGCTTATCAATTCATATCACCTCCGGAACAATATAGGACACTCTAGTCCCTTTACCAGGCTCGCTTTCTATACTTAAACCTTTTCCATACAGTTTCTTAAGCCTTCTGTCTATATTCCACAGGCCTATCCCATGGCTGGTTTCAGGCATAAGCAGTTCGTTTAGCTTACCCTGTGCAATACCCTGACCATTATCCTTTACTGCCACTAACGCTCCTTCCGAAGCCTTTTTGACCGTTATTGTGACTACACCCCCGCCGCCTTTTTTTCTTAAGCCATGAATAACGGCGTTTTCAACCAACGGTTGTATGGATAACATAGGTACCCTGATTTTTATAGTGCTGTCAATATCAAATATCACTTTGAGATTTTCTCCGAACCGTGCCTTTTCTATCTCTGTATATGAGCTTATAAGGCTCAATTCTCTTTCCAAAGGAACATACATTTCAAGACTTTTAAAATCAAAGCTTTGCCGCAGATAGTTTGAAAAATCGTCAATGAGCTTCTGGGCATGGTCCGGATTAGTATCGCAGAAAGAAGATATTGTGTTTAAGGTGTTGAAAAGGAAATGAGGCTTTATCTGTGCCTGCATAAAAGCAACCTCTGCTGTCATTGCCTTATCCACTGACATTTTTAGATTTACCAGTGTTCTGACCCTGGCCATAAGTTCCTCTGGTTCAAAGGGTTTTGGAAGATAATCATTTGTTCCTGCCTCAAAGCCCATAACAATATCCTCAGTGGATGCCTTTGCTGTAAGGATAAGAACTGGCAGTTCAAAAATCGATTTACTTTCCCTTAGCTTCCTGCAAACTTCGTAGCCCGACATTTCCGGCATCATTACATCCAATATGACAAGAGAATAATCGGGTTGTCTTTCCAATTCCTTTAACGCTGCCTTACCACTATTTACCGCAGTAACGCTATAGCCTTCAAGCTTTAGTGTTTCTGCAGCCGCCTGCAAATTCACAACATCGTCATCTACAATAAGGATACGTGTACCATCTTGTGCTATTTCAATCCCTGCAGATACTTCTTCAAGACTTAAAGTAAAAGGTTCTGGCACTTCTATATTCATGTCAGTCTCTTCTGGCACTCCAGCAGTTGCCGGTAATGTGAAGTAAAACCGTGAACCTTCGCCGAGAGTAGATTCAACCCACATACTGCCACCCAGTAATTCAACCAGGTGCTTTGTAATAGGAAGACCGAGACCAGTACCACCATGTCTGCGAGTCAATGAATTATCTACCTGTTCAAAGGACTTAAATATATCTTCAAGTTTATCATTGGGGATGCCTTCACCCGTATCGCTTACACATATCTCAAGCATTTTCCCAGCTTTACTTACCGAAACTTTAATATATCCTTTTACAGTAAATTTCACCGCATTGCCCACAAGATTGTATAGTATCTGTACAACACGGTTTTCATCAGCCATGGCAGCAGGCAAGCCTTCAGGGATTTCGAATGTAATAATATATTCATTTGAACGATAAAGCTGCTTAAAAACATTTATAACTGTCTGAATCAAGCCCTCCATCTGTATAGGCCTGATATTAAGTCCTATATTGCCATTTCTCATATTTGAATAATCCAGAATGTCATTGACTAAATTTGAGAGCCTCCGGGCGCTGCCCTTTATAATGGATAGATTTTGCTTTTGATGGCTATTCAGATTCCCGCTGCTACCCTTAAGCATTGATTCAGTGATACCAATAATACCGCTTAAAGGTGTGCGTAATTCATGCGATGTATTGGCAAGAAACTCATCCTTGATTTTATCCATCTTAAGAAGTTCACGGGAAAGTGTATCAACCTTCTTAAAGGCTTCCGAAAACCTTCGTGAAAGAACAAAAGACTGTAAGAACATTAGTATAAACAGCCCAAAGGGTACAAGATCTCCGAAAGGACTGAGGATGACATTGTTCTCGTACAATAAGTCATGTACCCCGGCAATAATAAACAGGAGTATACCAGCCAGCAGTATAAAGGAATCTTTCCTTCCTCTGATAAATGCAATACTGACACAAACGATTCCGTAAAGTGCTATGAGAAGAGCAATTATCTGAACGATGTAAATCATTCTCGAGTAAAAATGGACTGGAGTTATTATAACCAGGAGAGTCATACCAGCTGCATAAAAAGAAACAACTTTTTGAACTATACCGGAAAATTCTTTTGGAAACAGTCTTCCAAGAATCAATAATGCAAATACAGGAAAACTGCATAATGAAATATAATCTATTGAAACAATGAGGTTAAAACTTATTGAAGGAAATAGTTTTTTGAGCATGAAAGCTCCATAAATCATTACCCTGCTTACAATCATAATGCACATAAGTGCAAAATAAAGACTGCTGCGGTCCTCCCGGCGCATCATGAAAAAGCTCAGGTAGTAGAGTGCTATAAATACTAATGCCCCGATTAGGAATAAATCCTTATAGAAAATAACATTATCCATATTCCTGATTTGCTCAGGTGTACCCATGCTGATAGCATCCCACATTCCCCCGCCTATTGAATATGTGAAGTTGGAAACATGAATAATGAGTTCAAAGCTGCTTTTATCCGGTGTAAACTCAACAGCTCTTGGTTCATACTCAGGAAAATATTCCGCCTTGCTCTTGCCCACTTTTCCATTTGAGGAAACAAGCTGATTGTCTATATACATATTGTAAGCATTTGAAAAAGTCGAAATGCGCAGTGACAAAGGTATTCCCTTTTGGGCATTGACCACTCTTAATAAATATGTACCATAACCCATTCCGGGCAGGCTTTTACCGTTTATTTTATAACTGTCCCAAAATCCGGGGGCATCAGCTGTTATATCAGGTGTAGGGCTGCTATTTCCAATATCCTGGTAGTTTATAAACTTCTGCCAATAAAAATCCCATTGTCCTTTAAGGCTTAATACCCTGTCTTTGCCAGGATCCCAGTTTTGCAGGTCAAGTATGCCATTTACAGGACTTACTTGTTTATTATCCTCTGTTTTAAAAAAACTTAGCGAAGCAGCAACCAGGACAAGCACGCCTACCAACAGGAATATATATTTTAAATATTTTTTGTCTTTTAATGCTTTCACATTATCAACCTTCCTAGTTTGCCCGGGAGTATAACATTTCCGGATTTTTTTATATCCTGAGGTACTTAATCCAATTATAAAGATTTTCACTTAACCATTACTTAACAAACTTTAATATAAGAATTTTGTATGGATTATAATAATAGATTCTAAATGATTTGCGGTTTAATAATAAAAAATGCTATTAACTGTTGATTTATAGTGATATTATAGCAAAAAATCACCATAGAAAGAACAGAATTTATACTTATAAAAAGACAGACAGCTAAATCAGCTGCCTGTCTCAATACTACACATTTTCATATTATGTTGGGATATAATATCGCTGCTTTTCTACTATGGCACTGATACTACAATCGCGACTACCTTTCCTCCGCTGCTCTGTGCCTTATCAAGGTAGACATATACCGAAGAGTAATTTACATTAGGTAGAATGTCTGATACACCTTTAACAGTAAAACTACCCTGTGAATCCTGGAAGTATACAATAACATTATTTTTAAGCCAGTAGGTTGTTCCGTTAACAAGTATTCTTAATGGGTCAATTGCAGTTACTAATGAAGATGTCCCTCCGAGAGTCACATCATTCACTATAGCGCTTATTGAGCCGCCAAGTATTTTTACTCTGACAATGCTTCCGACACCGCCATAATTGTATTGGCTCTTATAAGTATAATCCTTTCCACCATCGTTAATTGCATAGGTATAATTGAAAACAACAGATCCCGAACCGGAGCCACCTGAACCTCCCGACTGCTGTACCTGGGTAACATCAACCTTTTTAATCAGGCCATAATCATATTCTTCATTTGAAAAATCCTTTAACACCAGGACATTTATGTCATTAAAGCTTCCAGTCCTGTTTACATGCAGCAGCTTGTCGTACGGGAATGTTCCGTCCGGTAGGTCAGTCCAATCCAGCATGGTTACTATTGCGTCTTCCCCGGTATTATTGGATATTAAATCGAATATTGATACATTGCTTGAAACATAATCCGTTCCCAGCAGCCTGTTTTTCTTATCAACTGTGAGATAAGAACCTCCGCTGTATGATACTGAAGACAGACTAAAGGTATTCCTGTCATATTTGCTTAAGGATACAAGCAAGCCTTTATATGAAGACATGTCACTGGCCGTCTTACAGTTTGCAACAGTACCATCTGTAAACATAAGCTTGGCATAATAAACCTTACCCGTCTGTTCCATTGCCGAGCTTGTGTTGATCACAAAAGCGTAGTTTGAAGTATCGCTACTTAATGGAGATACCACATCAACCACCTTGCCGTCATAGCCCAAAAGGAGGGTAACAACATCTCCGGTATTAAGTGTATTTGATGTAAACTTTGAAATATCTACATACCTGCTGAACGAGTAACTCTTACTGTTGATTTCAATGCTTTGTGGTGCAATTTTGTTCGGTATTGCTGTAATTGCACCGCTAACCTTGTTGTCAACCACAAGAATATAGCTTGACTCTCCCGAGTCATTTGACACTTTATAGACTACATCGTTATTTTTAATCTGTGCTCTGTCGATAGTTTCCCCAACCTTGTTTACCTGAGGGTTTGCAGTGGTATTTATAGTATTTTTAACAATTTGCATCCCTGTTAAATCAATATTTCCAACTTTGTAGGCTGTTGATGCATTATAGTTTCTTGCAATTTCAGGTTCGCTGTAAACAGAATAAATATTCTGGGCTATAACGCCTGTGCTGTCCGCAAAGGTTTTTCCCGGGTCGGATGCATTTGCTTTCTTGATATTGGTATCAAGCAACCTGTCAAGAATTAAAGCCGCTGCCCAACGAGGAACACTTTCACTGCTCTTCAAAGATATACCATCAGTAAGCCTGAGACCGGCAGCTTTCTCAATATAATTTCTAGGCCAAAGTCCGGGTACATCCTGGTCCGTATATCCCAAAGCCTTAACTGCAACTGTACATATCAAAGCAAAGGTTACTGGGTCAGACGGATGGAATTTTCCATCACTCATTCCTGTAATAAGTCCTTTAGAAACCGCAATATTTATATAACCACTTGACCAGCCAAAAGGAGTCACATCTGGAAAAATAGTAGAGCCCTTTGCTGTCCGTGCAAGGCTGTCATATCCGGCTTCAGCAACAATCATTTTTGCGAATTCTTCTCTTGTAAGATTATTATATGGGTTAAACATACCGCCTTGACCGCCGCTTATAATCCCAAGCGCACTAAGCCTGTTTACAGAATTGGTATAGCTGGTATTACCGTAAACATCATTGAAGGCATTAGTTATGCCTGACATTGGGATAAACAGTGCAGCTGTTAAAACGAAAGCCAACAGTTTTTTCATAGTCATCCTCCTGAAAGTTTCTATTCAAATCGTAATGCTTCGATCGGATTCATCCTGGAAGCCTTATATGCCGGGAACATACCGAAAACAACGCCTACTATAAGTGATATTCCAAATGAAACAGCAATCCACGGCGGAGAATATACCGCTGGCACATACCTGGATACAATAAATTTGATTATCGCAAGTCCCAATATTATACCTACTATTCCCCCAATTCCTGTAACCATTAAAGCCTCGATAAGGAACTGTATTAGAATATTTTTCCTTTTTGCGCCTATTGCTTTCCTTATACCAATCTCCTTGGTTCTTTCACTAACCGAAACAAGCATTATATTCATTATTCCAATACCGCCTACCACAAGTGAAACAACTGCTATACCTCCAAGTATAACCATCATTGTTCCTGTTATGGAATTCAAGGTGGTTAACGCCGCCGACTGGTTGAATACGCTGAAAGCATTGGAATTATTATAAATCCCAAGCAGAAAGGTATTTAGTTTTTCTATGGCACTGTCAACCTTTTTAGGGGATGCTGCCTGAACCATAAAGCTTCTTACATTCCCTGATTTTAAAAGTCTTTGCGCAACTGAGGAGGGGATAATTACACTGTCATCATCCGTTCCGGTACCTCCACTTGCAATTTCTTCAAGAACACCTACAACACTGTACTCCTGGCCGTTAAGTTTTATTGTTTTTCCCAGAGGGTTCGATCCTCCAAAAACATCCTTAACTATTGCCGAGCCAATCAATGCAACCTTCTGCATGTAATCGACATCAATACTTAAAAGGAAACGTCCGCTTTGTACATGCCTGCTTTTAATAAGCTCATATTCAGGAGTAGTACCTACAAGTGAAACAGTTTTAGTACTGCTTCCATATTTCACAGTTACATTGCCGTTTACAACCGGTGCAATTGCTTCTATCGTATCGGTATTTTGCTCAGCAAAATTCTGAAAATCCGAATAGGAAACTGTACGATTACTGTTACGCCCATTGATTGAAATCTGCACCAGGTTTGTTCCCATGCTTTCAATTCTCTGTGTGATACTTTCGGTAGTTCCCTGTGCAAAAGCAACTGCGGCTATTACCGCGCATACACCGATTATTACGCCGAGCATGGTGAGGAATGAACGGACCTTATTGCTCAGAATACTTTTTATAGCCATTCTATAAGCCTGAACAAAGCTCATTATCCCACCTCCCGGTCTTCAAACACTTCGCCGTCCTGAATTCTTATTATACGTTCAGCCTGCATTGCAACATTGTTATCGTGGGTGATAAGGACAATAGTATTACCATTCTTATGAAGCTGTTTTAGCAAAGCCATTATTTCAATTCCCGACTTGCTGTCAAGGTTACCGGTAGGTTCGTCCGCCAAAATTATGGGAGGGTCGCTTACAAGAGCTCTTGCTATTGCAACCCTTTGCTGCTGACCTCCTGACAGTTCATTAGGTCTATGATATATCCTATTTCCAAGGCCTACACTCTCTAAGGCAGCCTTAGATTTTTCATGTCTCTCCTTAGCCGACATTCCCCTATATATTAATGGAAGCTCAACATTCTCAACAGCGGTAAGCTTCATAAGCAGATTAAAGCCCTGAAAAATAAATCCAATTTTCAAATTCCGAATATCCGCAAGCTGATCATCATTTAACTTTTCTATCTCGCTTCCATCCAGAAAATATGTACCTGATGTAGGAGTGTCAAGACATCCCAGCATATTCATCAAGGTTGATTTACCTGAGCCTGAAGGTCCGGTAATTGCAACAAACTCATGCTTTTTTATGCTTATACTCACATTGTTTAAAGCATTTACCACATTACTGCCCATCTGGTAGGTTTTGTACATATTCCTAATTTCTATCATCCGTTTCACCTCGATTGAAAACGCTTTTAGTCATTACGTCCACTACTGTTCTGGTTACTATTTTGTCTTGTACTGTTTTGGCCGTTACCGCTTGTTTGTCCACTTGTTTGACTGTTGCTTCTCTGCTGGTAACCATTGTTATTTCCCCCCGAAGGCATTCTCATATTTCCTCCACCCCCAAGCCCTCCAAAAATGTTCATACCTCCGTTATTGGAAGAACTTGAACTGCTCTTATTCTCGGATTGAATTATAGGAGGAAGAATAACCTCATCACCTTCACTCAAGCCGCTGGTTATTTCTATATATGAATTGTTGTAAACTCCAACCTGAACCGGTATAAGTTCTGCATCCTTGTAATATTGCTGGTAGACAGGGTTGTTTCTCATAGCTCCGGCATATACACCTGTACTTCCGCTTCTGTTTCCGGTTGTACCTGTTCCGCTGCTCTGACCCTGTTCTGAGCTTCTTTGAGTATTTCCCTGATTATAGCCCCCATTGTTCCCCCTCGTACGGTTTCCCTGGTTATAACCGTTTGTATTGTTATTTCCATTTTGACCATTACTCTGTTGTGTATTTTCTTGTTGCACAGTACCTTGTTGCGTATTGCTCTGCTGTGTATTACCCTGTTGTCCGCCTTGGTTATAACCATTTCCATTGTTAAATCTGCGCTGGCCGCCATTACCCTGTGTATTGCCCTGGTTGTACCCATTTGCATTATTAAACTGGCTTTGGTCATTAACTGCACCGCTGCTCTTTACGGTACCTTTTACAACATATACAAACGACCTTCCACCCATGGTCTGTACTGCTTCTATGGGTGCCATAAGTACATTTTGCTTATTATCTATAAGTATGCTTGCATTGGCGTTCATACCGCCCTTAAGCCTCGTGTCTGTATTGGTAAGAGTAACTTTTACCGGATATGTAGCTACACCATTGGTTGAAGTTCCTTCAAGTGCAACTTCTGATACCTTAGCTGCCAGAGGTCTCATAGCAGTGTCCTGCAAAGCATCAACTGTTACATTTACATCCTGCTCCACCTTAATTTTTGATATGTCAAGTTCATCAACATTTATAGTGAATTCCATATGATCACCATCAACGATGGTATCCAACTGCTGCCCCTGCGTTACTCCACCGCCCACAACAATATTTGAATCACGTTTAATAATAGTTCCGCTTATGGGTGAGTAAATCTTATAGTCTTGAAGCTGCTTTTCTGCCGAATCAACCTGTGCCTGCAAATTCTGGAGCTTAAGGTCGGTGGTGCTGGTGGTCATTACAAGATCATCATTTTTAAACCCGACTAAAACCGTTCCGCTTTTTACAATCTGATTTTCCTGTACATTGATGTTGGTTACGGTACCTCCGCCTATGCTTCTTATAATCATTGAATTGACACTTGTAAGAACTCCGTTGTCAACACTGGAGACAGTTCCGCCAGAAATGTCTATGTCCGCATTGGCTTTCATTCCATCCTTTATAGAGCCGGGATTATCTACAGCTAGTTCAACGTTGCATAACTGTCCTCCGTTTGTGGAAGAATAAGCCATTGTATCAATTGATGTTACTTTTCCTGTTACTGTCTGCATAAAGTTTTGGATATACACGGTCGCTGACTGTCCAATCTTGATTGAAGCAGCATCAGTTGTATTGAAAGGCAATATCAGCTTTAACTTTGAATTGTCGGTTATGGTAAGGATAGGAGAATTCTTTCCTACTGAATCACCCTTTTTAACAGTAATATTAGTAACCTGACCTTGATAAGGAGCTGTTACAGTAAGATTGTTTACTCCCGCAACATTTGTGTCCTGTTGGAGCTGAGTCTGCTGCATGTTGTTTTTAATAGTGTCCACGTTAAGTTTCGCACTTGTATCATCCAGTTCATACAGTAGGTCGCCTGCTTTTACCTTGTCACCCTGTTTGAAATATATTTTTGTTACCTTTCCGTTAACATTTGGAGCTATGGTTTTACTGCTTGTAGAAGTAAGAGCCCCTGAGCCGGTGACACTATTTGTTATATTTCCTCTAACTACCTTGGTTTTTCTCAGTTCAGGAACCCCGGATGAACCGCCTAAATTAATTACTTTTGTAGAAAGTAAAATGACAAATAAAATGATTACAGCCAATGCAGCAGCTATAATCCTATTAAGCTTTTTTTCAAATAATTTTTTGGAAAATATTCTTTTAGAAAAGTCAACCATATTAATCTGCATCTTATATCCTCCTGTACGTTATGGAGTTATTTACCTTAACAGATTAATTATAATTATGTAATATAGTAAAACTATAAGAAATGTATTAATAAATTGTGAATAAACCATATTTTACTGTTTGCCGGAATAAGATAATTTTCTTGAAATGATACAAAATAAGAAGGTTAGAAAAAATAATTCAAAAAACAGAGGTGTTGTTATGAAGGATAATAAGGGATTGACCACTATACTGTTTGGAACCACAATAGCTGCTGCAGGTCTGGCAGTGAAACCAATAGCAAGATATGTTTCATGCGGAATAGCAGGTTTCGGACTTGCCTTTGTACTTATTGGGGCAATGGACAATGATGACAAGAGAATTCATAAAAAGAAATTTTGCAGATAACAGAAAGAAAGTGCCCGTATGTTAATGCAGCCACCTGGATAGCTTATAGTAACTTTTTTAAATCTTGATAGCATGGGACCCATAAATATAATTGAGGATCTCATTTCCACTGCTAGGGCTTCGGGTATTTCAGTATTGTTTACAGTGCTGGAATCGATTATTACAACATTGTTTTCCCTGTTAACCTTGCACCCTATACTTTTTAATATTTCAAGTGTTGCATCCACATCATTAAGTCGTGGACAGTTTTTTATAATATTAATGCTTCCATTGAGCACTGTAGCGACCAGGATAGGTAATACCGCGTTCTTTGCTCCTTCAACAGTTATTTCGCCTGATAATTTTTGTCCTCCGGTTACTATCAGTCTTTCCACATTTAAACACCTCCGAAACCCAGAAATACACTTGTGCTAAAAAGCGCTAACCATATTTTCAGGCAAACATAATCCCCCCAAATATGGTTAGCATCTTTGCATCAAATGCAAGCCTTATACTGTTTTAAAGCTTATTCCAGCATCTTAATATATTTTATGCCGGGTTTACGAAAGTGTTACTTTGTATGTTTTTACAGTTATTTCACTTACTTTCTTTTAAGAAGTTCCTGAATTGAAAGAAATATTTTTTCGGAAGCGTTTGTAATACCCATTTTCTTTGAGTTTCTGGCCATTTTTGATAGCTGCTCGCGATCCTTGAGCAAGTCCATTATCTGATTATAAAGTATAAGTCCTCCAAGGTCCTTTTCAAGTATTACAACTGCAGCACCTTGGGTTTCCAGCGCCCTGGCATTGTATTCCTGATGGTTTGCAGTAACATACGGTGACGGTATTATAACCGCAGGTATTCCCATAGCAGTAACCTCACTCATGGTTATTGCTCCACCTCTGCACACAATTAAGTCGGCAGCTGCATATATATCTGCGGAATTATAAATATAGGGAAGTATTTTTACATGGCGTTCATCCAAATTGCCGGTTTCAGATTTAATTTTTTCAAACTGTCCTTCACCAGTTGCAAATATGATATCAAATTCGCCGCTTTCATAGTATTTCTGAAGCATTTCAACAACGGCAGCATTTATATTCTCTGCCCCCCTGCTTCCGCCCATAATTACTGCTAAAGGCCTGTCTGCAGCTATCCCAAGTTTCTCCCTTGAATTGGTGCGTTCAGCAAGCAGAAGCTCATCTCTTACTGGGTTACCAGTATGTACTACATTGGCTTCCTTTTTAAAGTATTCCTTGGACTCCTTGAAGCTTATTGCAACAAGGTTTACGAAACGTGAAAGCAGCTTGTTTGTTGCTCCCGGGAAGGCATTGGATTCATGTACCAACGTAGGAATTTTCATTCTGGACGCAGCAAAAAGCACCGGTCCGCATACATATCCACCGGTACCTATTACTATATCGGGTTTAAACTGCTTTAATATTTTACGAGCTTCAAATACGCTCTGAAACATTTCCTTAACTGCAACAAAAGTATCTAAAGAAAGCTTTCTTTTAAAACCTCTTACTTTTATAATCTTAAGTTCAAAACCTTCTCGTTCAACAAGCTTTGTCTCAAGCCCCTTACGGGTTCCAACAAAAATAATTTCGCAATTATCTACCTTGTTTTTAATGTATTTTGCAATTGCTATACCCGGATTAATATGACCTGCTGTTCCACCACCTGCAATAACTACTCTCATACTTGCCTCCACAATTACATCAGATTTTTTCATTCGTTGCGTATCGCGATATGTTAAGCAAGACACCTACACCGCACATTAGGAAAACAAGTGCTGTTCCTCCCGCGCTGAAAAACGGAAGCTGCATACCGGTAACAGGCATTGATGAGGTTACAACCGCAACATTTATAATTACCTGTACCGCTACAAGTGAGACCAGTCCCACAGCCAGAAGGCTTCCAAACGTATCAGGAGCATGCATTGCTACTTTAATGCCTCTCCAAATGAAAATTATAAACAATAACATAACAACAAATATTCCTATAAAACCCAACTCTTCTGCTAGAATGGAAAGTATGAAGTCATTCTGCGGCTCAGGTATGTATAGGAATTTTTGAAGACTTTTTCCCAGACCTTTACCAAAAAGGCCGCCTGAACCAATTGCATAAAGTGACTGTACTATCTGATATCCGTCCCCTCTCATGTCCTGCCAGGGGTTAAGAAAAGTCTGCAAACGCACTAATCTATATGGTTCTATTAGTACTGCGCCTATCATTCCGGCAGCAGCCGGTATTGCCAGCAAAACAAAGTGCTTGATTCTCGCCCCTGCACAAAACAGCATTATCATTGAAACAAGTATAATGACAACTGATCCGCTGAAATGAGGTTCAAGCATAAGGAAGCCTACAAATAGACCCGCTACTATGATATACGGCAAGAAACCCTTTGTAAAAGATTCAATATATTCTTTACGTTTTGACAAGCTGTATGCAAAGAAGAAAATTATAGCCAGCTTTGCAATTTCCGATGGCTGCAGTGATTGTCCTCCAAGGTTGAACCACCTTCTGGCACCGTTTTCCCAATGGCCTACACCTGGTATCCATACTACTGCAAGGAGAATCAGGCTTATCAGAAGAAGAACAGGAGAATACTTACCAAGTTTTCTGTAATCTATATTCATAATGACAAGCATGGCTACAATACCTACGCCTGCATTAAACAGCTGCTTTTTCAGGAAAAAATATATATCATGGGTATTGGAATATGCAGACGGCCCACTTGCACTCGCAACCATAATTATACCAAATGCCAGCAGTATAAAAACTGTTATGAATATTCCAAAGTCAACAGGTTTCCGGCTTTTGTCCTTACCCTTGTGCTTCATCTTTACCTCCGTCTAGAAAAACTTAAATCCAAGAGAAACCAATCCAATAAAGCTTAGTACTATAGTCGCTGACCAGAATACATAAACTACTTTAGTTTCTTTCCATCCGCATAATTCAAAATGGTGATGTATCGGGGCCATTTTAAAGACCCTTTTTCTCGTAAGCTTAAAAGATATAACCTGTATTGCTACAGACAGCTCCTCTATAACATATACCAATCCAACAATAAGTATTAGCAAAGGGAGCTTCATCATGACTGCAATAGCACCAATTGCGCCGCCAAGTGCCAGCGAGCCTGTATCACCCATGAATACCTTTGCAGGGTGTATGTTGAAAGCAAGAAACCCCAGGCAGCCACCTGCAATGATTGATGAAAAGACCTTTATATAATCCCATTCTCCTCTTGTCATTGCAACAATTGTAAAGAATACGGCCACTATAAGCGTAACACCCGATGCCAGGCCATCAAGCCCATCCGTGAGGTTAACCCCATTTGTAATACAAAGTAGGAAAAATATCGTAAAAGGTATGTAAGCCCAAGTCAAATCAAGAGTTACTCCCTTAACAAAAGGAATATCTATTTGAGTGCCAATATTGGTATATGTAGCAACATAATAGGCAAATAATCCTGATATTATCAGAAGTCCAAGCATCTTTTGACTGGGTGTCAACCCATTCTTACTCTTTTTAACAACCTTTATAAGGTCATCTAAAAAACCAACTATTCCAAAACCTACTGTAACAAACGCCAGCGGAATTATTTGCTGGTATTTGCCTTCAACTGAAAAATAAACTGTCATAATAATGATTGGTATGAGGAATATCAATCCTCCTATTGTAGGTGTTCCCGTCTTTACAAGGTGTGTTCTCGGTCCATCGTCCCTTACTGTCTGCCCAAACTTAAGCCTTCTTAGCATTGGTATCAAAATTGGTCCTGAAATCAGAGCCAGTATAAAAGTCACTATAAAAGTAGCTACCTGTATTGAAAGAGAATTTAAAATTGGTATATTAGGCATCATTTTCCCCCATAGTCCCTTATTCCAAAGGAATTATATTTTGCTTTATGTATTTTATAGTTAACCTACTTGAAGTGCTTCAACAATCTGCTCCATCTTCATACCTCTGGAACCCTTAACAAGCACAGTATCTCCCTGCTTTAAAAAGCCTTTCAAAAGCTCAATTGCCTTTTGATTGGAATCAAATATTTTTACACAGTCCTTCGCCGCCCCACCCTCCAAAGCACCATTGGCAATATCGGCAGCTGCTTTTCCTACTGTTATTATATAATCTATTCCCTTGTCCCTTGCATATTTCCCAACACCGCGGTGTGCATCAGGAGCCCAGTCACCCATTTCAAGCATATCTCCAAGGACAGCAACTGTACGTCCCTCCTGCTTTATGTCAAAAAGAACATTTAAAGCTGCCTCCATAGAATTAGGACTGGCATTGTAAGCATCATTAATAATTTTTATACCATTGCGGTTTATTATATTAAGTCTCATATTGCCAGGACAAAATTCCTTTATCCCGTCTATTGCTTTTTCAATTGCTACACCAAGCTCAATAGCTACAGCTATTGCAGCCAGAGCATTATATACATTATGAATTCCAGGGACCGGAACATGTATTGTATATAACTCATTTGACAACTCAATATTAAATCTTGTTCCTTCCTCGCCAAGATTTTCTACATTCCTTGCTTGATAATCATTATTATCAGATAATCCATAGGAAACTGTCCTGTATCCTAATTTTCCGATTTGAAGGGAAAGAAGGTCATCATCTCCGTTTAAAACCACAAGACCGTCCTCATCCAACCCTTCCAGAATTTCAAGCTTAGCCTTTAATATATTATTTCGGGAACCAAGCTTTTCAATGTGGGATAGTCCAATGTTTGTAATAACAGCTATATCCGGACGTGCGATAGCAGTCAGACGGCTTATTTCACCAAAACCACTCATCCCCATCTCTATAACAGCTACTTCATGAATACTTTCAAGGTTGAATATTGTTAATGGAAGCCCTATTTCATTATTGAAGTTGCCCTGGGTTTTTAAAACCCTGTATTTTTGATCAAGCACACTTGCTATCATATCCTTTGTGCTTGTTTTTCCGACACTGCCTGTAATACCGACAAAAGGAATGGAAAACCTTTCTCTGTAATATGAAGCAATTTTCTGAAGGGCTTTTAAAGTATCATCAACCAGGATCAAAGTCTTATCGGACGATATCTGAATTTCCTTCTGTGTAATTGCTCCTACAGCACCCTGTTCCAAGGCTGAATTTATAAAAACATGTCCGTCAAACTTTTCTCCTACAATTGGAATAAAAAGGTCTCCAGCTGCAATTTTTCGAGAATCGGTTGATATATGTAAAAAAAACTTACTGTCGTCACCTGAAATAAGCTTTCCGCCTGTGGCTTCGAGTATTTCCCGGCAAGATAATTTATGCATTTTACCTTCTCCAATCAATAGGTTTTATGAAACAATTCCCATTTCACTAAGCACTTCTTTTACCACTTCACGCTCATCAAAATGTATTGTCTTGTCCTTAAATATCTGATAAGTCTCATGTCCTTTACCTGCAAGCACGATTATATCCTTTTCCCTGGCATTCTTCATTGCATAGCTTATTGCTTCTCTGCGGCTGACAATTGTCTTATATTCAGCTTTAAGATTTTTTATGCCTGCTTCAATATCCGTTATAATAGCTTCAGGTTCTTCAGTTCGTGGGTTATCAGAGGTAATGATAGTAAAATCGGCAAGTTTTCCTGATATTTCACCCATTATAGGCCGTTTTGTCTTATCTCTGTCTCCCCCACACCCAAACATTGAAACAACTCTCCCGGGAGCATAAGCCTTTACAGTTTTAAGAATATTCTCAAGACTGTCAGGTGTATGGGCATAGTCAATAATTATAGTAAAATTCTTACCGGCATATGCGACTTCTGCTCTTCCCGGAACGGTAACATTTGAAATACCTCTTGCAATATCATCTAGTGAAATACCCATAAGGCTGCAGACCGATATTGCAGCAAGAGCATTATAAACACTAAAAGTACCTGGTATATTCACCTTGAAATGTCTTTCACCCCAGGGGGATAAGAGTTTAAACTCCACACTGTCGGGATTACTGATTATTTCTGTAGCTTTTATGTCGGCATCGCTTTCAATTGCGTATGTAAGCAGCTCGCAGGATACTTTGCCCACAAGCTTTTTCCCGTACTCATTATCAATATTCACAAGGCCCTTTTTACACATTCCAAAAAGCTTTGCCTTTGCATTCAAATAGTTTTCGAAGGTTTGATGAAAATCAAGATGGTCTCTTGAAAGGTTTGTGAAAACACCTATGTCATAATTGCTGCAAGTTACTCGGTGCAGTTCCAGCGCATGGGACGAAACCTCCATAACAACGCTGTTTACATCCTTTTCAACCATATCCGAGAAAAGCTTCTGCAAGTCGTATGATTCAGGTGTAGTCCTTTCAGTATGCAGTTCTTCATTTCCTATGTAATTTGCAATTGTTCCTATTAATCCAACCTTTTGATTTACATATTCAAGTATTGATTTAATCATAAAGGTTGTTGTGGTCTTTCCCTTTGTTCCTGTCACACCAACCAATGTGAACTTTTTGGACGGGTGCTCAAACAAAAGATCCGCCATGTATGCCAGTGCATATCTGGTATCCTTTACTTTAACCAGGGTTACACCCTCCGGGACATTTATATCCTTTTGAACTATTATTGCCTTTGCCCCGTTTTCTATCGCGGATTCAACATACATATGTCCGTCAAATTTGAAACCCTCTATACATACAAATATGTAACCGCTTTTTACCTTCCTGGAGTCGTAGGCAATGTCTTCTATTTCAATTTTCACATCACCCTTGGAGTTTATAATATCAAGACCTTTTAATAACTCTTCAAGCAGCATAAACAACCCTCCGAACATCTTTTGTTAAGCTTATTAAATAATTAATAAAAATTCCATTTAAAATTATACCACTTTTATTACATAACCCAAAATCAATTTGCTGCTGTTAACTTAAATAATTTTCAGATTCTACATAATTATAACCATTATACATATATTGATTAAGTTTTTAGGGCAATATTCATTTTATTCGGTCTCTGTAAGTCTGAATTCAATATCTATGACCGAACCCTGCTTTATTTGTGTTCCCGGTTTTACACTTTGCTTTATTGCTACTCCCTGACCTGTAACTCTAATATTAAGCCCCAATTTTGTCAATTCATTAGTTGCTTCAGAAATAGTTTTATTAAGGATATTGGGCATTGTAACATTGATTTCATTACCCGAACCTGATGTATAAAGAACAACCACAGATTTCTTGGGTATAACCGCATCTGGTTTTGGTGTCTGCTTTACAACAACATTTTCACCGTTGCCCGCAATTTTATACTCAAGTCCAAACTGACTTAAAACAGTTTTAGCTTCCTGCACGGTTTTATTTGTGATATCAGGCACATATACATCTTCCTGCAGCATTTCCTTATCTTTTTCAGTATACCTTTTCTCAGTTTCCAGATAATCAAGGACTCTTTCTACTATTCTGCCTGCAACCGGCGCTGCAATAACTCCCCCCTGATGTCCGAAAGGACCAGTTGGGTAATCAAGGACTAGCAGGACACAAATCTTTGGATTATCCGAAGGTGCAAAAGCGGAAAACGAAGCAATATATCTTCTCTGTCCCTTACGGCTTTCAACGGTTTCAGCGGTACCTGTCTTTCCTGCAACACGGTACCCTTTTATGTAGGCATTTTCTCCGGTACCCTCTGAAACAACTCCTTCAAGAATTCTTCTTACTGTTTCCGAGGTTTGGGGAGTAATTACACGTCTTAATGAAACAGGATCAAAACTTTTTACGACATTTCCCTTTTCATCTGTCAATTCCTTTACAAGCCTTGGCTTCATTAATGTTCCACCGTTCGCAATAGCACCATATGCAGTTATAAGCTGCATAGGTGTAACGGTAAAAGACTGCCCGAAAGCTGCGGTTGCCATATCTACTTCTGTAGGCTTTGAATGCGTTATTCCTTTTGCTTCGCCTGGAAGGATTATACCTGTTTTATCATTAAAGCCAAAATTCTTTACATATTTATAAAACCTATTAATCCCAAGACTTTGCGATACCCTTACAAATACAGGGTTGCAGGAATTATAAACACCTTGTGCAAAACTTTCATTTCCATGTGGCTTGTAATATCTCCAGCATTTAATAGGCCAGCCACCAACTGTTACAGGAAAATCATTAACCTGTGTTTCTGGTGTTACTACACCTTCTTCTATACCCGCACAGGTTGTTATGGCTTTGAAAGTTGAACCCGGTTCATATGTATCTGCAACAGCCTTGTCACGCCATACGGTTTTAAAAAGCTTCTGAACGCTTTCAGGTTTTGTCGGATCCCATGTCTTAGGATCTTCCCCCGGAGGTGCTGCCCAGGGATTATTAAGATCAAAATCCGGTTTGGATGTAAGTGCAAGTATATCTCCATTGTTAGGGTCCATTATTATGACCTCTCCACCGTTAATTGCCTTGTTGTCGGCAATAGCTGTTTCGAGCTCCTTTTCGGCAATAGCCTGAATCGTTTCATCAATTGTCAGAACAACGTTCAGGCCATTTTCAGGTGCAAGATGCTTTTCCTGACCCATTGGCACTTCGTTTCCGCTTGCATCAACCTCATTGAGTATTCTTCCCGGAGTACCCTTAAGGTATTGCTCCATCATAGCCTCAACGCCGTCAAGGCCCTGGTTGTCGCTTCCTGTAAAGCCTATTACATGTGCTGCAAGATTCCGGTTAGGATAATATCTTTTTGTATCCTCATCTACATAAAGACCGGTAATATTCTGTTCCATTACATATTTTCTTACCTGGTCTCCTGTATCCTTTGAAATTTTCTTTTTAAGTATTTCATATCTGCTTTTGGCTGTCAGTTTCTTTTCAACTACTTCAACATCCATTCCCAATATTTCTGAAAGCTTTTGCGCTATAGCGGGTATATCCTTTCCGGTTTTCTTCAATGTCTGAGGATTGGCGGAAATGGTTTCTACCGATGCGCTTACAGCCAGTTCATTGTGGTTCCTGTCATATATGATACCTCTTTTGGGGCTTATTACTCTGTTCTGATTTTGCTGCAAGGCAGCTTTTTGCTGGTACCATTCACCTTTGGCAAGCTGTATCCATCCTATTCTAATAATCAGCAAAACTGAAAGTATTGCAAAAATCGCAAGCAAATATACAAGTCTTCTTTTCGTAATTAACCCTAATCCAGCCAAAACATTACCCCCTGTGCATTTGAACCGGTTATTCAAGTCCAAGTTATTGTTCACAAAAAAAGACCGCAGATATTAAAGTATATAAATACTAAATGTCTACAATCTCTTAAGTGCTTTATGCAATTTATCCTTTGTGAATAAGGGTTAATATATTTATTTTTTCTTTTGCAGCCAATTATAAAGGCTAGGGCAGCTGTCCCAGCCAAGTGTGTGGCTTTTATTAAAAGAGCATACTGGCGATTTCCCCTACCTTGTTTATTATTGTCGTAAAGAAGTTGGTATTCTTGCTTTCTTTATATTGTTCAGCAACTTCCGTATAATCCTTCTTTGGAACATTCACATAAACAGTTTGAGTCTTATCAGGCCTGTGCATACCCAACTGGACCTGAGCCGTATCACGTATCTTATTTATGTCGGTCCCTCTTTGAATATCTACTTTAAGCCTTGAATTTTCACTTTTTATACCTTCATACTGCTTGCTTGCGCTTGCTACCTTGTAGTTCATTTCTGTAATAACTGAATATCTGACTATAACTAAGAAAAACCCTGCAAACAAACCTAAAATCAAGCATATAGCCTTTAATCTTGCTTTATTGTTTGACTTTGCACGTTTTTTTGCAACGGTGCGTTTTTTATCTTGAAAAATCTCATTAATATCATATTCAAGCTGTTCTGCAGTAGAACCGTATACGTAGTTTCTTCCGTTTTGTATCATTTGTATTCACCCCAACTACGATTTATTCCCTCTGCCAGATAATGAAATCCATTTCTGGTTTATGC
>JAEWTV010000042.1 GCA_023397675.1 Bacillota bacterium | reverse complement strand
GCCCGGAGGGGCGGCCGCTGTAAAAGTTTTGCGATTGGCAGTAATTTCGGGCGCGAGTAGCGCCGCCAGTATTATGCCCTTATAGGGCTTAATCAAGCCACCGGCTAAGCCGGTGGTACATGACTTATTTGGAATATGAAAATTGAAGTAATTCAACAAAATTTTAATTATAATAAGGATAAAGTGTTAATATAGTTATTATTCAGTAATTATTAAGTTTAACAAATATATTAAAATGTAATATATTTGAATTATGAAATATCGTAAATTAAATATATTAGATTGAGGTGATTAAAATCAGTATCGATATTACGAATGAGATAAAGCTTGTAGATGAACTTTTAAGGCAACTTATTGATAAATACACCAGACTGGAAAACAAGAAAAACTTGTACAAGGATCTCAAAGACCTGACAATAGCCGAAATAAATACAATTGTTGTTATAGGAAATGAGAAAATGAGGAGTATGTCGGAAATTGCAAACATGCTCGGGGTAAGTTTTGGTACACCTACCGTAACAATTGACAGGCTAATCAAAAAGGAATACGTGGAAAGAAAAAGGGACATAGGAGACGACAGAAGACAGGTTTTTATCAAATTGTCACAAAAGGGCATGGAGATTTACAATTCTGTAATGGAGCTAAAGGGAAAGGTTGCAGAAAAAATTTTCGGAATACTTACAGCTGAGGAAAGACAAACTGCAATTTCGATATTATCAAAGGTAAACAATAGCTTTAATGACCTGTTTTTTACTTAACTAATAATTTTTTACAATAATACTTTGAGACTCGAAATGTTATTAATTCGAAAAATAATAAAACCGAAGGAGTGATAGTAATTGGAAAGATTCAGCCGCCTCATAACAAAGAATCATGTTGCAGTCCTGATAATAAGCGCTGTAATCTTTTTGCTTGCAGTTTTTGGTATGATGTTAACCAAAATCAATTATGACATTTTATCCTATTTGCCGACTAGCTTAAATTCTGTTCAAGGCGAAAAAATTCTGGATAAAAGTTTTAAATCTGCGGGCAGTGCCTTACTTTTAACAGATATTACAGATATCAGGAAAGCTCAGGCAATAAAAGACAAGATCGAAAAAGTGGATGGTGTTGAAAAGGTACTTTGGATTGATAGCTCATCGGATACAAGGATACCTCTTGACATGATTTCGGACAGTCTTAAGAAGCAATTTATTAAAGGTGATACAACACTGATGAACATTCAATTCAATGAAACAGCCAGCTCGGACAGAACATACAAGGCTGTTGAACAAATCAGAGGTATCATGGACAGCCAGAGTAAGCTTGGTGGAATGGCAGCCTTATTAACCGACCTCCGCAATCTCATGGATGATGAAAAGATAGCCTATATAATAACTGCCGTAGTACTTATTATGATCATTATCGGAATAGCACTTGATTCATTTGCAATACCAGTAATCTTTCTGGTCTCTATAGGAATGGCAATTGCGTTTAACATGGGTACCAACTTTGTTCAGGGAAGAATTTCATATATAACAAGCTCTCTTGCAGCAGTTTTGCAGTTGGGTGTTACCATGGACTTCTCAATATTCCTTTACCACAGGTATGAACAGGAAAGAAAGAAGTTCCCCGATAAATACCAGGCTATGCAAAAGGCTATGTGTTCCACATCGGTTGCCATAATAGCGAGTTCTCTTGCTACTGCATCGGGCTTCCTGGCATTGATTCCAATGCAGCTGGGAATCGGAAAAGACATGGGCATAGTACTTGCAAAAGGTGTTATTATAGGTGTAATAACTGCTCTTACAGTACTTCCTGCGTTACTCCTTACTTTTGACAAACTAATTAACAAGACAAGACACAGGCCTGTTCTGCCTACTTTTAAAGGTACTGCGGAATTTGTTACAAAAAGATATAAAATTATATTTATAATTTTCCTTATACTTTTTATACCTGCAATTTACGGAAAATCAAATACTAAAATATTTTACAATATAATGGATGCAATGCCTTCAGATATGCAGTCCATGAAGGATACGGATGCAGTTAAGGAGAAATTCAACATTAGTGAAGTTATTTATCTGATAACAGAAAAATCACAGCCCAGAGAAAAAGAAGAAGCATTTGTATCTGACCTAAAAACTATTCCAAATGTTAAAGACAGTCAGTCCACAGAATCCTTTGCCGATTCTGTTATTCCCGACAATTTTCTTCCTCAGCAGCTAAAGGACCAGTTTGAAAGAGACAAATACAGAATGGCTATGATAAATCTTACGACAAAAGCCGGAGAAGACAGCACAGATAGTACTCTTGATACGATTCAGAAAACAGCAGAAAAGTATTTTGGGAAGGATTATTACCTGTGCGGAGAAGCGGTGCTTATGAAGGACTTAATAAAGCTTACCGACCAGGATATAAAAACAGTTGATATTATATCTATACTCGCAATACTGGTAATACTGCTTTTTGCATACAAATCGGTATCAATGCCTTTGATATTGGTTGGTATAATCGAGCTTGCAATATTTATTAATTTGGGATTGCCGTATTACACCAATACAACGCTTCCTTTTATAGCTTCAATGACTATCGGTGCAATACAGCTTGGTTCGACGGTAAACTATTCAATACTGATGGTAAGCCGTTACAGGGAAGAACTGCAGTTTCATGATAAGTTCCAGGCTATGAAAAATGCGGTTATCGGAACAGGACCTTCAATAATAACAAGTGCATTAACACTTGCGGTAGCTACTATTGCTGTTGGGTTAATTGCAAAGGTAAAAATGATAGGACAGTTTGCAACAATGATTGGGCGAGGAACCTTGATTAGCTTTGTTTGCATAATATTAGCCCTGCCTGCAACCTTGCTAGTGACAGATTTCATTGTTAAACGCACAACAATCGGATGGAACAAATCCAGCAAAGCTGGAAAGGTTTCCAATAGTAGCACAAACTCAATAGATATGGACATTTAATATGTCAGAACTGGAGGATAACATATGAACAGGAAATTTAAACCGATAGCATCAGTTTTGTTAAGTTTGGCTTTAGTAATAATTTCAACCTGCAGTGTATTTGCAGAACCGCTTAAAAAGAATGAAACAGTTTATATAAAGCTTGATTCAGCAGGAAAGGTTCAGAACGAACAAGTGGTTAACTGGATAGATATTAATGGCCAGACTGTACTTTCAGAGGAAACATCACTGGATAGTATAAAAATAATACCTGATTTGATAAAGCCTGATATAAGAAACGGAATTCTTAATCTGAATCTTAAAGGTATCAAGGAAAGAAATCTTTTCTTTACAGGAACCACAAAAAAGGATATACCTGTAACTGCACAAATCAGTTATTTACTTAACGGAAGCGCTATTGATCCGAAAGACCTTGCGGGAAAAGGCGGAGATATAGAAATAAAAATCAACCTTAAAAACAATACCAAGAGTGATGATACCATTAATTACACTGATACCGCTACAGGCAAAAGCATGAGCTACCAGCAGACAACTTATGTACCAATGGCTGCAAATGTTGCTCTTGATTTGCCCCTTGATAAATTCTACGACATTGATGCACCTGCTTCAGGTACTGTAGTGCTTGGTAAGACAATGAAGCTTAATTGGATTAAGTTCCCTTATCCTGAAGAAAACATTGATATCAAATTCAAGACAGAGAAATTTGAGCTCGATCCAATACAAATTACATTACTGCCCCAGATGCCGCCGATAACAAGCCTTGATATCGGAGATAAGTTAAAAACCATGTACGATGGTATAAACCTTATGGATAATAGTGCAGGACTTTTGACAAACGGATTTTCATCTCTTTATGACGGTATAAATCAGGAATCCATGGGAATGTCACAGCTATCTTCCAAAGCACCTGAAATTTCAGCAGGAATTACAAAAATAATCTCATCTGTTGATAATTTGAGTAAAGCAGGGGATGCTCAAGTACAGATGATGGGCAATATATCAGGTATAAATACACAACTTCAGGAGAAAATCAAGCTTTTGGCAAAGACGCCAGGTATGAGTGATACTGCCGCACAGCTTCTGGCAGCCTTGCAGCAACAGCAGGGCCTCATAAACATAATGAGTAGCGGTGGCAAGCTTCCTAACGGCACCGAATTTCCGGGATTAAGTATTACAAATAGCGGATTGAAAGCTCTTTCAGGCGGAATGCAGACATATAAATCAGGTATAGACCAGTCATTTGGTGCAATACAGCAGCTGAATTCAGGAATGCAGAAACTCAACTTCGGAGTAAACCAGCTTAAGAATGGTTCGGTACAACTTAAGACTCAGGGTATCGGACAGCTTAAAACCGGTGTAGCAGACTCCATTAATGAAGTGACAAAAGGTCAGGCACTTCTGAAAAGAATGCAGGAAAGAGTTGATTCAATGAAGAGTTTTACTGGCGGAGCATATAAATCAGGTAAAAGTGCTGAATATATCATGCAGACAGATGCAATAAAGGTAGCAAAAAAGTAAATAATCCATATTGGCGAGTTGTTTTAAAAGGTGTCTCAAATGAGGCACCTTTTATATATTTGTGAATTTTTATTTTATTCCTCCGAAGAATGGGAATGCTAGATTCATTAAGGAGGTATTGTCATGGATAAAAACAATGCAGCAGAAACAATAAATCAATTGGTGGCCAATGCAATGAAGGCAGTGGAAGAATATAAGCAATTGGATCAGGAAGCGATTGATAAAATAGTGAAAGCTATGACCTTTGCCGGTATAGATAAGCATATGGAACTCGCAAAAATGGCTGTTGATGAAACCGGAATGGGTATTTATGAAGATAAGGTTATAAAAAATCTTTTTTCCACCGAGCATGTCTACCACAGTATAAAATATGATAAAACTGTAGGTATTGTAAGCGATAATGATGAAGAAAACTATTTTGAGGTTGCAGAACCGGTAGGGGTAATTGCAGGTGTGACACCTGTTACCAATCCAACTTCAACAACTCTTTTCAAAGCACTAATCTGTGTCAAAACCAGAAATCCAATTATTTTCAGCTTTCACCCAAAAGCACAGAAAAGTTCTGCAAAAGCTGCAGAAATAATGAGAGATGCTGCCGTTAAGGCGGGTGCACCTGCGTACTGCATACAGTGGATAGATGAACCTTCCATTGATGCAACGAAAATTCTTATGAACCACAGTGATGTTTCAATGGTTCTAGCTACTGGAGGAGCTTCAATGGTCCAGGCTGCATACAGTACCGGAAAACCAGCACTGGGGGTAGGGCCGGGAAATGTTCCTTGTTATATTGAAAAGTCAGCGTGCCTGAAACGGGCAGTGTCGGATCTTATACTCAGCAAAACCTTTGACAACGGCATGATTTGTGCTTCTGAACAAGCTCTTATTGTAGATAGAGAAGTAGCGGACAGAGTTATAGAAATAATGAATGATATGGGATGCAGGTTCCTGAAGCCTGAAGAGATTAAAGCCCTTGAAAGTACTGCGATTGACGAAGAAAAATGTGCCATGAATCCGAAAATTGTAGGTCAATCTGCTTACACAATATCACAAATGTCCGGCTTTTCAGTTCCTGAAGATACTAAAATCCTTGTAGCGCAGCTCGAAGGCATTGGGCCGAAATTTCCTCTTTCAAGGGAAAAATTAAGTCCTGTACTTGCAATGTACATTGTTGAAGACTATAAGGAAGGAATAAGAAAGTGTGAAGAAATGACCGAATTTGGCGGACTGGGACACTCAGCCGTTATTCATTCTGAAAATGATACAGTCATACGCGAATTCAGCCAAAAGATAAGAACCGGAAGGCTCATAGTAAATTCTCCTTCATCACAGGGTGCAATAGGTGATATTTACAATAATTACAGGCCTTCTCTGACGTTAGGATGTGGAACAATGGGAAAGAACTCAACAACCTCAAATGTAAGCACCTCCAACCTTATAAATATAAAAAGGGTTGCAAAAAGAACTGTAAATATGAAATGGTTTAAGATTCCTCCCAAAATATACTTTGAGCCTGGCTCAGTCCAATATCTTCAGAAATTAAAAGGACATTTTGCATTTATAGTGACAGATGCATCAATGGTTAAGCTTGGAATGGTGGATAAGATAATATATCATCTTGAAAAGGCAGGAATAAAGTATGAAATATATCCGGATGTTGAACCCGATCCGTCTGTAGATACTGTATTTAAAGGTGTTAAGGAAATGAACAAGCATAATCCGGATATAATAATTGCACTTGGAGGTGGTTCGGCTATTGATGCTGCAAAAGGTATGTGGCTGTTTTATGAATACCCGAATACGGAATTTGAAATGTTGAGGCTTAAATTTATGGACATAAGAAAAAGAGCGGTCAGGTTCCCCGATCTTGGCAAAAAGGCAAGACTTGTTGCTATTCCTACAACAGCAGGAACCGGCTCTGAAATTACTGCATTCGCTGTAATTACGGATAAGGTAAAAGGTATTAAGTATCCTCTTGCTGACTACGAATTGACACCGGATATTGCCGTAATAGACCCCGAACTTACCTACACTGTTCCAAAAGCAGTTACAGCCGATACCGGAATGGATGTACTTACACACGCTGTCGAGGCTTATGTTTCGGTTATGGCATCCGATTACACAGATGCATTGTCCATTAAAGCAATTCAGTTGGTTTTTGAGTATTTGCCGAAGGTATGCAGCAATCCGGATGACAAGGAAGCGAGAGAGAAAATGGCCAATGCTTCAACGATGGCAGGTATGGCCTTTACAAATGCGTTTCTGGGAATTAACCATAGCATGGCCCATAATCTGGGGGCCAACTTCCATATTCCTCATGGAAGGGCAAACGCAATTCTTCTTCCTTATGTAATTGAGTATAATTCAAAAAGACCTACCAAATTTATTGCATATCCTAAGTACGAATTCCCGCATGCAAATGAAAGGTACGTTGACATAGCTAAGGAGTTGGGTTTTGAAGAAAACAAGAATGAAAATGGCATCAGTTTTCTTGTAAAGGCAATACAGAAACTGATGTCCGATATTGGAATGCCTCTTACACTTAAGGACGCGGGAATCAAAAAGAAAGACCTTGAAGCAAGCCTTGACTACATGGCAAACAATGCGTTTGCAGATCAATGCACTGGAACAAACCCTAGAATGCCTCTGGTAAATGAGCTAAAGGATATTTATCTTCGGGCCTGGGAAGGGAACTTGGATACTCTTAAATAGATTATCTAGTAAAAGGAGACAGTAATGTCTCCTTTTTTCACTTCTAAAAAGGATTTTTGAGTAATCTGTCGAATTACTTATATCATAAATTCTTTGGAGATGTAAAATGACTGATAAGAAGATTAGCTTTATACAACTGGATAAAATCATTAAAAAAACTATTGACGCTATAAATAACAGCAAAAATGAAATATATGACATTGCTGATAATGCTAAAAAGGAATGCAAACGACTGGAAGAAGAATTAAAGAATCTTAAAAGACAGGTTGTAGAACTTATTGGTACTACTGAAGCCCTCGAAAAAGAACTGAGTGATAGTAAAAGAAAACTTCTAATTGCCAACAAAAATTTTTCGAAATATTCTCAAGAAGAACTTAAACAGGTTTATGAAAAAGCCGATAATATACGTATAGAACTGGCAGTCAAGCGTGAACAGGAACAATTCCTTATCAAGAGACGCAATGACCTTGAAATAAGGATTAAGGATGCTTATCTTACAGTACAAAAAGCAGATACTTTAATCGTAAATGTAGGTGCTGCAATGGGATACCTGACAGGGGATTTGCAGGAGGTCAGTTCGCAGCTTGAAAACATGCAGCAAAGGCAGTTGCTTGGCTTACGCGTAATAAAGGCTCAGGAAGAGGAACGCCAGAGGGTCGCAAGGGAAATACATGATGGACCGGCACAGTCTATGTCAAATGTCGTTTTGAAGGCAGAAATATGTGAACGACTTCTTGACGTTGACTTTGATAAGGCACGGCAGGAACTAAGAAACCTTAAGGGAATAGTAAGGGAAAGCCTTCAGGATGTCAGGAAAATCATATATGATCTTAGACCTATGTCACTTGATGATATTGGGCTTATACCTACACTGGAGAGGTTTGTGCTTAACTTCCAGGATGAGAATGGGATAATAACGTCATTCAAAACAAAAGGCCAGTACCTGGATATAAAACCTGTAATCTCATTAACCGTATTCAGAATAATACAGGAAGCAATGAATAACACAAAAAAGCATGCACAAGCAAAGAACCTGCTCATCAATCTCGAATTTACGGATAAAAACCTACGTCTTTGTATTTATGATGACGGCAAAGGCTTTGATGTAGAAAATACAAAACCGAAAAGTGATGATATAAACAGTGGATTCGGACTAGTAAGCATTAGGGAAAGAGTCGAACTTTTGGGGGGTACATTTGAGATAAATTCCAAATCTGGAAATGGAACCCGCATGACGATTGTAATACCTTTTATGCAGGAAGAGGGGGAAACAAAAGATAATGATAAAAGTACTGATAGCTGATGACCATGCCATGATGCGCCAGGGTCTCAAACAAATTCTTGAACTCGAAAGTGATTTAATTGTCGTAGCTCAGGCATCAAATGGAACAGAGGCAGTAAAACTGGCAAGGGAGTACAAACCCGATGTTATTCTGATGGATATTAATATGCCATTAACAAACGGTCTACAGGCAATACAGGAATTAAAGGAAGAGAAAAACCCTGCCCGTATAATTGTACTTACCATACACGAAGACAGGGAATATCTTTTCAAAACACTTCAGATGGGAGTTGAAGGTTACGTTCTAAAGGATGCTGAGCCTTCTGTTCTTATAGAAGCTATTAGAAGTGTATGCAGAGGTCAGTCATATATTCAGTCAAATATGACCAGGGAGCTTGTTAAGGAGTTTAACAGAGTTACTCTACACGAAAAAGACAAGACATTTGAAAATGACCTGACCAGTCGAGAAATAGAAGTACTTGAACTTATTGCTGAAGGAATGATAAACAAGGAGATTGCAAAGAAACTTTACATAAGCGAGAAAACTGTTAAAAACCATGTTTCCAATATATTTAAGAAGCTCAATGTATCGGACAGAACCCAAGCTGCAATATATGCATTCAAACATAACATCAAATCCGAATAAGCCTACAAATAACGACATCTTATGTTATTTTCCGCTGGAAGGTTTTAGTTGATTATAAAATTGGCTTTTGATATAATAATAAAAAAATCGGGTGGAGGGTAATTATGTCTCGACAAGCCAATTTGCATGAAAAATTTTTATTTGATGTTATCAGGGAATATAACAATAAGTTCTATTATGAAAATATTAATAAAGAATCGGATACAAACTCATTCAAGGTTAAAATAGAAAAGAAAAAGGAAGAAATGATAGGTAAAGCTTATGTAACACTACCGGATGGTGCAAGGGTGGATTATGAATTAAGATATAACCGGATAATAAACTTAAGTGAAGGATATACACTTTTGGTAACAGGCTCATATGCGTCCTGATGTCACTTTACTTAAAAACCTTTTTGATATAAAATAAATAGCATGAATTTAACAAATGTGATAAAACATGAAGACATTCTTCTTTTATCACATTTATTTGTTTACAAGACATTTAAACAGTTAAAGAAAGCGACGGAGGGCAATATGGATTTTTTAAAGGAAATAAAGAATAAAATTCTTATATATGATGGCTCAAAGGGTTTCATGCTTCAGACAATGGGCTTGAAGGGCGGCGAATGCCCTGAGCTCTGGAATGTTACGCATCCTGAGGAAGTCAAGGAAGTGTACAGACAATACAAAAAAGCAGGTGCGGATATAATTCAGACAAACACTTTTCAAGGTAACCGTTTTAAATTAAAAGAGTATTCGCTGGATGACAGGACTTATGAACTTAATTATGAAGGCGTTAGACTTGCGAGAGAAGTAATGGGCAAGGATGGGTTCGTTTCAGTATCGATAGGTCCAATAGGCAAACTACTTGAACCCTTTGGAGAGTTAACGTTTAAGCAGGCTTATGATTTATATGCTGAACAGGTAAAAGCTGCTGATGAAGCAGGAGCTGATATTATAAATTTTGAAACTTTTACCGATTTAGCTGAAATGAGGGCTGCTTTCCTTGCAGCGAGAGAAAATTGCAGGCTTCCCATAATATGTTCAATGTCCTTTGAAAAAAACGGCAGGACATTAATGGGTTCCGATCCTTATATCGCGGCTTTGGTATTGAAATCGCTTGGTGCTGATGTTATTGGAACTAACTGTTCAATGGGACCTTCAAGCATGGTAGATATTGTTAAGAATATGGCGGCTGTAGGGAATGTTTATATCAGCATAAAACCGAATGCCGGGATTCCGGAGGTAATTGACGGTAAGACTGTTTATTCGGAAACACCCGAAAGCTTTTCCCAAATAGCACCGGAGTTTATCAAAGCAGGTGCGAGATTAATAGGTGGCTGCTGCGGAACAACACCATCTTTCATTTCAGCTGTCAAGGAAGCTGTAGCAAACAGTGAGCCTGTTAAGGTAATTGTAAACTGTGACAGAATTATATCATCTGATGTTAAGATGTTAAACCTCGATAAGGATAAAGACTATACAATAGGCAGGATAGATGCGACACAGGATCAGGAATTGGCGAAAGAACTGTCACAAGGCAATATCGATTATATCACCGATTTGTTGATGGATATTAATGATGACGACTGTGATGCGGTATTGATTAATGCAGGGCTGTCGGAAAAGGATGTACTTGTTGAATGTATAAAGAATATTCAGACTTATTCCAAAATACCTGTTATCATTGAGGCCTCTGAGCCAGAAGCTCTTTATAATGCATTAAGAATTTACAGGGGTAAGGCAGGGGTTGTGATTAAAAACGAGGGTACAATGGAACAACTTCTTGCAGCAGCTAAAAAGTACGGAAGTACTATAATAGAAAAAACCGACATTAAGTGATATGTCGGTTTTTTTATAATGCATAGGAAAGTATAAATTTTCATTGACTTAATACTTTCCGTAAATGCATTTCAAAAAAGTCTACCTTAAGGTTTAATGCTATGAAGGAATACCTGTAATTAAATCGGCAAAGCCGACTTTTTTATATAACTATTGTTGTTATATTACCTGAAGAATTGCACATTTCAAATACTGTGTTTCTTCCGCAGCAAGGAGTATGGGGTGGTCCTTGGCCTGCGAACGGTATTCCACCAGACGGACCTTACGTCTTGAATCGATTGCGGCATTATAAACTATATCAAGAAATAATTCGGGGTCAACGTGGTGTGAACAGGAGCAGGTAACAAGATAGCCTCCACTGTTAATAATCTTCATTGCCCTTAAATTGATTTCCTTATAGCCTCTAATGGCGCTTTCCACCGTTCCTCTTGCTTTTGTAAATGCTGGCGGGTCTAGTATAATTGTATCGAATCCAATTTTGCTGTCATAATATTCTCTAAGCCTGTCAAAGGTATTTGCAACTTCAAACCGGCAATTTGTAAACCCGTTAAGCTGTGCATTCCCGGTTGCACATTCTACCGCATGCTCAGATATGTCTATCCCAGTTACTTCTCTTGCCTCGTATTTAGCCGCATGCAGTGCAAATGAACCTGTGTGCGAGAAACAGTCAAGCACAGTTGCATTCTTAACGAACGGTTTTATTGCTGCACGATTTTCTTTTTGATCAAGGAAAAAGCCTGTTTTCTGGCCGTTTTCAATATCAACCATAAACCTTACGCCATTTTCCTTCATTTCTACATGAGTATCGAAATTACCCTTCAAAAACCCTTTCCTTTGATCAAGCCCTTCAAGCTCCCTTACAGGAACATCGTTTCTTTCAAATATTCCTTTGGGTTTTATTATTTCATCAAGAATTTCAACAATCTCGGACTTGTGAATATCAATACCCAGAGCAAGTGTCTGTACTACCAGGTAATCTGAGAACTTGTCCACTATAAGAGCGGGAAGAAAGTCTGATTCTGCAAAAACTGCCCTGCAGCTGTCAGGGTCTGCAACCTGTTTTCTATAATTCCAGGCTTGTTCTATTCGTTTATAATAAAAGTCACGGTTTATTTCTTCATCTTCATAGGTGAGCATTCTTACTGTTATCTGAGATTTGGGATTTATATATCCTCTCCCAAGAAAAACATTTTTACTGCTGTAAATATCTACGACATCTCCAGGACTGAATTCACCCTTTATTTCAAAAATATCACTTTTAAAAATCCAGGGATGACCTGACCTTACACGTTCTTCTTTACCTTTTTTCAAAAAAGCTTTTGCCATGTTTCCTCCAAAAGAATCCGTTAACCGGTAATACGTTTGAGCATTGAATTGTGAGCAAGTAGCTCAAATTCATCATCAAGTGCCATTAATGATACAAAGTCACTATATTTTTGCTTTAATGCTATTGTAAGAAGATGATCCGTAAAAGCAGGGTTTTTTGGAAGAAGGCTGCCGTGTGAATAGGTACAGAATACATTCTTGTATATGGCGCCTTCGGTCTGATCTTCTCCGTTATTTCCATTGCCCTTTATTACTTTCCCAAGGGGTTTTACACCTGCTCCCAGGTAGGTTCTGCCTGAATGATTTTCAAAACCTACGATTCTGCCGTCACATGATTCTGTCTTCAAAAAATCGAACTCATATGCTGTATTCCCAATCATTCGCTTTTTACCGCCTATAGTCCACAGGTCTATTGCCCCAAGATAATTGATTTCCTTACCGTCCCAGGTTTTATAGTAGTTCCCCAGAAGCTGGTAGCCGCCGCAAATACAAAGAAATACCTTGTCATTTTTAATGGCATTAATAATCTCCGGACCCTTTTTCTGAAGTACATCCTGTTGGAGTATTTCCTGCTCGTAATCCTGACCACCGCCCAGAAATATTATGTCATAATTTTCGGGCTGAAAATCGTCTCCGAGAGAAATATTTGAAATATTTACTTCAATACCTCTCCATTGCGCACGTCTAAGCAGTGCCATAATGTTGCCTCTGTCACCGTAAAGGTTAAGCAGATCGGGGTAGAGATGGCATATGTTAAGAGTATACATATTATTTCCAGAACTCCTTTAGTCCGAATTTTTTCTTTAATACATTTCTTATATCAAGCATTGCAGTGTAGGTAGGCAGAATATAAAAATTCTGTCCTGCATCCATCCGTGAAAGCCCGTTATCTATAAGTTCGCTGTAGCTTTTTATAATACTTATTTTGTCAGTGCCGATTCCTGAGTACTTAAGGCGTACCGCCATATCTTCGGCTCTTATTCCCGAAGCATAAACATTATCCATTTTATCCTGGATTGTTGTCAGCTTTTCAAACTCCACGTCCCAGATCCAGGATATATCGGTTCCGTCAGCGTATTTGTCATTTAGTAAAAATGCAAGCTGTATATGTTTGTCTTCTGTCAGAAGATAGTCAAGAACCTGATTGAATCCGGTTGGATTTTTCACAAGAATAAGCTTGATTGATTTACCGTCGGTATTTATTGATTCCATACGTCCGAAGCCACATTCAAAACTGCTCAGTGCTTGTATACTTTTATCCGTAGGGAGGCCAAGCATCTCTCCGCATGCGGCAGCTGCCAGTGAATTATATATATTATAGAGCCCAGGCAGATTGACTGTTGTATTATATTTTTCTTTCCCGAATTCCAAATTGAGTCTGAAAGCGTTGCTGCCCTTTTTCTTATTCGATAATTCAATGTTTGAATAAGTTTTTTTGAATACTCTCTTTTTATTTACTGAAACTGTTATGTCAGAATTGGAACTTGTAAGCTTGTTTACCTTTGTACAGGTAATGTCAGTACCTGGTTTCCTGTAACCGCAGCTTGGGCATTTAAAGCCACCCAAATGTCCGTAGACATGATTTGCATACTCGTATTTTGTTTTACAGTAAAGGCAGAACATTGCATCAGAATTGGCAGATTCAATCGAGCCGCTATAAGCGTTGGTAGACATACCGTAATATAACAGCTTTCTGTCAGAATCTTTGCCAAGAGATGCACATAAGGAATCGTCGGCATTAAGTACAAGCTTTGTATCAGGAGACTTTTTAAGTCCGTCAGAAACGCTTCTCAAAGTGGTATAAAGCTCGCCGTAACGGTCAAGCTGGTCTCTGAAGAAATTTGTAACAACAAGCAGCTCTGGCTTTATGAAATCGCACATTCTTCTGAAGGCTGCCTCGTCTATTTCAATCAGAGCGGTGGAAGAACTGCACTTCCCACGAGCGTTAACCGCATCTATAAAGGTGGTTATTACCCCGTAAACTAGATTGGCACCCGATTTATTTGTAATATATGAAATTTTGTTATCGGCCAGTATCTGGCCAATAATTCTGGTTGTAGTTGTCTTACCGTTGGTACCTGTAACCATAATTACCCTAAAATCTTTGGATATGGCTTTTGCAACATCAGGGTACAACTTCAAGGCGAATTTTCCTGGGAGGGTTGTCCCGCCCATTTTAAACAGCCTGCAAAGTTTAATAACGAATTTGGTTAGTACAATTGTTGAGCTAAGTCTGAAATTCATATTTAATCCGGCCTCCCGGCAGATAGCAAAATAATTAACTTATTAATTATAACATAATGTTTATAGACCATGAACATTAACATGACTATTATTTAAATTATTGACATGCTTTTTTACATAAAAACATTGTAAAGCACTGCTAATATATTTCCATATTATAATTGATAGCCTGTTTTGTGCGTGGTAAAATTAGATAGAAGTGTGCCCGTATGTTAACACAATCAGGTGGCTGTGAAATAGGCCCAAGACCTATAGACCTTCACCTTAAAGCATTAAGAAGCATGGGCGCAAAAATAAATGATGTAAATGGCGGTTACATAAGCTGTGAAGCAGATAACCTGAAAGGCTGCGAAATACAGCTTGATTATCCCAGCGTCGGGGCTACTGAAAATATTATGCTTGCTTCTGTTTTCGCAGAAGGTGAAACATACATAAGAAATGCTGCCAAAGAACCTGAAATCATAGATTTGCAGAATTTTCTCATAAGTTTGGGTGTTAATGTCTATGGCGCAGGAACAAGTGTAATACGTATTAAAGGGAACCAGAGCCCGTTAAAGAGCATTGAACATACCGTTATACCAGATAGGATTGTTGCTGGGACATACCTTATAGCCGCTGGAATAACAGGCGGTGATGTTGTTATAAGGAATGTCATACCTGAACATATTACATCGGTTATATCAAACTTAAGAGACAGTGGTTGTCATATTAACTGTAAGAAAAATTCCATACATATTTCCGGACCGGTAAGGCCAAAATCCATTGATATTATAAGAACACTTCCGTACCCCGGTTTCCCTACTGATATGCAGGCTCAGATGCTTGCCTACCTGACTATAGCAAGGGGAACAAGTATAATGGTTGAAACTGTGTTTGAAAACCGGTACAAACATGTTGATGAATTACTCAGAATGGGTGCTAATCTAAAGTTGGAAGGGCGTCTTGCAGTAATAAAAGGTGTTAAAAAACTGACAGGTGCAAGCGTCACAGCAAGGGATTTAAGGGGAGGAGCTGCATTGATACTGGCAGGCCTTACTGCAGAAGGGGAAACAACGATTACTGGACTTAAACATATTGAAAGAGGCTATGAAGATATAGAAAAGAAGCTTGCACAAATTGGTGCAAATATTATAAAGATCAAGTAAAGAGGTAAAATTGAAAATACAAGTGATAAAAGACGAGACACAGCCTAAAAGTACTGTGCCAAAAAAGAAAAAGAAAAAAACAAAACGCCACCCTGTACTTAAATTTATTATAACTACAGTAATAATACTGGTGCTGCTTGTTGTGCTTGCAATTTCTCCGCTTTTTAAAATAAGCGAAATAACTGTCAGTGGTAACAAGCATAATACCAGTACAGATATTATTGCGACTTCCGGGATAACAACCGGAAGTAATGCTTTTAAAACTATGGGTATTAATCTTAAAAATATTTTTACACTTAGCTATGGTGATTCGGAAAAAAGAATCACAGACAGCTATCCATATGTAAAAAAGGCTTCGGTGAGATTAATCATACCCGGAAAAGTATCCATAAAAATCACTGAAAGAATTCCTGCATATCTTGTACCCTATGCTGGGACAACCCTTATAATTGATGAAGAGGGCTTTGTTACCGAAATGATTGATGACACACGTAAGCTCAAGCTTCCTGTTTTGGGCGGTCTGAGCTTTGATAGCTATAAGCCGGGGCAAAAGCTAAAGTTAAAAAATGAAGAGGCATTTCAAGAGTGCAATAATTTAATTAAGGCTATTAAAGACTCTGATAGTTCAGGTACTGTCAAGCTTTACAGCATAATTAACAGTATTGATGCTACTGATACCGGAAATTTAAAATTTCTGCTTGATTCACGGATTAAAGTCAATTTTGGAGATTTACAGGATTTAAGTTACAGGATAACTTTTCTAAAGGAAATATATCAAAAGCAAATAAAGAAGAATGAAAAGGGAATACTTGATTTTACTGAAAAAAATCCACGTTTTACGCCGGATAAATAAATAGTACATATAAGAGGGGGAAATAACATGATGCCTGTTTTAGGCCTTATATTCGGAATACTGATTGGGTTGTTCGTACCATTTTATATACCCTCACAGTATTCAAATTACGTTGCGGTTGCTATCCTGGCATCGCTGGACTCGGTTTTCGGAGGAATTGTAGCTACACTTCAGGCTAAATTCAATATGAAAATATTCCTTTCGGGTTTTTTCGGAAACGCATTGCTTGCTGCACTACTGGCATATATTGGTGATAAACTTGGAATACCCTTGTATTTGGCGGCTGTGTTTGCATTCGGAAACAGGTTGTTCTTGAATTTTGCAATTATTAGAAGATTCCTATTGAACAAATTTTCGAAAAAAGATAATATAGTATAGAAGTAAGTTGAATTGTGTCTTATATTGTCTAAAATGCTTTTCATAGCAAATATTTACAGGCTTAATTTCCCTGGGAGGTAATCAGGTGAGTGACATTGTTGTAGGGATTGACATAGGAACTTCAAAGGTATGTACGGTTATCGGACAGGTCTGTAAGTCCTCTGAACCGGAACTTATCGGAGAAGGTATGGAGTCCTGCACTGGAATAAAAAAAGGTGTTATTATTGATATCGAAAGTGTTGCAAGAGCTGTTAAAAGCTCTGTTGAACGTGCTGAAGCAATGACCGGATTCAAGGTAGGCTCAGCTTACGTGAACATAATCGGAATGCACGTTTCTGTCCTTGACTATAAGTCTTCTGCGGATATTTCCGGTGATGACCGGGAAGTTATTCAAAAGGATATAGACAAGCTGTTATATAATGTAAAAAACCTGGAGCTTTCTGATGATAAACAGATTATAGATATAGTTCCAAGACAGTATATTATTGACGGATATGATGAAATAGTTGATCCGGTAGGTATGGTGGGAAATAAGCTTGAAGTTGAGGCTGATGTAATAGCAGGGAAAATCACCTCGGTTCAGAATATAGTAAAATCCATTGAAAAGGCTGACATTAAAATTGACGGTCTTATAGTAGAATCTATGGCTACTGCTGAAATGGCCCTCACTAATGAGGAGAAGGAAATAGGGGTTGTACTTATTGATGTAGGGGCCCAGGTAACTGATATATCGGTATTCAAAAATAACAGGCTCATTTTCTATGATTCAATACCTGTTGGCGGGGAACACATTACAAATGATGTTTCCATCGGACTCAAAATATCTCGTGATGATGCAGAAAAGCTTAAAAGGCAGTACGAACTTGCTTTAACCTCTCTTATTAAGAATGATCAGGAAATTCTAGTCTCTGAAATTAATGAAAATAAGAAAAAGTCCATTAAGGTTTCTGAAATAGTTGAAATAATAGAAGCTCGCGTTTATGAAATTCTTTCACTCTGCAGTAATTCAATAAGCAAAGCTGGTTTAGCGGGCAATTATGCAGCAGGTATTGTACTTGCAGGCGGTGGCATTTCACATATAGACGGGGGCAAACAGCTTGCAACAGAAGTTTTTGACCTTCCAGCACGAGTTGCATGTCCAAAGCTTAATGGTATTACAAAAGCTGAGTATATGACAGCAGCGGGAATTATAAAGTTCGTTAGCAAAACCCGTAAAGATACATGTGCCATCTCTGAAATCAAAAGGAAAAGGGAAGTACCTAAAGAAAAGGGTACAGGCTTATTTGGAAGATTGTCAAATTTCATAAAAAGACTGAGTTAAATAGGTCAATGGTTATATATACTTGATAAGAATTTTAGATTATAATACTTATATAATATATTTATTATGAAAATTAAATACGGTGTTGCGTTATTTGTGACAATATTATATATTTAAATGTATGATTGGTAAATTTATATCCTTGCATGCTAATACCGCATAAAAATTGGTTTGCCAGGGTTTTGACTAACAAATGATGAAAGCTCTATACAAAAGGGGGATTTATTTTGCTGGAATTTGATCTTGACATGGGACAGTTTGCACAGATTAAAGTAATCGGTGTTGGCGGTGGCGGAAGCAATGCAGTAAACAGAATGATTGCTGCTGGACTTAGGGGAATCGAGTTTATTGCTATTAATACAGATAAACAGGCGCTGTTTTCTTCAAAGGCTAATACAAAAATTCAGATAGGGGACAAGCTCACAAGAGGACTTGGAGCGGGCGCAAACCCTGAAATCGGTGAAAAAGCTGCTAATGAGAGTAGAGATGAAATTGCTCAGGCTATTAAGGGAGCCGATATGGTTTTCGTTACAGCAGGTATGGGCGGTGGAACGGGTACTGGTGCAGCTCCGGTTGTTGCACAGATATCTAGGGAAATGGGAATTCTCACTGTCGGTGTTGTTACAAAGCCTTTTATGTTTGAAGGAAGAAAACGTATGCAGCACGCCGAAAGGGGTATAGAAAACCTCAAGGACAGCGTTGATACGCTTGTTACTATCCCCAATGACAGACTTCTGCAGGTAGTGGAAAAGAAAACATCAATCGTTGATGCTTTTAAAATTGCAGATGATGTTCTGAGACAGGGTGTACAGGGTATATCAGACGTAATAGCTGTTCCTGGTTTGGTTAATGTGGACTTCGCTGATGTCAAGACAATAATGCTTAATACAGGACTTGCCCATATGGGTATAGGTAGAGCTTCCGGTGAAAATAGAGCTGAAGAAGCGGCAAAACAGGCTATACATAGTCCTCTGCTTGAGACTTCAATTGAAGGTGCAAGAGGAGTTCTCTTTAATATTACAGGTGGTCCCGATCTCGGAATGTTTGAAGTTAATACGGCAGCGGAGCTTGTTCAGAAATCTGTTGACCCTGACGCAAATATCATTTTCGGTTCTGTAATAGATGACAATATGAAGGATGAGATACTTATCACAGTTATTGCAACAGGCTTTGAAAAAGGCCCTGTAATCAAGAAAACTGAGAAAGTTGTTGAAAGGAGTACTTCTACGGCTGACAAACAGCAACAACAGGCTCCAGCATCACCAAGCGATGAGCTTGATATTCCAACCTTCCTGAGACGTAACAGACTTAAATAAAATATTATATAAACTGTGAAAACACCGGAATCTTACTGATTCTGGTGTTTTTTTGTCATACGATTTTTCAGTTTCAGTAATACAGTTTGACAAAATATTATGACGGACAAATATATAATATTCATAAACAAACAAGCTTTAGAATATATAATATTAGGGATTGTCTGACTGTGGGGTTATTGAGGTGGAAGTATATATAGATGTTCTTTTTTTAGAAAACCTGGTTATGAACTATTTGATTTTATATGTGACATCAAAGTTTTTAAGAAAAAAAACATCAGCTTTGAGACTGTTCTGCGGTGCAGCAATCGGTGCTGTTTATGTAGTTTTCCTGTTAATCTTCCCAGGCTTTAAAGCATACTACACTGCTGTTTTCAAATTCGCGTTATCTCTTCTTATTGTAGTTGCCGTTTTTTACCCACGGAAAGTAAGGGAATTTATTAAAACCCTAGTATTATTTTATGCATCTACATTTATTTTTGCAGGTGCTGCATTTGCATTCCTTTATTTTAACCAAAATGGTGGATTTGTTAAAAACGGTGTGGTTTATGTATTCTGGGAATCTCAAACAATTGTACTGCTTTTAACTATAATTACTGTTGGTATTATTGTTAGAATATTCTGGGAGATATTTCAACACAGGTTTGAAAGAGAGAAACTGCTTCTTCCTGTAGAAATTACTTTTGAAGGCAGAAAAACATGCCTTGCTGCATTGGTTGATACAGGTAATTCACTGCATGATCCTCTAACAAATATGCCGGTTGTAGTTGTAGAATTCAAAGCAATCAGAGAAATGCTTCCTGATGAGATAAGAAGCATATTTGATGAATCAAAGGAAAATGATCTTGCCAAAGTAACTGCGGTAATTTCTCAATCCTTATGGTATTCAAGATTCAGATTGATTCCATTCACTTCACTCGGAAAGGAAAACGGAATGCTTATAGGGTTTAAGCCTGATTGCATAGAAATTGGTGAGAGTCAGCAAAAGAAGGACATAAACGACGTTATTATAGGAATTTACAACAGTATGCTTTCAAAATCCGACAAGTATAGAGCACTACTGAATCCTGAACTGGTTGGATAATTATTATTGTTGAGTATCCTAAAGTGATTTCCCTGATTAAATACTTAAAGTATACAGGATTAAATATGAAAGGGGCTGTGAAATGTATAGTTTAAAAAGATTGAAGCTTGTTATTTGGATTAAATATTTAAATATTTTAAAAACATTAAAAATTCAGAAACAGTATCCTGTTCACTATATTGGAGGAAGTGAAGCACTGCCGCCTCCGTTAAGCAGTGAGGAAGAGAATTACCTGTTGGGGAGGCTGGAGAAAAGTGATTACGGAGTAAAATCAATACTTATTGAAAGAAATTTAAGACTTGTAGTATACATAGCCAGAAAGTTTGAAAACACAGGAGTTGGTGTTGAAGACTTGATTTCTATAGGTACAATAGGTCTCATAAAAGCCATAAACACCTTTAACCCGTCCAAAAACATAAAGCTTGCCACCTATGCTTCAAGGTGTATTGAAAATGAAATACTCATGTATCTAAGAAGAAACAACAGGGTTAAAACTGAAATTTCAATTGATGAGCCTCTTAATATTGATTGGGACGGAAATGAACTGCTGCTTTCAGACATATTAGGAACTGATAATGATCTGATTCACAGAAGCATTGAGGATGAGGTTGATAAAGAACTTCTGAACAATGCAATGAAAAAACTTTCTGTTCGTGAAAAGAAAATTATGGAACTAAGATTCGGGCTTGCAAATGGTGTTGAGAAAACTCAGAAGGAAGTAGCCGATATGCTTGGAATTTCACAATCCTATATATCAAGGCTTGAAAAAAGGATAATCAGCAGGTTGAAAAAAGAGATAAACAAGATGATTTAGTAACAACCTGAAATAACTGCAAACCCTTTGTCAAGGCGTTTTTCAAAAATTTTTTGGCGTTGTCTTCAGTATAAAAAAAACCTCCATGGCAATAATGAATTTAGACATAATTTTGATGCCGGGAGGTTTTTCTATGCTAGTCAACAAGGTTGAGATTTGTGGTGTAAACACTTCCAAACTGCCCATTCTTTCAAATGAGCAAAAGAAAGAACTGTTCGATAGAATGCATAAGGGTGATACTACTGCAAGGGAAGAGTTTATAAGGGGAAACCTGAGACTGGTTCTCAGCGTTATTCAGAGATTCAACAACAGGGGAGAATATGTGGATGATTTGTTCCAGGTTGGCTGCATAGGTTTGATTAAAGCAATTGACAATTTTGATGTTACACAGAATGTAAAGTTTTCAACTTATGCCGTTCCCATGATTATCGGTGAAATTAGAAGGTACCTCAGAGATAATAATTCAATACGTGTCAGTAGGTCTTTGAGGGATATCGCATATAAAGCCTTACAGGCAAAGGAAAGGCTTACAACTAAAAATTCCAAAGAGCCGTCCATTGCGGAAATCGCTGAAGAACTTAAAATTCCGAAAGAAGAGATTGTTTTTGCACTTGATGCAATCCAGGATCCTATCTCACTATTCGAATCGGTGTATCATGACGGCGGAGATGCTATTTTTGTAATGGATCAGGTTAGTGATGAAAAAAACCATGATGAAAAATGGCTTGAAGAAATTTCGTTGAAGGAAGCTATGAGAAAGCTTAATGACAGGGAAAAGCTCATACTTAATCTGAGGTTTTTTGAAGGAAGAACCCAGATGGAGGTTGCAGAAGAAATAGGAATTTCTCAGGCGCAGGTTTCAAGACTTGAGAAAACTGCATTAATGCATATGAAAAAATTCATCTGAATATTTAATCAGGAGAGAAACACCGAAAGGTGTTTTTTTCATACTTGGGCCTGACTTGCATATAATTATATAAACTTGTTTAAAAAACTGTCAGAGGGGGTTTTCCAATGAACAGGACATCCGATTTCAAACAGAAGGAAGTTATTAATATGTCTGATGGAAGGCGGCTGGGGTTTGTTTACGATGTTGAAGTAAATCTGGAGGATGGACGTATAGAGGCTATTATTATACCTGGCGGAGGCAGGCTCTTCGGAATTATAGGAAAGGGCAATGAGTTTATAATACCTTGGGAAAATGTAAAAAAAATAGGCGAAGACATTATTCTGGTCGATGTGGAAGAAAGGTACATACGGAAGCATTTTGAGTAGGAAATATTCAGTATAAAGTATATTCTGTAAAAGCCGATACTATATATTGGATAAATAAATAATACAAAAGATAAAAGGAAAGTTAATAGGGGGTTTGCTATGAAATGTCCTTACTGTGGGTTTGAAGAGGACAAGGTTATTGATTCAAGGCCAACTGATGAAGGCTTTGCTATCAGGAGAAGACGTGAATGTTCCAAATGTATGAGAAGATTCACAACCTATGAAAAAGTAGAAAGTCTTCCGCTGATGGTTATAAAAAAGGATAAGACACGTCAGCCGTTTAACCGGGAAAAGCTGTTGAATGGTTTGTTGAGAGCGTGTGAAAAAAGACCTGTATCAATAACCGATCTTGAAAAGCTTGTAGAAGAAATTGAGGCTCAGATTTATAATTCATTCCAGAGAGAAATTTCTAGTCAGGCAATTGGCGAAATGATAATGGCACGTCTCAAAAACCTTGATGAAGTTGCCTATGTAAGGTTCGCCTCTGTTTACAGGCAATTCAAGGATATTAATACTTTTATGGATGAACTGCATAAGCTTTTAAAAGACAAGTGATTATATAACCAGGAAAACGAAGTATAATAATGTCATCATTTTACTTTCTCATGCATATAATGTTTAAGCTATGTTGAAGGGAGAGTACAAAGTGAACATTTTATACATATGTGTTTCAAAGGACAAAAGATATAAGGATTCAATGAAAAACGGTTATATTATCCAGGCAGGGCTTGCAGGAGTTCCGGATGAAACATGGAAGCAGTTTTTCTTTTTCAAATACAGGAGAGGAACGGCTTTAAGGAAGAAAAAAGTCAGCATTACAGGAAATGAGGTATTGCTGAAAATAGACGACGGTGTTAATATTCAGGACTATATTGATATTATCAAGTCCATTATAAATGACGCAAACAAAATGTATGATAAGTATCTTAAGGAACGTAAAAAAACCAAACAAACAATTGCAAATAATAATTAAAGTCAAAAAGTACATTTAAAAAAGAATGTACTTTTTTTGTAAAAATTATTGACAACAATATTTAAGGTCACTATAATAAAATTATAAACCAAACAGTTGTTAGATTCTTAATGACACTATATAAACCCAGGAGGATGAAATGGGTAAAGGAACAATTACGCGTGAGCGAATATTGACGGAATCACTTATAGTCTTTTCAACATATGGATATGAGGGGGCACGTGTTGATACTATTGCTGCGCAGGTAGGTATCAATAAGGCATCACTTTATTTTTATTTCAAAAGTAAGGAAGAGATATTCAGGGAACTTTTTGAGAGCATTACCGAAAAATATCGTTCAAATATTAAAAGAATTATAAATGTAACTAAGGATTATTCCATCAAGGAGAGACTTACGGCAATTTATAGGGATTATATGCAATATGACTGGAACAATACAGAAATTGATTTCTGGAATCATATATATTACTGCCCACCGGCTATGATGAAGGAAGAAATACATAAGAAGACGCTTGATATAGAAGAAGAGTTTCTAAAGCAGCTTGTACAGGTGTTTAAAGATGGAATTTCAAATGAGGAAATACGACCAATGAAGGCCGAAGTGCCTGCAAAAGCATTCTACTTTATGTTAATGGGAGTATCAATATCCGTAATGAGTATTTCAGAAAATTACTCCGATATGGATCAATGCTTTAAGTTATTCTGGGAAGGAATAAAAAGCGTTTAGAATATTAAAAAATTTATGGTGGAGCGTAAATTTTTTTAAATAGAAAATCAAACAAATGGTAGGTAGAAGGGGGAACCAATTATGGAAAAGAGAATTTTAGGAAGGTCAGGTATTAAAGTAAGTCCAATGGGATTGGGAAGCTGGGCAATAGGCGGTGAGTTTTTTTTCCAAGGTAAAGCGGATGGTTGGGGTGATATTGACGATGCTGAATCAGTTAAGGCAATACACAGAGCTTTTGAGCTTGGTGTAAACTTTTTGGATACAGCCGATTGTTATGGGGTTGGTCATAGTGAAGAAATAATTGGAAAAGCAATTGCGGGAAAAAGGGACAGCATCGTGATTGCTACAAAGTTTGGAAATTTTGGTAATGAGGCCACCAAGACCATACATGGGGTTAATATAACACCTGAGTATATAGAAAGAGCCTGCGATGCATCACTTAAAAGACTTAATACTGATTATATAGATGTTTACCTGCTTCATGAATGGAATATATCAGTAGCTGATGTAGATGTGGTATGTACGACTCTTGATAAACTTGTTAAGAAAGGTAAGATTCGTACTTATGGTTGGAGTACAGATCTTTTGGATGGTGCAAAGCTGTTTGCACAAAGAGCTAACTGTTCTGTTATTCAGCATAGTTTAAATGTATTTGATGATGCTTCGCAGTTAATTGAATTGTGTGAAAAGAACAACCTTGCCAGTATGAATCGCAGTCCTCTAGCAATGGGATTTTTAAGTGGCAAGTTTACTGCAGAATCTCTATTATCAAAAGATGATGTTCGTGGTGCTGGTCACTCATGGGTTCCGTATTTTAAAGATGGAAAACCTGTACCAGAATTTTTAAGGATACTTGATTCTATTAAAGAAATCTTAACAAGTAATGGCCGTACACTTGTCCAGGGAGCATTGGCATGGATTTGGGCAAAGAGCAACAATACCATTCCAATTCCAGGATTTAAAACAGTAAAACAGGTTGAAGAAAATGCAAAAGCTATGGAATTTGGTCCATTAACCGATGCTCAAATAAAAGAGATTAACACTTTACTCGCGAGATAAAAATACTGAAGTTAAATAAAATATGTACGAGCTCACCTTGGGGTGGGCTTTTTTGTATTTGGATTAAATAACCTATTTACAAAATATGTAAGGTAATGTAAAATGTAACTGTAAAATAATGTAATAGGGAGTCGAATACATGCTTTCCAAAATAAAGAGCTGTGGATTGATAGGTATCAATGGCTATACAATCGAGGTAGAAACGGACATATCAAACGGTATTCCGGCATTCGACATAGTAGGTTTGGCGGATGTCGCAGTCAGGGAATCGAAAGAACGGGTACGCTCTGCAATTAAAAATGTAGGCTTTGATTTTCCGGTAAGGCGTATAACAATAAATCTTGCTCCTGCTAATATCAGAAAGGAAGGCTCAGCATTTGATCTGCCTATTGCACTGGGTATACTAACAGCTACAGGTCAGATGAGCAATCCTGTCATAGACAATTATATGTTTATCGGGGAGCTTTCGCTTGATGGAGATATAAAACCTGTTAACGGCATTTTGCCTATGGCTATAACAGCATTGCAGGAAGGTATCGGGTATATGGTACTCCCGGCTGCAAATGCAGACGAAGCTGCTGTTGTCAAAGGACTGAAGATTCTTCCTGTGAGAAATATTTCTGAAATTATACTGCACCTTAACGGAGAAATGCAGATTAAGGAGCATAGTGTAGACATAGATGGATTCTTCAATGGAAATGCTGAATATGAAATAGATTTTGCAGATGTTAAAGGCCAGGAAAATGTAAAAAGAGCACTCGAAGTTGCTGCTTCGGGCGCTCACAATTGCATAATGGTCGGATCACCAGGGTCCGGCAAGTCCATGGTTGCAAAAAGGCTTCCGACCATACTTCCTTCACTTACCTTTGAAGAGGCATTGGAGGTTACCAAAATTCACAGTATAGCAGGTATGCTTCCGGCAAAAACCTCTCTGATAACAACAAGGCCTTTCAGGGCTCCTCATCACACAATTTCAGATATAAGCCTAATAGGGGGCGGAAAGGTTCCGAAACCAGGTGAAATAAGCCTTGCACATTATGGAGTTCTGTTCCTTGACGAGGTTCCGGAGTTTGGACGTGAGGCCCTTGAGGTGCTGCGGCAGCCGTTGGAGGATGGCCTTGTTAATATTTCAAGGGTTAATGCCAGTTTGACATATCCAGCCAAGGTTATGCTGCTTTGTGCGGCAAACCCATGCAAGTGTGGTAATTTCCTTGACAAATCAAAACAGTGTACATGTACCCCAAAGCAGGTACAGCAGTATTTGGGCAGGCTTAGTGGCCCATTGCTTGATCGTATTGATATACACATAGAAGTCTCTTCGGTTAAATATAAAGAACTGGAAAGTGTCAAACAGGAGGAAAAGTCGTCTAAAATACGTGAAAGGGTTAATAAAGCCCGCAGTATTCAGCTTGACAGATATAAGGGCATGAAGATCTATTCCAACTCTCAGCTTCAGCCTTCCATGATTGAGAAATTCTGCAGGCTTGATGACGAATGCAGAAACCTTTTAAAGAATGCGTTTGAAAAGCTAGGACTAAGTGCAAGAGCACACAACCGAATACTTAAAGTATCAAGAACAATCGCAGATATGGACGAAAGCACTGATATAAAAACTTGTCATATTGCTGAAGCAATTCAATACAGAAGCCTTGACAGAAAGTTCTGGGCAGGCTGAAAAAACAGATATTTACCTGGCACACCGGAGGTATGGGGGTTAAAATGACTGATAGCATGAAATACTGGGTATGGTTAAGTTCCATTGAAAATATAGGTAACCGAAAAAAACTTAGGCTCCTTAAGATGTACGGCAATCCTGAAAACCTTTGGAAAGCTCCTAAAAGCGAGCTTATAGCTAACAAGTCCATTGGCTTCGAAATTGCTGCAATGCTTTGTGACAAAGATATACGCAAAATGACAGAGCAGCATATTGAGAAGATGTATCAAATGGGAATAGGGCTGGTACCTTTATGTGACAACAGGTATCCTGAGTATCTTAAAAAGATTCATGACCCTCCTATGGCGCTGTATTACAGGGGTAAACTCCAAAATGACGAGCTTGCAATAGCTGTTGTCGGTTCAAGGAATGCAACTGGATATGGTTTGAATATGGCAGAAAACATATCACATAAGCTTGCCTCAAGAGGCTTTACAGTTGTAAGTGGTATGGCAAGGGGAATTGATTCCTATGCCCATAAAGGAACTCTTAGGGCAGATGGAAGAACAATAGCTGTGCTTGGCTGCGGTCTTGATACTATTTACCCTTCAGAGAATTATGAACTGTCAGAGAAAATTCTTGAAAAAGGACTTATAATATCTCAATTCCCAATTGGAGTACCTCCTCTTCCTATAAATTTTCCTATGAGAAATAGGATTATAAGCGGTCTTTCGCTTGGGGTAGTTGTTGTTGAAGCCAACGAAAAAAGCGGTTCACTGATAACTGCTAATATTGCACTTGATCAGGGTAAAGAGGTCTTTGCAGTGCCGGGAAATGCAAACAGCAAGACCAGTATAGGGACAAACAGGCTTATAAAAGATGGTGCAAAGCTTGTTATGGATATAGATGACATACTTGAAGAAATAGGACTTGTTTGTGCGGCCAATGGTAAGAAAATCGAAACTGATATCTATACAGGCAATGTTTTGAAGGGCTTGGCTGGTGAGGAAAGAATAATAGCAGAGCACCTGCTTAATGAAGAGCTGCACATTGATGTTTTATCCGAAAGAAGCGGCTTTAGCGCACAACTAGTTAATTCAGTACTTGTAATGATGGAGCTTAAAGGAATTGTGGAACAGCTGCCGGGGAAGATTTTCAGGTTTATCAAATAGCTGATTAAATTGCTTAATGGTTGGTTTATATCGTATTGGGAATACACTGTACTTTTATTAAGCTATAAGCCATAGAACAGGGTTCTATTCAAATGCCCTTAATTTGTATTATAATATTAATTGTATTTGACGTTATAAATAGATTAATTATAATAATTCAGGATTAAGGGGTAAAAAAATATGGCACTTGTAAACATAATTGACGGTAAAGAAATAGATTTTAGTAAAGATATTCAGATTTGGTGTAATGATAATGTGGATTTTTTTAATGAAATAAATAACTACAGCTGTTTCCGGTTGATTTTAATTGAAGAAGGCACCGGAATTATAAAGATACAAGATAAAAGAATTGCTTTTAATGCTCCGGCGATTTTTTGTTTGAGCGAGCTGGAAAAAATAATACTGGAGAAATCCAGCAACATTTCTGCAAAATTTATATACTTTCATCCAATGGCAATGAACTATAGATTGAATTATAAAATTCTGAGAGATGAAAGAATGAATTTACAATCTACTGACAGAAATGACAGTACGTATTTAAGACCATTTTATCATAGAACAGAAGATTATAATGGATATATGGATATTGGTATTAGTATTTCAAAGAAGTTTAATCAGCTTTTTTATTTAATTAATTCTGAAATTACACAGAAAAAAGATATTGTTTACTGGTCGTGTAATGCAAGATCCTTTTTTCTGGAATTGCTTTTATTAATTGAAAGGGTTTATTCCAAACATCAGTCAACAAATTATATACAGCTTGGAGAAATTCCTGATTTGATAGTAGATAATTTATTATTGTATTTACACCTCAATTATAATAAAAAAATAACAATTACACAATTAACAAAACAGTTCAGTATGAACAGAACTACCCTGAATGAGCAGTTTCACAAAGCAATGAATACATCAATTATTTCATACCTTATAAAATTCAGGATAAAGCTTGCATCAATGATATTAAGGGACTCAACCATACCCGTTTCTGAAGTGGCACAGCGTGTTGGTTTTGATGATGTTGCAAATTTTAACAGATTCTTTAAAAAGAATATCAATTTGACACCAACAGAATATAGGCAACAGAATAACTGGCTTATTAACTAATGTACAAATTGCTTAGGAATTCTTGGCGATTATTAGCACTTTCTTCTTAAGAACTTTTAATATCTGTCAATATGCAAAGCATCACTGCTTATATACAATTCAAAAGCTTATCAGGTAATGTTACTATTTGTTTAAAATTGTATTAAGGAGTGGTTAGTCGTGAAAAAAATAATAAGTGTTTTAGTTATTATTTCAGTAGTACTCGTATTTTGTTCATCTGTTATGTATGCAGAGACAGCGATTTCTCAGAGCTCTGATTTGTTAAAGGGAGTTCAGCATTTGACACAGTCTACAGTCAGAATTGAAGGCAGTAAGACTATATATATTGATCCAATAGGTATCGAAGGTGAACCTAAGGATGCAGATATTGTCTTTGTAACACATACTCATGGCGATCATTTTTCAACATCAGACATCAAGAAACTGCTAAAAAAAGATGGGGTAATTGTAATAACAGCAGATGGTGTTTCTCAGGCTAAAAAAGATGGTATTACAAATATTGTTAGTGTTGTTCCGAATAAAACTTATACAGTAAAAAATATTAAATTTGACACTGTTCCTGACTACAGCATTAATAAGGAGTTTCACCCTAAAAACAAGTGGGTCGGTTACGTTATTAACATGAATAATATAAAATACTATCATGCAGGGGACACCGATTTCATACCAGAACTGAAAAATATAAAAGCAGACGTTGCTTTCTTACCAGTTGGTGGTACATATACAATGACTGCGGAAGAAGCTATAAAAGCTGCAAATATCATTAAGCCAAAGGTAGCGGTACCAATACACTATATTGATCTAGTAGGTACTGCAGATGATGCTCAAGCTTTTGTAAATGGGCTGGATAAAAAAATCAAGGGTGTAGTATTAAAAGATTTATTAAAAGGTGTACAGCACCTCACCAATTCCACCATTAGAATTCAGGGAAGCAAAGTTGTTTATTTTGATCCTATTAACATAACCGGTGAACCTAAAGATGCAGATTATATTTTCATTACTCATACACATGGAGATCATTTTTCAATTAATGATATTAAGAAATTGATGAAAAAGGAAACGATAGTTGTAATACCTCAAGATGGGATTTCGGAAGCAGTTAAGCAGAATATAACCAATGTAGTAACTGTATTACCTCAAAAAAGTTATGAAATAGATGGATTGAAATTTAAGACAACCAATGCATACAACATGGATAGTAGATTTCATAAGAAAGACGACAACTGGGTTGGATACATTGCAAATATAAATAAAATAAACTATTATGTTGCGGGAGATACCGAACTTATACCTGAAATGAAGGACATAAAAACTAATGTTGCGTTTTTGCCTGTAGGTGGTACTTATACAATGAATGCGGCTGATGCAGCGAACATTGCTAATTTTATAAAACCTTTAGCCGCTGTACCGATACATTTCGTTGATGTAGCAGGGACATGGGATGATGCAAACAAGTTTGTTTCAATGTTAAATAGTAGTATAAAAGGTCAGATTCTTAAACAAAGATAAACTTATATAAAAATTAATCTTATGCTTCGAAATGAAGGAAGAGGTTAGCCAACCTCTTCCCTTTTTTTGAGATGTCTCCTTAGTGACATTATGCTAGCTATAAAATACTTTTATTACTTATAATAAATCAATCTTGGCCCAGTCAATATCTCCATTTTCATTTAAGTACTTTACTTCACAGTGTACACACTCAACTTTTCCAATGAATAATTCGTGTGTTCCGGGCATTGTAGACTCAACAACTGTGCATTCAATGCTTACAGGACAATCAGAAAGCAATGGTGCATTTACTTTTTTACCGTTTTCCATATTAATTTTCATGATTGACATCTTATCTTCATTTGAAGATGTGTGACTGCCAAGATAATAATATTCTTTTTCATAATCTTTTGTAACAAGGTTTACTACAAAGCACCCAGTTTCCTTAATCATGTGGTACGAATGCCTGCTTGGTACAATTCCTACCATTATCATTGGAGGCTCTATACTTACATTAGCAGCAAAACCAACTGGCAATGCGTTATTGTTTCCTTTGTTATCCCTGCATGTCACCAATAGATTAGGTGTTGGCTGACACATTATTGATTTATTTGTTACTTCTTTTTTCATAATTAAAAACTCCTTGAAATTTAATAAGAATAAGCGCTTTTCTTTATAAGTGGATTATAGTATATTAGAGTTACTCTAAGTCAAGAAGAAAAAGAAAAAAATAATCATGGAGATGATACTTTGTATACAATTAAACAGGTTTCCGAAAAAATGCAGATTTCACCATACACTTTGCGGTTTTATGATAATGAGGGGTTATTTCCTCTTGTAAGCAGGAATCAAAATAAAGTACGGATTTTTTCCGAAGGAGATTTGGAATGGGTGCATTTGGTACAGTGTTTAAGGGATACTGATATGCCGATATCGGAAGTTAGACATTATGTCGAACTTTTTAAGCAGGGGGAAAATACTTTAAAAGAACGTTATCAAATAATTTTAAAGCAGAAAGAAAAAGTAGAGAAAGAAATAGATGAAATGAATAAGAGATTAAAAATATTGGAAATGAAAGCTGATCATTATAACAAAATGTTACAAAACACAGCAGAATGAGCGACAAGAAGAGGTTTATTTGTCTTGCCTTAATTTTATAGCTATGCTATAATGTGTAATTTGTATGGAAACACCTTTTATTTTCCAGTTTAAGGTACCATTAATTATTATTACTGTTATTATATTAATAAAATTTGAAAAAATAAAATTAAAAACAAATAAATTGATTTTTCATATATATATACAATATAATAATGTACAATCTGAGTTTCATTACGATTGCATTTAGGAGGATATGAATGGCAGAGAATCTTGTTATTGTGGAATCTCCTGCAAAGGCCAAGACAATAGGACGGTTTTTGGGTAAGGGATTTAAAATAGAAGCCTCAATGGGGCATGTAAGGGACTTGCCTAAGAGCCAAATGGGAGTCGATATCGATCATGAATTTGAGCCCAAGTACATTACCATACGCGGTAAGGGAGATCTCATCAGTAAACTAAAAAAGGAAGCCAAGAACGCTGACAGAGTTTATCTTGCGACTGACCCTGACCGTGAGGGCGAAGCTATTTCATGGCATCTGGCCAAGCTTTTGGATCTTGATGAAAAGGAAAAATGCAGAATATCTTTTAACGAGATAACTAAAAACGCTATTAAAAGTGCCATTAAATCTCCAAGACGTATAGATCAAAATATTGTTGATGCACAGCAGGCAAGAAGGGTACTTGACAGAATAGTAGGATATAAAATAAGTCCTTTGCTGTGGAGAAAAGTAAGAAAAGGTTTGAGTGCCGGAAGGGTTCAATCGGTTGCCACAAGGCTTATTTGCGACAGGGAAGAGGAAATTGAAAAGTTTGTTGAAGAAGAATACTGGACAATTGGGGCAAAACTTACAGAACCCAAGTCTAAGGCTTCCTTCGAAGCAAAATTCTATGGTAGTTCTAATGAAAAAATTGAGCTGCAAAATGAAGAGCAGGTAAATGCGATACTGGAAGAAGTAAAAGATGAAGAATTCAAAGTAAAAAAGACCAAGGCAAGTGAAAAGAGAAAGTCACCTGCACCACCTTTTATAACCAGTACAATGCAGCAGGAAGCAGCAAGAAAAATTGGTTTTACAACCAAGAAGACAATGATGGTTGCACAGCAGCTTTATGAAGGTATAGATGTTAAGGGAATGGGCGCAATGGGTCTTGTAACTTATATACGTTCAGACTCAACAAGAATAGCAAAGGAAGCTCAGGATGAAGCCAGAAGCTTTATTGAGGAAAAGTACGGTAAAAAATATCTTCCAGAGGATGTAAGAGTATATAAAAATAAATCAGCATCACAGGATGCACATGAAGCAATCAGGCCTACACATATCAATCTTGAGCCCCAAGCAATAAAAGAATCCTTGAATAATGACCAATTCAAGCTTTACAAGCTTATATGGGAAAGGTTTGTTGCAAGTCAGATGGCATCAGCCATTTATGATACAGTAAGTGTTGATATTACTGCTGGTAAATATCTGTTTAAGGCTAACGGTTCCAAGATGAAATTCCTTGGGTTTTCAGCTGTTTATACCGAGGGAAAAGATGAGGAGTCAGATGAAGCCGATATAAATATACCTGAAATGACCGAAGGCCAAAAGGTTTCTCTTAAAAAGCTTGATCCAAAGCAGCACTTTACACAGCCTCCGTCAAGGTATACCGAGGCAACGTTGGTTAAAGTACTTGAAGAGAAGGGTATCGGAAGACCAAGTACCTATGCACCGATCATAACAACAATTCAAGCCAGGGGCTATGTTGAGAAGGAGAAGAAATTCCTTATACCTACTGAGCTTGGCAAAATTGTTACTGAAATAATGAAGAATAACTTTGTTGATATAGTTGATGTCCAGTTTACGGCCCAGATGGAAAAAAAGCTGGACGATGTTGAAGAAGGCGAAAAGAAATGGGTTGAAGTAATGAAGGATTTCTATTCTCCTTTTGACGATGTCCTAAAAAAAGCTGAAGAAAGCATTGGTCATGTTGATGTGCCGGATGAGGTTACAGATATTATTTGTGAAAAATGCGGCAGAAACATGGTAATTAAAAACGGACGGTTTGGAAAATTCCTTGCTTGCCCGGGATTCCCAGAGTGCAGGAATACAATGCCAATAAAGGAAGAAGCGGGTGTCAACTGTCCGAAATGCGGCGGTAAGGTATTGTTTAAAAAGACTAAAAAGGGCAAAAGATATTTAGGATGTGAAAATAATCCAAAGTGTGATTTTATGACCTGGGATAAGCCGGATAAGGGAAACTGCCCTGTTTGCGGCAACTTTCTGGTTAAAAAATATGCAGGTAAAAAAGCAATTGTAAAATGTAGCAGTGACAAGTGTGATTATAAAAAGGAAGATTAATAGCAGAGGTGTAAAATTTGCAGGAATATATAAATATTATCGGAGCAGGATTGGCAGGTTGTGAAGCAGCATGGCAGGTGGCAAAAAGAGGCGTAAAAGTAAGGCTTTATGAAATGAAGCCCCAAAAATATACCCCTGCACATCATTATGAAACCTTTGCAGAGCTTGTCTGCAGTAATTCTTTAAGATCTGACAGGCTTGAGAATGCTGTAGGCTTATTAAAGGAAGAAATGAGAAATTTGGATTCCCTTATAATTAAGTGTGCCGATAAAACGCGTATACCTGCAGGGGGAGCGCTTGCAGTAGACCGTGAAGGTTTTTCAAAGGCTGTTACCTCCGAAATACTGAGTAATGAGAATATAACTTATATAAATAAAGAAGTTATTGAACTTGAAGAGGATGCCATTACAGTAATTGCGTCCGGACCGCTTACTTCAGAAGACTTTTCAGGGTATATAAGCAAACTGGTAGGGTGTGAATATCTGCACTTTTTTGATGCTGCTGCACCTATAGTAACTTATGATTCAATTGATTTCACCAGGGCATTCAAGGCATCACGATATGGTAAAGGCGATGCTGATTATATCAATTGCCCGATGAACAAGGATGAGTACGAAGCATTCTGGAATGCGCTTATTACAGCAGAACTTGCCGAGGTTAAACAGCTTGATAAAGAGGTTGTATTTGAAGGGTGCATGCCTGTAGAAACAATGGCTAAGAGGGGTATCGATACACTAAGGTTCGGTCCGCTCAAACCGGTAGGACTAACTGACCCTGCAACAGGCAAGTATCCGTATGCAGTTGTCCAATTGCGTCAGGATAATAATCAGGCAACACTTTACAATATTGTAGGTTTTCAGACCAGGCTGAAATGGCCTGAACAAAAAAGAGTATTCAGTATGATACCAGGCTTACAGAACGCAGAATTTGTACGTTATGGCGTAATGCATAAGAATACCTTTATAAATTCTCCAAAACTTCTTGATAATACATATTCCATGAGAGAAAAACCGGACATATTTTTTGCGGGACAAATTACAGGCGTTGAAGGATATGTTGAATCAGCTGCATCGGGTCTTTTGGCAGGTATTAATGCTTCCAACAGGCTGTTGGGGAAAAATCCTGTGTTTTTTCCTTCCTCAACAGTGATCGGATCTATGGCAGCTTATATATCTGATGCTTCAGTCAGAAATTTTCAGCCGATGAATGCTAATTTCGGTTTGGTGGACACGGCACAGATAAAAACAAGGGATAAGAAGCAAAAATACCTGGAAGTAGCAAATAAATCCATTGAAATAATAAAAAAATTCGATATATAATTAGTGGAATAAATGGTATTATAAATAAAAATTTTAGGATAAATCAACACTAGATGTTGATTTGTTTTTTATAAAGCCCCATAATATAGTTGTTTTTTTATACGGTTTATGCTATCATTAATCTATGAAAATGGCATTTTTCTGTAAATACTTTACCATTTTTGTAAATACTTAGCGAATTTTTTAGAAAACTTTTACGAAAGAAAAAACTTAAAGTGGTCGAAATATATATTGTGATTAATATTTTATGTATTTCACACATTATTTTAATTTACCGGTGGAAAAACCGGCAAAGCCTTAGGCTTTGTATTGGGGGTGCTTTTAATGTTTGACAGACTATTTAACAGCACGAAAATTCTTGAAAAATCTTTAAATGCCACATGGGCCAGAAATGAAGCCATATCTCAAAATCTTGCCAACGTAGAAACTCCTGGCTATAAACGCAAGGATGTGCCTTTTGAACAACGCCTAAAAGAAGCAATGGATAATGCTACATCTGTCAATTCCAACCATACTGATACCAGTAAGATTAATATCGATGACATTGATATCAGTGTAGAGGAGGATAATTCTGCTCTCAGCATGAGACTTGACGGAAACAATGTCGATCCTGACAGTGAAGCTGCTCAGCTTGCAAAAAACTCTATCAAATACAATGTACTTACCGATGCATTGAACTCAAAATATAAAAGTCTTAGGACTGTTATAACAGAGGGGAGAAGATAATAAATGGGCTTCTTTAATTCTTTGGATATAAGTGCATCAGCTCTTACAGCTGAACGTCTCAGAATGGATACAATTTCACAAAACATTGCAAACGTAAATACAACAAAAACAGATAGCGGGACTCCGTATAGAAGAAAAGTGGTTCTTTTTGAGGAACGCTCGGCCTCGGCTCCTTTTTCAGATTATCTTTCCGAAAGCAGTAAAAATCTTTTGGCAGGAAGTGGGGTAAGGGTAGCAAAAATAATTGAAGATCAGACTCCTTTCAAACAAGTTTATGATCCCGGAAATCCTGAAGCAAACGAAGAAGGTTATGTTGAAATGCCAAATGTAGATGTCGTTACTGAAATGGTGGATATGATTGCAGCTACAAGAGCGTATGAAGCAAACGTAACTGCTATTGACGCAACAAAACAGCTGGCTATGAAAACACTTGATATAGGTAAATAAGTTTAAAATGTTTTAAAATGGAGGCTTAAAAATGGCTGTAAATGGAATAGGTATAGGTTCAATACCGAAAGTACCTCTTACAATAGATGAACTAAAACAAAGCAGTCAAAGTACCGGAACCGATTTTAGCAATTACCTGAATAGCGCCATAAATCAGGTTAATGATTTACAATTGCAGTCAGAACAAATTGCAAATGATTTTGCTGCAGGTAAGACGGATAATATTATTGAGGTTTTCAATGCTTCGGCTAAAGCAGGCCTGGCTCTTGATCTTACAATGGAAATAAGAAATAAGGTTCTTGATGCATATCAGGAAATCATGAGAATGCAGGTTTAATTATTTTTATTTAATATACAAAAGAAAAACCTTATTGTAATAGGGTGGTGGGTTAAAAATGCCAGAAATTTTTACAAAAGTGAAAAACCAGCTAAAGGATTTTTGGGGTAAGCTTGAAAAGTCCCAGAAAACCAGAATTATTGTTATTTCATCGATTATTGTTCTTGCAATCACAATTTTTATTGTCATAGCAGCAAAGCCTAATTATGTTGCTCTTGTACATAGCAGTGACGCAAAAGAAATCGGTGAAATGACCAAAATTCTTGATTCATCCAAGATAGCTTATGATCTCAGGGATAACGGGTCGGGAATTTATGTCAAATCGGGTGATAACAATAAAGCCCAGATTGCACTTATCCAAAGCGGTTATCCAAAATCAGGCGTATCATTCGAAGATGCTTTTAAAATGATTGGCGTTACTACTACTGATGCCGACAGGAAAAAGTTATGGGACAATTATGAGAAAAATACTTTAAAGAACAAGCTCAAAGAGGATTTCAGCGATGTTTTAAAGGATGCTGATGTTGAACTTGCATTACCCGAGCAAACCTACTTTCTCAGTAAGGATAACCAAACATCAAAACCTACAGCTTATGTTCAGGTAACACCAAAAACTGAACTGACATCTGAACAGGTAAAGGGAATTGTTCAGATGGTATCACATAGTGTTGATAACCTTGATCCCAAGAATGTTACAGTAGTTGACAATAATGCCATACCGCTTAATACAGAAGCAGATGGCGTTTCTTCAGATACAAGCACACAAACAAAACTTGAAAATGCAAAGAGACTTGAACTTGAAAAGAAGGTATATGATTTATATAGTAACGGAGTAGATGACTTTGATACTATTAAGGTCAGTGCCAATCCTATTCTTGATTTCAATAAGAATAAATCTCTTACTCAAACAGTTCAAAAGCCGGAAGGTATGGATGGTGGAGCACTTATTACAAATAAGGGTACTAAAGAAACCGCGAATGGAGCAACTACAGGTGGAGCAGCAGGAACAGCAAGCAATCCCGGTAACGGTAATACACCTTCATATCCTACCGGAACCAATGCTGGTGGAAGTTATTCAAAAACGACTACTGATCAGACCTTTGATTATACAAGGTCGACAATAGAGCAGGAAAAGGCTATGGGTACTCTAACTGACAAGTCAACAGCAACTGTTCTTATATACTATGGAAGAAGAGTTCCTGATGCCAGTAAGCTTACCGATGCTTATATTACCCAGTTTAAGAATGACGTAAGCAAGGCTACCGGAATACCGGCTGCAAATATTTCTGTAAACAAGTATAAGCTTGCTCCTGTTCAGACTGTAACAGAATCATTTACCGATAAGCTCAGCAAATTTATAAATTCATACGGCTTCTTCGTACTTATGCTGTTACTTATAATCGGACTCATTGTAGCTGCAGTTCCAAGAAAAAAGAAGTCCGAGGTTATGGAAGAAGAAATTACAACCTCACAGCTTGCTACAGCTTCGGGTCCTAAGTTTATAGTTCCGGAAGCCATGGGTGAGCCGGTTCCTGAAATTGAGATAGAAGAAAGGTCTGAAGTCAAGAAACAGATTGAAAAATTTGTTAAGCAAAAACCGGATGCTGTTGCACAGCTTTTGAGAAATTGGCTTTCAGACGATTGGGAATAATGCTTTAAAATTTATGTTAACACTAAAGAAAACTTGAGGTGATAAATTTGGCCAGGGGCAGTGCTATGAAATCTGAACATTCAGGAAAAGAAAAAGCTGCAATGTTGTTAATTTCACTGGGGCCGGAAAGGTCCGCTGAAATTTTCAAGCACCTTAAAGAAGAAGAAATTGAGCAACTGACACTTGAAATAGCCAATATAAGGACTGTTACCCCTGAAGAGAAGGAAAAGGTACTTGAGGAATTCTATCAGGTATGTCTTGCACAGGAATACATTGCCGAAGGTGGTATCGGTTATGCCAAGGACATTTTAGAAAAGGCACTTGGCTCACAGAAAGCACTTGATATCATTAATAAGCTGACTGTTTCCCTGCAGGTAAGGCCTTTTGATTTTGTGCGTAAGGCTGACCCTTCTCAGCTGTTAAACTTTATTCAGAATGAGCATCCTCAGACAATAGCACTAATTCTTGCCTATTTAAGACCACAGCAGTCGGCAATTGTCCTTTCTGCACTCCCTCAAGACAAGCAGGCTGATGTTGCAAGAAGAATAGCTACTATGGACAGAACATCACCTGAAGTTATAAAGGAAGTAGAAAGGGTTCTTGAGAAAAAGCTTTCATCCCTGGTTACAGAGGATTATACTGCTGCAGGCGGTATCCAGTCTATTGTTGATGTCCTCAACTCTGTAGACAGAGGTACTGAAAAATATATTATGGAAACCTTGGAAATTGAAGATGCAGACCTTGCTGAAGAAATTAAGAAGCGAATGTTTGTATTTGAAGATATTCTCACTCTGGATAACAGGTCCATACAGAGATTCCTCAGAGAAATTGATAATAACCAGCTGGCGGTTGCCCTCAAAGGATCTACAGAAGAAGTACAGAAGACTGTATTTGGCAACATGTCCAAACGTTTGGTTGAAATGATCAAGGAAGATATCGAGTTTATGGGACCTGTAAGACTGAAGGATGTTGAAGAAGCACAGCAGAAGATAGTTAACGTAATCAGAAAACTTGAAGATGCTGGCGAAATAGTCATATCCAGAGGCGGGGGAGATGAAATAATTGTCTAATAAAATATTTAAGAATTATCAGGTAAATGTAGGCTCTCCGTTTGAAATAAAAGCTCCGCTGAATTTTGAGTCAATCAGGAAGGTTTCTTTGAATGAAATAGAGGATATTGCAGCAGAAGAAGATGTTGTAAGGGAGCAGGATCCCCGGGAGTTGACTGATAAAGCTCGTGAGCAGGCCGAAATGATAATTGAAGAGGCAAAACACGAGGCTGACAACCTGATAGCAACTGCAGAGACTGAGATTAATGCGCTTAAAACAACTGTAACGGAAGAAGCATGGCAAAAGGGTTACGAAGATGGCTTGAATGCAGCAAAAAGTGAGTATGCGGCTTTACTGCAGGAGGCTGAAAATATAAAACTCCAAGCCGGTCAGGATTATAATAAAATACTTGAAAGCATTGAGAACGATACTGTTGATGTAATACTTGAAATAGCAAAAAAGGTTATATGTACTGAAATAAGCATAAATAAGGAAGATATTCTTTATCTAATAAAACAGGCTTTTGAAAAATGCTCTAATAAGGAAGGTATTGTATTAAGAGTATCCCAGGATGATTATCCATATATAATGGACAACATAGATGTGCTTAGGTCTATGATTCAGGGAGCTCCTGAATTTGAGGTTAAAAAGGATGCATCCCTGAATGAGGGTGACTGCCTTGTTGAAACCTTATTCGGTACTATCGATGCCGGTGTTGAGACTAAAATGAAAAAGATAGAAGAAGCATTCAAAAAAATAAAAGGGCAGTAGCTTTTTTTTCTTTTACGGGAATTTTGGAACATACAGCCAATATGTGTTTTATTTGGAGGTAGTATGGCAGGTGTTAACTTCGAGAAATACTACAAGGTACTCCGAGAGAATGATTTTGTGGAATATAAGGGTAGAGTTACAAAAGTTGTAGGTCTCACAATTGAATCTGAAGGTCCGGAAGTAAGTATTGGGGAGCTTTGCAGAATCCGTACGGTAAGAAATAACACTGAAATAATTTCAGAAGTTGTTGGATTCAGGGACAGCAGGGTTCTTCTTATGCCTTTGGGAGATATGAGCGGAATCGGACCGGGAGCTACTGTAATAGCAACAGGAGATAGTCTGAGTGTCGGCGTAGGTAAAAATCTTGTCGGAAGGGTATTGGACGGACTAGGTAACCCAATAGATGACAAGGGACCTCTTGATATAGAAAAATATTATCCCGTCAATCAGAAACCTCCACATCCTCTTACAAGGAAACGTATATCTGAACCCCTTTCCCTTGGAATCAAGGCTATTGATGGGCTGCTAACAGTGGGAAAGGGCCAGAGAATGGGCATATTTGCCGGCAGCGGTGTCGGAAAGAGTACGCTTGTCGGTATGATTGCAAGAAATACCAAAGCGGATATAAACGTAATTGCACTTATAGGAGAACGAGGCAGAGAGGTACGCGAATTCATAGAAAAAGACTTGAAGGAAGAAGGACTTTCACGGTCAGTGGTAGTTGTAGCGACTTCAGACCAGCCGGCTTTGATAAGGCTTAAGGGAGCTTTGCTGGCCACAGCTATTGCGGAATACTTCAGAGACCAAAATAAGGACGTGCTTTTAATGATGGATTCTCTGACCAGATTCGCAATGGCTCAAAGAGAGGTAGGCCTTGCAATTGGAGAACCTCCGGTGTCAAGGGGATATACCCCTTCTGTATTTGCTACCTTCCCCAAATTACTTGAAAGATCGGGAAATTCTGAAAAGGGTTCCATTACGGGCCTCTATACGGTTCTGGTAGACGGCGATGACATGAACGAGCCGGTTACTGATGCCGCGAGGGGTATACTTGATGGGCATATAGTACTTTCAAGGGCATTGGCAAACCGTAATCAATATCCTGCAATTGATGTTCTTGCAAGCATAAGCAGGGTAATGTCGGATGTTACCACACCTGAGCACAGGAAAATCTCCAATGAAATAAAAAAAGCGATGGCTATATATAAGGACTCTGAAGACCTTATAAACATCGGGGCATATGTCAGAGGAAGCAGTGAGAAGATTGATTATGCCATAAGCGTAATAGATAACATCATCGGATTCCTTGAACAAGGCACTCATGACAATTATACCTATGATGAAATATGTGAAATGCTGGCACAGGTTCTGCAATAGCATTAAATTTATACTTTTAACGGAGATTGAATAATGCCGAAATTTGTATTCAGGATGCAATCGGTACTTAATCTGAAAATTCAGATTGAAGATAATCTTAAGAATGAACTCGGTAAGGCTACCAAAAAGCTTGAGGATGAAAAACAGGTTTTAAGGCTGATACTGGAGGAGCAGGAAGAATGTATGAACAAAATGAGTTCTGATTCAGAAAAGGGAATCAGAGTGGATAAGCTTAAGAAATACAGTTCATACATATCTCATCTTAAAGATAAGGCTGAATATCAAAAAGAAAATATTAACAAAGCATTAATAATTGTCGATAAATATAGAGAACAGCTAATAAAAGCAATGCAGGAAAGAGAAATACTTGAAAAACTACGGGAAAAGAAATTCAAAGAGTTTACGGAAAACCTAATCAAGGATGAACAATTGGTAAGTGATGAAGTAGTAAATTTTAAATATACAAATGATACGTAAAGAGGAATGAAATGGCAAAAACTAAAAAAAGTGCATCAGTTCTGACGGATAAGACTGATCAAGGCCCTACACCGCAAGGAAGCGAGAAGAAGAATATTAAATTTTATCTTTTTGCTTTCCTGACCGCATTAGCAATAATAATTGTGGTCGTCGGTGGGGCTTTTTATATTATTATTCACAACAATATCGCTGGTTTTGCCGAAAAGAATAAAAATACGCTTAAAAATATTCCTATTATAAACTGGATGCTCCCAAAGGAGCCCGACCCAGATGATCCTGCTAAATTAACCGACGAAGAAATCAGATCCAAATATACCGATATAAAAAAATCCAGGGATGAAATGAAAAAGCAGCTTGATGAGGCAAACAAAAAGCTTGCTGAGCTTGAGAAAGCAAAGGCAGATTACGATAAGATAAAGTCTGAAAATGACAAAATGAAGGCAGATAGCGATACAAAACAAAAACAGCTTGATGATTACAAGAAAAAGGTTGATGAAATAGTTGCCTCTGGAGATAAGACAGCTTTCAAGAGTTATTTTGAACAAGTAAGCCCCGACGTTGCAAAGCAGGTATATGAGCAAATCATGAAGCAACAAAAAGCTACACAGGAAGCAATTGATTTTGCAAAGCTTTATTCTACAATGGAACCGGAATCTGCAGCAAAGATACTTGAACAAATGGGCAGTTCAAAAATGGATTTGATTATATCAATATTGAAAAATATGAGCAGTAATGCTGCTTCCAACATAATTTCATCCATGAGTTCACAGTTCGCTGCAACTGTAACAGACAAGCTTTCCAAGGCTTACATTACTACAAAAACAGGTCAGTAACGGTGTAAAAAGCCGTCTACTATATAAAAACAATATAAGGAGGTGAAAACATGATAAATCAGAACAATGCACTGGATCTTTCAAAAATCTTCCCTGTTTCTGCACCACAGGTTTCAGCGTCTCAGGTAACAGATCTCAAATCATTGAAATCCGATGACAGAAAAAGTGTTTCGTCCTTTAAGGAAATGTTGGGAGGTGCTTCGGAAAAAGTAAGAGACAACACATCCAGACAAAAACCCTCTGCCTTAAACAATACTAATAATGATATTAAGGATGATAACTTTAAAACCTTCAAAAGTGCCAGCACAAACAAAGTTGTGCAATCTCAACAGGATGTAAGTGATGATTCGAAAGAAATAAGGAATTATTCCGATGCAAAGGAAAAAGTAACTGATTTCGGGGAAGACAAGGCTGATGATGCTAAATCAAACGAGGTTATTCAAAGTCTTGCAGGTGTACTTGGTATTGATGCATCAAAGCTTTCAAAACTTTTTGAGAGTCTTGGTATAAAGGCCCAAGACCTGGCAGATCCATCTAAATCGGATGAAGCTATAGATAAGCTGTCTTCAATGCTTGGTTTGGATAATGATCAGAAACAAACATTAACCGAAATAACACAGCTTATTTCAAAGCAGCTTGAAGCATTAAAAGACGGTGAAACTGTACAGAAACCTTTAACTCAAAACAATGAAATAAAACCTGCTGAAGTACAAAAGCAAGCTGTTGCAGCTGTAGCAGAAACAAAAAATGATGCTGCTGCTGATATAAAACAGCTGCTGAATGAGCTTAAAGGCGTAATACAGGACTTTACAGTGAAGCTTAAGGATGATCCTAAAAAGTTTTATGATGATCTTGCACAAAGTGTTAAGTCAGCAATGGAAAAAATAACAGCCTCAGTTTCAAAAGATACCGTATCTGCGGTTCCCGAAAACAATACTGAAAACCAGGCACAAAACGGTACTAGTCAAGAAGGCAGCAAGGATGAAATAAGTAAGCCTCAAAACGCAAATGCAGCTGAAACCAGAGCAAAAGAAGTAAAAACAGACGCTCCGAAGGAAACTTCTGTAAAGGAAACTGTTACAACAGCCGATAATAATAAGGAAGCAGTAAATAATCAACCGGCTTCAGCAATTAATCAACCACAGGCTGATTTGAAGGCAAATACAGTTAACAAGACAGAAAAGGCGTTTCCTGTTACTAAAAATGAAATAGTTAACCAGGTTATTGAAAAGGCAAAGGTTTTGACTAACGGTGAAAAATCCGAAATGGTAATTGATCTTAAGCCTGAATCGCTCGGTAAGCTTTCATTAAAGGTAATTACTGAACGTGGTATAGTAACAGCTCAATTTGTTGCTGAAAGCCAACAGGTAAAACAGGTTCTTGAAAGCAACATGCAGCTTCTCAAGGATTCCCTTGAAAAGCAGGGTTTAGCGGTTCAGAACTTCAGCGTTTCAGTAGGCCAGCAGGGAAGTGAACGCAGATTCGGCAGAAATGACGGCTATTCACAGGAAAGCAAGCCAGCAGGCAATAAGGTGAACGGATTAGGTAATAGAACTATTACAACTGTTGAAGAAGTAAGCAGTTCAGCCCAAAGGATTAATCCATATGACTGGACAACATCAAGCAAAATAAATCTTACAGCATAGGAGGTGCAAATTAATGGCAGTTACTGATGTTTCAAGTTCCAATACAATTGAGCAGATAATTCAAAAAACAGCAAACCAAACTTCCAACAGAAACACAGGCAAGCTTGGGAAACAGGAGTTTCTGACTCTTCTGGTAACTCAGCTGAGATATCAGGATCCTTTGAATCCTACGGATGATAAGGAATTCATAGGACAAATGGCTCAGTTCAGCTCGCTTGAACAAATGCAGAACATGAGCAGCAGTATGACTCAATCACAGGGATTTTCATTGATAGGCAAGCATGTAGAAGGAAGCCTGACTGATGAGGAAACAAATAAGACCAGTTCTATATCAGGTACTGTTAGCAGTGTAAAGGTAAAGGAAGGAAAGACCTATGTTGTAGTAAAAGGTAAAGATGTTCCTATCGAAAACATTACTGCAGTAAGCGATGCAAGAGGATCAACTGATACAAGCATTTCAACTTATACAAATCTCATAGGCTTCAATGCCAAAGGAGCTGTATATGACTCAAGTACAGGTGATATCATTGACGTATCAGGTAATGTAAAGTCAATTGAAAAGGGAGCATATGAGGACTATGCAGTTATGGATAATGTGAAGGTCAAAGTTTCTGGTTATATAGACGGTGATGATTCTTATACCGACAGAGACCGTATTAAGACTTATCTTGAAGCTGCTAAGAATGGTACTGACAAACAGGTAACACTTATAATTAAGGATGCTGATACAGGCACTGAAGTTCCCGTTAAGGCAAACCTTAAAAGTTTTACTTTTGATTCAGAGGGATCCATTGATGTTGTTCTTGATGATGTTTATGTACCGGTTGAAAGTATTTATTCAGTAAGTCCAAAAGCTACCACAACAACACCATAAAGCAATGATTGGCAAAGAGGGTGCAGAAAATGGTAATTAACAACAACGGCTTCTTAAACAGAATAAATAATGTGCCCGGCTTTAACAACCAACCTGTGAAAGAAAAGCAGGTACAGAATCAAAGTGATTTTGGAAGTATCCTAAAGGAAAAAGTCGAGCAGCAGGGGGAAGTCAAATTTTCAAAGCATGCTGAATTAAGACTACAATCAAGAAATATTCAGCTTTCCGACCAACAGAAGGAAAAAATAAACCAGGCGGTAAAAAAAGCTGAACAAAAAGGTGTCAAGGATTCACTTGTTTTGATGGACAATATGGCTTTCGTAGTAAATGTAAGAAACAAGACAGTTATTACAGCAGTTAACAGTGAAGAGCTCAAGTCAAATGTTTTTACAAACATTGACGGAGCAGTAATCGCGTAAAACAAAATTTAAGTAGCCGGACCCTTTCGGGAGGCTACCTATTCCGGAATGATGGAAGGAATAGAAAAGTATAAAGCTGAAGGAGGTCGTTTCAACTATGATGAGATCAATGTTTTCCGGTGTTTCGGGACTTTCCGCTCACCAGGCGAAAATGGACGTCATTGGTAATAACGTAGCAAATGTTAACACAGTCGGCTTTAAATCAGGAAGAGTAACCTTCCAGGAAATTTTCAGCCAGACAACTAAAGGTGCAGGTGCGCCTGATGCTGCTACAGGTAGAGGCGGTACCAACCCAATGCAGGTTGGACTTGGTATCGGAGTTGGAAGTATAGATACTATAACAACAAGAGGAAGCGTTCAGAGAACGGACAACCCTACTGATATGGCAATAGATGGCGATGGCTTCTTTATTCTGCAGGGTGGAAGTAATGATACATACAGATTTTCAAGAGCAGGTAATTTCGGTATAGATAAGCTTGGTAATCTTGTATCAGGAAGTGGATTGAACGTAATGGGCTGGCAGAACTATACCCGTAATTCTGATGGATCGTATACTTTCGATACTGAAAAACCTATAGAACCTATAAATTTGTATTCTGATGCAGCAAACGGAAATAAGAAGATTATTGCTGCAAAAGCAACAGCTAATGCTGTATTGTCAGGAAACCTGGATGCTAGTAAAGCTGTACCTGTACCTGCAGCCACTCAGTTTTCTGTCCCATTGACTATTTATGATAACTTGGGAAATAATTACAAAGTTACTGTTAACTTTCAAAAAGCAACAGCAACAGCAACTGGATCAACATGGACATGGAGTATTCCTACACCAACAGGGACTACTGGTGCTGCAGTAACCGGAACTATTGCGTTTGACGATAAAGGCGTAATAAATAAAACTGATGCTGCAACCCCTGTAACAAAGGATGTTATTTTTACTCCTGCAGCAGCAGCCGGTACTGGCAGTTTTACTGTTAAACTTGATTTCTCACAAATAAGTACATTTAATGCAGATTCATCAGTAAAACCTAAAAATATCGATGGTTATGCAACAGGAAATCTTGTTACCTTCAGTGTAGGCGGAGACGGAATACTTACCGGTATATACAGCAATGGACAGCAGCAGCCGCTTGGAATGGTTGCACTGGCCAGCTTCGAAAACCCGGCAGGTTTGCAGAAGGTCGGAGAAAACATGTACATACCGACAACAAACTCGGGTGACTTCAAGAAGGGTGTAAAAGCCGGAGCTGAAGGCACAGGAAAAATAAATCCTGGTACTTTGGAAATGTCAAACGTTGACCTCTCAAAGGAATTCACTGATATGATTGTTACGCAGAGAGGCTTCCAAGCAAACAGCAGAATAATTACAACCTCTGATGAAATGCTTCAGGAACTTGTTAACTTAAAGAGATAATACAATAAATTATAGTTAAGGTTAAGCATCAAAAACATGCTTAACCTTAACTGTTAAATAATCGAATAATAAATTAGAAAAATATTGATGCATTTCCTATATATAAATGCGCAAAATTTGCAAAAAAACAAGATTTCTATTGAGTTTTTGGGGTAAAAATATTATGATTAATGTGAAAAGGTTAAATGGGTCGAGTTTTGTCCTTAATTGTGAACTGATTGAGACTGTCGAAGCCACGCCTGATACTGTAATTACAACAATAGACGGCAGAAAGTACGTTGTGGCTAACTCGGTTGATGACGTAATTGAAAAGGTAATACAATACAAAAGTAGAATATTGTCATGTAATAAAACATGTTAATTGCTCTTATAGATGATTTGTTTTGTGAAGTTTTTTACTCAAAAGATAAAGGGGGCATAAGTTTTGGAGGGAAAGAGTAGTTTCTTCATACTTATAATAATAGTAGCACTTCTTACCATAACCCTTGCAGTACTCGCCGGATATCTACTTCTGGGAGGCGGGGGTTCGTCAAATTCGTCCAGCAAAACAACAGTACAAATACAAACGCAGCTTCCAATGCCGGAAGATAGTGAATTAACAAAAAAAGTATTATTTGAAGATAAAAAATATTTTAATTTAAAACCGACAGGTGATGCAAAATCAGTTATTCGCTTAAATATGGAGATTTCTTATAAAACAAAAGTAAGCGGTATTAAAGATGTTACAGCAAAGATTGAAAAATATGACGGTGAAATTAAGGAAACTATTAATTCATATTTCCAGGGTCTGACCTATGAGGATGTACAGCAAAAGGAGATTAAGGAAAAGGCAAAAGAGGATCTGATGAAGCTGCTTAATACACTTTTGCTTGAAAATGAAAAGAATGCAAAAGAAAATAAAATAATATATAAAATCAGTTTTCCTGATTGGTTTTACCAATAAAGAGGGGTGATGCAAGTGGGAGATATTCTATCTCAAAATGAAATAGACGAACTGCTTAAAGCCCTGAATACCGGTGAAGTTGATGTTCAGCAGATGCAGACAACCACTCAGGAAAAAAAGGTCAGAAATCATGACTTCAGGCGGCCAAGCAAGTTCGCCAAGGATCAGCTCAAAACAATGCAGATTATCCATGATACATATGCAAGACTAGTAACAAACTTCCTTTCAGGATATCTGAGAACATTGGTCCAAGTTGATTATATGTCGGTGGAAGAACTTTCATATTATGAATTCAATAACTCAATATCAAATCCTGTAATTCTTGCAGTAGTTGATTTTGCACCTTTAACAGGATCGATAATTTTTGAAATGTCTCCTGCAGTTGCCTTTGCTCTGGTTGATAGGATACTTGGAGGCAGAGGAACTTCAATCGAAAAGATAAGGGGCTTCACCGAGGTAGAAATTGCAATAATTGAAAGAATTATCATACAGATACTGAATCTAATGAGAGAGCCTTGGGAGAATGTAGTATCCATAAGGCCAAGGCTAGAAAAGATAGAAACAAATGCACAGTTTGCTCAGATCATATCGCCGAATGAACGTGTTGCTCTTATAACCTTAAGTACAAGGGTCGGCGAAGTAGAAGGCATGATAAATATTTGTATTCCACATTTGGTTGTCGAACCTATATTGCCAAAGCTGAGTACAAGATATTGGTTTTCAACAGTAGAGAAAGAAACATCCAAAGAGACGAGAGAATCAATAGAACTTAAGATTGAAAACACTATAGTTCCGGTAAAAGCTATTCTTGGAAAGACAACGATAAATGTTAATGATTTTATCGAACTACAGCCGGGGGATGTAATATCGCTGGACACTGCCATTAACGGTGACCTTGAAATAATGGTAGGCGATTTACATAAGTTTTACGGCAAACCGGGTGTAAGAAAGAGCAAAGTTTCTGTAAAGATTACGGATGTTATTAGAAGGGAGGATGATTAATATGGGAGACATGTTATCACAGGCAGAAATAGATGCTTTGTTAAATGGTACTCCTTTATCCGACACTTCTGGAGGCGGCAATGACACAGGAGAAGACTTGTCATCGCAGGAAAAGGATGCTTTGGGTGAGATAGGAAACATAAGCATGGGAACCTCAGCTACAACTCTTTTTACTCTGCTTGGACAAAAGGTTTTAATTACCACACCAAAGGTTTCTGTAACGACATGGGACGAAATGCAAAAGGAATATTCATCTCAAATGGTTGCAGTAAGAGTTGAGTACACCAAGGGTTTAGTTGGAACAAACCTCCTGTTAATGAACGAAAATGACGTAAAGATTATTACCGACCTTATGATGGGCGGTGATGGTACAAATACTGCAGGGGATCTTACTGACCTTCACTTGAGTGCTATAAGTGAAGCAATGAATCAAATGGTAGGTTCATCTGCAACTTCAATGTCTTCAATGTTTGGTAACAGGATTGATATTTCACCACCAAAAGCATTTACAATGAATTTTGACACGGATAATCCATATGCAGTTTTTCAAAATGATATGGACAAGTTTGTTAAAATTTCATTCAGGATGGAGATAGGAAACCTCATTGACAGTGAAATAATGCAGCTGCTTCCTATCAGTTTTTCCAAAGAGCTTGTTACCAATCTTCTTAACATGGATGTAGGAGGTTCAAGCGCTGCTCCTGCACCTGAGAAAAAGACTCAACAAGCGGCTCCGCCATCACAGCCTAAACCGGCTCAGCCTTCTGTTGAAACACCTCAGATGAGTTCAAATGACATGTATGGGGCAATGGATGCTGATGCAGGGTATTCAAGGTCTTATGAGGCACCAAGGCAAAGAGAACATGTAAACGTACAGCCTGCGCAATTCCAATCATTTGATGACAGCAGGATAATGATTGAAAAGAAAAACATAAGCCTTATCATGGATGTTCCGTTACAGGTAACTGTTGAACTTGGAAGGACACATAAGCTTATAAGAGAGATTCTTGAATTTGGTCCGGGTTCAATAATAGAACTTGACAAGCTTGCCGGTGAACCGGTTGATATTATGGTAAACGGCAAGGCGATTGCAAAAGGAGAAGTAGTAGTAATTGATGAAAGCTTTGGTGTAAGAATAACAGACATAATTCATCCATCTAAGAGACTATAAAATTGAACTAAAATTCATTAAAATAACTGAAGCTGCTAGGAAAGCATTAGGGATTACATCAAACAAACACTATAATAAACAGCTGATGCAGCCATAATTGATGCAGAAAGGCAGTTTTAAACAAACATCTTTATAAGGAGAGGGATACAATAATGGGAAAGAGGATACTTATTGTCGACGATGCGGCATTTATGAGAATGATGATCAAGGACATCCTTAGTAAAAACGGATACGAAATTGCAGGGGATGCAGAAAATGGTGCAAGGGCCATACAACAGTATAAGGACTTAATCCCTGACCTTGTAATAATGGATATTACAATGCCTGAAGTTGACGGTATACAGGCAGTTAAGGAAATAAAGAAAATCAATGCAGACGCAAAGATTATCATGTGTTCTGCTATGGGTCAGCAGGCAATGGTTATTGAGTCAATTCAGGCAGGTGCTAGAGACTTTATTGTTAAGCCATTCCAGGCAGAACGTGTTGTTGAAGCGGTTAAAAAAGTGCTTGGATAAAACAGAATTGGGGTCGCTTATTAATGGATAATTTTATACTTCAGACGCTAGGCATAATATTGGCTTTTGGCTCTGTACTGTTCCTTGCGGTTGTTACAACAAAGTTTATCGGACGTAAGTCCCAAAAATCTGCAAAAGGCCAGTACATAAGCATTGTTGAAACCATTAGCCTTGGGATGGATAAACAGATACACCTCATGAAGGTGGGCGAAGAATTTGTGCTTGTCGCTACTGCAGGAAAAAGTATAAATTATTTGACGACAATAAAACTTGATGCCTCAGAAATGGAAGATAAGGTTTCAAAAAATGAAGGAGGCTTTGAGTTCAAAGGCTTTCTTGAAAAGTATATTCAAGGGTTTAAAAAGAAGACGGAAAAGAAAAAGCAGGAACCTGAAATTAGCGATATGGATACAGGAAAGTTTTCAGGAGGGGATGTTTTTAAATCCAATTTGAGCAGATTAAGGTCATTGTCAGAAAATAAGATTGATAAACAGAATAGCGAAGGCAGGGGTCTCGATACAAATGATAAATAAACGAAGATGTCTACAAATTATTATTATTTTAGCGGTAATAGTTATTTCCACATCAGTTGCTTATGCGGAACCTACTACTTTTCAGCTGCCAAAGATATTTGAACCGGCACAGACGCCTCAGGAGACTGCAACGTCAATACAAGTCCTTCTGATGATAACAGTTTTGGCACTTGCTCCATCAATATTAATAATGATGACTTCGTTTACAAGAATAATAATTGTGCTGTCTTTCTTAAGAAATGCACTGGGAACTCAGCAGATGCCGCCGAATCAAGTTTTGATTGGGCTAGCTTTGTTTTTGACGTTGTTTACTATGATGCCTATCGGAACGCAGATATATAATGATTCATACAAGCCCTATACTCAAAAACAGTTATCTGCAGACCAGGCATATACTAAGGCTTCGGATTCCATAAAGGGTTGGATGCTCAAGCAAATGGGATCTAAAGAGAAGGAAAAGGATCTGGCAATGTTTGCTTCAATGTCAGGGCTAAAACTGCCGATGGAAAAGGAAAAACTTCCTTTACATGTTGTTATACCTGCATTTTTGATAAGTGAACTAAAAACGGCATTTATAATGGGCTTCATTATTTTTATACCGTTTTTGGTAATAGATATGGTTGTTTCAAGTGTCTTAATGTCGATGGGAATGATGATGCTGCCTCCTATAATGATATCGCTGCCGTTTAAAATACTTCTTTTTATACTGGTAGATGGGTGGAAGCTGATAACACAAACGCTTGTAAGTGGGTTTATACGATAGATAAAGGAAGTTCAGTAAGGAGGCCATTATGGATCAGGGTGTTGTAATTGATATAACTCAAAGTGCTCTTAGGATAATAATTCTTGTATCTGCTCCTGTACTTGGCTTAAGCCTTATCGTAGGATTAGCCATAAGTATCTTTCAGGCAACTACCCAGATACAGGAACAAACACTTGCTTTTGTACCAAAAATTTTATCTGTAATCGCAGCACTTGCTCTTTTTGGATCGTGGATGTTGAATACATTAATAACATTTACACAGCATTTGTTCATGAATATGAACAACTACATTAAATAGTTTTTTACTAAAGATTAATAGAAGTTCGTGGGGGTTGGAATGTGGAGATACCACTGGGTATAACTTTTAACGGAATAGATGCATTCCTTCTGATTCTTGTGAGAATGACAGGTTTGTTTGTGATTGCACCTATATTCGGAAGACGTAATATACCTGCTTATTTAAAGGTTGGTTTTGCACTTTTAACATCGTTAATTTTAGTTAATACAATAAAAATACCAGCTCTGAATTATACCAATATTTTAGATTATATGTTCCTGGTTATTAAGGAGTTTTTAGTCGGTATAACTTTAGGCTATGTAGCGTATCTTCTGTTTACGGCAGTTCATCTTGCAGGACAGATAATAGATATGCAGATAGGCTTTGGTATGGTAAATGTACTGGATCCTATGAGCAATATGCAGGTTCCAGTTACAGCAAGTTTTTATTTTATAATAAGCATGCTGATGTTTATGTCATTAGGTGGACATCGGTCGCTTATAATGGGTTTGTTTGACAGCTATAAGCTTGTTCCTTTAGGGGGCGCTGTTTTTAGTGACAAGCTTATGAATGATATTATAAAGGTTTTTGGTGAGACATTTGCTTTAGGTTTTAAAATAGCGGCACCGGTTGTTGCAGCCATTTTAATAACAGATATTGCGTTAGGTATTATATCAAGGTCAATGCCTCAAATAAATGTTTTTGTAGTTGGAATGCCGCTCAAGATTGTATTGGGGCTGCTGGTTATGGTAATAACCGTGCCAATGTTCATTTCAGTAACAGATGTTATAGTTAACGGTATGAACAGCGATATAATGATGTTTATAAAGGACCTGGCGCCATGAAAAACATATATTTATGGATTTTGAAAATTTATGTGGCTGCTTATAAGCAACTGACAAGTGTTGTTAAAAAGGTTCCATTTAATATACAGCATAAGCGGAGAATTGATTTACAGCTCTTTGCAGGTGACAGCGGCGAAAAAACCGAAAAGGCAACACCCAAAAAGAGAAAAGAAGCAAGAGAAAAAGGTCAGGTTTTACAAAGCAAGGAAATTAACACCGCATTACTTTTACTTTCAGTATTTCTCGGAGTAAAACTATTCGGTGGATATATATATAACTCCATATCATTATTTTTGAAAACCTTGATAACTGAATATGCCAAAACAAGTGATGCGTTTTCTATCAGTACGGTATACAAGATATTTGCCGAAATAGGAATGGTACTTTTGAAAACAATGGGGCCTCTGCTTGCGATAGCGTTAGTGACTTCACTTATTGTTGAATATGCACAGGTAGGTTTCCTCTTTACCATGAAAACACTTGGATTTAAATTTGACCGCATTAACCCTTTAAAAGGTATAAAAAGAATGTTTTCAATGCGGTCGCTGGTGGAACTGATAAAATCACTTATAAAGGTTATAATAGTTGGTTTTGTGGCTTATTCGTATATGGCAGGGGAAACAATTACAGTACTTAACCTTGCCAAAATGGATATTTTAAGCGTTGCGCTGTATATAGTACAAGCATCACTGGGAGTTGCAATCAGAATTTGTATCGCATTGATTGTGCTTGCAGCGTTAGATTATCTGTATCAGTGGTGGGACTTTGAAAAAGGCATGAAAATGACCAAGCAGGAAATAAAAGAAGAGTATAAGCAAATGGAAGGAAATCCTGAAATCAAGTCCAAGATCAAGCAAAAGCAACGCCAGATATCAATGAGAAGGATGCTTCAGGATGTACCAAAGGCGGATGTAGTTATAACAAACCCAACACATTTCGCGGTAGCCATTAAATATGATGAAAAGAAATCCGCAGCTCCTATAGTAACTGCTAAGGGACAGGATTTTATGGCAATGAGGATTAAGGAAGTTGCCAAGGAAAACAAGATTGAAATTGTAGAAAACAAACCGCTTGCAAGAACACTTTACAGTACGGTGGACATAGGAGAGGCAATACCTCCCGAACTGTATCAGGCAGTAGCAGAGGTTCTTGCATTCGTTTACAGCATAAAGGGAAAAGAAAGAGCGGGGTAAAGCGAGTGTACAGTTTACAGTGTACAGTGTACAGTTCAAGGCAAAAAGAGGGTTGACAGTTGACAAGAGGACGAGAGGACAGTTAAAAAGAGTGTACAGGTTACAGTCTACAATTTACAGTTAAAGGCAAAGGCGAGTTGACAGATAAAAACAGTGTACAATTTACAATGTACAGTTTACAGTTAAAAGAACAAGAAGTACTTAAGTTAAAGGTGAAAAAATACTGTAGTTTACAGAGTACAAGTTATAGTTATAAGTGAAAGCAATATAAGGTTTTTATTTAGAGAAAATTACGATTTATAGTGTAAAATGTACAGTTAAATCTAAAATGCAGTTTGCAGATTTCAAAGGTTAGTTTTTAAAGAATTAATTAATGGAATTTGATAACTGTAAATTGTACACTTACTAAAGATGACGGGGGAAGTGATTAGGTGCGGTTTAAGCTTGGTGATATATCAGTTGCTGTAATAGTTGTATTTGTCGTACTTATAATTATACTGCCTCTGCCAAGCGGAATACTGGATGTACTTTTGGCACTTAATATTTCTATTTCGGTAATTTTACTGCTTAATGCGGTTTATACCAAAAGTGCGCTTGAAATGTCAATATTTCCTTCATTACTGCTTATTACGACACTTTTCAGGCTTTCACTCAATATCACTGCAGCTAAGCTCATATTATCAGAAGGAGAACCTGGTGATGTAATAACGAGCTTTGGAAGCTTTGTAGCAAGGGGAAGCCCGGTTGTTGGATTTATCATTTACCTCATTATCATGATAGTCCAGTTTATGGTTATAACTAAAGGTTCAGAAAGAGTTGCAGAAGTTGCAGCAAGATTTACCCTCGATGCAATGCCCGGTAAGCAGATGGCAATTGACGCGGACTTGAATGCCGGCTTGATATCTGAGGTTGAAGCGAAACAAAGAAGAAGCACCATACAGCGTGAAGCAGATTTTTATGGAGCAATGGATGGTGCCAGCAAGTTCGTAAAAGGAGATGCAATTGCAGGTATATTAATTACCTTTATAAATATAATTGGTGGTTTGATTGTAGGAATGGTTATCAGAAGTGAAGACTTAACTGCTGCACTTGCCAAGTATACCATACTTACAATTGGAGACGGTTTGGTAAGTCAGATACCGGCACTTATGATCTCGACAGCAACAGGTATAATTGTTACCAGGGCTGGATCTGATTCGAATTTAAGTACAGACCTTTTAAAACAAATGTTTACCAATCCGAGAGTTTTGTTTATTGCAGGAGGTCTGTGCTGTGCACTTGCATTGTTCCTGCCGACAATACCGTTTCTTGTACTTGCAGGCATACTGATTTTTGTAGGTTACTCTATGTCCAAGCAGCAAAAAAAGGCAATCAAGCAAGAAGAGGTTCAAGTACAGGAAAACGAAGTGGAAGAAATAAGGAAACCGGAGAATGTAGTATCTTTGCTCCAGGTTGACCCGATAGAGCTTGAATTCGGATATGGAATTATTCCTCTTGCAGATGTGAATCAGGGAGGAGACCTCCTTGACAGGGTTGTAATGATAAGAAGGCAGTTAGCTCTTGAACTAGGAATGATAGTACCTATAATCCGTTTAAGAGATAATATACAGTTAAATCCAAACGAGTACCTTATTAAGATTAAAGGGGTTGAAATAGCAAAAGGTGAACTTATTCTAGACCATTACATGGCGATGAATCCTGGAATGGTTGAAGAAGAAATTGATGGCATAAAAACAACTGAACCTGCATTTGGTCTGCCGGCTACCTGGATAAATGAAACACAGAGAGATAGGGCTGAAATGCTTGGATATACGGTAGTAGATCCACCATCAATAATTGCTACTCACCTTACTGAAATTATTAAGAAATTTGCACAGGAATTGACTGGAAGACAGGAAGTTCAGACCCTTATAGATAATGTTAAGCAGAATTATCCGGCTATTGTTGATGAACTTGTACCAAAGGTTATGACAATCGGAGAAATACAAAAGGTACTTACCAATCTTTTAAAGGAAGGCGTATCCATAAGAGATATGGTAACCATATTGGAGACATTGGCAGATTATGCTCCGGTATCACATGATCCGGATATCCTGACCGAGTATGTGAGGCAGGGTCTGGGCAGGGCAATATCAAAGAAATTTATAAATGACAACAAGACAAGTGTTATTACACTTGATCCGAAGCTTGAACAGGTAATTATGGACTCGGTACAGAAAACAGAGCATGGAACTTATATTACACTGGAACCGGGAATATCCAACAATATATTAAGCAGCCTTTCAAAACAGGTGCATAAGCTTTCACAGCTGGGTCAACAGCCAATAGTGCTCGCATCTCCTATTGTAAGGTTATACTTTAAAAGACTTTCGGAGCAGTCGGTACCTGGTTTGGTAGTACTGTCATATAATGAGCTTGACCCAAGTGTTGAAGTACAATCAGTAGGGATGGTGAGCATCTAAAGATGAAAATAAGGCGTTACATGGGCAAGAATACCCAGGAAGCTATATTAAAAGTTAAAATGGATCTCGGATCCGACGCCGTCATTTTAAATACCCGTAAGGTTAAGCAAAAGGGGCTTTTTAAGGTTTTTTCAAAGCCTATGGTTGAGGTACTTGCAGCAGTTGATGACGACTTTGGTACAGCTAAAGAAAAGGTCAGGAAGGAAGAAATAAAACCTGAACCTGTTAGAACTGTTCAGCCCCAGGTAAGCGTAAAGGCAGAAGCAGTAGAAAGTGCTGCAGCTTCTGAGCCTGTTAAGGATGTAAAGATATCCCAGCTTGAAAACAAGGTTCAGAATATGGAAGCTATGCTTTCAAAAATTTATGATACAATGAACGGCGGTCAGAAAGCCGAAGAGGAGGAAGTTACTGAAACTGCTCCCGATAAGGTATCACAGTTTTTCTATAACAATCTTGTAAAAAATGAGGTTGAAGCTTCAGTTGCCGATAAAATACTTGAATCTGTGAACGAAAAGCTTGGAAGTACTACAAGTGTAAACGATACGGCGTCCGTAATGTTTAATATAATTAATGGCATTCTTGGAAAGCCCGAGACTATAACACTTAAAGAAGATGGTAATCCGACAGTAGTTATTTTTGTAGGGCCGACAGGAGTTGGTAAAACGACGACTCTTGCCAAAATTGCAGCAACGTTTGCTTTACACAATAAAAAGAAGGTAGGAATGATAACTGCCGATACTTACAGGATAGCGGCTGTTGAACAGCTTAAGACCTATGCGGAAATCCTTGGCACACCTGTGTCCGTCATATATTCACCTTCAGAAATCAAGGCTGCAATAGAACAGCATTCGGATAAAGATTTGATACTTATTGATACCCCAGGCAGAAGCCATACAAATAAAGCCCAGTTTGACGAATTAAAAACCCTTGTAGCTGCATCGGAAGCTGATGAGCTTTATCTGGTACTAAGTGCTACTACAAGCAACAGAAATGTCCAGGAGATACTTAACAATTATAACTTTTTAGAAAACTACAAGCTCATATTCACAAAGCTTGATGAAACTGTTATTAACGGAGTAATCCTTAATACGAGATATTTTACAGGTAAAAGCCTGTCCTATGTGACTAACGGACAAAGTGTTCCTGACGATATTGAAGTTGTCAACACAGGCAAAATTACCAAGTCTTTATTGGGGAGCATACAAAAATGAAGGATCAGGCTGAAAAATTAAGGCAGATAATAGAAAACCTAAAACTTAAACAAGCTGCCATACAGCAGGAAGTTCCGCCTGTTCCGGTGAAAAGGAATGCAAGGGTAATTACGGTTACCAGCGGAAAAGGCGGGGTCGGAAAAACCAATGTCTCTGTTAATCTTGCAATTGCATTAAGTCAGCTTGGCTTAAGGGTTACAATACTTGATGCAGATTTTGGACTTGCAAATATTGATGTGCTGTTCGGTATTATTCCGAAAAACACGCTTGTTGATGTTATTTACGGAAAAAAGAATATATTTGAAGTATTAAGTGACGGTCCTAATAATATAAAGTTCATATCAGGCGGGTCAGGTGTAGAAGACCTTGTAAAGCTTGATAAACAGCAGGTAGAAAAGTTTGTTGAAAACATAGCGCTTTTGGACAAGCTTTCAGATGTAATTCTTATAGACACTGCTGCAGGCTTGTCGGATAATGTAATGAGCTTTGTAATGGCAGCGGATGAGGTATTACTTGTTACAACACCTGAACCAACATCCATTACTGATGCATATGCCCTGGTTAAGATGGTTGCAAACAGGGATAAGGAAAAGAAGATTGAAGTCATTGTAAATAGGGCTGAAAGTGAATATGAAGCAAATGATATTTTAAACAAGCTTTCAATGGTAGCAGACAGATTTTTAAATCTGAAACTCATACCATTTGGATATATATTGCAAGATGAAAATGTAATGAGGGCAGTTAAAATGCAGCAGCCGTTTTCTTTAAGCTTCCCGAAAAGTGCCGCAACAAAGTCAATAACCGAAATCTCAAAGAAGATTGCACAGATTGGCGAAGAAAAGATAGACAACGGAAGCACGGGAATAAAAGGTTTTATTGGCAGACTACTAAAGTTTACAAATACTTAAGATAAGCGTCCATTAATATGGATAAAGGATGGTGTGATTATGACACTTTCCGATATTATGCCTGGAACCAAGCTTGAAATTGAGATGACAGACCATTTGGGGAAAAGCACCGGGCCTGTATTGGTTAGCGAATTAGAATGGATAGAAAATGATGGTACCCTTTATATAGCGGCGCCTATCCATGAAGGAATTGTCTACCCCATAAGAGTAGATACCTTGATGAATTTGTACTTCTATTGTGATAACGAGTTATTTACCTGTAGTGCAGTTGTAATAAGCAGATATATCAAAGATAATCTGCCAATGCTTAATATACGTACAACAAGCTCTTTGGAAAAGATTCAAAGAAGGCAGTATTTCAGGTTTGAACATACTCTGCCGGTGGAATATAAAATAGTAGAAACGCTAAATTCCGAAACAAATGAGCCTATACCTTTTAATAAGTCAATTACAAAAGATATAGGCGGCGGTGGTGTAAGCATACTGATAATGGAAAATGCTGAATTAAAAAACCTTGTTGAATGCCGGTTAAGTATCAGTGAAGAAAAACAGGTAACCTTCTTTGGAAACGTAGTAAGGGTGACCAAACTCAACATTGAGGAAAAATATAACTATAATATTGGTATTTCTTTTAGTAAAATAGAGAATAGAGACAGGGAGGAAATAATAAAGTTCATTTTTCAGCAACAAAGAAAACTCATTAATAAAGGATTGATATAATGTCTCCCGAAAATAATAAAGCAATTAAAGTTTTAGTAGTCGATGATTCATCTTTTATGCGGAAAGTAATAACAGACATACTTACAGACAGTGGTGATATTGAAGTAGCAGCAACTGCGAAAAATGGCTTTGAGGCTATTGAGTTGGTAGATAAGCTTAACCCTGATGTAATTACCCTGGATATTGAAATGCCTGTTATGGATGGGCTGAGCTGTCTTAAAGCTTTGATGGAAAAGAGTTTTATACCCGTTATAATGCTCAGCAGTCTGACTAAAGAGGGTGCCGATTGCACAATTGAAGCGTTAGGTTATGGAGCTGTTGATTTCATAACAAAGCCTAGAAACATATTTGATATGTCTGGTGAAGAAAAAAAGCACGAAATTATTTTTAAAGTTAAAACTGCAGCCAGACTAAAGGGTAGAAAAAAGACTGTTACCAATATTCAAATTCCAATTAAAGGGCCTAAGGATAAAGGGAATATAAAAAATAAAGACGGTACACTGGACTATCTGGTAGCCATAGGAACATCTACCGGTGGACCGAAAGCACTGCAGAATGTTGTGCCTTTCATTCCGGGAGGATTGCCGGCAGCAATTTTGATAGTTCAGCATATGCCTCCAGGTTTTACAAGGTCACTTGCTGAAAGACTTGATTCAATAAGTCAGGTAAGTGTCAAAGAGGCAGAGGACGGTGATATTGTAAAAGCCGGTTGGGTGTATATAGCCCCTGGTGGAAACCATATGCTGGTTGAAAAAATCCAGTCGGGGGAAATAAGAATAAAACTTTCAAAAGCCGATCCTATAGGCGGACACAGGCCTTCTGTAAATGCAATGATGGATTCGGTAGCAGAACTTGAATTTGAAAACACCATAGGCGTCATTATGACGGGAATGGGTGCAGACGGCAGTGAAGGTGTTGTTAATATAAAGAAACGAAGTAGCGGGTATATAATTGCCCAGGATGAAGAATCATGTGTGGTTTACGGTATGCCTAAGATGGCAGTACAGACTGGTGTAGTAGATGCAGTTGTGCCACTTAATCAAATATCAAATGAGATAATAAGAATCGTGGGGGTGCGTGTATAATGGATATGAGCCAATATCTGGAGATCTTTATTGAGGAGTCTAAGGAACATTTGCAGAATATGAACCAATCACTTCTGCAGTTGGAAAAAGACCCGGGAGATACATCAGTTTTAAATGAAATATTCAGAGCAGCACATACTTTAAAGGGAATGTCAGGTACAATGGGTTTCAATAGCATGCAAAAACTCACACATACCATGGAAGATGTGCTTCAGGCTTTAAGAAACAGTGAAATAAAGGCAACACCAGGCCTTGTAGACTTAATGTTCAAGTGTCTTGATGCTCTTGAAAAGTATGTGGATAGTGTCATTAATACTGGTTCTGAAGGTGATCAGGACAACACTGCCATTATTGAAGGACTTAAAAGTGCCAAGAACAGTAATGGGCAGGCTGAGCCGGAAAAAGCAGTACAATCGGCAACTCAACCAGCTGCAGTAGCTGACAATGGCCACCCGACTGCTAATTTCACACTTAATGAATATGATATGAATGTTATAAGCAAAGCTTACAGCATGGATATGAATGCATATAAGATAACTATAGTACTTAATAAAGGCTGCCTTTTGAAATCTGCAAGGTCATTTATTATATTCCAGACGTTGGAACGGTATTCTGAAATAATCAAGTCTCAGCCCAAGGTTGAAGATATTGAAGATGAAAAGTTTGATTTTGAGTTCAGTGTAGTAGTTATTTCAAAGGAAAGTCAGGATTTATTTTTAAAAGAGCTTAATTCAATTGCCGAAGTCGATGAAGTTATAATAAATAAAATTGAACCAACTGCAGTATCAGGTGAACAGGGTGCAGAGCAAAATGCTGAGAAACCAACTGAACAGGCTGCCGCTCAAAAAGATGCACAGGCAGATGCCCAGAAGCAGAATGCAGCAGCTAAAAAGACTGCAGGAAAAACTGTAAGGGTAGACATAAACCGTCTGGACAACCTTATGAATCTTGTCAGCGAATTGATTATTATAAAAACAAGACTTGACGGCCTTAAGGAAAATGAACAAAAAGACGATTATGGCGAAGCTATAGAATATCTTGAAAGAATTACTACCAATCTGCATGACGCTGTTATGAAGGTTAGAATGGTTCCAGTAGAAACAGTATTCAACAGGTTCCCACGAATGATAAGAGACATATCCAAGGATCTTGGCAAGGAAATAGAATTGATTATGTCAGGTGAAGAAACTGAACTTGACAGAACTGTAATAGATGAAATAGGAGATCCTCTCATTCACTGTCTGAGAAATTCGGTTGACCATGGTATAGAATCTCCGCAGAAAAGACGCGAGTTAGGCAAACCAGAAATAGGTACCATTAACCTTAGGGCATACCAATCAGGAAACAATGTTATTATAGAAGTTCAGGATGACGGAAGCGGTATCGATGTTGATAGGGTTAAGAAAAAGGCTCTTGAAAGAGGAGTTATTACTGAAAACGCAGCAAAGACAATGTCTAAAAAGGATTTTGTAGACTTGCTATTCAAACCAAGCTTCAGTACTGCAGAAAAGGTTACTGACCTTTCAGGGAGAGGCGTTGGACTTGATGTTGTAAAAACAAAAATAGAAGCTCTGGGCGGTAATGTTGAGGTTGAAACTGAGCAAGGCAAGGGAAGCAGATTTGTAATCAGACTGCCTCTTACACTTGCAATAATACAGGCTCTTATGGTTAGCGTAGGAAGCGAAAAATACGCTATACCACTTAGCAATGTACATAAAATCCAGTATGTTGCCCCAAGTGAAGTTAAGATGGTTCAGCAGCAGGAGGTTATACTTTACAGAAATAACGTTGTTCCGATAATCAGGCTCAACAAGGTCCTTGATGTTGAAGGAGAGGAAAAAACTCCGAAACAGCTTACAATAGTTATCATTAAAAAGGGTGACAAACTTTCAGGCGTCCTTGTTGATACATTCATGGGACAGCAGGAAATAGTTATAAAATCTCTGGGTAAGCTGTTGCAAGGGTATAAATCCATTGCTGGAGCTACAATTCTTGGAGACGGCAGCGTAGCATTAATCCTTGATGTTAATTCTCTTGCATAGAAAGGGGTCATAAAAATGGAAACAAATATATCAGGAAACATTAAGCAGTTTGTTACTTTCAAATTGGATAAGGAAGAGTATGGAGTAGATATTCAGAGTGTATCCATCATTGAAAAGATGATGCCTATAACAAGAGTCCCAAAGACTCCATCCTATATCAAGGGTGTTATTAACCTCCGCGGTGAGATAGTGCCTGTTATGGATTTGCGAGCAAGATTTGATCTTAATCAATCAGAAGAAACAGATGATACCAGAATAATAATTGTAAAAGTCGATGAAGTAGTTTTTGGTTTCATCGTGGACGCAGTTTCAGAGGTTCTTCAATTGTCAGGCAGCGCCATTGAAAGTACATCAAGTCTTAAGGAAAATGCAAATATTGATTTTATATACGGAATTGGAAAGGTAGACGAGAGAATAGTAATACTTCTTAACCTTGAGAGATTATCCAAAATTAATCAATAGGCAAGGAGAATAAAATGGATATAAATATTGAAAACTTGAACAATATCCAGATGGATGTTTTAAAGGAGATAGGCAACATAGGAGCAGGTAATGCAGCTACGGCACTTGCTAAAATGATGAACAAAAAGGTAGACATGAATGTTCCGAAAATAAATGTTCTGGAGTTCAAGGATATTAATGAAATCCTTGGCGGTGCTGAAACTCTTGTTGTGGGCATATTGCTGAGAGTTACCGGTGATCTTCAGGGGAATATTATGTTCATTCTGGATATACCTTCAGCAAGGCTGCTTGTTGATCTTATGATGGGTGAAGGGGATAACGGTCATCCAGATAGTACTGAGTTTTCAGATATTGAGCAATCAGCTCTTAAAGAAATCGGAAATATACTTTCCGGTTCGTATCTGTCAGCTTTATCAACACTTACAAATTTACTTATTATGCCATCCATACCTGATATGGCAATAGATATGGCGGGAGCAATTTTAAGTGTACCGGCTATAGAATTTGGAAAGGTCGGGGACACGGTGCTGTATATTGAAACAGAATTCTCCGATGGCTGTTCAAAGGTATTGGGAGACTTTTTACTTGTACCAGATGTTGATTCTTACAGTATTTTATTAAAAGCTTTGGGAGTATCAGATTAATGGATAAAATGCTAAAAATAGGTATGGCAGAACTGGATGCTGCATGCCACCCGTGTGTTTTAACCACACTGGGACTTGGTTCCTGTGTGGGAATTGCCTTGTTTGACAGTATCACCAGGGTTAGCGGATTGGCACACATAATGCTTCCATCAAGCACACAGGCAATTAACAATTCAAATATAGCAAAATTTGCCGATACAGCAATAGTTAAACTCCTTGAAGATATGATAAAATTGGGAGCAGTTAAAAGCAACATTAAAGCTAAAATTGCCGGTGGGGCACAAATGTTTGCATTTAGTCAATCTTCTGATATCATAAGAATAGGGTCAAGGAATGTTGCTTCAACAAAAGAAAAACTTTATGAGTTGGGGATTCCGATTATTGCAGAGGATACTGGCGGAAATTTCGGCCGAACCATTGAGCTATATTCTGAGGATGGAAGATTGGTTATCAAGACTGTTGGACATGGTTTAAAAGAAATATAAAAAGAAAGGAAGCTAAAATGGAGTATATCCAGAGGTTACCTTTTATATTGGGTGCAGTAGTGGCCATTGTTGTCGGAATGCTAAGCTATTCGAGCACAGCAGACATGAAACAGGTTTATGTTAAGATGGCCTTAGGTATGATTGTTTTTTACATACTAGGGGTTTTTATAAAAAATACAGTTTTGAAAATCAACAGTGACATAGAAGAAAAAAAGCGAAAGATTGAGCTGGAAAGACTTGAAAAAGAGAAACAGGAGGAAGAGGCCAGGGAGGAACAAGCTCGGGAAGAAGCAGCAGCACATAAACAAGGTAATAAGTCATCGAAAATAGATATTAAAGTTGAAGATGATGATGAATTCATACCATTAAATCTTGAAATGTTATCTGATAAACTAAAGGACGGGAACGTTAAGTAACAGTTGACTTATACTAAAGAAAAATTTGTGGGGGATTCAGATGTCAAATAACAGTACTAAGCAGCTGGAACTTTGGAAGCAGTACAGTGAATCAAAAAATCCGGCTATAAGAGAAAAACTTATAATTGAATATTCATATTTGGTAAAATATGTTGCCGGAAGACTCAATATTTATTTTGGGTCTAATGTTGAATACGACGATCTGGTCGGTTTTGGCGTTTTTGGGCTTATCGATGCCATTGATAAGTTTGACGTAAATAAAGGAGTTAAATTTGAAACGTATGCCTCGTTACGTATCAGAGGCTCAATAATAGATAGTATAAGAGAACTAGACTGGGTTCCAAGATCCTTGAGACAAAAAAACAAGGATTTGGAAAAGGTATACTGGGAGATAGAAAATGAGCTCGGACATTCCGCATCTGACAAGGAAGTAGCTGAAAAACTTGGTATTGGAATGGACGATTTTTATAAACTTATAAATGAAGTAAACCTTTCCTCAATGGTTTCACTTGAGGAATTCATGGAACAGAACTATGAAGTAGGGGTTGACCTGCCAAATACAAACAGTGAGGACAGACCCGAAAGCTATGTTGAGTTTTCGGAATTGAAGGAAATTCTGGGTGATTCAATAAATAAGCTTCCTGAGAAGGAAAAAACCGTAATCAGCTTCTACTACTTCGAAGAATTGACTTTAAAAGAGATAAGTGCAATAATGAAGGTGTCTGAGTCAAGGATATCACAGCTTCATACTAAAGCTATTCTGAGGCTAAGAGGCAAGCTTGCAAGGCATAAAACCATATTAAAAGAATAATACACAATTATGTGTCGGATAAAGATATATTTAGTAGAGGGGTTAAGTAAATGTTGAATGAAAGAAACGTAAATGACGGCTTTTTTAATATTGAGTTCAGGGAAGATGGAGTATATCTTACCGTATATCCTGCAGTTGGAAAAGGTAAGAAAGTTGAAACCAGAGATGTGCAGGAAAAACTTAATCGCAAGCAGATTAAGAATTACAGCCGTGATATTATAGATATGGCTGTGTTAAAAGCGGACAAGAGTGCGGTAAGGATAGCCGGGCCTCAACAGGAAGTAAAGGTTGATGCAACTCTTTCAGTAGTTGTAGCACCCGATAAAATGAAGGCATTTATCAGCATTACTCCACCCGAAGGCGGAAGAAATGTCACTGCTGAAGAGATATTGGAAGCCCTCAGTAAAAACGGTATTATTTACGGTATCAATAAAGCCACTCTTGATAATGTATCAAAGTATCCGGTTTATAATGAAATGATTACAATAGCCGAGGGTATTCCTTCTGCAAATGGCACCAGCGGTAAGATTGAATTCATTTTTGATATTAATAAGGAAAGAAAACCTACCATTTTAGAGGATGGAAGAGTTGACTACAAGGAAATAAACACTATTGAAAGTGTTACAAAGGGGCAGGTCCTTTGCCGCCTTGTTCCGCCAATGCCTGGAGTAAAAGGCAAGACGGTTTATGGTGTAGATATACCCTCTGTTGACGGTAAGCCTGCGGTTCTTCCAAGGGGAAGAAATGTTGAACCGGCAGAAGACGGACAAGCTCTTATTTCTGCAATCGACGGACAGGTTAATTATATAGACGGTAAAGTAAGTGTATTTTCTAATTACGAAGTTGCTGCTGATGTTGATACTTCAACCGGTAATATCTATTTCGTAGGAAATGTTATAGTAAGAGGCAACGTTTTGTCCGGTTTTACTGTTGAAGCGGGCGGTAATGTAGAAGTTTGGGGTGTTGTTGAAGGTGCTGTAATAAAAGCCGGCGGAGATATTATTTTAAGAAGGGGCATGCAGGGACTTGGTAAAGGAACAATTTTAAGCGGCGGGGATATAATTGCAAGGTATATTGAACACAGTAACATAGAAGCAAAAAATAATATAAAGTCCGAAGCAATAATGCACAGTAATGTAAAGTGCGGTAACAAGCTTGAACTTTCAGGAAAGAAGGGCCTCCTTGTTGGTGGAACCTGTAAGGTGGGAAAGGAAATATCTGCAAAGGTTATAGGTTCGCATATGGCGACAGTTACTGATATAGAGGTTGGTGTTGATCCTAGTTTGAGAGAACGTTACAAGGCTTTAAGAGAAGAAACAGCGAGCATGGAAAGCGATATCAAAAAAGCCGAGCAGGCTATAACAATTCTTAAAAAGCTTGAAATAGCTGGTATGCTTACTCCCGACAAACAGGAAATGCTTGCAAAAAGTGTTCGTACAAAGGTTTTCCTTGGCAACAAGCTTGGAGAACTGAAAGAAGAAATGACAGTTATTGAGGGTAAACTGCAGCAGGATGCATACGGTAAGATAAAAGCTCAGAATTATATTTATCCGGGAACAAAGGTAGCTATAGGAACTTGTATGATGTATGTTAAGGAAAATCTTCAGTACTGTACCCTTTATAGGGATGGTGCAGATGTAAGGGTTGGTCCTATAGACAAGTAGTTGATGGTTTTAGTGCTTCTAAAACCTTTTTGCAGTGAAAGGAATGTGGTGTTAATGACCATAAGACCTATTGATTTTCAGATTTCTGTACCGAGAACGACAGAAATTTCAAAGATTAATGCTGAAGATAATCAAAGGAATATTGCTGCTCAACAGCAGCAGGCTACGTCAACGCAGCTAAAGGCTGATAACAGCGTTAAGCTTGTTCATACACAGGAAAAGACTCAGGAAGCCTTAATAAGGGAAAAAGAAGAAAAGGAAAGACAGGAAAGGGAGAAAAAGAACAAACAAAAAAAACCGGACGGTAAAGACAGTAAAAAGGATGTAAAAGGTGAGCAAAAGTCAAGTTATATAGATATAAGACTTTAATTTTTTGATTTACTTTATACTAAAGAGAAATGTGAGGTGTCACAAATGAATCAGTTCTTTATCAGTCTTATTGTATTAGGTATTGTACTGATAATAGTTGCTTTAGTTGGTATTACCTACGACAGAAAAAAATCCAGGGACGCTTTGGAAAGCATTGACTCTAAAAAAGATGAGTTAACAGGAATTGTTAATGATGCTGAACTCATGATTGACGAATTAAACAGGTTTTCCGACTATATTGTCACACAGATGGATATAAAGAATGAAGAAATGTGTAGTATGCTAAAAAGTGTTGAAGACCGTATAGGTAATATAAAGGGACGGCTTAATGAAAGTACGGTAACATCTCAAATACCAGTAGATATGGTTGTCAATGGTAATGGAAGCGATGTACTTGTCAAAAGTAAAATAGAAAAAATCCAGCAGGAAGCTGAACAAGCGGAAGAGATCGTTATAAAACAAGAAGTAAAGACAATTAGCAACAAATCTGCAATATCAAGCTATAAAACTCAGAGTAATTATAAAAGCAATGTAATACCCATAAACAGTAGGTATGCTGAAGTTTTAATGCTCTCTGAACAAGGCTTGTCTGAAATTGAAATTGCAAAAAAACTTGGAATGGGCAAAGGTGAAGTTGAGCTTGTACTTGGAATGAATAAATAACAATAAGTTTCTATATAAAGTTAACGTAAGGGGGTCACATGCAGGGATTTCATATAAAAAGTATTCTAATTGGACTTGGAATGGGTATCATCATTGCTGCAATATTGGGTATAATCTGTTATAACGCTGGTGCAAGCACAGTCTCAAAACCTTCAAAGGAAGAAGTTATACAACTTGCAAAGGGTTATGGAATGATTGATCCTGCTGACTTAATTAAAGGCCAGAGTGACCAAACACAGAACAGCGATAAATCAGCAATTAAAGTAAGCTCGGATGATAATACACCAGCCTCACCTGCAGACAGCACAACAAAAAGCAGTACAACCAATCAGACGACAACAGATACAAATCAGCAGAACCAGCCTAAAACAGTAAGTATTGTAATAAATAGCGGGGATAGTACTCAAACAATAGCGCAAAGACTTTTAAATGCAGGACTTATAGCGAATAAAAATGACTTTTATAGTAAGCTTACAGCTTTAGGATTGTCTGAAAAGATTGAAACCGGAGAATTCAAAATTCAAACGGGAACAAATATTGAGGATATAGTTAGAATAATAACTAGAACAAAAAAATAAAAAACCGCTTCAGCGGTTTTTTCAATAGAAAGAAGCTCGGAAAAAGTCCCGAGCCATAGATTAAAGTCCAGTAATTGTACAGGTGAAAGGTTGTTGGGTTTATGCCTTATTCAACTAATCATGAATAATGATTTGCTGAATGGTTGACATAATACATTTTATGAAGTAATATAAGCAGGTGTGACAAAGAAATAATAATATATATTTTATAGTAAATTGAAATAGTAGGTATTGATTTTTATAATCCTTTATGCTAATATATTTAAGCAGTTAAAAATGGGGATGTGATGGAACTGGCAGACGTACCAGACTCAAAATCTGGCGAGGGTGACCTCATGTGGGTTCGATTCCCACCATCCCCACCAAAAAGCCTTGTGATATAAGTATCACAAGGCTTTTTCCTTTGTGTGACAACCTCCGGCTATGCCGGTGGATAAAAAGGCTTTAGCTCTGAACAAAAACTCCTATGATATAATGCAGGCGACTGACAATCGCAAGACAATAAACATAGGAGGTGTCGTATGAGTAA
>JAEWTV010000004.1 GCA_023397675.1 Bacillota bacterium | reverse complement strand
ATCGGGACCCCCCTGTTTTACTATAACTGCTATTTCTCTTCCCAATTTTGTAAAGATCTTGCCCTTCTTGGCATCTGACTTTTCCTTTTTATTTTTAATGTTTGCCCATTTTGAATGGCCTGACATGTTAAGCCTCCTTTAATTTGTATAAAAGTTTATTGCATATAAGTCTATATAATTATAATATTAAAACAAAAATAAATAAAGATATATAAGTTGAATTAAATATTTAATATGCATCATGGCTCATAATGCCGGCCATGATGGTATGATATATGATTTTAATTCAACTTATTACATCTGTAATAGGATAAAATAAATTCTGATTTGATACCCATTTGCATTTGGCTTTAAAAATGCAAATGATGTATAAGAAATTTACTTTATCCTATATATCAATTTTTTTAACTGACAGGACTTTTTAATAAGCAGATAGTACGAAAAATTTTTTCTAGGATTATTTTACTATATTTTGGCATTTATATTTACTTTTTACCTTCCAAGTAATAAAATATTATCAGCATTTAAGTACTTAAATATATTTTGTTATAATATTTTTTTGAAAAAGAGGGTGTTTATACCAGTGGGCAATAAGCGTTCCGGTATTCCTGGAAATATCAAATTAATAATTCTTTTTTCATTAATTTTGGTATGTCTCATACTGGCGCTAATACTGAGACATTTAATTTTTGACGAATCCGATATTGTTAAAAGTGCTTTTATTGTAACACTAATCGTATTATCCGCTATTCTGATATCACTTTTGCTTATTATTGCCTTTACATTTAAAAACGTTTATTCAACAATTTATATAAAGGGAAGGCAGCTAGAACACTGCTTTAATGAACTGGAAAAAATAAAAAAGTATGATACACAGAAAACCGAATTCTTTACAAATATATCACATGAATTAAAAACACCTCTTAGCGTCATTCTTGGTGCTATACAGCTTTTAGAACAGAACAATTCTATTACAACCATAGAAAGAAGAAAATCTGGAAAAAATCTTCAAATAATCAAACAGAATTCTTACAGGCTTTTAAGGCTTATAAACAATTTTTTAGACATATCAAGGATAGATTCCGGGTATGCGAAGCTTTGTATGACTAATTGCAACATGGTCCAGCTTATAAAGGAAATATCCGCTTCGGTTGAGCCTTATGCAGAATTAAAACATCTTAACCTTGAATTCATATCTGAAACAGATGAATTGATTGCAGCTGTAGACATCGACAAAATTGAAAGAGTTATACTTAATCTCTTATCCAATGCTATTAAATTTACACCGACGGGCGGAAATATTACTATATCAGTTCAAGAGGAAAATAATAAAAATGTTATTATTTCAGTAAAGGATACAGGGGTCGGAGTACCTAAAAATCTCTCAGAAAAGATATTTGAGAGGTTTGGACAGGTGGGAAATTCCTTTACACGGGAGCATGAAGGAACGGGAATCGGACTGTATCTGGTCAAATCATTTGTTGACCTCCATGACGGAAGTATTGAACTGGATAGCAAGGAAAACTCAGGCAGTGAGTTCACAATAACCCTACCCATAAGAAATGCTTCAACACCATCTGAATGTACAGGGTCAGTAAATAACAAAGAACAAAAACGAGTTATTGAAACTATTAATATAGAGCTGTCAGACATATATTCGGCAGTATCATAATAATATAATCATTTAAAAAGTCCCCTTTCAGGGACTCTATTTCAGATAAGATTATCTATTTTGTTTTTATCGAAACCAATTACTATACTCCCGTCAATTTCTATTACAGGAACACCCCGCTGACCCGACTTCCTTATCATCTCCTGTGCAGCATTGTCATCCCTTGAAACATCATAATCAGTATATTGAATATTCTTACTGTCGAAATATTTCTTTGCCATAGTACACCATGGGCATGTTGGTGTTGAAAATACCTTTACAGACATAGCAGCAAGACCTCCGTTTGATTATTTGGACTTATCTAATAATTCAAACAAACCTTATTAATAATATATCTGTATGTTCAGGTATATAATCACGAAATTTATACCTCAATTACACACTTCTTACATATTCAATCATCTTTCTCCCCGCCAGCGCACCCTGTCCTACAGAAACTGAAATCTGTTTAAATCCTCCTGTACAATCACCTGCGGCAAATAAACCATCAAGATTTGTTTGTTGTGATTTATCAACTATTATTGAATTGCCGTCTGTCATTACTCCAAGCTTCCTTGCAAAATCAATGCTTGATGCGCTTTCATAAGCCACAAAAATTCCATCGATGTTATCACAGCTTCCGTCATTAAAACAGATCTTCTCAATAAAGTCGGAACCCTCCAGGCTTTTAACAGCTTTTTCATTGATCTTAAACCTGGCTGCTTCGTCTTTATATTTGTCTGATATATCAAACTTATTTCCATTTGTAAATATGGTTATATCTTTTGTAAATGTTTCAAGTTCCAAAGCTTCATGTACTGCAAAGTCCTTAAAACCCAGAACACCAACCTTAAGATTATTGTAAAAAAAACCATCACAGGTTGAACAGTAACTTACACCCTTTCCTTCAAACTTCCCAAGGTTTTCTATGTTTACTTTCTTTTGAGGTTGACCGGTGGCAAGCAAAAGGGCTTTTGAAAGATACACCTCTTTTTGGGTTGTAACCTCAAAAAAATCATTTTTTACTACTGAAATAACATCATCTACAACTATTTTCGTTCCAAGCCTAATAGCCTGATCTTCTCCTGCTTTTAGAAGTTCATCACCCTTTATTGGTTCTGGAAAGCCAAAATAATTTTCAACCTTGCCAGCCTTTTTCAATGCACTATCCTCATTGCCTATCAGTAGTGTATCAAGCTTTGCTCTTACGGTGTAAATGGCTGCCGAAAGCCCGGCAGGCCCTTTTCCTATAATTATTACATCATGCATTACGAATTACCTCTCATTACTTTAGTTTAGTAATAATACCTGAAAGCATCTTTTGATCTATCTTACCCTCTAAGGTACTGTAAAGTGTGCCATTTCGGTTTATAACAAGTGTCGTAGGGAGCCTGAAAATGTTATTATTAGCTGCAACAATCCCCTGGGTATCAGTAAGAACATTTAATGAAAGCTTATTATCGGCAATGAATTTCTTAACAGTATCCTGTTTTTCACCAGTATTCACAGTAAGAAACACTACATCATTCCCTTTTGAAATTTCCTTTGCCATCTTATCCAGGTTTGGCATCTCTTGCACACAATATGGGGACCATGTAGCCCAAAAATATATAAAAACTATCTTTCCTTGATAATCAGAAAGCTTTACGTTTTTGCCGTTTGCATCCTTAATGGAAAAGTCAGGAAACCTTTGTTTTGCCTGAACTGTTTTTGCAGCTTGTGAGCCCTGCGCAGCCTTATTTTGTAAAGAGCGACCGGCCCCACTGTCATAAAGGCTGCACGAAGAAAGCATTAAAGCAAAGCACGTTATTAATATTAAAAAAGAAAATTTTCTCATATACTTATTCTCCGTCCTCTATATATTATAACGCATAAGCAGAAAATTTTTCAGTTGTAGAAAAATTTTCTTACCTAAGCTTTTACTATTAATAGTACCCTTATTAAAATAAGCAGTAACAAAAACAGCTTTAATTAAATATTATATTTATGGGATTTACTGCGGAGGGTTATTTTATGGCAGACAGATATTATTATAATGATAATTCCTCAATACTTTTCTTTATTCTAGACTATCTGCTTCTGTTTTATGACAGGAGAAGCATAGGAATACTGGGAAGGAAATTTGCAAAGCTCCCCCCTGGCGAGCTTACAAAAGCACTAATGTTTATATTGGTATTCCTGTTGCTGTTTTATTGATTTTAAAAGTGTAACACATGGCCTTTGCCGTACATAAAATGTATGGTAAAAACGGCCGGGTATAATTTTATGGTTTTTAGGCATTATGCCAAGCCCTTTTTGCATATATCGATTTTAGATGGTATTTAAACCAGAAAGGATAGGTTTTTATATGAAT
>JAEWTV010000131.1 GCA_023397675.1 Bacillota bacterium | reverse complement strand
ATATAACCATAACTCTGCCTTTTCTTCTAATTATTTTACACTTTTCGCAAATAACTTTGACAGATGGTTTAACCTTCATATCAATAGACCTCCTTCCAAGCTACTTTGCTCTCCATGTTATTCTTCCACGACTTAAATCGTATGGGGATAATTCAATGGTGACCTTATCTCCAGGTAATATCCTTATGAAATTCATTCTCAATTTGCCTGATATATGTGCCAAAACCTTATGACCATTTTCAAGTTCAACTTGAAACATTGCATTCGGTAAAGCTTCAATTACAGTACCCTCAACCTCAATTACATCATCCTTCGGCAAAACTTAAAACCTCCTCTTACTTCACAGCTTTATTCATATATGAATTTTCAACCCTGACGTTCTTCCTGGTCTATGGAATCAGCCAAAGCTTTTCTGATTTCCGAATTGCTTACCCTGATTCCGCTCTTAAGCTTTTCTCCTAAGGTATCAACATCCTTTGTAATTTCAAGATGTTTAATTTTCTTTTTCTTAGGTTTTTCGATTTTTCTAAGATCTCCGTCAGATATCATCACATATGAGCTGTCAATTATATCTGTCACCAGAAATTTTTTTCCGGTATCTCTTCCAGACTTAGAATATACTACTTGACCTGGGACAATGTCCAAAAATTTCACCTCAACTTAAGATATAAACCGTCGTGTAACGACTTGAATAAGATATTTAACGCCAGGTTTATATTTTTCATATTATCAGTCAAGTTTTGTCAGTATTACAGGTCCGTTTTCAGTAATTGCAATTGTGTTTTCATAGTGGGCTGACAAACTGCCGTCTATTGTAACCACAGTCCATTTATTATCCAGAAGTTTTACCTGATAGCTTCCTACATTAACCATAGGTTCAACAGCGATTGTCATTCCAACTTCCAGTCTTGGACCACGTTCTCTTGTACGGTAATTAGGTATCTGCGGAGGTTCGTGCATTTCTTTGCCGACTCCGTGGCCTACATAATCTCGCACTACAGAAAAACCATCCTTTTCAACCCGTTCCTGAACTGCCGACGATATATCAACAATTCTGTTTCCGACAACAGCGTTCTTCATTCCTTCAAAGAAGCTTTCCTCAGTAACCTTTATCAATCTTGCTGCCGTTTCACTTATATTACCGATTGCAAATGTTCTTGCGGCATCTCCATGGTAACCATTCAGATACGCGCCTACGTCAATACTAATAATATCTCCATCTTTTAACATTTCCAAACCCGGTATCCCGTGAACAACCTGATTATTTATAGAGGCACATATGGTTCCCGGATAATCAATTGCCCCCGGAAAACCTTTATAACCTTTAAATGAAGGTATAGCGCCCGCTTTTCTGATAACATCCTCTGCAATTCTGTCCAGTTCCTGAGTTGTTATACCGGGCTTTGCAGCTTCCTTGATACGTTCAAGCGCAAGTGCTACAAGTTGCCCCGATCTTCTCATCAAATCTATTTCATGCTTTGACTTAAGGGATATCATTAAAACTTACCTAAAGCTTTCATTACTGCATTATTGGTGTCTTCTACTCTATAGGCGCCATTTACAGTCAAAAGCAGTCCTTTCTTATTATAATAATCAATAAGCGGCTCTGTCTGTTCATGGTATGTTTTAAGTCTGTTTATAACTGTATCTTCCTTATCATCATCGCGTTGTATTACTGGTGTTTTGCAATTATCACACGTTTTGCCGTCCCTGGGAGGATTGTTGGTAACATGATAGGTAAGTCCGCATGAAGGACAAACCCTTCTGCCTGACATCCTTTTGATTATAACCGAGTCTTCTACGTGAAGATTCAAAACAACATCAAGCTTTTGTCCCATTTCAACAAGAACCTTGTCAAGGTATTCAGCCTGAGGTATTGTTCTTGGAAAGCCGTCAAGTATGAATCCATTTCTGCAGTCGCTTTGCATTATCCTGTCTTTTACAATTCCTATTGTTATTTCATCAGGAACAAGCATTCCCTTATCAATGAATTCTTTTGCCTTTTTTCCAAGCTCAGTACCATTTTTAATATTACTTCTGAATATATCTCCGGTAGAAATCTGGGGTATATCATATTTCTCAGCCAACTTTACCGCCTGTGTGCCTTTTCCTGCTCCTGGGGCACCTAGAAGTATAATTTTCATTACAATTCCTCCAAAGCTGTCTCTAACATTTAAGAACAACCTACAATTGACAATAGGAGTTCAATCACATCATATGACATAATTGTCCATTGTCAATTGTATTTTGTGCTTCTTATTCAAGGAAACCTTTGTAATGCCTCATAAGCATCTGAGCTTCCATTTGTTTTATTGTATCAAGTGCAACACCAACAAGGATGAGCACTGTTGTACCGCCAATCCACAAACCGCTTACTTTGAAAATAATTGAGAAGAGGATTGGGATTACGGTAACTGCTGCGAGGAACATTCCTCCGAACCAGGTAACTCTGTTAAGCACCTTGGATATATAATCAGAGGTTGGTTTTCCAGGTCTTATACCCGGTATGAATCCGCCATTCTTCTTCAGGTTGTTTGCAATCTCTATAGGATTGAACTGAATTATAGAATAGAAGAAAGTAAACAGTATAATCAATATTGCGTAGAATATTGCATACCATATTGTTCCAGGGAAGTTTGTAAAAAACTTAACTATTCCGCTGTTTGAATTCCCAGCAAAGAACTGCACTATAGTTGAAGGGAATAACATTATGGACATTGCAAAGATTATCGGTATAACTCCAGCGAGGTTAACCTTGATTGGAAGGTGTGTACTCTGGCCGCCGTACATTTTTCTACCGACAACTCTTTTCGCATATTGTATCGGAAGTCTTCTTTCACCCTGTTGTACCCATACAACTGCTGCAATAACAAGTACGAATATAGCGAGGATTGCTAAGATTCCAAATATTCCTACAATGCCGCTTCCCAGACTACCGGCTTCATAGTAACCGATAATTGCTGCAGCAGCAGCAGGTCCTTTTGAAACGATACCTGCAAATATTATAAGTGATATACCGTTACCTATTCCATACTCGGTAATCTGTTCACCAAGCCACATAAGGAATGCGGTTCCAGCTGTAATCGTGAGTGTGATTGTAAAGAAGCTTAAAACTGATCCTCCACCGACAACCGCACCTCTTAGTGAGAGGTAAATTCCAACTGCCTGTAAGAATCCAAGAAGTATGGTACCATATCTTACATACTGCTGAAGGATCTTTCTTCCTTCTTCTCCCTCTTTCTGGAGTCTTTCCAGACGAGGAATTGCTACAGTTAAGAGCTGCATTATAATGGATGAGTTGATATATGGTGTAATACCCATTGCGAATATGGTTGCGTTTTTAAATGCACCACCCGTAATTATATCCATAAAACCTAAAAGTGAGCCTGAACCGATTAACTGTGAAAACTTATCAGGATCAAGTCCTGGAACTGGTATATGAGCACCAATTCTATATATTATCAACATAACTATTGTAAATAATATCTTTTTACGCAAATCGGGTATTTTCCAGGCATTCCTTAAAGTTTCAAGCATACCCATTTAAATCACCTCGACCTTTCCTCCCGCAGCCTCTATCTTTTCAGAAGCAGTCTTGGTAAACTTGACAGCCTGAACTGTCAACTTTTTTGATACTTCTCCATTACCTAAAACCACTATTCCGTCAAGTGTTTTCTTGACCAAACCCTTTTCCTTTAAAAGTTCGGTAGTAACAACTGTACCGTCCTCAAAAACGTTAAGATCGGATACATTTATCTCAGCATACTGCTTTGCAAAAATGTTATTGAAACCTCTCTTAGGAATTCTCCTGTAAAGAGGCATCTGTCCGCCTTCAAATCCAGGTCTGACACCGCCGCCAGCTCTTGCATTCTGACCCTTATGTCCTTTACCTGCTGTTTTACCATTTCCCGAACCGGTTCCTCTACCTTTTCTCATAGGAGTTTTTCTGGTCCCCGGGGCAGATTTAAGTTCAAACAGTTTCACCGTTTACACCTCCCCTTTTATTTCTTCTGTAGTAACAAGATGCGCTACTTTTTTTATCATGCCTCTTATTTGAGGATTGTCATTCTGTTCTACAGTACTGCCTATTTTCTTAAGACCAAGTGCTTTTACATTAGCAACCTGGTTAACCTTTGCCTTGTTTATACTTTTTACAAGAGTTATTTTCAGCTTTGACACCAAAGTTCCCTCCTAACCCTGTATTTCCTCGACGGTTTTGCCACGGAGTTTAGCTACTTCTTCAATAGTCTTCAACTGTGCAAGCCCCTCGATTGTTGCGTTTACCATGTTTATTGGGTTGTTTGTACCCAATGATTTTGTTCTTATGTCATGAATTCCGGCAAGTTCAAGGACAGCTCTTACAGGTCCGCCTGCAATAACTCCTGTACCTTCACCAGCAGGTTTCAGTAAAACCTTACCTGCACCATATGTTCCAATAACCTCGTGAGGTATTGTAGTTTCAATCAATGGTACTTTTATAAGATTTTTCTTTGCATCTTCTATACCTTTTCTAATAGCGTCGGGAATTTCAGCTGCCTTGCCCATTCCGCTTCCAACGTATCCGTTTTCATCTCCGACAACTACAAGGGCACTGAAGCGAAAATTTCTTCCGCCTTTAACAACCTTAGTTACACGCCCTATATTAACTACTTTTTCTTTAAGCTCTAAAGTACTGGCATCTATGCGTTGCATTATTTCCCTCCTCCTGTTAGAAATCCAAGCCTGCTTCTCTAGCACCGTCAGCAAGCTCTTTTATTCTTCCATGGTAAATATATCCGCCCCTGTCGAATACAACTTGCTTAATTCCTTTTTCAGTTGCCTTAGTAGCTATAAGTTTACCAACTTCTTTAGCTGCTTCCTTATTTCCACCAAATTCAACCTTACCCTTTAATGCCGTATCAATTGTTGATGCGGATACAAGAGTAGTTCCGGTTGTATCGTCAATGATTTGCGCATATATGTGGTTCAAACTTCTGAAAACATTCAGCCTCGGGCGTTCAGGAGTTCCTTTTATCTTCTTACGAACCCTGGCATGTTTTCTAAGCCTGGCTTCACTAGTAACTTGTTTATTTATCATTTATTTTCACTCCTTCCTACTTCTTACCTTTGGCTCCAGCTTTACCTTCTTTGAGTTTAATTACTTCACCTTCGTATCTGATACCTTTTCCTTTATAAACTTCAGGTTCTCTCTTGCCTCTGATTTTAGCGGCAAATTCACCTACAACCTGTTTGTCTATACCTTTTACAATTATTTTGTTGGGAGCTGGAACCTCAACAGTAATTCCATCTGGTTCTTCCATTTCTACAGGATGTGAATATCCTAAAGTAAGAACGAGTTTCTTTCCCTGTTTTTGGGCTCTGTATCCGACACCAACTATATCAAGTGCCTTATCATAGCCATTGGTAACTCCTACAACCATATTGTTGAGCAGTGATCTTGTCAATCCGTGAAGTGCCTTATGGAACTTCTCTTCTGATGGTCTTTCAACAATAAGTTTTCCATCTTCTATCTTTATAATCATATCTTTGTGCATAGGTTTTGTCAAAGTCCCCTTTGGTCCCTTGACTGTAACAACGTTATCTACTACCTTTACGTCTACACCCTTAGCAATTTCTATGGGTAATCTTCCTATTCTCGACATTCTCGAGTACACCTCCTGTTCTTAAGATTATGAGCGGGGTTTCCCGCCCTTTTCAGAAACATTTGTCTCCAACTTTATTACTTAATAATTCGATTCCATACTGGAATCGTTAGAAGCGAGCATCTTTTCTCGTTTCCCGAAAATCGTCAGGAACGAGTATTACAAGGAAGTCTAGCTTTCAAAAGCAGAGCATATTTTTTATATGTGAGCATTTTGAAAGCGACGACTGACACAGTAAGACGACGTTTCTCACGATTTTCCTTTTACCATACGAATGCGAGGATCTCTCCGCCCACACCCTGATTTCTTGCTTTCTTATCAGTCATTATACCCTTTGAAGTTGAGAGAATTGCTATTCCTAATCCGCCCAATACCTTTGGAAGTTCATCCTTACCGGCATATACCCTCAAACCTGGCTTACTGATTTTCTTAATACCAGAAATAACATTCTGCTTGTTTGTGGTATACTTCAGAGTCATTCTGATTATACCCTGCTTACCATCTTCAATTACTTCAAATCCCTTTATATAACCTTCTTCCAACAATATGTCTGCAACCGCTTTCTTCATATTGGAAGCAGGAATATCTACAGATTCATGCTTAGCAGAACTGGCATTCCTTATCCTGGTCAACATATCTGCGATAGCGTCTGTTACTTGCATATACGTAACCTCCTTCCACTAATGTTTTACCAACTAGCCTTCTTAACACCTGGTATTTGACCCTTATATGCTAACATTCTAAAGCACAAACGGCAAATTCCGTATTTTCTAATATACGCATGCGGTCTTCCGCAAATTTTGCATCTATTATATGCTCTTGTACTATATTTAGGTGTTCTTTGTTGCTTGATTATCATTGATTTCTTTGCCACGCAATAATCGCCTCCTTTAAGCTTGGCTAAACGGCATACCAAACAGTTTCAAAAGCTCTCTAGCTTCTTCGTCGCTTTTTGCTGTGGTAACAAAGGTAATATCCATTCCCCTTACCTTCTCAACCTTATCGATTTCGATTTCCGGGAATATAAGCTGTTCCTTTATACCAAGGGAGTAATTTCCCCTGCCATCAAACGCATTTGCTGAAACACCTCTGAAGTCTCTAACACGTGGAAGTGAAACATTTAAGAGTTTGTCAACAAACTCAAACATTCTGTTTCCACGGAGTGTAACCTTACATCCGATGTTCATACCTTCTCTGATCTTGAAAGCAGCAACCGACTTCTTTGCTTTGGTAACAACCGGCTTCTGTCCTGAAATCATGGCCAAATCACCTACTGCAGCATCGATAGCTTTAGCATTCTCTTTTGCATCGCCTACTCCCATGTTGATGACGACCTTTTCCAGTTTTGGAATTTCCATTACACTTTTATATTTAAATTTTGATTGAAGTGCAGGAATAATCTCACTTACATACTTATCTTTCAGTCTAGCCATAAAACCTGCTTACCTCCTTTCGGAATTATTAATCCGAATTA
>JAEWTV010000047.1 GCA_023397675.1 Bacillota bacterium | reverse complement strand
CCTTTTGAAGAGCCGGTGCTGTTGATTTTTTCTCAGCTACTTCTCTACCTTTCCTGACTAACTGGTTAAATGTTGGCATTTTTTTACTCACCTCCTATATATAAAATACAATTTAAAAATTTACATTAGTGACCGATACGGTTACTCGTAAATTGTAGATTGGCAAATTTATTCAAGTATCGCTACCGAGGCAGCTCCCACATCAATTCCGCAGGCTTTCCCCAGAAGCTTCATATTGTCTGCATAAATTATTTCAATATTGTTTTTACTGCACAATTCATTTATTTTCCCTAAAACCTTGGGATCTGCATCTTTTGCTAAAATAATCTGAACTGCAATTCCTTCTTCTAATGCTCTTAATGTTTGCTTTATACCAACTGTTTTTTTCTTAAATCTTAAATTGTCAAGCACGCTTGAACCCCCTGGAACATATCTGGCATTTTATTAGGATATTGGAAGCCTACAAAAATGCACACTGAAATATTTTATCACCAGGTACTCTTTTTTGTCAAGACTACGGTACCTACCAAAATTTCAAAAGGCCTGCCATACGGCAGGCCTTCATTCTTTATTCAACAACCGTACTGATTGATATGTCCTTGTACCTGCTCATTCCCGTTCCCGCAGGTATCAGTTTTCCTATGATAACATTTTCTTTCAAACCTACCAGCGGATCTATCTTTCCTTTTATAGCCGCTTCGGTGAGTACCCTTGTAGTTTCCTGGAATGAAGCTGCTGACAGGAATGATTCTGTCGCCAGTGAAGCTTTTGTTATTCCAAGCAGTGTCTGCTTGCCATCCGCAGGCCTTAAGCCTTCTGCAGTAACCTTGGCATTTTCGGCTTCGAAATCAAAGATATCAACAAGTCCACCAGGTAAAAGATTTGTATCTCCGGCGTCATCAACCTTTACTTTTCTAAGCATCTGCCTTACTATAACTTCAATGTGCTTATCGTTGATGTCAACACCCTGGAGTCTGTAAACCCTTTGAACCTCCTGAAGCAGATATCCCTGAACACCTTTTACTCCCTTGATCTTGAGTATATCGTGCGGGTTAACTGAACCTTCTGTAAGTTCGTCTCCGGCTTCTACAATGTCTCCGTCTGATACCTTTATTCTTGAACCGTAAGGAATGAGATAGTTTCTTGCATCTCCATCCTCAGCAGTAATTATTACTTCTCTCTTTTTCTTTGTATCGCTTATCTTTACAGTTCCCTGAATTTCAGAAATTATTGCAAGTCCCTTTGGTTTTCTGGCTTCAAATAATTCCTCGACTCTTGGGAGACCCTGTGTAATATCATCACCAGCAACACCACCGGTATGGAATGTTCTCATGGTAAGCTGCGTACCAGGTTCACCGATTGACTGTGCAGCTATTATTCCAACTGCTTCACCAATATTAACATCTCCACCTGTTGCAAGGTTTGCACCATAACATTTTGCGCAAACTCCAAATTCAGAATGGCAAGTAAGTATTGATCTGATCCTTACCTTTTTGAATCCAGCCTTTACAATTCTGTCAGCATCAGCATCCCTCATCATCTTGTCAGTGTCCATTAATAGTTCACCAGTTTGCGGATGGTAGATAGGTTCTGCTGCATAACGGCCAACAAGTCTTTCTGCAAAACTTTCTATAATTTCATTGCCATCTTTGATATCGTATACTTCAATACCTTTCTTGGTTCCGCAGTCCAGTTCCCTTACAATAACATCCTGACTTACGTCAACAAGTCTTCTTGTAAGGTACCCTGAGTCGGCAGTTCTAAGAGCCGTATCTGCAAGACCCTTTCTGGCACCATGTGTTGATATGAAGTATTCCAAAACGTTAAGACCTTCACGGAAATTAGCCTTGATAGGAATTTCGATGGTCTTACCAGATGTATCAGCCATAAGACCTCTCATACCGGCCAGCTGTCTTATCTGGTTAACGTTACCTCTCGCTCCTGAGTGAGCCATCATATAAACAGGATTGTATTTATCAAGGTTGTTCATCAGCGCTGTAGTAACGTTGTCAACTGTCTCAGTCCAAGCTGAAATTACTGAATTATATCTTTCTTCATCTGATATCAAACCACGTTTATACTGCTTTATTATGTTTTCAATTCTTTCTTCTGTTTCATTAAGGTAACGTTCCTTAACTTCAGGTATAACAATATCAGAAACGCTTATTGTTATAGCTCCCTTGGTTGAATACTTGAAGCCGAGCGCTTTTATCTTATCCAACAGAACAGCTGTGTCAGTTGTTCCGTGGGCCTTTATACACTTTTCTATTATTTTCCCGAGGCCTTTTCTGTCAACGAGGAAATTAATTTCAAGATCAAATTCCCTGCCGGGTTCCGATCTGTCAACAAAACCGAGATCCTGTGGTATGGCTTCATTAAATATAAGCTTTCCTGCAGTAACATCAACCATTTTGGTTACTGGTTCTCCATTAATAACCTTTATCATTTTAATTTTGATTGGGGCATGGAGTCCAAGATAACCGTTTTCATACGCCATAATAACTTCGTCTAAAGTGCCGAATACCTTGCCTTCGCCGGGTTCCCCGCCCTTTTCAAGAGTAAGGTAATAGCTTCCGAGAACCATGTCCTGTGTAGGAACAGTTACAGGCTTGCCATCCTGAGGCTTCAAAAGGTTGTTTGCAGAAAGCATAAGGAATCTTGCTTCTGCCTGTGCCTCTGCTGACAGAGGTACGTGAACAGCCATCTGGTCACCATCGAAGTCAGCGTTGTAAGCTGTACATACCAATGGGTGAAGCTTTATTGCTCTACCCTCAACAAGTATAGGTTCAAATGCCTGAATACCGAGTCTGTGGAGCGTTGGAGCACGATTGAGAAGTACCGGATGCTCTTTAATAACTTCTTCAAGAACGTCCCAAACTTCATTTCTTACTCTTTCAACCATTCTTTTAGCACTCTTTATATTATGAGCAAGACCATCGTTAACAAGTTTTTTCATTACAAACGGCTTAAATAATTCAAGAGCCATTTCTTTCGGAAGACCGCACTGATAAATCTTAAGTTCAGGTCCTACAACGATAACAGAACGTCCTGAGTAGTCAACACGCTTACCCAAAAGGTTTTGCCTGAAACGTCCCTGCTTACCCTTAAGCATATCTGAAAGTGATTTTAATGGTCTGTTTCCAGGGCCTGTAACAGGTCTGCCTCTTCTGCCGTTATCTATGAGAGCATCAACTGCTTCCTGAAGCATTCTTTTTTCATTTCTGACGATAATGTCAGGAGCACCTAAATCAAGAAGCCTCTTTAAACGGTTATTTCTATTGATAACTCTTCTGTAAAGGTCATTCAAATCTGAAGTTGCAAACCTACCGCCATCCAGCTGAACCATTGGACGCAGTTCAGGAGGGATAACAGGCACAACATCAAGTATCATCCAGTCAGGTCTGTTGCCTGAAAGTCTGAAAGCCTCTACCACTTCGAGTCTTTTTATTGTTCTTATTTTCTTCTGACCTGTAGATTCATTTGCTTCAGATCTCAATTCCTTTGAAAGATTTTCAAGATCTATTTCTACAAGCAGTTCCTTAATTGCTTCAGCACCCATACCGGCTCTGAATTTATGTCCGAATTTCTCAACACTGTCCCTGTATTCCTTTTCGGATAACAGCTGCTTTTTGGACAAAGGAGTCTGACCCGGATCAATAACTACATAAGATGCAAAATACAATATCTTTTCAAGATTTCTTGGGGACATATCAAGGATAAGTCCCATTCTGCTTGGAATTCCTTTGAAGTACCAAATGTGTGATACGGGAGCTGCAAGCTCAATGTGTCCCATTCTTTCTCTTCTTACCTTTGAACGGGTAACTTCAACACCACATCTGTCGCAAACTATACCTTTATATCTTATCCTTTTGTATTTACCGCAGTGGCATTCCCAGTCCTTTTGAGGACCAAAGATTCTCTCGCAGAAAAGCCCATCCCTTTCAGGCTTTAAAGTTCTATAGTTAATAGTTTCAGGTTTTTTAACTTCACCCTTTGACCATTCTCTTATCTTTTCCGGAGATGCTAAACCAATTCTCATTGAGTCAAAATTATTGAGTTCAA
>JAEWTV010000136.1 GCA_023397675.1 Bacillota bacterium | reverse complement strand
GCAAGAACCTGTCTATACAAAGGGTAAAGCAAATGATCATGGTACTGCAATCGTATTCATTCCAGATGAAAAATATCTTGGTAAATGCACGATTAGTCCGAAAGAGTTAGAATCATGGATTAACAATATTTCTTATACAGTACCATCTAGTATTAAGATTACATATAATCACATTAAGAAGGGTAAAGATTTACCTGTAACGAAAGTTTATCATCACCCAAATGGTATGGAAGATCTCATCAATGAGATGGTTCCATCCATGATGATTAAACCGATTCATATCTATACAACTTCAAGCGAGTTTGAAGATAAGAAGACTCATTGTGAAACTGTAATTACGATTGCAGATGGTGACATCTCTGATGCAAAGAATGTTAAGTCATTCTGTAATAGAGTTATCACCATTGATGGTGGTTCTCATGTGGATGCTGTCAAAAATGCTTGGTGCAAAGCAGTCATTCACATGACGAATGAAGCAATGACCGACTCTGAAAAGAGTAAGTATTCAGTTACTTACGAAGATTGCAGAGCGGGCTTAAGTTTCATTGTAGTAGTCAATACTCCAGTTCCAGGATTTACTGGTCAGACGAAACAGAAGGTTGATAATAATAACCTTTATAGAGAAATGACTGTAGCATTACAAAGGGATTTGAAAGAATATTTTGAAGCAAATCCAACTGAGGCTAAGAAAGTCATTACTCTGGTAAAGGCTATTGCAAGAGAACGTAACTCTGCAATTAAGGTAAGACGTTCTGATTATAAGCCTTATGATAAATTTGAAGCGATTACTTCAAAGGTATATTCGCCATGCTCCAGTAAGGGTTATAAGGAACTCTGGATCATGGAGGGTGATTCAGCTAAGGGTTCATTCACAAATTATCGTGATTATCGTTTCCAGGCAGGTTTCAAACTGCGTGGTAATCCGAAGAATGTTTATGGATGTTCCGTTGGTGAGATTCTTCAGAATCCAGAATTAAGAGCACTGACAAAAGTTCTTGGTTGCGGCATTGGTAAAGATTTCAATCTGAAGAAGCTTCAGTTTGATAAGATTATATTCTTCGTCGATTCAGATATTGATGGATGGAACATGGTATCCTTGTTGTCGGCATACTTCCTGTGCTTGCTGCCAGAGGTAGTAAAAGCGGGTCATGTATATAGAGCAATGGCGCCATTCTATCTTCTTAATGATAAGAAGCATCCTTATATCGTATCGAAGAATGAATATTTTGATCTCTTTGCAGAAAGGGTATCCAAGATTATGCATCTGGTAGATGCCAAAGGTAAGAAACTTGGTCAGCCAGAAATGCGTAAACTCATTATGGATAATAAGGATTATCTTGATGAGTTGGAGTCCCTCGTTAAGTATTATGCCACGAATTATAAAATCATTGAGTTTGCAATTCTCTATGGAGATGATAAGAACTTTGGTAAACTTCTTACTGAGAAATTCCCAGAGTTAACATATGATCCAGTAGAGAAAAATATCTCTGGTTCGTATAATGCTTCTTATCAATATTTGAATATTGGTAAGCAATTTAAAGAACGTTCCAGTAGATTAGCACGAATTATCAATGAGGCTGATCACGGTGAGGTATATTATGGCTTGGTAGAAAATGGTAAAACCACAGCCGAGAATGTATCTCTTGGTGAATTCTTCATTCGTACTAAGGCATATCTTCCGAGTATCAATAAGCGAATTAAAGGTATCGGCGAGCTTCCTGGCAAAGTATTATGGGAAACGACTTTGAATCCAGAACATCGCGAATTAACTCGTTTGACAGTATCTGATATGGAAGATGAATTGGAAACTGTTAGAATTTTACATGGTCCAGAAACATCTCTTAGAAAGAGTTTCATGAGTGATTATGTATTCAATAGTGACGATCTTGATACCTGATTGGAGTGTATGAAATTGGTGAAGAATAAAAAGAAAAGTAATGTAAATGTACCTGTAGAGAAATACATTACTGAAGATAAGATTCATAATGTAGATATTGGTTCATATAATCGTCACGGTATGCAGCTCTTTGGTGTCAATGTGCAGTTGGCACGAGCAATACCAAATATTCTTGATGGATTTAAACCATCCGCAAGAAGATGTTTATATGCAACGGCAAGAATTGCAAAGGCTGATAAGAAGTTTAAGAAGGTCAATGCAATCAAAGGCCAAATTATTCAGATTCATCCTCATGGTGATATTTCTGTAGAGCAAACGTTATTAGCAATGGGTAAAGAGTGGGAATTAGCATATCCACTTATTGATGTCCCATCTAATAATGGTTCACCGAAAGGTGATCCCTCAGCCGCAGGAAGATATCTGGATGCAAAATTAACTGATTATGCATATGATTGTTATTTCAAAGAGTGGGATGATGCGTTGGTTGATATGAAGCCATCCTATAATCCAGAGTTTAATGAGCCAGTATATTTGATCAGTAAATTTCCTGATCTGTTACTGAGACCAACTACTGGATTTACATTTGGTATGGCTTCGAATATTCCATCGTATAATCTCAATGAAGCATTTAGTGCGGTGATTGAGTTAATCAAGGATCCGAAGTACGATCCGATCTTGCTTCCAGATATGCCTTGTGGCGGAATTATCTTGGATGAAGGTCAATTTGAAGAAATTGATCATACAGGTCAAGGTACATTCCGTATGAGAGCAGAGATTGAAATTGACGAAGCAGAAAATGCAGTAGTCATTGAATCAATCCCGTATAAGATTAAGCTGGATGATATCGTTGATAAGATTAACCAGTTAAGAAGCTCTGCGTTATCGTCTTTGACTGATATTCAAGATACATCAGATATCAACGGCGTTGGATTGGTACTTAAGTTTGCAGAAGGTACTGACTTAAATCAGATTGTATCGAAGTTGTATAAGAAGACAAATCTTGAGTATGGTTTTGCAGTACAAATGACTTATGTTGATATGAATCAGGGTAAGGTTGTATTGTATAACTTGAAAGAGATTATGCAGTCTTGGATTGATAACCGCAGAGTTATTAAGCGTAAGTATTTTATCAATCGGATGATTGCCGATAATGAGAGACTCCATGTAAGGGATATTTTGATTGAAATCTGTGAAGATCAGGAATTCTTGGATAATATTATCCATTTGATTCGTGAATCTGAAAGAGATGAAATCGTTAAAGCGTTAATGGAAAGATTTCCTCAGATATCTTCAACTCAGGCAACGAAATTTGCTGCTATGAGAATCTCTGAATTAAGTAAGACTGCTTATTCTGAATATGTAGCGAATAGGATTCGTCTGAATAATGAGATTGAAGAGCTTGAAGATAAAATCAATCATCCAAAGAAGATTGATAAAGATATCATCAAAGAAATTGAAGATGCAATCAAGAAGTATTCTAAACCTCGTAAGTGTCGTATCGAAGTATTTGATGAAGAGAAAGAAGTTAAGAATGAAATCACGAATTCAAAGCATCTTATTGTAACTACGAAACTCGGTTATGTCAAGAAGATGAAAGCAGGTACAAGAGATTGCGGTGAATTGAGTGATGGAGATGAACCAGAAACAGTATTGAATATCAATAATATTGATTCTCTGGTGCTCTTTGATACTGGTGGTTATATCCATACTATTAGAGTAAGTGATATTCCAGTGGTAGATAAGAAGTCTATTGGTATTTCTCTTAATACATTCATCAATATCCGTGGTAAGATTATTTCTGTACTCCCACTTTCTAAGATTACAAAGAAATCGTATTTCTTCTTTATTACAAAGAAGGGTATGATTAAGAAAACCGCAGCTGATAAATTTAGTTTCGGTAATAGTGTAATCGCAATTCGTCTGAAAGATGGAGATTCGTTGGTACAAACGCTTCATGCAAAGAAGAATGCAAATATTATGATTTACACGCTTCTTGGTGAAGGTACTCGTTTCGATACATCTTCAGTCAAAGAAACAGCCAGAAACTCCATGGGAGTAATTGGTATTGATCTTACGGATAAAGACGAAGTGGTTGGCTTGTGTGAAGTAGATGAGGA
>JAEWTV010000035.1 GCA_023397675.1 Bacillota bacterium | reverse complement strand
CCAATACCGGAGGAAGGTAAATGGGTCCAGGCAAAAGAAATTAAAGACATATCAGGCCTTACACATGGTATCGGCTGGTGTGCTCCACAGCAGGGAACCTGCAAGCTGACTCTTAATGTTAAAGATGGAGTTATACAGGAAGCTCTTGTTGAAACAATAGGTTGTTCAGGAATGACTCACTCTGCTGCAATGTCAGCTGAAGTTCTCCCTGGAAAAACCATTCTCGAAGCACTCAATACAGACCTTGTATGTGATGCTATCAACACTGCAATGAGGGAATTATTCCTTCAGATAGTATACGGAAGAACTCAAACTGCTTTTTCAGAAGGCGGACTTCCAATAGGTGCAGGACTTGAAGACCTTGGAAAAGGATTGAGAAGCCAGATTGGTACTATGTACGGAACTCTTTCCAAGGGTGTAAGATACATGGAAATGGCAGAAGGTTATGTAACTCACATCGCTCTTGATGAAAACAATGAAGTTATAGGCTATGAGTTTGTTCACATGGGAAAAATGATGGACATGATCAAAAAGGGCATGGATGCAAATGAAGCTGTTAAAAAGGCTACAGGCAAATATGGCCGTTATGATGAAGCAGCTAAACTTATAGACCCAAGACACGAATAATAATAGGAGGGACAATGATATGGCACTCTTTGAAAGTTATGAAAGAAGAATAGATCAAGTTAATGCTGTATTGAACAAATATGGCATAAGCTCCCTGGAAGAAGCCAGGAAAATGTGTACTGATAAGGGTTTTGACCCTTATGAAATAACAAAGGGAATTCAGGCTATTGCATTTGAAAATGCTTGCTGGGCTTATGTTGCAGGTGCTGCAATAGCACTCAAAAAAGGCTGTGCAAAGGCTGCAGACGCTGCAGAAGCAATTGGAGAAGGCTTACAGGCATTCTGTATTGCAGGTTCAGTTGCTGATGACAGAAAAGTTGGTCTTGGACACGGAAACCTCGCAGCAATGCTTTTAAGAGAAGAAACAAAGTGCTTTGCTTTCCTTGCTGGTCATGAATCCTTTGCAGCTGCCGAGGGTGCAATCGGTATTGCAAAGTCAGCAAACAAGGTTAGAAAACAGCCTTTGCAGGTTATCCTCAATGGTCTTGGAAAAGATGCAGCTCAGATCATTTCAAGAATCAACGGTTTTACATATGTTCAGACAAAATTTGATTACTACACAGGTAAACTTAATGTAGTAAAGGAAATTAAGTATTCAGACGGCGACAGAGCAAAGGTTAGATGCTATGGTGCTGATGATGTAAGAGAAGGCGTTGCAATCATGCACAGTGAAGGTGTTGACGTTTCCATTACAGGTAACTCAACAAACCCAACAAGATTCCAACATCCAGTAGCAGGTACTTACAAGAAGGAATGCTACGAAATGGGCAAAAAGTACTTCTCAGTAGCATCAGGCGGCGGTACTGGTAGAACTCTTCATCCTGACAACATGGCAGCAGGTCCTGCTTCATATGGTATGACTGATACTATGGGAAGAATGCATTCAGACGCTCAGTTCGCTGGTTCATCTTCTGTTCCTGCTCACGTTGAAATGATGGGCTTCCTTGGAATGGGTAACAATCCAATGGTTGGCGCAACTGTTGCAGTAGCTGTTGCAATAGAAGAAGCAAGCAAATAATTATTAAGCACATAAAAAAGGCTTTCATTTGAAAGCCTTTTTGTTTTACTTTAAATCAAGTATCCTTATGTGAAACTGCGTTTCTTCCTTTGGATTTTGAAAGGTAAAGCCCTTGGTCTGCGCAGGCTATCAATTCCTCTACTGTTGCTCCGTCTTCGGGGAAGTTTGCTATCCCAATTGATACTGTAAAGTGTGGACTCTCGGTTTCATTTACTTTTCGCCTGAACCGTTCAGCAACTATTCCTGCATGATAAGGAGTTGAACCAGGAAGAAGAATTACAAACTCGTCTCCGCCATACCTTCCAAGAGTATCAAACTCTCTAAGGCAGCCTTTTGCTATCAGTACAAGCCTCTTAATACATTTATCCCCTTGTATATGTCCCAAGGTATCGTTAATCAATTTAAAATTATCTATATCAAACATAAGCACTGAGAAGACAGAATTCGACTTCAATGTCATCTTCTGAATGGAGTCCAGTATTGCACTCTTATTGTAAGCCTTAGTCATCGGGTCTTCCTTGGCAATTGTAGCTAACCTTTCGTTTGAACGCTCGATTTCAAAGACTCTTTTCTTTACTTCAAGATTTATAGTTTTGTCAATAACTTCTTCTTTTTTCTTTGACTCAAGCGCTTTTAAAAGCAAGGTATCATGTATTTCCATGTAGTAAAAACGTGAAAATAGTATGTATTCAACAAATTTAACAGCCAGGCAAAGGTATAATATTGCTTCACTGGAAGAAAGGCTTGTTAAACATGCAGCTACAAGGCTAAAAAGTGCTGCCCAAAAGATTATCTTCTTCCGGCTGTTTTCCTTTCTGAATAAGTACATTATAAAAAGTGGAAGCAGTACAGAAACAACAGTGTAAGCCTTTCCATGAACAAAACCGCTTAAGGATTGTGGGTTTATGCTTACAAAAGCCGCAAGGATGACAGTTGCTGAAAAAATTACTGTTTGCATTTGATAATAGTTTTTATCAGATGTTTTGGATGCAAATACTATAAAAAGTAATACCATTAGACTAATGTCTGTTAACTCCAAAGCAATTTCAGATATTGTAATATTAGCTGAAAGAAATGATATTACACAAAGCGTTAAAGGAGCCAAAAAACACGCTGCCCCGGCCCGAACGTCCGATTTGTTCTTTTTATATAACACTGATAGAGAAAATATAAAAAATGAAAAACATACAGTTATAAGCAAATCTATCTGGTTTATTCTATCTAGGTAGAACATTTATGCACTCTCCGATTTAAGAATTATATCTTAAAAATTTACTTTTTCCTATATTATATCGGAAATAAAGTGCAGAAAATAGATAAAAATGAAGAAAAAACTCTGGAATTGAGTTTAACTCAATCCAGAGCTTTTCTAACCATATAGCCTATTGCGATTCCTCCAACGAGAACTGCCGATAAAACTCCGGCTGCAGCAGGCATACTCAGTGTAAGAAAGCTTTCCTCCTCAATAGGCTCTTCCTGCTGCTTTTGGTATACTCTTGGGTATTTTCTGTTCCTTTGCATGTACATACTAATCACTCCCAAAATATTGTCTGCATATTTTCTGGGATATATGCACTAATTTTCTAATAGAGATAAAATATATCCAGTGTGTCGTTTTTTATTTCTTCCATATATTGAATAATATATAACATATTTATTATACTAAGTATGTTAGACCAAGAGTAATACCTTGATATTCTGAGAAAATTAAGAAAGGGTTGATGAGATTGAGTACAATGCCGGTTAATGAGCAAGTTGATAAGATTATTTCCTTTAACGGAATAAATGTATATAAAATCAATCAGAACAGATTTAAAACCAATACTGTAAATATCTTTTTCCACGACAGTCTGACAAAAGAAAATGCTTCTTTAAATGCGCTCATACCCGCTGTTTTAAGAAGAGGCTGCGAAAAGTTTCCGACCTTTAAGGATATTGCCCTTTACCTTGAGGAATTGTATGGGGCAGTGTTTGACTGTGGAGTAGCAAAAAAGGGAGAACGTCAGATTATACAATTTTATGCAGAATATATAGCAGACAAGTACACTTTAGAGGATGAAGGCCTTCTGAATAAGGTGTTTTCACTACTATTGGAAATAATAACACAGCCAGTTCTCATTAATGGTGTTTTTAAAGAGGATTATGTAGCATCAGAAAAGGAGAATCTTAAAAGACTTATTGATAGCAGGGTAAATGATAAGGTTCAATATGCCGTAGAAAGATGTTTTGAGGAAATGTGTAGTGAAGAGCCATTTGGAATCTATGATTACGGTTCGATAGAGGACATAGAGAAAATTGACAGCAGGGCATTATATGGGCATTACCTTAAAATGCTTCAAACAATGCCTGTAGATATATATTTTACGGGAGATATAGAAAACAGTACGATTATTGAGTTGGCGGAAAAATTTAAAGTGCTTGAACGTAAAAATATTAAAGCTGTTGGAATGGGTGAAATTGATAAGAACGTACAGGATGTAAAAAACGTCACTGAAAAATTGAATGTAAACCAGGGCAAGCTTACAATGGGTTTTAGAACCTATACAGCTCCGGGTTCCCAGGAATATTATGCACTTATGGTTTACAGCATGGTTTTGGGTGGTGGAATGCATTCAAAACTGTTCCAGAACGTTCGTGAGAAAGCAAGTCTGGCCTATTATGCGTTTTCAAGACTGGAAAAGTTCAAAGGTCTCATGGTTATAAGCAGCGGCATAGAATCTGAAAACAAAGACAAGGCTATTGAAATAATAAACCAGCAGCTTGAGGACATTACGAAAGGAAAAATATCCGACTATGAATATGATTCAACCTTAAAGAGCATTGAAACCGGCATCAAGTCCTTAAAGGACAGCCAACTTCAGATGGTGGACTTTTACATGAGCCAGGACCTGACCGGGCAGGGTGATAATTTTGACACCCTGGTTGAAAAGGTTAAAAAGGTTACTAAAGGAGACATAGTAAAGGCTGCAAAGAAAATAAAGCTTGATACTATATATTTCCTTACATCAGCATAATAATTGATAAAAATGGCTGGCTTAATTTATTTCAAGAACTAGAATGCTCCGTCATTTAAAGCCTGTAAATTCAGCTCAGGCAAATTCAAACTCGATGTGTGATAAAGGAATTGATTTAAGGTAATCACACATCTCAAACAGTGAATTTGCTGATCTTCGCTCAGATTAACAGGCTCTACAATGCCTACGCATATGTTCTTTCCACAAATTAAGCCAGCCACGGTAAAAAATCAGCTTCTTAATAGATAATGAAAAGGAGTAATGAGAATATGAATTCAAAAATTGTTGAGTTTAAAGATATAAATGAAACCATGCATGTTTATGAGCACAAAAGCGGGCTTAAGGCATTTGTGATTCCAAAGAAGGGCTACTCTAAAAAATATGCAACCTTCTCCACACATTATGGTTCAATAAATAATGAATTTATTATTCCGGGAGAAACCAAGTCTACAAAGGTACCTGATGGGATAGCTCACTTTCTTGAACATAAGCTTTTTGAACAGAAAGACGGCAGCGTCATGGACAAATTCTCGGCTCTCGGTTCCAGCCCTAATGCCTACACAAGCTTTAACCAAACGGTTTATCTCTTTAGCTGTACAGACAAGTTTGATGATAACTTCAGGCTGCTGCTTGATTATGTCCAAAATCCTTACATCACGGAAGAAAGCGTTGAAAAGGAAAAGGGAATAATAGGCCAGGAAATCAGAATGTATGAAGATGATGCCAACTGGAGATCTTTCTTTAACCTGCTTGGAGCATTCTATAAGAATAACCCCATACATATAGATATAGCCGGTACGATAGAAAGTATCAGCAAAATCAACAGGGATGTTCTTTATACGTGTTACAACACCTTCTATCATCCTTCAAACATGGTTATACTTGTTGTGGGAGATGTAGAGCCTGAAAGTGTATTTGAAATGGTTGACAAGCTGATTGAAAAAACTGATGTCAAAAAAGGTATTCAAAGAATATTCCCTGAAGAGCCCGGCAGCATAAATAAAAACTTCGTGGAACAAAAGCTTGCAGTAGGTACCCCGGTCTTTCAAATGGGCTTTAGGGATAATCACCTGAATAACAATGGAATTGAAGTTTTAAAGCATGAGGTGGCTGTAAAGCTTTTACTCGAAATGCTTACGGGCAGAAGCTCTGAACTGTATAACAGACTGTACGAAGAAGGCTTGATCAACAGTACTTTTGATACTGATTTTACAATTGAAGAAAACTACGGCTTTTCAATGCTTGGAGGCGAATCTCCAAACCCTGATAAAGTTAGGGATATGATAGCAGCGGAAATCGAAGCTGTAAGTAAAAGGGGCCTTGATAAAAACAGCTTTGAAAGGATAAGAAAGGCACAAACAGGAAGGTTCCTTCGTCAGTTAAATTCAGTGGAACGTATTTCAAATCTTTTCATTTCTGTGTATTTCAAAGGTGTCTACTTATTTGACTATTTTGATGTTTATGATAAAATAACCTTTGAAAATGCGCAAGAAATTTTTAGAAATCACTTTAATCTTAATAATATGGCTTTATCTGTAATAAAGCCTGTTTAGGGGGATACAAATGAACACAGTAGAATTTCCTGGTCTTGGTCTTAATATTGAAATCAACAAAGTAGCATTCAAAATTTTCGGGATTCCTATTTACTGGTATGGAATGATTATTGCTGCAGGATTTATTTTAGCAGTACTTCTTGGAATGAGAAGAAGCAGGAAGGAAAGCTTAAAGCCGGAAGACGTAATAGATTTGGTTATTTTCGCAGCACCTGTTGCAATAATTTTTGCCAGATTGTACTATGTAATTTTTCAATGGGATATGTATAAAGATAACCTTCTGGATATATTCAATACCCGTAAAGGTGGTATTGCAATATACGGGGCATTAATAGGTGCTGTTATCACAGCTTATTTTGTAGCAAAATATAAAAAAATCAAGCCTCTTCATCTTTTTGATTTTGCAATCCCTTACGTGGTTCTTGCCCAGGCCATTGGACGCTGGGGCAACTTCGTAAATATGGAAGCGTTCGGAACTAGTACTGACCTGCCATGGAGAATGGCTATTCCAGGTGTGGGAGAGGTTCATCCGACATTCTTATACGAATGCCTGTGGGATTTAGGCGTATTCCTGATATTGATATGGTTCAGAAACAGGAAAAAAATCGAAGGCGAAGTATTTTGCATGTACTTTGTATTGTATGGTTTAGGCAGAGCATGGATAGAAGGCTTAAGAACAGACAGTCTTATGCTTGGAACAGTAAGGGTATCACAGCTTCTTTCGGTACTATTGGTTGTTGCAGGCGTTATTGTAATTCTTGAAAGAAGAAGAAGGGCTTCAATTCTTGCTGCCGACAGTGAAGTTAAAATCGGGCAAAGTGAGTATGGCAGCGTTCTTGAAAAGCTTAAGCATGAAGATATAAAAGAAACAGAACAGAATGCAGCTGATAGTAGCGAAGCTTCAGAGGTTAAAGAAGAAGCAAAAGTTGAAGAAAAAGATACTGGCGATAATACGGAAAATGATGACAGTACTGAGAATAAAGGTGATAATGAATAAATATGGTAGACAGGGCAATATTTGACCTTAAACAAAAAATGGATACCATGATTGAAAACGGTATAGACCTTAAGGACCTGTATCGGTTGAGTGTCAAGCTTGATAAGCTTATTGTAAAGCATTACAGAAAACGAGGATTCTAAGTTTAGCCCTGTTAGCTCAATTGACATTCCGATTTTTAGATGTGTATAATAAATATAGTTTGTATTAGGCTTCTTATCGAAGCCTAATACTTTTTTAGGTTATATTTTGAAATGTACACGAATGACAATTACTTGATGTTTTGGAGGCATTAAATGTACTCTGTAGAGAAAACCAGAGGACTCAATTTTATAAGGCAGTTTGATTATCCACTTTTTATAGCTGTTTTGCTGCTTTCATTTATTGGATTGGTAGTTTTAAGCAGCGCAACAAAGGTTATGCCTGCTGGATTTAATGGAAGCAGAATGATGCTTGCACAGATAGCAGGGCTTACAATAGGTGTTGTTTGCGCGCTGATTTTAAGCGTATTTGATTATAAGAATTTCAAACTTCTTGGTTTTTTGATTTATGCTGTTGGTATTTTGCTTCTTATTGCTGTTTTAATTATAGGCACAAGAAATTATGGAAGCAAAAGCTGGTTTAATATACCTGGCTTTGGAACATTTCAGCCATCAGAGCTTGCAAAGATAACTACAATCCTGTTTGTATCGGTTTTTCTTGAACGAATCAAGGAGGAAGCCCGAAACAAGAGGGGTGATATTATCAAGTTCCTTATTTATTCAATGATCCCAATTGGTTTTGTTTTTCTGCAGCCTGATTTCGGAACAGCAATGGTATTTATGTTTATTACTTTTGTAATGGCATTTATTGGAGGACTTCCTTTCAAATATATAGGTGGGCTTATAATTGCAGCGGTTCCAGCTTCTCTGATTACATGGTTTTTTATTCTTAATGATATTCAAAGAGCAAGATTTTTTTCATTCCTTACTCCTGAAAAATTCCAACAGGGTGAAGCTTATAATGTTCTAAGGGCAATTACGGCAATTGGCTCGGGACAGTTAACGGGTAAGGGCCTTTATCAGGGAATACAGACTCAGAATCTGGGAGTGCCGGTCAAATGGTCTGACTTTATTTTTTCAGTTGTTGGTGAAGAACTTGGTTTTGTGGGTTGTCTTGCGGTTGTATCTCTGATTGCTTTCATACTACTGAGAAGTATCTATATTGCCAAAAATTCAAGGGATTCTTATGGATCTTTTGTAGTAATAGGAATAACTGGTATGTTGGCATTCCACTTTATTGAAAACATTGGAATGAACATAAAGCTTCTGCCAGTAACGGGAATTCCGCTTCCCTTTGTAAGTGCCGGAGGTAGCTCGATGGTAACCAATTTTATTGCAATAGGCCTGGTTCTAAGTGTTTCGATGCGCCGGAAAAAAACGATATTCAATTCAAATGAGTAACAACAATTCAATTTACAATTGAGAATACTTACCATTACAAAAGGTAGGACTTATGTCCTATCTTTTATTTTTTTCCAGAAAAATGTGTCCTTTTTATTGATTAATGGGTCAAGATGGGTTAAAATATCATTGTAGTGGTTAGAAGTGGTGAAAAGTGGTGTAAGTTTGAAGTACATGGGGTGAAATAATTGTTCTATGGTGAATACCAACATACAGTTGATCCCAAGGGCAGGGTTATAATACCCGCAAAGCTCAGGGAAGGTCTTGGGGAAAAGTTCATTCTCACCAAAGGCTTTGATAACTGTTTGTTTGCATACTCCATGGAAGAGTGGAAGAACTTTGAGGAAAAAATGAAGACACTTCCCCTCACAGACAAGGATGCAAGAGCATTCGTAAGGTTCTTTTTTGCAGGAGCTACTGAATGTGAAGTGGACAAGCAGGGAAGAATACTTATAGCTCAGAATTTGCGTGAGTACGCAAGCATAGACAAGGATGTATATGTTATAGGAATGGCTGCAAGAGTTGAAATTTGGGACAAGTCCAGATGGAATGAATATCAGAGCGGTGAAAACCTTAATGCGGACAAGCTGGCTGAAAAACTTTCTATGCTGGGAATGCAGTTATAAGAGGTGTCTTGGATGGAGTTCAACCATAAACCCGTACTTTTTGAAGAATGCATTGAAGGCCTTGATATTAAGCCCGACGGAATATATGTAGACGGAACATTGGGCGGAGCGGGGCATTCCAGTGAGATATACAGAAGACTTGGTCAAAACGGAACACTCATTGGGATTGATCAGGATGAATTTGCAATAGAAACATCCCGCAGCAGACTATTAGGGCAGAGCAGCGCAAAATTAATACTTGTAAACGACAACTTCAGAAACATTGCTGATATATGCAGTAAACTTGGAATACCTGCTGTTGACGGAATACTTCTTGATATAGGAGTTTCTTCACACCAGCTTGATGAGGCTGAAAGAGGTTTCAGCTACAACAAGGAAGCACCTCTTGATATGAGGATGGATAAAAAGCAGGATATTACAGCCGAAACCATAGTCAATGAATATGAACAGGAAGAAATAACAAGGATTATCAGAGATTATGGCGAGGAGAAATGGGCAGCAAGAATAGCCCAATTCATAGTTAAAAGGCGGCAGGAAAAACGCATAATTACTACTACTGAGCTGGTGGATGTCATAAAAGCGGCAATACCCAGTTCGGCCAGACGCGACGGACCTCATCCGGCTAAACGTACCTTCCAGGCTATAAGAATAAAGGTAAATGATGAACTTGGAGCATTGGAGCAGGCAATAGACAATGCGGTAAGCGTTTTGAAGCCCGGAGGAAGATTGTGCATAATAACTTTTCACTCTTTGGAAGACAGAATAGTTAAAAATGCATTTAACCGGAAAGTTAACCCATGTACATGTCCTCCAAGTTTTCCGGTCTGTGTATGCGGAGCGAAGAAGCAAGCGGAACATGTGACAAGAAAGCCGATTATAGCGAAAGAATCGGAACTTGAAGAGAATCCAAGAGCAAGAAGTGCAAAACTCAGGGTCATAAGAAAAATTTGATACATACCTGAAGAAAAAACTTTAAGGTACAAAAGACAAAAACAAAAGATACTAAAGATTTAATATGAATACAAAGGATTTTAAAATACTCAAGATTGTTCATATACAAAAGAATTTACAAATACAAAAGAAGGTTTAAACATTAATTACTAAAGAATTAAGGTATACAGATACAAAAGAGAAATTAAAAATGGTTCTTGATTTCCGTAAGGCCGGTGAAACATTCCGGCCTTCGGATTCAAAAAAATGCAGGATGCATAAACCAGAAATGGATTTCATTATCTGGCAGAGGGAATAAATCGTAGTTGGGGTGAATACAAATGATACAAAACGGAAGAAACTACGTATACG
>JAEWTV010000046.1 GCA_023397675.1 Bacillota bacterium | reverse complement strand
GTAACAAAGTGCGGCACTTAATGCAGGAAGTAATATCGCTACAAGCAATGCCAGTAATTGTAATTCATCGTTCCCCACAAAACCTACTCCTTTCTTGAATGAATGCTATGATTTAAGTAATTTTAAACTTCCATTTATATATAAGGTGCTCAACCATATTAATTATAATTATCACCAGGTAATAAGTCAATCAATGAAAGCTATAATTAGATACGGAAATATAGTAATAATTTATCCATACTTAAGCATAACAATTATACTGCGAATTGTAGAAAAAATCAAACTATATTTTTTCGGAAAGCGGCTTAAATACTGCATTTAATACATGTGTGTTTGAACTTTGTATACAATTTTCTTGTTGTATGCCTATTTAATCATAAAATACATCTATTAGAAATTAAATTCTTATTGGTTTACAGCATGGCACATATGCCATATAATTATATATATACCAATAATAACATCCAGGGAGCAAAACAAACTATATGGTACTTCAAGGGTATGATAAGTATATAAAATTCATAGTAAAGCTTTTAGCTGTTGTAGCGATTTTTCTTGCCATATATTTTACAATACGGTATCTATTTCCGTTTATTGCACCTTTTTTAGTTGCGATTCTAATTGCGCTTATAAACGAACCTTTAATTAGGTTGCTTGAAAACAAGCTCAGATTTCCTCGTCACCTTGCCGCAATTACCTCTTTGCTTATCACTGTAGGAATAATTGGTTTTATAGCAGTTATTATAATAGTAAATATGATAAATGAGCTTATAGTTCTTCAGAATAATATAAGCCATTCGATATCCAATTCTTCAGACCAGATACAGCAATACTTTGATAAACTTGCAAATGTATATGATACACTTCCGAAGACAGTTGTGGATGCTATCAACGAAGGAGTCAAGAACCTGGCTCCAAAGCTTGAAGATATTGTTACCTCCATTGTTAATTATGTAATAGGAACGGTTAAATCAATACCTAATATATTGATTTTTATAATTGTCACTTTGCTTGCTACCTATTTCATAAGCAGCGACAGAAGAGAAATAAGGCAATTTGTCTATAAACAGCTTCCAGACAGCTGGTCCAAGAAATTCCCAGGTATTAAGGAAAACACATTCCATGCACTTCTTGGATACTTTAAAGCGATACTTATACTTATGTTCTTTACCTTTGTGGAAGTCAGTGTCGGTTTAATGATATTGGGTGTAAACTATGCAATACTTATAGGTCTTGCTGTTGCTATATGTGAAGTAATACCTGTACTTGGAACAGGTATAATCATGGTACCGTGGATTGGATGGAATCTTATTACAGGTGACACAAAGCTTGCACTTGGTATTGCAATAATCTATGTAATAGGTGTAATTATAAGACAGGTGCTTGAGCCTAAGATAGTAAGCTCACAGATTGGACTTCACCCACTAGTCACCTTGATAGCAATGTATATTGGCTTAAGCTTGTTTGGAGTACTCGGAATGATTATAGGACCAATGAGTGTTATTATCCTTAAAAATCTCCAGGTATCAGGTGCTATAAAGCTGTGGAAGGAATAGTCTGCTTATTTCAGTATGCCGCAGCAAACACGGTCATTACCGGAAAAGTCCTTGATAATCTTTATATCTGAGCAGGTATCTTTAAATAGTTCTTTGACTTCATCTGCCTGGTCATAACCTATTTCAAGCGCAATAAAACCTCCGCTTTTTAAAAGGTTTGATATTCCTTTATTTAGCGCCCTGTAAAAATCAAGTCCATCATCCCCTCCGCAAAGAGCATTGTATGGTTCAAAGTGTTTTACTTCTTTTTTCAAACCTTCGACTGCTTTCTTAGATATATACGGAGGATTTGATACAACTATATCAAAGGGTATATCCTGTAACTCGCGATAGCAGCCTTCCCTGATAATTTCTAGAATATCCGAATTAATAAACCTGATTTTCTGTTCAACATCATTTTTTACTGAATTTAAATGCGCTGTTTCAAGCGCCTTCTTAGATATATCAAGTGCATAAACACCAATATTCGGCAAATAATGTGCAAGGCTTACTGCAATGCACCCTGAGCCAGTACCTATATCCAAAATTCTAACATTATCTTCTTTGTTTAGAACACCTCTTTTTACATAATCAATTACTGTTTCAACAAGTATCTCAGTATCATGTCTGGGTATTAGCACATTCTCATTTACAACGAAATCCAGCGCCATAAATTCCTGAATTCCGGTTATATACTGAAGGGGCTTTCCTTTAGCCCGCTGTTCCAGCAACTCGAAAAACATATCCTGCTGTTCTGTCGTTAAAGACTCTTCCCCATGCGAATACAGATAAACCTTTTCCTTCTTTATCACATGACAAAGTATAACCCCAGCTTCAGCAGCCGGGGTTTCAATGTCTTCAATATTTAATAGTTTTTTTCCATGGACTAATGCTTCCTGAAGGTTCAAAACTATACCTCCGTATTACCATTTATCTGCTTCACTATCTTCTACAATTACATTCTTTAATGCTTCAATTGCCACTTCAATCTGAGAATCATCCGGCTCTATGGTTGTAAAGCGCTGAAGAGCAAGCCCTGGTGCACTTACAATTTTGGATAAAGTCGAATCACTTCTGCCTGCAAATTTGATTACCTCATACGACAATCCGGCAACTAAAGGTAGCAGAAGCAGCCTGAATAAAATATTCATAAAAATATTGCCCCAGCCTACAAGCGAGAAAACAAGTATACTTATGATCATTACAACAAACATGAAAGCAGTACCGCAGCGAGGGTGTCTTGTCGTATACTTTCTGACATTTTCAACAGTTAGTTCTTCTTCATGTTCATAGCAGTGTATGGTCTTGTGTTCTGCACCATGGTACATGAAAACCCTTGCAATATCCTTCATTCTGGAAACAAGAATGATGTACCCAACAAATAAGAATATCCTCAATACTCCTTCAAAAAGGTTGTAATATAAAACACCGCTTGCTGTATGCTTATTGAATTTCAAAATACTTGCAAGCAAATTAGGAAGCAGTATAAAAAGTCCTATTCCCATTGCGAGTGCGATTATAACTGAAAAATAAACAATCGCATCCTTTAACTTATCGCCAAAAATCTTTTCAAGAAACTTATCAAACTTTGACTCCTTGTTTTCCTCTTCATCCAACTCTACAAACTCGGCAGAATGCATAAGGGCTTTAACACCAATTACCATTGATTCAAAAAGGCCTACCGCTCCTCTTATTATGGGAGTCTTAAAAAACTTATGCCTTTTGGCAAGCGTTCGAAGAGGCTTTTTCTCAACTGTAATTTCTCCATCAGCTTTTCTTATAGCAATGGCAATTTCTTCGGGGCCTCTCATCATAACGCCCTCAATAAGCGCCTCTCCCCCAATACTGGTTTTTTTCATATAGTCTCCTATTCTAAAATGCCTCACTCTACGGCATCGATATTTAAAAAAAATTGAAGTAGGTCTATTCGTAGCACTGCCTCACGGGTCACTTTTAATCGGAGCGGAGTTTACTTTTTGTAAATGAGCACCGATGGACGAAATCTGACACAGTAATGCGACATAGCACACTTATCTTATTCAAAAGTGTCAGACGCGAGCATTACAAGGAAGATGAGTCCAGAGGAGCGGAGTTTACTTTTTGTAAATGAGCACCGATGGATGAAATCTGACACAGTAATGCGATGCGTATCACACTTTTGTTCTTAAAACAAAAAGGCTGAGAATGTCTCAGCCTTTAGTTTAACATGTTTATTAACATTTTTCAAACTACAATTAATCCTTATCGACAATACCGAATTTCTTCTTAAACTTGTCAACACGTCCTCCGGTATCAATAAGTTTCTGCTTTCCTGTAAAGAAAGGATGGCACTTTGAACAAATTTCAACGTGCAAGTTCTGCTTTGTGGAACCAGTTGAAATAATTTCTCCACATGCACACTTAATAGTAGTTTCTTTGTAATTAGGATGGATTCCTTCCTTCATTTTTTCACCTTCTTTCGGCATAACGATTGTTATATTAAATAATTTTAATATTCTAAAAAGTAAGTATAACGAAGCGTTATAATATTTAAGTATTCATCCCCGTTAAAGTTTTATACTTGTCAAGAGACAGAAAATATTTTAACACATAAAATCTTCTTGCGCAAGTACTATTTATCTGCAAACGTTATTTTTAGGTTGTTTATGAACTCTTCATTTGTTCTTGTCTGTACAAGCCTGTTAGTAAGCATTTCGGTAACTTCTGCAGTTCCCATGTTGCTCATGGCTTTTCTAATAGCCCAGATACCTTCGAGTTCCTTCTGATTAAGCAGGAGTTCTTCTCTTCTCGTACTTGACTTATTGATATCAATAGCAGGGAATATCCTCTTTTCAGAAAGCTTTCTGTCAAGGTGCAATTCCATGTTACCGGTACCTTTGAATTCCTCGAAAATTACATCATCCATTCTGCTTCCTGTTTCAATAAGTGCAGTCGCCATTATTGTAAGACTTCCGCCAAATTCAATATTTCTTGCAGCACCAAAAAACCTTTTTGGCTTGTGTAAAGCACCCGGGTCCAAACCACCCGACAATGTCCTGCCCGTAGGCGGAATTGTAAGGTTATAGGCTCTTGCAAGCCTTGTAATACTATCAAGGAGTATTACAACATCCTTTTTTTGTTCAACAAGCCTCTGCGCCCTTTCCAGAACCATTTCGGCAACCTTTATGTGGTGCTCTGGAACTTCATCGAAGGTTGAATATATAACCTCGCCCTTTATAGACCTTTGCATATCTGTAACTTCTTCAGGACGTTCGTCAACAAGAAGTACTATCAACTCTATTTCAGGGTAATTTGCTGTGATTGCATTTGCAATCTTTTTTAACAGAATGGTTTTACCTGCTTTAGGAGGTGAAACAACCATTCCGCGTTGACCTTTTCCTATAGGAGCTATAAGGTCGATAAGCCTTGTTGAAAGCTCCCTGGATGTAGTTTCAAGTGTTATCTTTTCTTCAGGATATATTGGGGTAAGGTATTCAAAAGGAACACGTTTTGCGGCAACATCCGGCGGATCACCATTAACAGTCTGAACATAAAGCAACGCCTGGAACTTTTCGCCTTCCTTAGGTATTCTTCCTTTTCCCTTTACCTTGTCACCGGTTTTTAAGCTGAAACGCCTTATTTGTGAAGGGGAAACATAAACATCTTTTGTCCCTGAAAGATAATTGTCGCTTCTTAAGAAGCCATAACCATCAGGCAACACCTCAAGAACACCCTCCACCGGATCATCGCTCTCTATTTTTTCATAGTTTCCGTTTTGCTGTTGGTTATTCCACTGTTTAGGCTGAACCTGATTAGGAGCAAGCTTGTCTTCCTGTTTTTCGGTTTTTTCAGGTTCAGTTCTAACATCATTTTTTACTTCTGCATGTTCTTCAGCAGGAATATTTTTAGGCTCAACCGCAAGAATCTTTGGTTCTTCTGGTCTCAATACGTGAATTGGCTTTACACCCTCAGGATGTTTTACCTGAAGCTCCTTTGGCCTGACCTGAGCCTCTTCCTCTCTGACAGGTTCTGCTTCTTTTGCAGCCTTACTGGGCCTGCCGCGCTTTGACTTTCTCAAAACAGGCTCATCAACTTTTGGCTGTTCAGTCTTCTCTTCAGCTTCTTCAACTTCTTCAGCTTCTTTACTTTTTTCTAAGTTATTCTCGGAATTTTCTATTTTGGTTTTATTTTTTGAAGATCTACCGAAAGAGCTTTGTTCCTCAGATGTGATATTTGAATCTATATTTGAAACCTTGATTTCCGGGTTCTTTTTGTCATCTTTAAGATTGTTTTCATCGCCTTTGATTTTTTCAATCAATTCTTCTTTCCGGTATTTAGTTACACTTTTAATACCCATCATCTTTGCAATAAAACGCAAGTCTTCCAAGGTTTTATTATCAAGATTTACTTCTTCCATAGTCCACCACCTTAATTATTACATATTATATTTATTACCAATTTGGGAAATTTTCAAACAGATTAAACAAGTAATGCCTCCAAGACGGTTTGACTTTCAAAGGAGGGTTAATGAATTCTGCTTTCTCATTTAGAATTATATCATCAGCTTGTATAGGTGTCAATCTCGCATAAATCTTGAGCTTTAAAATCTGAAACCATCCATATCCGGTGATACTTTTGCAAGGGTAATTTTATTTCTTGCCATAATTTCCTTTAAGTTGACATTGGAGGCTGCGAATAATTCCTTTGTAGCCGAACAGTCCCTGCACTTTAACATTATCCTGTCAGGCAGAAGTGTAACTTCTATGTCTCCCCTTCCACACTCGCAGCAAAGCTCCCCTTTTTCGGCTATGTCGTGCAGATGGTTTAACGAATCAAGCATCACCTGATTATTATTAAAGTAATTTTCATAGCCAAAGGCGTCAATAAGTTCGTCCAGTTCTTTTTCAAAATAATCTATCCTTGTTCTTACATCTTCATCACTACCTACAAAGCAAAGCTTTATACCCTTTTGGGGGCATACAAAAATATTTGTCTCATTATGAAGCAATGCTTTCCTGGTTATACAAAAGAAATGCGTGCTCTCACAGCTAAAACAAGGAACAGTTAAATATATTTTATTTAAGCCTTCTGCTAAAATGTCTACCGATGAATGACCGCATTTACATCTCATTTCAGTCTTTTTACTGTGCAGTAATTCAAAAATAGATATACCATCGAAGAATTCGAAGCTTCCACATGCAGGACATTTGTATGCAACCGTAATGCTTGCATTAAGTAACATATTAACCTCCATGTCCCAATGCGCCAAATCAATTTGGACACTTAAAAAGTGCTGAAACACTTTTTTATCGGGGAATTTAATTTATTTTACCCTACTGTTAGTAGAAACAGAAGGAATTGACTTTTACCGACAGACTTGCAGGTTAAACATCTTTAAGTATAAATATTCGCCAGTGTCCGGAAAAATCCTTCTGTAAATCGTTATAGTTTATAAGTTCCCATACGGATTATAGCCATATTTAAAATATATAAACCAATAAAAATCAATATTCTTGCAAAGGCATATATATTCTTCATCAGGAAATACTGTAATCATATCTACTAATTTAACTTTATACTAGGTTGGTGCTTATGGATAATTTAAAATATCAGATGCGGCAGATGTTTGAACTCAGAAAAGGTATACCCCGTGATAATGACAAATTCCTTGATGACGGTCTACTCGAGAAAATACTTAATTTATCAATCTTGAATCCTTCAGTTTTTGAAAACAATCCATACAGTATTTTAGCTGTAAAATCAAACGAATATAAATACAAACTTTATAACCTTATGAATTTCAACCGTTATATCATGGATTCTGCTGCAGTACTTCTCTTTTTTGAGAAAAAAAACCAAAATGACATACTCACTTCACCTTATTTATGCAGCCTCGCTGAAATATCCCTTAAATACTCCTCAAAATACTACGGGGTAGATTGCACTATGATAGACAGCAGGGGAATTCACCTTCCAGAATCATTTACAGCTGGCTTTGAGGAACTGGAGTTAAAAATTATTGTTTGTTTGGGATACTTCCAAAATATTATCGGAGAAACAAAAAAAACAACCCCGGGTTATTCCAGGGTCGTTATGGAAATCTGATTTTTAATTTATTTTGGAAATTTTGCTGAACAGTTCACTCCTGTCAAAGGTACTACCCTTGTATGGCACTGTTCCCCCTACCTGAGATGTGTTCAAAAGGTTCAAACCATTTGATTTGATATCATATTTGATACCGGAAGCAGTAAGTATAGTTGGAGCTATATCAAGGAAGGTCACTACCTTTTTGTCCTCTTTATATGCTTTATTGTCAGGCGTTATGATAAATAGTGGTACAAACTCCAAATAATTTTCACCTTCCGTCATAGATGCCTGCATGTATTCGGTGGTCTTTATATTAGGAGTGTGATCCCCCCAAATAAATATATATGTGTTTTTATGTTCTTTCTGAATGTCGGCAACAAACTTTTCTATTGATTTATCAACATAAGTCATAGAGTTCAAATAGTTCTTTACATTCACATTTTCTACACTGTCATACTGCTTGCTGTCAAAATAATGCGTAACATTTGTGAAAGGGCCATGGCTTGTCATTGTTATAACATACGATAAAAACGGCTCATTTGTGTTGTTCATGGTTTTTACAGTGTAATCGAATACCTCTGAGTCGGGAGCTCCCCAGCCCACATCAGTAAGACCCATCTTTCTCATATCAATAAACTCATTGAATCCCATACGTGGGAAAGCAACATCCCGGTTGAAAAAGTTTCCGACATTCCCGTGGAAAGCAAGAGCTTCATAGCCTGCATTGCGCATCTGCTTTATCATTGAGTTAGGATATTCATAATTTGAAAGCTTTATGGCAGGATAGCCTTTAAGCGGCTGAATGCTGTTAATTATTGAAAATTCACTATCCGAAGTACCTCCACCCATATGATAGCTAAGCAAATATGGATAATAAACTGATTTAGTTGTAAGTGAATGCAGATAAGGAGCGATGTAATTACCGTTATACTGCTTGTTTATTACATTGGAATCCATAGATTCAACCTGTATAATAACATAATTGGGTTTATCGCTCTGTTCAGTACTGCAGGTTATTTCCTTGCCATATTGTATTTGTTTAATTAAGGCATTATCGCTTCTGTTGTTATAAATGCCTATGATGTTGTTTACAAGGGTTCCGTATCTTTCAACCACCGGTGATTCCCCATTATAGTCGTCCTCGGCATATTGAAGGAAAGAACAATTCTGATAATAATTATTTATTTCAATACCGGTAATCAAACCTACACACAGTACTACGGCAGCAAGCGTAAACACCCTGAGCTTTCTTAAGAATTCATATATTTTGTGGTATTTCACAACAAGGAAAATAAATACCGGTAAATCAATAAGTGATATCAAAAGCAGTGGTGTAATAGGTGCCGATGCATTTGCTGTAGCGGTAAAGCCTTCCTTAAACAGTGCAAGGGCCTGACTTATATGAAGATAGGTATGAAAATACTGATAATATGAGATATTTACGGCTATATATAATGCCTGCAGAACGTATGCTGAAATTAGCAAAACTCTTGATTTCAGTATGAAGAAAATGGGGTAAACTACTAGTACCAAAAGCAGTGTCATTTCAAACTTATACTGGAAAGTATCAACAGTCGGTTTAGGAATAATATTCTGATTGAATATGGTTATTTTTAAAACATTTAAAATTATAAACAGTGCAATAGCTGCAAATGAAATCAAATTTGCTCTTGGCTGTGCAATAGTTTTTAAATTTTCCAACTGTTTTCTCGCAAAATTTTTTATCATCTTTATCCACCTTTACAGCCTGATAAATAAGGCTTTATACTTTAGTAACAACAGCACATATCAGCTATTGGAAGCAATAACCTTCCTGTATTTTGCTATATAATCATAGCCTGAATAAATAGTTGCAATTACAGCAATAATCATAATAACAGTATCTATTTTCCAATCATAAAAAATAGACAACGGCAAATCATTTAATAATACTGCAACGATAGCTGCCATTTGCGTGAAAGTCTTGATTTTTCCCCATATGCTTGCTGATATAACAACCCCGTCTCCTGCTGCAATCAATCTTAGTCCGGTAACAATAAAATCTCTAGCCATAATTATTATTACAGCCCATGCTGCAACCTTACCGCACTGTACCAAAGCTATAAGAGAAGCAGTTACAAGAAGCTTATCCGCTATAGGATCAATAAATTTTCCAAATCTGGTAACCTGATTTCTCTTACGTGCAATATATCCATCTATAAAATCGGTTGCTGATGCCAGAAGGAATAATCCAGCTGCAACATAGCTTCCGTACTTTACAATAAAAGTGTTCATGTCGACCATCGCGCTCTCGGCGAATTTAAGCAAGCTGCTGTGAACAATAGTATCAGGGATGGGAATAATAAATATTAAAAGTAAAGGTACTAGTATAATTCTTGCAATAGTCAATTTATTAGGTAAGTTCATCTGACTCTCCCTTTAGTTAAAATAAAATAATAAAAGGAATCTGAGCTTTAACCCAGACTCCTTTGTTTACTTCCCAGTATCAATTCTTAATACCTTTTGGTCCTCTAAAATCGAACTGTGGATAGCCCTTGCCGTCCCATTTGTCAATTTTATTACCGAAGTCTTTTATTAAAGCATCTGCTTTATCTTTATCAATACGGCCTTTTTCAATTTTCTTTTCAATAGCTTCATTAAAGTCTTTCTTAAGCTTTTCCTTCTTTTGTGCAACAGAAAGCTTGTCAAATTCCTTAACACTGCTGATAGTCTTGTTGATATGCTCAATCATTTTGTCAGCCTTTTCTTTTGGAAGCTTTCCTTCCTTGACTGCTGACTCAATTTTTGCCTTTCTATCCTCCAAAGCTTTAACAGGGTTGCTCTTCAGCTCTTCCCTGAACTTTTCAAACTCCTGCTTGCTTAGGCCTTTCTTCTCAAAGCTTATTTTACTATGCTCAAGGCTGTCCTGCGCTGTCAGCTTCAAGTCCTGGGCAGCCAATACATTGCATGAAAACAAAGCTATAGAAAATAAGAAAACTGAAGCAAATTTTAAAAGTTTCATTTTTTTCACCTCCTCCTTCTAAAATAGTATTTCCCGTTAGAAAGGAATTAAGGTGAAAAAAATATTAACAATTTGTTAAATGTAAATTAACATAACATACATAATATATCACAATACAATTAAATTCACTATTCTAAATCTAACCTTTTTTTATGGAATTTTTGGGGTTAATTAATTAATTTTTTGTTAACAAACTCTAACGAGGGCTTAAAAGAAAAATTGGAAGCATTAAAAGGGCACCTTATCCTTATAAACAAAAATCTTAAATAACAAAGGATATGATGCCCTTTGGCCAATTTAGAATATTTAAATAATGATAAACTACTGTTCCATTTGTTTTCCCAGGAAACCGGCTGCCGATTGTGCAAGCTTAGCTTCGACTTCACCCATTTTTGTATTGGGATCTGTTGATAATAGTATAACTGCACCTATTGGGTCACCTTCCGAGATAATTGGAGATACAACCTGTGATGAATACTTTCTGTCTGTATTTTCGTCTGCAATTATTGCAATTGTCTTTTCCTCAGGCGATTTAACAACTAAAGTAGTCTTTTCTTCAATTATTCTTTCGAGGTCAGTACTCAGAGACTTTTCCAGGAATTCCTTCTTTGAAGCTCCTGAAACTGCAATAATGGTATCTCTATCTGCAATGCAAGTAATATGGCCGCTAGTTTTGTGGAGTGATTCTGCATACTGTGTAGCAAAGTCACCCAATTCTCCTATTGGAGAATATTTCTTGAGGATCACTTCACCTTCTTTATCAGTAAATATTTCTAAAGGGTCACCTTCTCTGATTCTTAAAGTTCTGCGAATTTCCTTTGGAATAACTACTCTTCCAAGGTCGTCTATTCTTCTAACTATTCCAGTTGCCTTCAATTGAATTACCTCCTCGATTAATGTTTTGAACGGTACATTTTTATTATGAAATTTTTATTGGAGTTTTATACATATAGGACCAATTGTGATAAAATGAGCAAAAAAAATGTTCCCTCATAAAGGGAACATCTCTAAACTCTATTCTATTAGCTAATCTTATTATATTCTTTATCATTTAAGTCAAGCTTTATCGCATCTTTCCACTTTTTAACCATGTCCTGATACATTGCTTGTTTAACTCTGTTTTCACCGAATTCACGGTATGTTGTAGCGCAATTAAGGCTTACAGGCTTATCCTGGGGAATTTTTTCCTCAAGCTTTATAATATGGTATCCAAATGTAGATTTTACCAGTCCACTCACTTGACCTGCATTAAGGGCAAATGAAGCCTTTTCAAATTCTGAATCCATACCTGTACCTTTACTGAAAACATAGTCTCCTCCGTATTGTGCAGAGCCTGTATCCTCAGAATTCTTTTTTGCAAGGTCTGAAAAATCTTCACCACTTTTGGCTTTTGCAAGCAGTTCTTCAGCCTTTTTCTTAGCTGCATCCTGTTTATCCTGAGAAAGCGGCTGATTATTGTCATCAACTGTCTTTATAAGAATGTGCCTTACCCAGACTGCTTCGTCGGTATTATTTCTGTAATCCGCTGTTTTAAAAGTATCAGGATTTTTTGCATAATATGTTTTTATATCTTCTGCCTTTAGGTTTTTAATCTGGTTTTGCTGAAAAACGCTTACGAGTGTTGATTCTTTATAAAGATCTTTAAACTGGCTCATAGTAAGCCCATAATTATCTTTAACATACTTTTCCGCATCTTTTTCAGTACCGCCAAGCTGTGATGCCATATTCTTTGAAAGTTCATCTATTGCTTTTTGCTGATCACTTGTAAGTGTAGTTTTAGCTTCCTTTGCTTTTATAAGCTCCACCTTATTTGATTTTAACTGATCAAGAGCCTGTTTTTTTGCATATGCAAGAGCATTTTCACCTTCATACTTTGTGTTCTTCCAGAAATTTTGCTCTGCTGCAGTATCACCTGCATTGAAGGTTGTATTTGTTTTTTGAAGAATGCTGCTTTTTACCTGCTTGAGATAAAACTCATATTCCCATGTACTTACTTTTTCATTTCCAACCTTAGCTACATAGCTACCGGAACCCGAGCTGACAATCCAATATATAACTGCTGCAACAATCAATACAGCCAAAACAATAATTCCGATAATCAATGGCTTGGCCGTCTTTTTACCGTGTGTGCCATTATCTACAACGCTATCCAATTTTATCTCTCCTGTCATAGAAATTTATTCAGACCTATTTTTGCCTAAAAATCAATGCAATATTAGTATTATAATTTTGCGTATTACGTTTTCCATTATACTTAATTATTCTTTAAACTGCAAAGCTTTTGAAGTCCTGTAATATAATTTTAATATTAGAAAGTATATGCTTTCTTTCCACTCCTGCTGACCTGTACATAAGGTATGGAGCGTTGCCCGCATTAAACAGCAGCTGCCGTTTATACTTGGCACTCAGCTTTCCTATAACTTCAATATTTGAAGCAGTTGCATTTTTTAATTGGAATATTACCGAACCATTTTTCTCGGTAATGGCTGAAAGTCCCGATTCCTTAGCAAGTGCCTTTATATATGCAATTTCAATTAAATTTCCCACTGACTGCGGAATATTTCCGTACCTGTCAATCAGTTCATCCTGAACATCTATCATATCCTGTTCATCCTGAATTGAAGCTATTTTCTTATACATTTCAATTTTCTGGTCTTCCATGCTGATGTAATCGTTATCTATAAAAGCACTTACATTTATATCAATAGTAAATTCAGACTCCATATCCTCCACTGTCTCGCCTCTTAACTCACGGACAGCTTCATCCAGCAGCCTACAGTACATATCATAACCAACTGCTTCCATGTGGCCATGCTGCTGCGCCCCCAGCAGATTCCCCGCTCCTCTTATTTCCAAATCTCTCATTGCAATTTTGAAGCCCGATCCAAGCTCAGTAAACTCTTTTATTGCCTGAAGCCTTTTCTCTGCTATCTCCGAAAGCATTTTGTCCCGCTTATAGGTCACATATGCATACGCTGTTCTGTTTGACCTTCCTACCCTTCCCCTTAGCTGATGAAGCTGCGAAAGTCCCATTTTGTCTGCATCTTCAATAATTATTGTATTAACATTGGGCATATCCAAGCCGGATTCTATTATTGTAGTACATACAAGCAAATCATATTTCCCATCTATAAAATCAAACATTATATCTTCAAGTTCTCTTTCACTCATTTGTCCATGAGCTATCCCTATCCTTGCATCAGGAATAAGAGCCTGTAGTTCAAACGCCTTTCTGTCAATGGTCCTGACCCTATTGTAAAGATAAAATACCTGACCATTCCTGCTCATTTCACGCACTACTGCATCCCTTATAACATCCGGGTTATATTCCATTACATAAGTCTGAACAGGAAGCCTGTCTTCAGGTGGGTCTTCAATAACACTTATATCCCTGATTCCAACAAGCGACATATGAAGAGTCCTTGGAATAGGTGTTGCTGTTAGAGTAAGGACATCTACATTAGGCTTGAGGTTTTTCAGCTTTTCCTTATGACCTACGCCAAAGCGCTGTTCCTCATCTACTACCAGAAGGCCTAGGTCCTTAAACTGTATATCCTTTTGCAGCAGTCTGTGAGTACCAATAAGTATATCTACCATTCCGGCTTTTACATTCTTTAAAATTTCCTTTTGTTCCGCGGCTGATTTGAAACGGCTAAGCACCTCAACCCTTACAGGGAAATCCTTAAGTCTGTCGCTGAAGGTTTTATACTGCTGTTGTGCTAGTACAGTTGTAGGAACCAGATACGCTACCTGTTTGCTGTTTGTAACAGCCTTAAACACGGCCCTCATGGCAACCTCAGTCTTACCATAGCCTACGTCACCACAAAGAAGCCTATCCATAGGCCTTTTTATTTCCATATCCCTTTTTATTTCATCTATACATTTTAGCTGATCTTCAGTTTCTTCATAAGAGAACATGTCTTCAAACTGCTTCTGCCACACCGTATCCTTTGAGAAAACAAACCCTTCAGCCGATTGACGCTTTGCGTACAATAAAATAAGTTCTTCGGCTATTTCCCTGAGGGATTCCTTTACTTTTTTCCTTGTTTTAACCCATTCAGTGCCTCCAAGCTTGTTAAGCTTGGGTGCTTTCCCTTCTGAACCGATATACTTCTGGATAAGATCAAGTTGGCTGGTGGGTATATAAAGGTAACCACCCTCCTGATACTTTATTTTCAGATAATCTCTTTTAATATTTTCAACCGAGAGTTTTTCTATTCCTACATACTGGCCTATTCCGTGTGACTGATGTACAACATAGTCACCTATATTAAGATCAGTAAACAAATTTAACTTTTTGCCGTTTTTTCTTACATGCGGCCTCTTATGCTTCCTGTCAAGTCCAAAGGCCTCTCTGTCGCTTACAACTACTAGTCCGATGGAAGGGTACTCAAAGCCTTTGTTCAGACTGCCGTGGGTAATTAAAATCTGCCCGGGTTCAAGCTTCGAAATCTCATCATCCCTGTATACAGACTCCAGTCCGCCTTCGGAGAGTGTTTCCTTTAGACGTTCACCCCTGCCTTTTGCTCCAGAAAGTATAACAATTCTTGAATTTTTTTCTTTCCAGTTCTTAAGATCCTCGATCAATAACTCCATATGACCTTGATATGAAGATGTTTGCTTGGATACAATGCTGAAGCTCCTTCCAGCTGCTAAACCCTCAACCGGAATTGTATTCATATATGCTGTCATTCTCTTTCCAAAACCATTTTCAACATCATTTTCATCAAAAAAAACATTCAAGGTCTCTGGAAGTATTGAGCCTTTCTGCAAAAGGTTTTTGCATGCCTCATGGTGTTCCTCAAGAATATTTTTAATCCTTCCTTCGACACGCTGGGGCTCATCTACAAAAATAAGAGAATCTCCTGTAAAGTCTATAATATTTGAAGGATTTTCAATAATAGAAGGGATATATCTGTCTATCCCTGGAAAATAATAATCACTTTCTAATCTATCTATATCAATGTTTATTTTCGATGATAGATGGTCAATTTGTTCTTGAGAAAGCTTACTACCTGAAGCTTTAATATATTCTTTTAGCTCTGACCTGATTAGAGAAGCTATTTTTTGCTGCTGCTCCTGAGCATATATGACCTCACGGGCAGGAATGATTCTTAAACTGTCTACTTTATCAATAGAACGCTGGGTTAATATATCAAAATATCTTATTGAATCAATTTCATCGTCAAATAGCTCAACTCGTATTGCGTTTTCACTGTTCACAGGGAAAATATCAATAATTCCGCCCCTTATTGTGAACTGGCCCATTCCCTCAACCGAAACAACCCTTTCATACCCCATAGATATAAGCATAGACGATATATTGTCAAGATCAATTCTTTCACCGACAGAATAATTCAAAATAGATGTTTTAAACATCTCAGGACTGACTAACTTTTGCACCAGTGCTTCCGCAGAAGTTACAACAAAGCCGAATTCACCGCTGCATAGCCTATCCAGTACTCCAATCCTTTGAAATACTGCTTCATAGCTTTTAGCTTCGACATCATAAAGCATTATTTCCCTTGAAGTAAAAAGCACAGCGTTATCGCCGGCAAAAAAAGAAAAATCATCATATACTCTTCGTGCCTGTATATCATTATAGGTTATGAATATTCCCCTATGGCCCGTTTGAGAGCATATTGAATAAGCCAGGTGGGCTTTTTGAGATTCAGATGGACCTGTTATGCTGATTGGGTATCTACTATTTAACAATGAATCAGTTATTTCATTTATTTCTTTTAATTCCAGTAATGGACGGGCAAGATAATTCATAGCTTCCTACTTTCCGTTATATAAGTTCATTGCTTTCTCTATACCTTGCTCTACTATCGCCGCAGCCGCCTCCGCAGCATTAGTTATGCTTTCGTTAACGATCTTTCTTTCCTCGGTTCCAAACCTTCCAAGTACATAATCAGCAAGATCCCAGTTAGCCGGTGGCTTGTCTATGCCAATCCTTATCCTTGGGAAATCATCGGTCTGAATTTGATAAATTATAGACTTCATTCCGTTATGGGTACCAGAACTGCCTTTGGCCCTTAATCTGATTTTGCCTACATCAAGGTCAATATCATCATATATAATTATAACCCTGCTTGAAGGTACCTTGAACCACTCAAGTATTTCCCGGATGCTTTCTCCGCTCAGGTTCATAAAGGTTTGCGGTTTTACAAGTAAAACCCTCTTCCTTCCTATTTTACCTTCACCGACAAGTGCCTTGTGTTTGACCTTTGTTACCTTTATATCATGCTTGTAGGCCAAAAGGTCAATGGTATTAAAACCTACGTTGTGTCTTGTATTTGAATATTTGAGGCCCGGGTTACCCAGACCGGCAATTATGTATAAGTCTTCCAATTCGTCCTCCATATAGTATTACTAAGGGGATTCACCCAATACTAAACGATATTATACCATACCGATTCGCAAAAGAAAAAGCCCCCTATGGGAGCCTGATCTTTATGCTAATGTTCGGTTTTTATTTGTTGCTGCCTTCGGTTTGTGTAAACAATGTACTGATCGATATATCTCCGTAAATTCTCTCTATAGCTTCAGCAAATATAGGCGCAACAGACAATGTTGTAATTTTATCAAGCTTCTTTTCTTCCGGCAAAGGAATTGTGTTTAGCATAACCAATTCGTTAATGCAGGAATTTTTTAGCCTTTCTATAGCCGGACCGGACAATACGGCATGTGTACAACATGCACATATTTCAGTAGCTCCCATTCCCTGTAGTGCTTCAGCTGCCTTAACTATGGTACCGGCAGTATCAATAAGGTCGTCGACAATAATTACCCTTTTACCTCTTACATCACCTATGACATTCATAACTTCGCAGACATTAGCCTTTGGTCTTCGTTTGTCAATGATAGCAATAGGGACTTCAAGCCTTTCTGCAACTTTTCTGGCTCTTGTTACACTTCCTACATCAGGTGATACAATAACTAAATCATCAAACCGGTCGTATTTCTCCTTAAAATAATTTGCAAGTATAGGCATTCCTACAAGGTGGTCAACTGGTATATCAAAGAAGCCCTGCAGCTGTGGAGCGTGAAGATCCATTGTCAATACCCTATCTGCCCCTGCTACTGTAAGAAGGTTGGCAATAAGCTTTGAAGAAATCGGATCTCTTGCCTTCGCTTTTCTATCCTGCCTTGCGTAACCGAAATATGGCATTACAGCTGTAATTCTTCCCGCCGATGCTCTCTTTAAGGCATCGATCATGATAAGAAGCTCAATAAGATTATCATTAACCGGCGGACAGGTAGATTGAACAAGAAATACATCAGAACCTCTTACTACCTCACCGATATTAATTTCTGCTTCACCGTCACTGAACTTTCTTACAGTGGCAACTCCCAAAGGAAGACCAATCTTTTCAGCAATTTCATAAGCCAGTTCCCTGTTAGAGTTTCCTGCGAATATCTTTATATCCTTGCCATGTAAATTCATATACAATACCCCTCTTTGAGTTGTGTTTTCTGGCATTACGGCAAACGCCGCACTTGGTTTTATCTATATAAACAAGCCATACGGCTTAAATACCATATTATTTCCTTCTTAGTCCCTTTTTCTCTACCCAGCCTTCTTTTATACTTTGCCTTTCACGCGCAATAGCAAGCGCATCTTCCGGAACATCCTCGGTTATTGTAGACCCTGCTGCGATATACGCATTATCTCCAACCTTAACCGGTGACACGAGGTTTACATTACATCCAATAAACGCACCGTCTCCGATAATTGTCTTATGCTTTTTCTTACCGTCATAATTAACAGTCACAACTCCACAGGCAACATTAACCTTTTCTCCCACCTCTGAATCACCAACATAGCTTAAATGAGGTATTTTGGTATTTGCTCCTATAGAAGAATTTTTAATTTCTACAAAATCTCCTATTTTAACATTATCACCTATTGAGCTTCCGGGCCTTATATATGCAAACGGTCCAAGATGTACATTACTTCCTATCTTACTGTCAAGGACAACAGAATCAGTTATTTCCGAACCATCCCCAACAACTGAGTTTACAAGCCTGCTGTTTGGTCCGATTACTGCATCATCACCTATAATAGTATTCCCTTCAATAATTGAACCTGGATAAATTACTGTATCAATACCTATCTGACAATCGGCATCAATGTATGTTGAAGCAGGATCTATAATGGTTACTCCAGAAGCCATAACATCATTGAGAATACGTTTGTTCATAATGCCGGATGCTTCTGCAAGCTGCTTTCTGTCATTAATACCCAAAATCTCACCTGAATCCTCCATTACAAATGCCCCTACACTTTTGTCCCTACTGATTAATATTTCCAAAGTATCTGTAAGGTAGTATTCACCCTGGTCGTTTTTATTATTTACCTGCTTTAACGACTCAAGCAACATTTTTGTATCAAAGATGTACATCCCTGAATTTATTTCATTAATGTCTCTTTGCTCCGGTGTTGCATCGCGATGCTCAACAATTCTCTGAACTTGCCCATTGCTTCCACGCAAGATACGTCCATAGCCTGTCGGGTCAGCGACTTTGGCTGTAATAACAGTTGCTGAAAATCCACTGTTTATATGAAATTGAGTCGCATCAACGAGAGTCTTCCTGGTAATAAGAGGGGTGTCCCCACATAAGACAAGTACACATCCATCTGTATTCTTTAAGTAATCTTCAGCTTGCATTACTGCATGTCCTGTACCAAGCTGCTTTTCCTGAATTGCGTATTTAAATCTGTCACCTAGAATTGTTTTTATCTGGTCGGCACGGTGTCCTACAACAAGTATGGTATCATTAGCACCAGCACCTTCAACTGCCCTTAATACCCATTCAACCATAGGTTTTCCGCAAACCTTGTGTGAGCATTTGGCGTTCTTCGATTTCATTCTTTTGCCTTCTCCGGCTGCAAGAATTACGGCTGTCAATTGTTTCATCAAAAACTGCCCTCCTGATTCCAGCATATATTTTCTCACTTTTTTTGATTTATTTCAATGTCAGTCAACAAGAAAGTGAAATATATCACGTAAGAGCACAAAAAACTACAAAAAATAAACTTAATGCTTAAAATTCCGCATAAATAAAGGCACTTAAATTTAAGTGCCTCGTTTAATTACTTTTTCATATTATTGAGCATCTACTGAAGCAGATTCATATTTTTCAAGAATCGCCTTTTGTACCTTTTCTCTTGCTGCAGCATTAATAGGATGAGCTATGTCCCTGAATTCACCCTCAGGAGTCTTACGACTAGGCATTGCAATAAACAAACCGTTTTGGCTTTCAATAACTTTTATGTCATGTACAACAAACTCGTTATCAAATGTTACTGATACTACAGCCTTCATTTTACCTTCTGCGTCTATTTTTCTTATGCGAATATCTGTTATCTCCATAGCTGTTACCACCCTTCGTATGGTTATGTATATATATTAAGTATATTCGCCGCTATTTTTAAATTTCCTTCTTGTTTTTTTAAAAAACAATAATTATTTTTATTATTTCCCACTGATTTCTTATTTTGGCATTTGGACAAATGTTTGCTAATTAGGTCTATGGCTGTTTTACACTTGGTACGATATCAATTATTCCTTTTTCTTCATTAACATTGTTAAGTGTTAAAAGCGAGTAATAATCTTCAACAAGTTTTTTTGTCGGTTCAGAGGTTTCTATAAGAACGCCTATACCTACAACTTCGCATTCAAACTCCCTAACAAGCTCTATTATTCCTTTTGCAGTTCCCCCACCTTTCATAAAATCATCCACAAAAAGTATTTTTGAATTGCGTTTTAAAGCCCTCATCGGGAGTACCATTGTCTGTATCTTTTTAGAGGATCCTGAGATATAGTTGATATTCACAGAAGCCCCATCAGTTGCTTCGTTATTATGTCTTACGATGATTAGCGGAACGTTAAGGTATTTGGCTGTAATAAATGCAAGTGGTATACCTTTTGTTTCCATTGTTACTATATAATCAATGTTCTTTGAATGAAACCTGCTTGTTAATATGCGTCCTATGTCACAAATTATCTGAGGGTTGTAAATGATATCCAGCATGTATAAATAGCCACCCGGCAGTATACGTTCCTTTTTTGAAAGTTCTTTGGACAATTCTTCAAGTATGTTCCACGCCTGGCTATCGTTCAGCACAGGAACAAATCTTACGCCTCCGGAAGCCCCGGATATTGATTCTACTGTTCCAAGACCATATTTTTCAAGAAGAGTTTGTACAACGTCTATATCTTCGCTTATAGTAGATTTAGCAGAACCGAACATTTCGGTAAACCCACCCAATGTAAACACTTTACCGGGAGAATCGGATAAAAGCTTTATTAAAACGGCAATGCGTTCACTTCTTTGGAGTTTTTCCATTTGTATCCCTCGATTCAAAAGTTATTATACATTATTATACTATATAAATACGAATGTTTTCAAAAATATTTCAAAAATATTCGGATTTTAAAAATGTGACCGTTTTATAATTTATCTTATTTTTTGGGTATAATATAATAGGAAAGTAAAGGTAAAATAAAAGGTTTTTTCGCAAATGGAATGGGCATTATATAATTGTATTTGTAAGGCTTTTTTTAACTTTTACAATTTGTTAAAAATGTTGTATTATATATAAGTTAAATTAATTTTTTATGTTCCACGTCCTTTAACGGGCGATATGCAGATATGTTGCATATAATTTAACTTATGTTTAAGTAGGATATTGTAATTGCATAATTAAAATAGATGCGTTTGTTTTAAAATTGCAAGCACCATATAGAATTTACTCCATCCTATTTTAGACAACGTAAACTTTGTTAATAAATAGAATATACTATTATTGTTTAAGTATATACAACACAAGGGAGTGTTTTTATTGAACGGGTTAAACCCTTTGGATTCAACAAGCATTAAAAAAATTCATTTTGTTGGTATAGGCGGCATAAGTATGAGCGGCCTTGCAGAAATTCTGATTCAACATGGTTACAAAGTAACTGGTTCAGACATGAAAAGTTCAAATATAACAAGCAAGCTTGAAGATATGGGAGTAAAAATTTACATAGGTCACAGCGAAAAAAATATCACTAATCCTGATTTAGTTGTTTATACCGCAGCAGTCAAGCAAAACAACCCGGAATTATTGGAAGCACAAAGGTTAGCTATCCCTGCAATAGACAGGGCAACTCTGCTTGGAGAAATAATGAAGAAGTACCCGCGTAGTATTGCAATTTCAGGAACACATGGCAAAACAACCACGACATCCATGATTACAATGGTAATGCTTGAAGCAGCTATGAATCCTACAGTACATATTGGAGGAGAGCTTGAAGCAATAGGTGGAAATACAAAGATAGGTGAAAGCGATTACTTCGTTGCCGAAGCCTGTGAATATGTCGAAAGCTTTCTTAAATTCTATCCGTTTATGGCTATAGTTCTTAACATCGAACTTGATCACGTGGATTATTTTAGGGATCTAGACCACATAAGAGAAGCTTTTTCAAAATTTGTTTCACATGTTCCGAAGTCCGGGTATCTTGTAGCATGCGTTGATGATGAAAATGCATTATCCGTACTTGACAAGGTTGATTGCAACAAAATTACATATGGAATCAAATCTCAAAGTGCTCAGTATACTGCACAGGATATTGTTTTTGATGAAATGGGCTGTGCATCCTATAAACTCTTTATAGAGGGTAAAAAGATAACTACAATAAAATTAAGCATTCCCGGAGTACATAATGTAAGCAATTCCCTTGCCGCAGTTGCAGCATGCAGCACATTCGGCTGTAGTATAAATGACATAAAAGAAGGCTTGAAAAAGTTCAAAGGCGCTCGTAAACGTTTTGAGCTAAAGGGTTATATAGATAATATTAAGGTAATCGACGATTATGCTCACCACCCATCTGAAATTAAAGCAACCCTCAAAGCTGCAAGAAATTGTGCACATTCAAAAATTTGGTGCGTTTTCCAACCTCACACCTACACCAGAACCAAATCTCTTATGAACGACTTTTCAGAAGCTTTTGGAGATGCAGATACAGTAATTGTTACAGATATTTATGCAGCACGTGAAGCCGATACAGGTGAAGTTCACGCGAGCATGCTAGCAGACCGAATTAACGAAAAGGAAAAGAAGGCAATGTATATTTCGGGGTTTGACAGTATAGTTAAATTTCTAGAAGAGAATGCGGTCCCGGGAGATTTAATCATAACAATGGGAGCCGGAGATATAGTAAAAGTAGGAGAAACATTTTTAAAGAACAAGGAAATAAGTATTCCTGCAGTAAGTTAAAAGAGGGAGCATAGCTCCCTCTTCTTTATTCTTTATATGTACTTACGATTCCTTTGGCGGATCTGTCATGAAAAATTTTATCTGCGCTTCTGCAGCAAGCTGATCGTCTACAGTTGCACGGACCTTTGCCTTTACAACATTCATTTTGCACATCAATATTTCTGCTTCAAGTTTTAATACATCACCAGGAATAACAGGATTTTTAAATTTCAATTCATCTACACCTGCAAACAACCCAATCTTTCCTCTATGTTCGTCCATTACTGAAATAGCAAGACCTGCATTCTGCGCCATTGCTTCAAGGATAAGAACTCCGGGCATTATTGGCTTTTGGGGGAAATGCCCCTGGAAAAATGGTTCATTTGTTGAAACACACTTAAGACCTATGGATTTCTTCCCAGGTTCCAGTTCTATAACCTTATCAACAAGCAAGAAAGGATATCTATGTGGTATCAATTCTCTTATTTCAACATTTGATAGTTTCATTTGCACGCCTCTTTTCTTTATTATCTGAAGAAAATTATACTAAAAAAAGCAGCATCATGCAAATTATATTGTCCCAAACTTACTTTTCTATAACTATAAGTCCGCCCCCAACAAGCCTTTCCTCCCCCTTAAAGGAAGGTTTATTAACCATCCTGCCGTTTATCATCATCTCTGTAGATGCTCCCCCATCCAGCATTGCTGCATTCATAGCTCCATAATCCAGAAGGAATCTGGCTAGTTGTTTACCAGTAAGTCCATTACTGTAGCCAGGCTGACGACCATCAACAGTAATCAGTATCACCGAATCATCTCTCATTATTCCTATTGCTGTTCTTGGGTCCTGGTTTGACATGATACCAACCCAATCATCCTTCTCGGGGACAACAATTTCTCCGTTTTTTACAAGCCAGCTGCCGCATTCATAAGCCTGATAATCCTTATTTAGCAAAGGGCTTGTACCTATTTCCATACTATCATTGAGCTTAAATTGACTATAAACCTTACTTTCGTCATAAGGCAGGTAAAAACTTATAAGCATGCCGTCGTCAGGAATGTATGCTTCTTTTTTATATGTATCTATTTTAGAAACTCTTCCATTCCTTATTTCAATAGACACATTTGGCAGCTGTGCTCTGTTAGTTTGTCCATATTCGGGTGTATAAACAACAGTTGCTCCTTTTGTACCCCTTACGTTCAAACCCGATACTTCAAGCTCGGTGCCATTGTGCAGAAGCCAAACTTTGGTTTTTATTTCTTCCAGCGTTGGCCTTTGACCGTCATATGTAAAAACAGGAAATTTACCATTTGATTGTGTCAGCATTTTACCGTCAATCGCAACCATTCCGGCTGGTTCACCGTATTCATAGAAAAAACCCGCATTAATAGCCGCATAATTTTTATGCCTTCCAGCTATAACACTTAGCTTTTCATAACCGAACAAGCTCTCGAAGGATAAAACAGGCCTTATAGTAAGAGGGCTGTTTTTTAAATCAATCCTGAGAACATTGATTTCCTGCTTACCTCCGATATCGGTGCTTATGTGGCTGTATTGTATATAATCCTCAGCTCTTTTTGCAGAAGTTTCCGGGGCAATAATAGTGCTTTGAGGACTTTTCACTACAGCCTTGTTCCCCGGCTGCTTAAATAAAAAAAGCCCTGCACAAATTATGAGGGCTGTTATTACTGTTATTAAAATTGGAATAATTTTTTTTTTACTTATCCTTTGCAATTTCAGAGGTTCCTCCGTTTTCAGCAGCTTTATCCTCTTGATCAGTAGATTCCTGACTTAAACTGTCTGCATTCAATCTCTGACTAAGCTGTTTGTACATTGCTTCCGCAAGTCCAATTCCTCTGCCCTTTGCAGCACCATTCATAAGTTCCTCATCAAGCATCTGGCTAAAGGTCTGCATGCTCATATCCTCTTGAATCAAGTTAGATTTGGGGATTGAAGCCTTCATCTGCTTATACATCATATTTAGAAAAATACCCTCGAAGTCCTGGCAAACACTTCTAAGTTGCTTCTCATCCTTGCTTTGCACAGCAGCCTGAAGCTTGCTTTCAAAGCTATCCTCCTCCGCTTTGCTTTTGGAATTGTCAAGTGTTGTTTTATTATTAAGATAGTTGTTACCTATGCCTCCAATATCCATCTGTTACCTCACACTATTATCTTCTAAGGTTATTTGCCATTCCAAGCATTTCATCTGCGGACTGAACCGCTTTGGAATTGATTTCGTATGCTCTCTGAGCTATTATAAGCTTTACCATTTCGTCAACTATTTGAACATTGGAAGATTCCAAAAACTTCTGTTTTATAATAGCCGGTTCTTCGGAGTCAGCGTTGTAAATCGGCTCTCCGCAGGCTGAAGTTGCAGCATAAAGGTTTGAACCTATGCTTTCAAGACCCTGCTGATTCGGGAACTGAACAATACCTATTGTTTGCCCCAAAGAAACAGATGTACCGGTAGCTTTATCCATATAGCTAAGTTCACCATTGTCACTAATGTCAAGTGCCGAAGGACTAACGGTAAGGAATATATCATTTCCGGCTTCATCAAGTACAGGGTAGCCATCTGACGTAACAAGCTTGTTTCCATCCTCGCTAATACTCACCTTAAAGTTTCCTGTCCTTGTATAATTTATATCACCTTTGGGCCCTCTAATCATAAAAAAGCCGTCACCATCAATTGCCATGTCAAGGTTGTTTCCAGTATTCTCAAAATTACCAGGTGCAAAATCCCTTGCTGTAGCTGAAATGGTGGTACCAAGTCCAACCTGCAGGTTAACAGGCTTTCCGCTGCCATTAAGCATATATGCGCGGTCCATTGTCTGGTACAGCAGGTCCTTAAATTCCGGACGCTCCTTTTTATATCCAGTAGTATTTACATTAGCAAGATTGTTGGAAATTACATCAACATTCATCTGTTGTGCACTCATTCCAAGTCCGGCAGTCCAAAGTGCTCTCATCATAATTGGGTTCCTCCGTATCCAGTGTCTAAGGTTTACTGACAAAGGATTTTCAAATTGCGTATATTCAGATTAATAAACTAGAAGGTTTTTACTATCTTATTGCTCCAACCTGGTTAACAGCCTTATCCAATGTGCTGTCTTCAGCCTGAAGTACCTTCTGGCTTGCTTCATAGGCTCTCATTATTGTAATCATACTTACCATTTCTTTTACTATGTTTACATTTGATTGTTCAAGATAACCCTGTTTAACAACTCCTGTAAACTCTTCTTCCTGAGTTTGGTCAGTTGTTGAAACAAGGTTTGATCCAAATTTTCTCAGTGTTGTTGTATCTGTAAACTGCTTTATTAAAAGCTTGTCAACTTCATTTCCATCCTGTATAACCGTTCCATCATCTGAAACAGAAAATTTGCTGCCATTAAGTGTTATAGGTCCGTTTTGACCCATAACAAGATTGCCATCTTTAGTTACAAGTTGATTTTGTGAATTTACCTTAAAGGAACCATCCCTTGTGTAATATTCTTTTGCATTGCCGTTTTTATCGGTAACCTGTATTGTAAAAAAAGATTTACCGGAATCATCAAACGCAAGGTCAGTACTGTTATTGGTAGTAATAAGCTGTCCCGGAGTATAATAGGTATATATTTGACCAACATCAAAACCCATTTGCATGTTTCCAACATCACCCATGGGATTTAATGTGCTTTTTGTATCATGAATTCTTTCCGCCATCACGTCGGGAAAACTCTGGAAGTGTACAGAATCCTTTTTATATGCAGTAGTATTTGCATTGGCAAGGTTGTTTGATATAACGTCCATTGCCCTTGTATCAGCCAACATACCCCACCCAGCCGTGTACAAACCTCTTATCATAATTACTCTCCGTCAAACAGTTTTTTAGATTGCTCAAATAGTATATCGGACAGTTTATGTACAAAGTTAACCCCAAAGAACAAAGTCCTTGGAAAAGACTATATCAAGACTTATTATAAAAAAGCACATAAAAAAACCGGGATTTTTTAACCCCGGTTAATGCCTTATCCAACAGCCTATCTTCTATTTCCTCTGCTTTCAGCAACTGCACTCTGCTCAATTATCTCAATGTTTTCAAGTGCTTTTCCCGTACCTAAAGCAACACATGAAATTGCATCGTCTGCGATTATAACATTTATTCCTGTCTTATCCTGTAAGAGCTTGTCCAAGCCGTATATCAAGCTTCCACCGCCCGTCATTACTATTCCGCGGTCGCTTATATCTGCTGCAAGTTCAGGTGGAGTACGTTCCAGTACCGAATGAACAGCCTCTATAACACTTGAAATAGGCTCTTCAAGAGCATCCATTATCTCCGTTGATGTAACCGTTATAGTCTTTGGAAGTCCGGAAATAAGGTTTCTTCCTCTTATATCCATTGAAACTTCCTGAACTCTAGGGAATACAGTACCAACATTGACTTTTAATTCTTCTGCCGTACGCTCACCTATCATTATATTATGCTTCTTACGCATATACCTTACAATTGCTTCATCGAACTTATCACCTGCTACTTTGATTGAAGCGCTTACAACTGTACCACCAAGTGATATAACTGCTATATCTGTAGTACCACCGCCGATATCAACAACCATGCTTCCGCATGCTTTTGCAATATCTATGCCTGCGCCTATTGCGGCAGCAATTGGCTCCTCAATGAGATAAGTCTTTCTTGCGCCAGCTTGCATAGCAGCATCAATAACAGCTCTTTTTTCAACTTCAGTAACACCGCTTGGGACGCAAACCATTATACGAGGTTTGAAAAGTCTGTTTGCTCTTCCGCCGCATACTTTATTTATAAAGTATTTCAACATTCTTTCAGTAACGTCGTAATCGGATATAACACCCTCCCTTAAAGGCCTTATGGCAACAATATTGCCCGGTGTTCTTCCAAGCATACGCCTTGCTTCTTCACCAACAGCAAGAAGCTTGTTTGTATTCTTATCTATAGCCACAACAGAAGGTTCTCTTAAAACAATTCCCTTCCCCTTGATATATACAAGCACTGTAGCTGTTCCCAAATCAATTCCAATGTCGAGTCCGAAACCCACTCTATACATCTCCCTCTACGTATATGTTTTAAATAATAAATAGTTGTTTTTATGTACTTTAACTTTTACCAGTTGAATGTAAAAAAAGCCACAAAGTAATATTATCAATATTGTATTCATAATGCAATAATTATTTGATAATTAAAAAAAGACTTTGAACTTGAAGTCAATACATTGCCCATATACGCTAAAAACCCAACCTTTAAGCTTTCACGCTAAAGATTGGGTTTTCTATTTTTTTAAGCTTCGCCTGCAACACTGCCCTGATATTTTGCTTTTGTTGCCTGACCGCCTCTTATATGCCTTTCAGCTTTGTTTTCTTCAAGTATGTCTCTCACTTCATTTGCAAGAATCGGGTTAACCTTGACCAATCTTTCGGTTACATCTTTGTGTACTGTGCTTTTACTTATGCCATATTTCTTTGCGGCTGCCCTCACCGTAGTTTTTTTCTCAATAATATAGTTCGCCAGTTCAATAGCCCTCTCCTCAATATAGTCCTTCAATTACGGCCCCCCTCTACTTAATGTCATACATTCAACGAAGTATAAACAACGATATATATATGTAAGT
>JAEWTV010000012.1 GCA_023397675.1 Bacillota bacterium | reverse complement strand
ACCCGTTTATTGACTTGGAGTACTTGAAATACATGTTAAAGTATGATACTGTACATGGTCAATTCAAAGGTTCCATCGAAACAAAAGATGGTAAAGTTATAGTAAACGGTAAGGAAATTGCATTCTTCGCATCCAAGGATCCTGCAGAGATTCCATGGGCAAGCGTTGGTGCTGATTACGTTGTTGAATCAACAGGCGTATTCACTACTACAGAAAAGGCTTCAGCTCACCTTAAGGGCGGCGCTAAGAAAGTTGTTATCAGTGCTCCTTCAGCAGATGCTCCAATGTATGTTATGGGCGTTAACAACAGCAAGTACACAAAGGATCAGACAATCGTATCAAACGCATCATGTACTACAAACTGTCTCGCTCCACTTGCTAAGGTTATCAATGACAACTTCGGAATTATCGAAGGTTTGATGACTACAGTACACGCTGCAACAAACACTCAGAAGACTGTTGATGCTCCTTCCAATAAGGACTGGAGAGGCGGCAGATCAATTCTCGGAAATATAATTCCTTCATCAACTGGTGCTGCAAAGGCCGTTGGAAAGGTTATTCCAGAACTCAATGGCAAATTGACAGGTATGGCATTCAGAGTACCAACAGCTGACGTATCAGTTGTTGACCTGACTGTTCGTCTTGAAAAAGCAGCTTCTTACGATGAAATCAAAGCAGCTGTTAAGAAGGCTTCTGAAAATGAATTGAAGGGTATCCTCGGATACACTGAAGAATCAGTTGTTTCAACTGACTTCATTCACGATGCACGTACTTCAATCTTTGATGCAGGCGCTGGTATCGCACTCAATGGAAACTTCGTTAAGTTGGTTTCCTGGTACGATAATGAATGGGGTTATTCAAACAAGGTAGTTGATCTCATTCTCCACATGGCTAGCGTAGACGCTAAATAATTCAGAATATAAATTATTAAAAAGTCCGGTTTATGCCGGACTTTTTGTTTTAGTAAAGGAATAATACTTTGTTAAAAAATAGATAATTTTATTTCAGAGTATTGAAATAGAAGGTAAAAAGATGTAAAATGTATACGGTTATCCAAGCGGAGAAGAATAATACAGAAGCCATTTGGAGAAAATTTATTTACCATCAGAATGCTATAAAATTTGTTAAGAAAAGCGATTCTATTATATAGACAGGCTTTTCGTACATTATACCGGGAGAGTGAAAACTTATGGGAATGTTAAACAAAAAAACTATTGAAGACATTGACGTTAAAGGTAAAAAGGTCATTGTAAGAGTTGACTTTAACGTACCACTGGACGAAAACAGAAATATTACCGATGACAAAAGAATAGTTGGTGCACTTCCTACAATTAAGTACCTTGTAGACAATGGAGCAAAGACAATACTTGTTTCCCATCTGGGAAGACCAAAGAACGGATTTGAAGATAAATTCAGCATGAAGCCAACAGCAAAGAGGCTTGGGGAACTTCTTAAGAAAGAAGTTATCATGGCTGCTGATGTTATCGGACCTGACGCAAAAGCTAAGGCTGCCGCTCTTAAGGACGGCGAAATACTTATGCTTGAAAACGTAAGATTCCACAAGGAAGAAGAAAAGAACGATCCTGCTTTTGCAAAGGAACTTGCAAGTCTTGCAGAAATATTTGTAAATGATGCATTTGGTACTGCTCATAGAGCTCATGCTTCAACAGCAGGTCTTGCTGATTATCTGCCTGCAGTTTCAGGATACCTTATAAAGAAAGAAATCGAATTCATGGGTAAGGCTCTTGAAAACCCAGAAAGGCCGTTTGTTGCAATACTTGGCGGTGCAAAGGTTTCAGATAAGATAAAGGTTATTGAAAACCTCCTTGATAAGGTTGATTCACTTATAATCGGCGGCGGTATGGCTTATACCTTCCTCAAGGCAAAGGGTTACAAGATAGGTAACTCAATATGTGAAGAAGATAAGTTGGATCTTGCAAAATCAATAATGGAAAAGGCAGAAAAGAAGGGCGTTAACCTCATGCTTCCTATAGGAAGTATAGTTGGTAAGGAATTCAAGAATGACACTGAATTCAAATATGTACCTTCAGATGCAATGCCTGATGGCTGGATGGGAATGGATATAGGTTCCCTTACAATAGAGAAATTTTCAAAGGTTATTAGCAAGGCTAAAACCGTTATTTGGAATGGACCTATGGGAGTATTCGAATTCCCGAACTTTGCTGCAGGTACCCGCGAAATAGCAAGAGCGGTTGCCGAATCATCAGCTGTTTCAATAGTTGGTGGAGGAGATTCTGCTGCAGCAGTAGAACAGCTGGGTTATGCAGATAAGATTACACATATTTCAACTGGAGGGGGAGCATCCCTGGAATTCCTTGAAGGAAAGGTACTTCCAGGTATAGATGTACTTATGGATAAGAATATGAGAAGAAAAAATATAGCAGGAAACTGGAAAATGAATAAGACTCCAAAGGAGACCGGAGAATTTATTACAGCTTTAAAGGATAAAGTTAAAGGTGCAGAAGCTGAGGTTGTTGCAGTTGTACCGTTTGTTTGCCTCCCTGCAGCAATAAAGGCAGCTGAAGGATCAAACATCAAGATTGGCGCTCAGAATCTTCACTGGGAAGAAAAAGGAGCATACACAGGCGAAGTTTCAGGCCCTATGCTTGTTGATCTTGGAGTAGAATATGTAGTAATCGGACACTCTGAAAGAAGACAGTATTTTGCAGAAACTGACGAAACAGTTAATAAGAAGGTTCATTCAGCATTCAAGTACGGCCTAAAGCCTATTATCTGTGTTGGTGAATCACTCGCACAGAGGGAACAGGGAGTTACTGCAGACCTCGTAAGATACCAGGTTAAGATTGCTTTACTTGGACTTACTGCTGAACAGGTTAAGACACTGGTAATTGCTTATGAGCCAATCTGGGCAATAGGTACTGGCAAGACAGCAACTAACGAACAGGCAAACGAAGTTTGCTCAATAATTAGACAGACTGTAAACGAAGTTTATGGAAAAGATGCTGCTGATTACGTTACAATCCAGTACGGCGGAAGTGTTAACGCTGCTAATGCGTCTGACCTCTTCGCGATGTCTGACATAGATGGCGGTCTTGTTGGCGGAGCAAGCCTTAAAGCTGATGATTTCGAGCAGATTGTTAAAGCAGGAAAGAAATAATATACAGTAAATATAGAGTTTGCAAAAGTGTGCATTAAATAGTACAATGATAAAGGTTAAGGTGTAACCGAGGATGTTCTTGGCTAACCTTAACCTTATTATTCATCAGTACACAAGTTTTTTATTGTGCCTTAAAGATTAACCCGTTTTTCAATTGGGGATATGGAGGAAAAGGATGAAGAACAAGCTATTAACACTGATTATATTGGATGGCTTCGGGATCAATCCCAGAGAAGAAGGAAATGCAATAACTGCTGCAAACAAACCCAATATCGATAAGCTTTTTAAAGAATACCCAAATACTATTATAAAAACAAGCGGTATGGATGTTGGCCTTCCAAACGGACAGATGGGTAACTCGGAGGTAGGTCATACCAATATAGGTGCAGGAAGAATCGTATATCAGGAACTTACAAGGATAACAAAATCTATTGAAGATGGCGACTTCTATGACAAAAAAGAGTTCCTTGATGCAGTAGAAAACTGTAAGGCAAATAACACAAAGCTTCACCTGTTTGGACTTTTATCTGACGGTGGAGTTCATAGTCATAATACTCATCTTTATGCTCTTGTAGAGCTTGCCAAGAGACAGGGTTTGAAAGATGTTTTCGTTCACTGCTTCTTTGACGGAAGGGATGTTCCTCCCGATAGTGCAGGCGGATTCGTTGAAGACCTCGAGGCAAAGCTTGCTGAAATAGGCGTAGGAAAAATTGCTTCTGTAATGGGTAGATACTATGCAATGGACAGGGATAAGAGATGGGATAGAGTTAAGCTTGCATATGATGCAATGGTGCTTGGAGAAGGGCTTAATGCTGAGAGTGCCATGAAAGCAGTTGCAAATTCATATTCGAAGCAGGAATTTGACGAGTTTGTAAAGCCAACTGTTATTATTCAGAATGGTAAGCCCACAGCTACAATAGATGCAAATGATTCGGTTATTTTCTTCAACTTTAGGCCTGACAGGGCTAGAGAAATAACAAGAGCCTTTGTTGATAAGGATTTTGACGGATTTGAAAGGGCAAAAGGCTATTACCCGCTTCATTTTGTTTGTATGACACAGTATGATGCAACAATAGAAAATGTATCTGTTGCATTCAAGCCTCAGAGCCTTGCAAATACTTTCGGAGAATATATAAGTAAGCTTGGTTTAAGACAGTTAAGAATAGCAGAGACTGAGAAATATGCTCATGTAACTTTCTTCTTTAACGGTGGTGTTGAAAAGGTTTATGAAGGTGAAGACAGAGCACTTATTCCTTCACCAAAGGTTGCAACCTATGACCTTAAACCGGAAATGAGCGCTGTGGAAGTTACAGATGAAGTATTGAATAGGATAAATTCAAAAGAATATGATGTTATAATACTGAATTATGCAAACCCTGATATGGTAGGACACACAGGTATTCTTGAAGCTGCTAAAACGGCTATAGAGACAATAGATAAATGCCTCGGAAGAGTTGTTCCAGCTATATTGGATCAGGGTGGAACGGTAATGATTACTGCCGATCACGGTAATTCAGAGCAGATGGTAGATTATGATACAGGCGGACCTTTTACAGCACATACTACAAATCCTGTTCCATTATTAATGATTGGTCAGGGAGATGTAAAGCTCAGGGAAGGAAGGCTTGCAGATTTAGCACCGACAATGTTGGAGATACTTGGACTTGAAAAACCAGATGAAATGACAGGTGAGTCGATAATAGTTAAATAGGAAATATTATAAAAATAACAGGGAATATGAACCCTGTTATTTTTTCGTGTTTAAACTGATATAAAATGGATAAAATAAAAGCGTATGTCTTAAATCAAATTTGATTAAAGTAAAATGGAGGGATTAGGAATGAAACAATACCTTGGAATAGAAAGTGTCTTTGCAAGGGAAATCCTTGATTCAAGGGGTAATCCTACAGTCGAAGTTGAAGTAATTGTCGAAGGCGGCTATATTGGCAGGGCAGCTGTACCGTCAGGTGCATCCACAGGTGCTTTTGAAGCAATTGAATTAAGAGATGGCGACAGGGACAGATACCTTGGCAAAGGTGTTCAAAAAGCGGTTGATAATGTTAATAACATTATTGCAGAAGAAGTTGAAGGAATGAATGTTTTTGACCAGGTTGAAATAGATAACCTTATGATAAGGCTTGATGGAACTCCAAACAAGGCAAAACTTGGAGCCAATGCAATTCTGGGTGTCTCTCTTGCGGCTGCCAAGGCTGCCGCCGAGGCTTTGGGCTTAAGTCTGTATCAATACATAGGCGGAGTCAATGCAAAGGTACTTCCGGTTCCTATGATGAATATAATAAACGGCGGAAAGCATGCTGACAACAGTGTAAATATACAGGAATTCATGATTATGCCGGTTGGAGCAAACTGCTTCAGAACTGCTCTCCAAATGTGCGCAGAAGTGTTCCATAACTTAAAGAAGGTTCTTTCAGGTAAGGGCTACAGCACTGCTGTAGGAGATGAAGGCGGCTTTGCACCAAACCTCAAAACAGATGAAGAAGCAATTCAGGTAATTATTGAAGCAGTTGAAAAAGCAGGCTATAAACCTGGAAAGGATTTCAGGATTGCAATAGATGCTGCAGCTACCGAGATGTATCAGGAGGATGGAAGCTATCTCTTCTGGAAATCCGGAGTTAGAAAGTCAAAGGAAGAAATGATAGATTTCTGGGCTGACCTTGCAGGCAAGTATCCTATAATATCACTTGAAGACGGTGTCGCAGAAGAGGATTGGGAAGGTTGGAAGCTGCTTACCGAAAGACTTGGTGATAAAATACAGCTTGTGGGTGATGACCTTTTTGTTACAAATACTGAAAGACTGAAAAAGGGTATTGATATGGGAGTAGCGAACTCAATACTAATCAAGGTTAATCAGATTGGAACCCTTACCGAGACGCTTGATGCAATACAGATGGCTAACAGGGCTGGATATACCGCTGTTGTTTCCCACAGGTCAGGTGAGACAGAGGATGCAACAATTGCTGACATAGCTGTTGCTACCAATGCTGGGCAAATAAAAACAGGGGCACCTTCAAGAACAGATAGAGTAGCAAAATACAACCAGCTTTTAAGAATTGAAGAGGAACTTGATGAAACAAGCCAGTATTTAGGGCTTGGAGCCTGGTTCAATTTAAAAAACAAGTAAGCATGCAGTGTTAGCTTTTTATAAAAGCACCCAACCATAACGGTTGCATTATCACTTTATCTTATTATTTTATTTTACTGCTTGTATTTTTAAAACTTATGTGTTAGAATTTTAGTTGTCAATTTTTTTGGAGGTGTTATTTTTGGGTGCTGGAACAGTTATAATGAATGTATTGCACATATTGTTTTGTGTTTCGATTATAGTTATCGTTCTTCTTCAGTCAGGTAAAACGGCTGGACTTTCAGGTTCCATAGCAGGTGGAGCTGAAACATTTTTCGGAAAGAACAAGGGTAGGACAATTGATGCTTTATTGAGCAAATATACAGCATTTGCAGCCATAGCATTCCTTGTGACCTCCGTTATTCTGTATCTGCTCATTGGTAAAATCTAATAGAATAACAAGGAGAACTGTGTTTTTCAAACATAGTTCTTTTTTTTTGTAAGTTCGGCTTACCTTATATGATATAATTATTATAACTTTGGAAAAAGGAGATGATTTTTTTGGACAGGGAACAGGCTTTACTTGAGTTATCAGGCAGGGTGTCCAACAAAAATCTAATAATACATTCTTTTGCTGTTGAATCAATTATGAAGGCTCTTGGCTCTATTTTGGATGAGGATGTTGAATTATGGAGTCTAACAGGATTGCTTCATGATATTGATTTCGAAAAGACATTATTGGCTCCTGAAAAAAGGGGTAAGGTTGGAGCAGAGATTCTTGAAAATCTTGGTCTCGACGAAACTATAGTTTATGCTGTCAAAGCTCATAATGATATTCATGGAATAGATAGAAGAAGGAAGCTGGACAAAGCGCTATATGCTACCGACCCTATTTCGGAGCTTATTTTTGTATATTTGGAAAGCATACCGTCAAAAAGCATTAATGATATAAATGTAAAAGGCGTTATGGAAAAGTTTTATGATAATACTTTTGCACAACAAATTGACAGGTCAAAGATATTGGAATGTGAAAAAATCGGCTTAAGCCTTGACAGGTTTGTTGAAATATCCATAGATGCAATAAAAGATATATCTGATAAAATAAAGTTATAGACATTATAAAAATTGGTATAATAAAAACAGGGGCATTATTGCCCCTGTTTTACTACATATAAAGATACTTAATCTGTCACAAATATAAAGTAAAAAGGAAGATATAATTATGGAAGAAAGAAAAGAACGCATTATAGCCTTTATGAAAGAAGAGGCATATAAACCTCTCCTTTTTGAAGAACTCTCAATAGTCCTGGATGTTCCAAAGGAAGATATTGAACTGTTCAAAAAAGTGATTGAAGAGCTTGAGGAAGAAGGCAAAATATTTAAAACCCATAGAAACAGGTATGGCGTTCCTGACAGGATGAGCCTTGTTGTAGGTAGACTTCAGGGTAATGAGCGTGGTTACGGATTTGTAATACCCGACGAAGAGGAAATGGGAGATATATTTGTTCCTGCTGACTCTCTGAATGGAGCAATGCACAATGATCGTGTAATTGCGCGTATAAATAAAAAACTCTCGGGCGACAAAAGAGCAGAAGGCGAAATAATCAGAATCATTAAACGAACAACTACTACCGTTGTCGGAACCTTTGACTCAAGTAAGTACTTTGGCTTTGTAATACCTGACGACAGAAGGGTTTCAGGTGATATATTCATATCGAAGGATGAATTTAATGGTGCGCGTCCCGGACAAAAGGTAGTTGCTGAGATAATAAAATGGCCTGAGCAAAGAAGGAATGCCGAGGGAAAAATAGTTGAAATTATAGGCGATAAGAATGAAGCAGGCACTGATATTCTTTCAATAATAAGGGCTTACAATCTCAGTGAAGACTTCCCAGAGGATGTTTATAAAAATGCAGAAGCGATAAGTGATACCGTTACTGATGAAATGGCCAGGGGAAGGCGTGACCTAAGAAACTTAAGAATGGTTACAATAGATGGTGAAGATGCTAAAGATCTTGATGATGCTGTTTCTATAGAAAAGCTGCCTGATGGTAATTTCAGACTCGGGGTTCATATAGCTGATGTAAGCAATTATGTTACCGAGAATTCTCCTCTTGATAAGGAAGCAGTTAAAAGAGGGACTAGTGTTTACCTTGTTGACAGAGTTATACCCATGTTACCTAAAAAACTTTCAAACGGTATCTGCAGCTTGAATCCAAAGGTAGACAGATTGGCTTTCACTGTTTTCATGGACATAGATAATCAGGGGAAGGTGTATAACCATGAAATTGTTGAAAGCGTTATCAATATAGATGAGAGAATGACTTATACCAATGTTTATAAAATCCTAGTGGACAAGGATACTGAGCTCCTTAAAAGGTATGATTACCTTATTGACGACTTCAACATGATGAAGGAACTTGCCCTTATATTGAAAAACAAACGATTTTTAAGAGGATCGATAGATTTTGATTTTGAAGAGGCTAAGATTGTCCTTGATGAAAAGGGTAAGCCTATAGATATTAAAAGATATGAAATAACAATTGCCAATAAAATTATAGAAGAATTCATGCTTATCTGTAATGAGACTGTTGCGGAGCATTTCTTCTGGCTTAACGCGCCTTTCGTTTATAGGGTACATGAAGATCCTGATACTGAAAAAATCGAGAATCTGAGTGAATTTATCCATAACTTTGGTTACCATCTTAAGGGTATTAACAAGATACATCCTCGTGCCCTTCAGGAAGTACTCCAAAAGATAAAAGATACTAAAGAGGAGAGAATTATAAGTACCGTAATGCTCAGATCCCTTCAAAAGGCAAGATACAGCCATAGGAATGAAGGGCATTTCGGGCTTGCCGCCCAGTATTACTGTCATTTTACTTCTCCAATAAGAAGATACCCGGACCTTATTATCCATAGGATAATGAAGGAATATATAAGAGGCAGTATCAGTCCCAAGAGGGAGGAAAAACTGCTTGAGGTTCTGCCCGGAATTGCAAAACAGTGTTCCGACCGTGAGATTATTGCGGAAGAAGCTGAACGTGATACCGAAAAGCTTAAGAAAGTTGAATATATGAAGGAGTATGAAGGAGAGGTATTCCATGGAATAATCTCAAGTGTTACTTCTTTTGGAATGTTCGTTGAACTTGACAATACCATTGAAGGCTTGGTAAGGATGAGCAGTATGGAAGACGACTATTATATATTCAGCGAAAAACAGTACTGCCTTATCGGAGAAAGAACTAGAAAAACCTACAGGATTGGTGATAGTGTTAATGTTAAAACGGCAAGGGTTGATATTGGTAGCAGGCAGATAGATTTTATTCTTGAAGAAGACGAGCAGGAAGGTGAACACAATAATCAGCGTGGGCATGAGCACTATGTGAAGCCAAAGTCCGTAAGGCATGGTAAAAAAGGTATGGATGCTCATGTAATAAAAAAGATTTCAGCTAAAAGAAAGAAAAAGAGAAGCTAGACAGGGAGGGTTAGCTTGAAAGACTTTAGTCTGAGAGCTAATGCACATCTGCCATTTGTGAAACAAAAATAATGGCAGGTGCAATAAAAATAAATTTAACCCCATAAAAAGTGTTTAAACACTTTTGGTGTGCAATAGATAACGCAAAATAAACAGATTAATGAATAATTAATTTTTGCGTTATGTTTCATTAATGTAATGTTTGCAAAATAATTTTGCAAATATATTCAATGAGACGATTCATTTTGCGCATTGGGGATATGGAGGTTATATGTATATTGTGAGTGCCTGCCTGGCAGGTGTAAATTGCAAATACAGCGGAGGTAACAATTTTGATCCGCGTATCAGGGAACTGGTATCTCAGGGAAAAGCTGTGCTTGTGTGTCCCGAACAGCTTGGCGGATGTTCTACTCCACGCCCTGCTGCTGAGCTTGATGGTGTTACAGGAGCCGATGTTCTTGATGGAAAAGGTAGGGTTAAAAGAATAACAGGAGATTTTGTTACTGAAGAATTCATAAAGGGTGCGGCTGAAGTTCTGGAAATCGCAAAAATTACAGGAGCAGAAAAGGCAATTCTTAAGGCCAAAAGTCCATCGTGTGGTTGTGGCCTGGTTTATGACGGGAGTTTTTCAGGAAAGCTTGTTGAAGGCAATGGCATAACTGCCGAGCTTCTTATTAGAAATGGTATTGATGTAATCACTGAAAATGAATACTAAAATGAAGAAAACCCTCCGGATTTAATCCGAAGGGTTCTTTATTTCTGGTTATCAAACAATAATGCTTTTGATTTCTTCGCAGAACTTTTCGCAATCGTCGCTGTATACATCAACTTTGATTGGTTTAGCAAGGTCAAGGCTGAATATACCCATTATGGACTTTGCATCAACAACATAACGGCCTGATGTTAAATCAACATCAAAGTCATATTTATTTACAATATTAACGAAATCCTTTACAGCATTGATTGATTTCAGAGAAACATTAAATGATTTCATTACAAACGCCCCCTTAAAATATATTAATAATTCCTAAGAATTATATTCCTATTCATATATTACCGTGTTTGCATTTTATAGTCAATTACGATATTGTTAAAAACATTTTCTTCAAATTTGGTTAAATTGCATATAAATTGCTTGTTTATATGCTTGGATAGTTTATTGATTACTCACAAACTTTTACATAAAAACTATATATGTTGCGTTAGTCTTTCCTGGTGATACACTATTTAAGATAATTAATTATTGAATATGCTACATAAATTTGCTATTGTTTAAGGAGTTAATTTAAAACCATAAAAACGGGAATAATGAATTTATAGGTAATGCAGTAAATTTGGAGGTGCCGAAGCTTTTGGATAACGTTAAAACCGTAGCCTTCTATACCCTTGGCTGTAAGGTTAATCAATATGATACTGAAGCAATGTTGAGCATTTTTGAAAAAGAAGGCTATAAGGTTGTCGGCTTTGATGAAACAGCTGATGTTTATGTTATTAACACCTGCACAGTTACAAACTTAAGTGACAGGAAAAGCAGGCAAGCAATAAGAAAAGCCAAGCATCAGAATGCTGATTCAATTGTCATAGTTGCAGGCTGCTATGCCCAGACTTCACCTGAAGAGGTAGCGGGAATTCCAGGGGTCAACCTTGTAATAGGAAACAAGGACCGGAATGAAATAATCAGGTTTATTAAAGAAATAGAAGCGGGTAAAAGCCAGATAAATGTTGTGGAAAATATAATGAAGGTGCGTGATTTTGAAGAACTAAGAATTGATGAATATAAAGGGCATACAAGAGCTTTTCTCAAAATTCAGGAAGGCTGCAGTCAGTTTTGTGCCTACTGTATAATACCTTATGCAAGGGGGCCGGTAAGAAGCAGGCTGCCCGGGGATGTTATCGATGAGGTTAAAAGGCTTGCTGATAACGGTTTTAAGGAAGTGGTGCTTACCGGTATCCATATAGCTTCATACGGAAGGGATCTAAAGGATATAACTCTTCTGGAGTTGATTGAACGAATACATGAGATTGAAGGAATTGAACGTATAAGGCTGGGTTCACTGGAGCCTAAAACAATTACACCAGAGTTTGTTGAAAGAATAAAGCCGCTTAATAAGCTGTGCCCACATTACCATATTTCGCTTCAAAGCGGGTGTGATGAAACCTTGAAAAGAATGAACAGAAAGTATACAACTGAAGAATATATGAATGTTGTGAAGCTTTTGAGGGAAAATATTAAGGATGTTGCTTTGACTACAGATGTAATGACAGGCTTTCCCGGAGAAACAGAAGAAGAGTTCCAAAAGACCTGTTCTTTCCTTGAGAAAGTTAAGTTTATGAAAATGCATATATTTAAATTCTCGCCAAGGAAGGGTACCCCGGCAGCATCATATAAAGACCAGGTTACGCCGGAAAATAAAGAACAAAGAAGCAGGGTGCTGCTTGATATGTCAGAAAGGCTTTCGCTTGAATTTAATAAACAGTATTTAGGTAGGACAATGCCTGTGCTTTTTGAGCAGGAGGTAAAAGGTAGGGAAGGGTATTATGAAGGCCTGACAGCCAATTACATACAGGTTTTATGCAGGGCAGATGAGTCCCTTAAGGGAAAAATATCAGCTGCCAGATTGACGGATGCAACTGCTGACGGCATTACAGGTATTATAGAATAAGCCCAGACTGTCATAAAAATTTAATATTTATAAAGGCTTATCCTTTATTATGATATATTGCATAAATTGTCCTATTATATTACTATAATTATATAGAGCAGAATTATTAATGCATTGTTTGTTTATATTATAAATTTTTTGGGTAGGAATAGTTTGTGGTTTGCTCTTGGGAGTGTGATTGACATGAAAAACAACGAGACAATGATGTTTAGCGTCGAAAAGGAAAAAGTTAATGAAGCAAGGGAGATTCTCGAGACAGTATACCAATCCCTGAAGGAGAAGGGTTACAATCCGATAAACCAGATTGTTGGGTATATTCTTTCAGGTGACCCTACGTATATTACCAGCCATAACAACGCAAGGGCGGTAATAAGGCGCCTTGAACGGGATGAAATACTTGAAGAGGTAATCAGGTTTTATCTTGAAGAAAAATAATCTATGATTAGTTATTTTAATATTTCAAGAAAATTAGGGGCTTAATAGCCCTTAAATTTTTGTTGGATTATATTTTGATTAAACCTAAGATATGTATTTATAATAGGAGCAGATAACGTTAAGATGGAATATACGTTGCTTGGCAAAAGCGGAATTGAGGTTTCAAGGCTATGCTTCGGAGGTTTGATTATGGGACCTCTGCAGGTAAATCTGCCCCCAAAACGGGGCGCTGAAGTTATTTGCAAGGCATTTGAGCTTGGGGTTAATTTTATAGATACTGCAGAAATGTACGAGACATATTCGCACATTCGGGAAGCTATACGTATGAGCGGATTTAAGCCTGTTGTCGCAACAAAATCCTATGCTTATTCAAAAGAGGGAGCTAGGGAAAGCCTTGAAAAGGCAAGAAAAGAGCTTGATTTAGACGTAATAGACATATTCCTATTGCATGAGCAGGAAAGTGAGCATACTTTAAGGGGCCACAGGGAAGCACTGGAATATTACCTTTCTCAAAAGGAAAAAGGTGTGATAAGGGCAGTTGGAATTTCCACACATCACATCCAGGCTGTAAAAGCTTGCATTGGAATGGACGAAATTGACGTAATTCACCCTATAGTAAACATGACGGGAATAGGAATATGCGACGGAAGTATTGAAGAAATGCTGGCAGCAATAAAGCTGGCCCATGAAGATGGAAAAGGAATTTACGGAATGAAGCCTCTCGGAGGCGGAAACCTTTTAAAATCATATAACAAGTGTATGGAATTTGTACTTTCGTTTCCTTATTTGCATTCCGTTGCAATGGGGATGCAGACTGAGGAAGAAGTAATTAAAAACGTTAACACCATTTGTGGTTTGAGTACTACTGAAGAGATTGAAAATGTTCTAAGCCGTATGAACAGAAAACTTTGTATAAATGATTGGTGTGAGGGCTGTGGCAGGTGTGTTGAAAGGTGTGGACAAAATGCGTTATATCTTAATAATAGTAAAGCTGCTGTAAAACAGGATAAATGCGTTTTATGTGGATACTGCGGAAGTGTTTGTCCGTGCTTTGCAATAAAAATTAGTTAACAGGAGAAATTATGCGCATACTCGGAATCGATTATGGAGACAGCAGAATAGGACTTGCCGTAAGTGATCCGTTCGGCTGGACTGCCCAGGGTATTACAACCGTTAGTTTGAAAAACGGCTTTAAAGCGGCATTAGCGGAAATATTAAAGGTGATTGAAGAATACAAGGTAGAAAAAGTTGTTGTAGGTATGCCAAAGAATATGAACGGAACGATAGGACCTCGTGGTGAAAAAACCGAGGAGTTTATAAAAACTCTTGAACAGCAAACTGGTCTTTCAATAATAAAATGGGATGAAAGGCTTACTACAGTGGCAGCTAACAGAACAATGCACGAACTCGGGACAAAAACCTCAAAGAAGAAGGGACTTGTGGATAAAATTGCTGCAGTTTATATATTGCAGGGTTACCTTGATAGTATAAAATAGCTTTTTAAGATATAAAATAATATATAAGTATTTTACGCCTTATAATAACTTTCAATGTAAAATATTATTTAGACATTAATATATTGGGATTTTTAACAAATGTGTGATATAATTAATACTCATAAAAGTAAATGGGAGGGTTTGTAAAAATGACTGAAGATAGGGACGATATTATTGTTCTGGTTGATGAGGATGGAGAAGAGGTAGAATTTGAACTTATAGATACCATCGAAATGAATGACAACGAATACGTTGTTATGCTTCCGCTTGAGGAAGATGAAGAAGCATCGGAAGAGGATATTGATGAAGTGGTTATTTTCAAAATAGAACACGGTGAAAACGGAGAGGACTCCTTTGTTACTATTGAGGACGAAGAAGAACTCAATGAGGTTTTCGAAGAGTTCACTAAAAGGGTTGAAGAAGAATCCGACGAAGATGAAGAATAACTAGAACATATAAAAGGCTTGCCAAATTTTGGCAGGCCTTTGTTTTTAATCAAGCTTACATTGTTTGTCTTTTTAAAATTTCTTTTTGCTTGTCAAATACATATTTAATTATAATATTTTGCCCTCTTTCGGTTATATTGGCAATGTGCAGACCGGTTTCATATTTTTTATCCCTTGGCGTTATTAACTCTGAAATTCGCATAATCCCGCAAACCATTCTTATATAAGTGGTTTCATCCATCCAAACGATTACTTCCAGCATTGAATCCTTGCTTATTTTTTCTTCAATAACAATACATAAGCCTGATCCGCTTAAGTTTTTGCTAAGGCCCTTTTTAAAGTCACTATCAAGTAAAGCTTTTTCGATAGGTTTTCTTATTTCAGAAGCAAGGGACTCCGGGGTTTCATCCTCTCCGCAAACGCGGTAGTTAACAGGAAGGTTGCAGTCAAGACGGTAGTATTTACGCCTCTGGATTTTTTCAATAGGCCCCTCGGCATGAGCAAGTATACATTGAATATTATCCACTGTTTCTTTTGAATCAAGTTTTATCTCTAAACTGAGCAGTCCAAATTTATTGTGAAAAAAATACATTCTTGCTTTGGAACCAATAGGAATAAAAAGTACACGTGACTCGTGAATGGGTGCAGCGATGACAATCTTATCTCCCTTGATATCTATAATCTGGCTTATATATGTTTGTCCTATTTTTTCCCCTAGTCCGTTTATAAGTTCTAGTTCAAGCCGTGTCCCTATTTTTATTTCGTTCATATTCATAAGTGAATTCTCCGTGTCAAATTATGCATATTTCACTCAGATTTTGTTATAAGTTATTATATATTTTTTTGTTTTATAAGTCCACTCATTAAATTGGTTTAATAGTGTATATTCTTGCTTTGCAGTAGTTTAATATATTACATTTACTTTATACTCTTGTATAGTAAAATTATATCATATATAAAATATCGGAAATGATACGTACTTAAATTAACTTATTTGAAAAGGGTGAATTTATGAAGAAAGTAAAAAGTGCTATGTCAAAGCTTATTGTGTGCATCATGATTATTTCTATGTTGGCTGGGTGCCAAAGTACTGATAGCACCAAGGCTAAAACCAGCACGCAGCCTGCCGTAAGTACAGCAGCAGCTACAACAACAGTCAGTCAGACTGTTTCTGTGGACGACAGGGTTAAAGAGCTTTTAGGTAAGATGACAGTTGATGAAAAGGTTGGTCAGCTTATGCAGGCAGGGAGAGATAACCTTAACCCTGCAGATGTAAAAAAGTACTACCTTGGGTCTGTATTAAGCGGAGGTGGATCCCACCCCGGACAGGGAACCAAGGATGAATGGCTGAATATGATGAATGGCTATCAGGATGCAGCCAAGTCAACTAGGCTTGGAATACCCATTATTTATGGAATCGATGCAGTGCATGGGCATAATACTATAAACGGAGCAGTTGTTTTTCCTCATAATATAGGACTTGGGGCGGCTAATGACCCTGAGCTTATGACTGAAATAGGGAATGTAACAGCTCAGGAACTGTTAACAAGCGGTATAAATTGGAACTTTGCTCCCTGTATAGCAGTTTCAAGAGATGAAAGATGGGGGAGAAGTTACGAGAGTTACAGCGAAACCCCTGATATAGTCAGTAGTCTTTCTGTTCCATATATAAAGGCAATGCAGGAAAACTACAAGGTTGCAGCATGTTCAAAGCACTTCCTTGCAGACGGTGGAACAATTGCCGGCTCAGCAAATACCAAGTATTTTGTTGATCAGGGCAATGCAAAAATCAGCGAGGATGAGCTGCGTAATATACATCTTGCTGCATATAAGAAGGACATTGAGGCAGGAGTAAAAACCATAATGGTATCCTTCAGCAGTTGGAACGGGCTGAAAATGCATGAAAATAAAACACTTGTACAGGATGTACTTAAAGGTGAGCTTGGTTTCAAGGGATTTGTGGTTTCAGACTATGAAGCAATCCACCAGCTTAAGGGTTCAAACATCGCAGAACAGCTTATTTCAAGCTTTAATGCGGGCGTAGATATGTTCATGGAACCGCAGCACTGGAAGCAATGTATTGAAATCCTTAAAAAAGCGGTTAATGACGGGAAGGTCACGAATGAAAGGCTTGATGACGCTGTAAGCAGAATACTTAAGGTAAAATTTGAAATGGGTCTTTTTGAAAATCCAATTGGTGACCAGTCACTGGCAGCGAAGAATTTCGGGGAAGATAAGAACCGCCAGGTTGCACAGAAAGCCGTTCAGGAATCTCTGGTACTACTTAAAAACAATAAAAATGTTTTACCTTTAAAGAAAAATGCAAAGATTTTCGTTACCGGACCTGCAGCAAACAATGTAGGAATACAGTGCGGCGGCTGGACAAGAAGCTGGCAGGGCAGCGCTGATAAAGGCGGCAAGTGGATGCAGGGCACTACCATTCTGGAAGGTTTTCAGAAGATAGCCAAGGAAAACGGCGGTACAATAATAACAGATCCCAAACAGGCTAAAAATGCTGATGTAGCTGTTGTTGTTATAGGTGAGAAGCCTTATGCAGAATACGAAGGTGATGATAAATCACTTGACCTCTATAAAGGTATGGCTCTTCCGGATAATAAAAAAGCTATTGAAGAAGCTAAGGCAACAGGGCTTCCGGTAGTTACAATACTTGTATCGGGAAGACCGAGAATAGTTACTGATGAAATCAACAGTTGGGATGCTTTTGTAGCTGCATGGCTGCCTGGAACAGAAGGTGCGGCGGTTGCAGATGTGCTTTATGGAGATAAGGATTTTAAAGGTAAGTTATCCTTTACCTGGCCCAAGAGTCTTGATCAAATACCGATAAATGTAGATAATATGGGCGGAAAAGAGCCATTGTTCCCATACGGATTCGGTTTGAAAATGAAAAACTAAGAAAGAAACAAAAATGGCTGCATCAATGATGCAGCCATTTTTTTATCCTAAAAGAGGATGTTTTTAACATCATTTTCTATTGAGACAATTGTTTTTTCAACCATACTCTTAACCAGTCCATCAATGGTAAGAGCGTTCACTATAGATTCTTCAGCAGGTATTACGGGTAGTTCATTACCTTTTATAACCTGTGCAAAATTATTCAACTGTAGGGCAAAGGCGTTTGCTTCCTCAATTTGATATGTATCGGTGAGTATGAAGTCCCAGGGTTCCTTCCTGTGTGTTTGTGTTATCTTAACTTCACCAAAAATACCCCAGGCTATTGGAAGCCTTAGAATACCATTAGAGCATGTGATTTGCAGCTCCTGACTGAAATTTGCATCCTTGCTGCTCTCTATAATTCCGACAACTCCATTATCATATTCAATCATTCCGAAGATGCGGTTTATAACTTCATATTGTTTGCTTTCATTACCGGAGGCAAAAATACGTGTTGGGATTCCACCGCTGAAGTGATTGCATGCATTTACAAGATAACTCATCCAATCATAAGCTACTCCGCCGCCGCAATCCTTCCTGAAACGCCAGTCAGGCTCTGCTCCGGGCTCAAGAAGCTCCTCGGGTTCATAGTTGCTGAAGGTAGCTCTGATACTGTCTATTTTCCCAATATCCTTATATGAAAGTATCTGTTCAATTTTCCTGATAGCCGGATGATGGCGGTATTTGCATCCCTCCATAAGAAACGCCCCGCTGCGTTTTACCAGGTTCCAGATGGAAACTGCTTCGGAAGCTGAAAGAACTAGTGCTTTCTCGCATAATATATTTTTAATACCTGCAGAAATACATTTTTCTATCTGTTCATAATGCTGCATGGGCCATGTGCAAAGAATGACTCCATCCAAATGTTCTTTATCCAGCATGTTATCCATAGATGTATAATATGATTCACAGTTATATTTATCCGCACAAGTCCTTGCTCTTTCTTCTGCTACATCACAGCAAGAAACTATTTTTATACCCTTAACCTGGGCAGCGGCATTCATATGTTCGTGTGAATGATGTCCACATCCTACGATTCCTAATCTGATCAGTGCGTCTTTATACATTAGACAGTTCCTCCCGTGTCAGCCAAAGTTCTTCAATTCTGTATAAATGCCAGTATTCATGAAAGATTATATGATTGATTATTATAGGTATGTTATATTTTATGTACTCTCCATGTTGAGCCTCTTTACTGAAGTCTTCCGCTGACAGACTTTTTATTAAAGAAATTTGTTTGGCCCGCATTTCTTTATAATAGAGAAAGGCTTCATCCAAAGATTTGAAAAGTTCTGCAACATTCTTTTCATTTTCGGGAAAATACGGTGTTATAATAGGATTCTGCTCATCCTTTATTTTAATGATCCTTTGATACAGCATTTCCTGAACTGTAAGTATATGATAAAAGTGTTCCCTTATCGTCCAGGTCGCATCTTTACATTCCTTATCAAGAGATACTTCTGGTATATTCTTTAAATATGTTTCGACAATCTCAGGTAAATCTCCGAAAGTCCTGAGTAAAACCTCAAGGTTCATATTCATTAGTACACCTACCTTTGCAATCCTTGTAAGTTAAATGTTATTCTGTATATTTATATATGTCAATTAATAATTGTATGGTGTACTTTCGATATCTTATGAAAGTTATAAATCTTGAGTACAAATGAAGGAAATATAAATGTATTTGTTGAATTCTGCAGTATAAAATCTGGCACGGGATATGGGGTCAAAATGGTTAAGGATAATGAAATAATTAAGAATACCGAAGAGTTGTTCACAATAGGTCAGATATCTGAAATATGTAATATCCCAGTAAAAACCTTAAGATATTATGATGATATCGGACTTTTGCCGCCTGAATACGTTGATTCACAGAATAATTATCGTTACTATACTAAAAAACAGATATTGTACTTAAACATCATTAAACATTTCAAGGCTTCAGGTTTTTCTCTTCAGGATATTGGCCTCCTTCTTAAAAGAGAAGATCTTTCAATGCTTGAAAACAAGCTAGTTGAGAGAATGCACCAAGTTCAGAATAAAATCCGCGAGCTTGAGTATCTCAGAAGGAAAATGGAATTAGATATTAAGTATTTAAAAATGGGTAAGGAGTTCTCAGAATACCTTGAAAATGAAGGGGAAACGTGGGACAAAAATGGAATTGAAATAAAGCAGATTCCTAAAATTCCAGTGCTTTTTACAAGGTATAACTGTCCAAGTAATCCGGGAGCTTATATTAAAAGATTCAGTGAACTTGGTACATTGATGGAAAAATATAAACTCTACAGGGTCGGTCCAATGATGGCAATTTTTCATGATCATTATACCCAATTTGATTATAATAGTGCAGATATTGAGGTGTGTATGCCTGTTGCAGGTAACCTTAAGGATTGTCCATGCATTAAGGAGTACGGGGATTTCTTAGGGGTTACACTGCTTCACAAGGGACAATACTCCAAAATGCCGGAATCATATGGTGCAGCACTGGAATGGATAGAAAAAAAGGGTTATAAATATAAAGTTCCGGTAACTGAAAAATATATTATAGATACCGCTAGTACGACTATTGAGGATAACTATGTAACAGAAATAATTATGCCGGTAGAAAAATTATAAAAAGCTTGACCCTCCAGTTACTGGACGTCTTATTATTTAATTATGGATTTTTATTAAAGATCATTACAGTATGGAGGTAATTATGATGAAAGAACTGGTTACAAAAGCACAGAATTATGTTTGCTTAAATGGGAGCAGCCTTCAAAAGGCTTGCATGGATTATGTTTCAGGCAACGGTGACAACAAGGGTATAATAAAAGAACTTTCAAATTATCAGAATGTTGATGGAGGATGGGCTAACGGGCTGGAAATAGAGTATCCTGGTACTGCAAGCTCCCCATATACGACAGCTGCAGCATTAGGACATATTGCAAAGTTTGGACTTGTTGATTCTGATATTTTAAAAAAGACTTTATCATACTTGAAAACTACACAACAAACAAAAGGCATGTGGGATGATACAGATGAGATGCTTGAATTTCCTCACCCACCTTATATGGGACCGGGTATCTATCCTGAATATAAAACAGGTATGATATTGAAATGGCTTTTGAGAATGAATATAAAGGATGATATAATAGACCGTGCTCAGAAGTATATGCTGGATAAGTTTGAGGAAGTTGCTCCGAAAAATGATTTCTGGTCTGCAGTGGCATATTCAGGAGCATTTTCACTTCTTCCTCACATTAAGGAGTATCCTGAAATTATGCAGTGGAGTATGAAAATTCTCATGCCTGAGGAATCGCAATTCGGCTGGCAGCAGGTAATGGGCATGATAGAAGATGATATTCCGATACCCGACGCAGTTTATAATCTGTCAATAGACATGATAAGGCAGAATCAGGAGGAAGATGGAGGCTGGCCTCATCCCTTCGGCACATATAACAGGGTATGGTCAGCAATTTATATAGTAAAATTCCTGAAAAATAAGGGATTAGCATTTAAAGGATGAGTAGATAATGACAAAGGTTACTTTTAATGAAGATATAGCAAAAAGTGCACTTACAGAGCTGAAAAGAAAGATTCCTTACGGATGGGATCTTAATATCTATAGGGGATGCCAACACGGCTGCAAGTACTGCTACGCAATGTATTCACATAAATACCTTGAATCTGATGACTTTTTCAATGACATACACATTAAAACAAATATAGTGGACGAACTTGAAAAGGAATTAAGCAGCAGTACGTGGAAGCGGGAGATTGTCAATATCGGAGGTGTAACGGATAGTTACCAGCCGGCAGAGGCCCATTATAAACTAATGCCTGAGATATTGAAGCTTTTGATAAAATACAAGACCCCTGCCATTATTTCAACCAAGTCCAAACTGGTAATGAGGGATTATGACCTTATAGATGAGCTTTCACGTATTACATACATCAATGTTGCTGCTACAATTACCTGCATGGATGAAGCTGTACGCTGCAAGATTGAACCGGGTGGGGCAACAAGCCTTGAACGGTTTGAAATCTTAAAGGAATTCAGGAAAACTAATGCAAGTACAGGGCTGCACCTTATGCCCATTATTCCTTACATAACAGATAATGAAGAGAATTTTGACAAGATGTTTGATTTGGCAAGCCGGTGCAGCGTCCATTATGTACTTCCGGGAACCCTTTATTTGAGGGGGTGCACAAAGCCATACTTCTTAAATTTTGTAAAAGAGAAATTTCCGGATGAATATGAAAAGCTTATAAAACTGTATAAGACGGGTGGTGCAGGTAAGGAATATAAAAATGAACTTTATGAGAAGGTAAATCGGCTGCGTAATAAATACGGCCTTTCAAGTAGCTATTCAAAGCCCATTAAGGAGAAATTGAGATAGAATTTAAGCAAAGAACAGTGATACTGCTGTTCTTTTGTTTTAAGATTTTTATTCAGTTAATGTTAAATATGATGACATAATCTTAAGTATGTATTATTATGAAATAAAAAAACAGTTATTTGAGGATTTATATGCTGTACGATTTGTTTACTAACGCGTGTATACTTGTTACTATTCTTTTTATAGCAAGTCAGATGTTCCAAAATATAAGTCTCAATCTATCATCTCCTTTAAGGATAAGAGTTTTACTTGGCTTATATGGTGGCGTGAGCGTATGTATATTGATCTATTTCAGTATTCCTATAACACCTTTAATTATCATCGATTTCCGTCATATAGGTGAAATACTTGTAGCCTTATTTGGAGGACCGGTTTCTGCCATAATAGCTGGAATAATCGGAGCGGCTTTTCATCTGACCTATATGGGGATTACGTATACATCAATTATGATTTCAATTTCAATTTTACTTATTTGTGTAGTGTGTGGTTATATTTCAAAGTTTAAAATTAAGATTTTTTATAAATGGGCTTCAATGCTAGTTTTCTTTTTGTTGGTGCGCAGTTCGCTATACTTTATTTTACTTGAAAATACAAGAGATATAGTTAATGCTATGTCAATACTTTGGGTAAGCACTATACTTGTTTCTGTTGCAGTTTACTATTTCGTACAGTACCTTATTAAAACCCATAATATGTTCATAAAGCTGAAACAGGAATCCGCAAAAGACTTTTTAACGGGCTTGAACAACACACGCCAGTATGACCTTTATATAAATGCTATAATGCATCAGCTTGTAAGTGAACCGCTAAAGGTATCAATGCTTATTCTGGATATAGACCATTTTAAGAATGTCAATGATACCTATGGCCACATTGCGGGTGATGAAGTATTGAAACAGCTTGGTTTATTGCTGGTTAGTGAATCAAGAAACTCCGACATGGCTTATAGAATAGGCGGGGAAGAGTTTGCCATAGTTATGAAAAATCTATCTGTTGAAGAAACAAAGCAAATAGCAGAGAGGATAAGAACTCAGGTTAAGGGCAATTCCTTCAGGCTCACTGATGGCAAAAGGCTTAAAGTGACAATATCAATAGGTGCGGCAGTTTTCCCCGACACTGTAAGTGATTTTAATTCATTAAAGGAAGCCGCAGATATGAAGCTTTATGAAGCCAAGAGGTCAGGCAGAAACAAGGTTTGTATATAATTATTGACGCAAGAAAGGGCTTGATATCTATATCAAGCCCTTTTAAATTTAGGTTTATATTTTAAACTTTTCCACTGTTTTGGCAAGATTCTCAGAACTGTTCTCCATGTCTTTCATGATTTGAGTTACATGGGATGCATTTGAAACTACATTCATAGCCTTTTCGGCAATGTTTTGAGTTCCTTCAGCATTCTCATTGTTTGCAACGGTAACCTCGTTGATTGCTTTGGTCATGGCTTGTATTGATGCCAGTAGCTGTTGTGCAGTTGCACTGAAATCGGTTACAAGATCCTGTATTGCTTCAGCGTCCTTGTGATACTGCTCGCCTGTATCAACCATTTCCTTATAATCTCCAATTACTGTTGAATCTATAAAGCTTAAAGCTTTCTCAGAGCTTCTTGTGAGGCTTTCAACCGATGAAACAACAAGCCTGGTTACATTCTGTATTTCAGTAACAGTATTTTTGGAGCTTTCCGCAAGGTGACGTATTTCTTCTGCAACCACTGCAAAGCCTTTTCCTGCTTCACCTGCTCTTGCAGCTTCTATAGCTGCATTCAGGGATAATAGGTTAGTCTGTGAAGCAATTTGAAGTATCGATTCAGTTAATACATTTATTTTTTCTACTTGTCTGGATTGTTCGATTGAACTTCTTAATTCTGAATCTATTGCTCTATGTATATCATTTGCAGCTCTTTGAGAGGTCACTGCATTTTCTCTAAGACCTTCTGCCCTTATGCTGATTTCTTCAGCAAGATGTGAACCGGTTTCTGCCTTAACAGCTATTGATTCTACAGCAGTTTCTATTTCAGTGGAAGTTGCATTCATTTCCTGTGCCGAAGCTGCTGTCTGTTCCATTCCGGCTGACATTTCCTCTGTAGTTGCTGATACATCCTCCATTTTTGATACAAGCTCATTCATGTTGCGGGATGATTCAATTGCATGCTCCTTTACACTTACTGCTTCATGTATGACATCATTAAGGGCATTTTTTATGGATTTACTCATTTTATCTACCGATTTTCCCAGTAAGCCAATCTCATCCTTACGTTTAAGGAACTTTTCAGGCACTTCTATTGTAAAATCGGCATTTGCAAGAATATTAAGGTGTTCAGCTGCATGCTTCATCGGTTTTGATATGTATACAGATATAAAATAGGATATAAGTACTACAATTATTGCCACTATAAATATTAAAACAGCTGTTCTGGTTTCAGAACTTGTTGCATCGGCGTAAACTTCATTATAAGGAGCTTTGACAATTACCTTCCAGCCAGTTGAAGAGACTGTATAATAGGCTGAAATAAATTTGGTTCCATCATCTTCATTAAAGGTAATAAAACCGCTTTTGTTAACAAGCACTTCATTTGTAAATTTATTAAGCTTATCAGTATTTTTTGAGTAATCCTTATAGCTTTTACCCAGCCTGTCATTTTCAGGGTGATAGACATAATCTCCCTTGTTGCTTAAAAGAAAAGCAAAACCACTTTTCCCAACTTTAACGTCTCCAAGATAAGACTTTAATTTTTCCACATTAACTGTGTTTATTAATGCACCTTTAAAGTTGTTTGAATCATCGATTATTGGTACAATAATCGATATTATTCTGTTCCCGGTTGCTTTACTTATAATTATGTCACTTACTGCTTCTTTTTTAGTTTCTTTTGTCTTTTTAAAATAATCCCTGTCCGAAAGGTTTAGCTTTTGGTTATTATCATCAATAGAGCTGCCGTTTGCATCGGAAACAAGTGATGATTCTATCTCTGAATCACTGTCATTGATTATTTTAAGTATGGGGATTATTTCATTCATATCCTTGGTTTTAAATTCGGGGTGCGATTTAAGTATTTCCTTTAGTTGTGAAACTTTACTGTTAACCCAGGAATCAATTTCATCGCCATTTGAAGTTGCGATTTGGATTTCGTTTGTTTGAATATTATCGGTAACAGAATTGGTAAACTGGTTTAATTGTATGAATGCCAGTACCAAAAGGGGGATTAGAGCTATTGCCAGTAGTGTACAAATTAGTTTGAATTTTAGTGAATTGTAGAACTTCATTAGCATTACCTCCTACATTAAAATTAATATTGCTGGAATCCGTAGTACATAGTCTTAAGCAAATAATAAATAAACCGGACAGTTGTAACTTAATAATGCATTAACGATGGTATACAGATTTGATTATTTATTATTTACCACAGGATTTTATATTGAATCATTTATTTTTATATATTGCTATATTACGAAACATAGATATATATAAAAGATGTGTATAACTTATAGGCTAGGTAGAGCCTTGTGTTATAAGGTAAATTCTTCAACAAGAGAAAACAGGTTATTTCCATCAAGTGAGTCTTATTAATAATTAATTGAATATCTGTGAATCAAACATAATTACCGGGGATAAAACGTAACATGGTAATAATGTTTGAAATACAATAGGCGTGGTCTAAAATGAGAACAATCAGATTAAGGTGGGAAATGCTTGTTAGCGGCTTCGTTTTTATATCGCTTGCCTTTTCAGCAGTTTATGTTACAGTTATGTTCATTGTTTCACCATCCAAATCTCCAACTTTTGCAGCAAGAAACAAAAGCGATTATATATTAATGCTGGTACAGTGCATTGCAGGAATTATAGCGATGCTGCTCCCAAGGCTGTTTCAGTACAAGATAAATATAATAATACCTTCGGGAATGCTAATATTATATGCTCTTTTCCTATATGGAGGCATATACCTGGGAGAGGTAAGAAGCTTTTTCTATACCATTCCATATTGGGATAATATACTTCACTTTTTCAGCGGAGGTATGTTAAGTATTCTTGGCTTTTCTTTTGTCGTACTGCTTAATAAAACCGATAGAATACCCGTTAATCTAAGCCCTGAGTTCATTTATGTATTTACTTTTTGCTTTGCAGTCGCTCTTGGGGTATTGTGGGAGATATATGAATTTTCACTTGACGGACTGCTTGGCCTGAACATGCAGAAGTTCGCCCTTGAAAGCGGGGTAAAACTTTCGGGGCGTGCGGCATTGTCAGATACAATGCTGGACCTGATAATTGATTGTATCAGCGCGTTCGCGATATCAACCCTAGGATATGTTTCTCTTAAACGACAAAAAAGATGGATGGATAAGCTTATGGTTAAAAGGCGTAAAAACAGGCGGTTTTAGCAGCTAAAGATTTATTTTTGGTTTTTTACAGCTGTAAAGTGGTATTATTATTATGTATGCTACTGAAGAAAGCCATGGAGGTACTGCTTTGCTGTTGCTTGAATTTCAAAATGTATGTTTCGAAAATGAAGGTAAATCTGTCCTGAACAAAGTAACATTAAACATAAATACAGGGGAATTCATTTCTGTGGTTGGTCCTTCCGGAAGCGGCAAGAGTACCTTTTTCAAGCTTTGCTGCAATCTGATAAGTCCGACCTCCGGCAGTATTATTTTCAAGGGAAAAAACTTTATGGATTATGACCCGGTTGAATTACGCAAAAGCATTGTTTACTGTTTTCAAACACCTTTATTGTTTGGAAGTACAGTAAAACAAAACATCTATTATCCTTACTCTATCAGAGGTCTTAAACCGGATGAAAGAAGAGTGAATGAATTATTTTCTACATTTCATATGTCACAGGATTTTCTAGATAATGAGGTTAAAAATCTTTCGGGCGGCGAGAAACAGAGGATTGCACTTATCAGAAGCCTCCTTTTCAACCCTGAAATTTTACTGCTTGATGAGGTTACATCAGCATTGGACAAGGATAATACAGAGCTTGTTGAAGGCATCATAAACTCCTTAAATAAGCAGGGAGTTACCGTTTTGTGGATAACTCATAACCTTGAACAAAGCAGAAAAAATGCACGCAGGCTTATAACAATAGATGAAGGCGAAATAAGTTCTGATGAGGCTCTTGAGTAATTTGTTAAAATATTGTATCTGGAGAGAAAAATATGAATCCATCGAATTCTATTAATGTTTCGTCACTGCTGATTGCATCATCTCTTGTAGTGGTGACTCTTATATTTTCATATTGGCAGAAGCTGAAGCTTGAAAAAGAAATTATCATAAGTGTTGTCAGGGCAGTTGTCCAATTAGTTGCCGTAGGGTATTTACTTGAATATATATTTGGTTTAAAAAACCCTTTATTTACAACACTGCTCCTTATTTTCATGACCTTTAACGCTGCTCTTAATGCATCAAAAAGAGGAAAGGGTATAAAGAACGGGTTTGTTATTTCATTTGTATCAATAATGTCGGGCACAATAATAACTCTGGCAGTACTAATTCTGTCAGGCATAATACAATACGAGCCATATCAGATCATTCCTGTCGGGGGGATGATAATCAGCAATTCAATGATTGCACTTGGTCTGTGCTATAAACAGATGTTGTCTGATTTCAAGTCCAGACGGGAAGAAATTGAAACAAAGCTTTGTCTTGGTGCCGATATACTTCCTGCATCAATAGATATAATCAGGAATTCAATAAAAACGGGTATGATTCCTACAATTGACTCTGCAAAAACACTTGGAATTGTAGCTTTGCCTGGTATGATGACAGGCCTTATTCTTGCAGGAACTTCCCCTGTACAAGCAATAAAGTATCAGATTATGGTTACATTTATGATGCTTTCTACAACCTCGATATCGTCATTTATAGCGTGCTATCTGTCATATAAGGGATTTTTTAATCATAGGAAACAGTTGGTTATTGCAAAGTAAACCGAAGAGTAAAACGCATTTATTGAGTTTAGCTTGGAATCTGACGCTAATATTTTCTATTGAAAATTCATATAAATGGTGGTAAAATGAGATTTCGCAGGAATATTATATTGTAACGGGGTGTGGCTCAGTTTGGTAGAGCGCTTGGTTCGGGACCAAGAAGCCGGAGGTTCAAATCCTCTCACTCCGACCACCAAAAAGAGAAGGGTTTGCAGATTTGCAAACCCTTATTCTGGATTATATCATTTTTTATTACGAATTTTCTGTAAATGTTTATTCAACCTTCTTGAAAAAATCTTTCCATATAGAAATCGTTTGATTGGTGTGGGTGCATTTTTATATTTTTCATAAAACGCTTCTGGAGAGTCGTAAATACCAACGTCATCGGTAATTGCAAGGCTCTGGCTGTAAGTATCTTTACCTGTAAAGCAAAAGTTTTCTGAACACTTTTCTTTTATAGCAATGGCATATCCATAATACCCGTCATTACGTTTTTGAAGTATATCTTCAACTGCATTATAATAATCATTATCAGGGATAACACCTTCAAGTACTATCCAGTTATCATTGTAGTATACTTCTGCCCAAGTATGACTCACTTTGGCAGGAGCTAGTAAGTAGGTTAATCCAACAAGTGCACCCTTTTGCATTGTTTTATCAACCAAAAAACCATGAACTCTGGTTGGTATTCCTACAGCCCTGAGCAATGCCATTAGTAACGTAGATTTTGTGTTGCACTGGCCATAACCCTGTGCTAGAATTTCAGAAGCTTTGAATTCATCCTTTTCATTGTATCCGAATAATATTTCATCCTTTACAAAATTATAAATTTGCCTGATTCTCTCTAACTCGTCTTTTTCTGCCCATTTCCTCTCATTTATGAGTTTTTGTATCTTTGGATGTTTATAATCTAATAATAGCGTTTCCTTTAAGTAATCGTCCATATCAACGCCTCCTTTATTAGATTATAAGATATCTAAAATGTAGATACTTTCAAAAAAAAGCTATCTTCGTTCAAAGATCTTGCTGTCATTCCCATTGACTTCTTACTTACTGCAGCAAAATGGGATGGGCTGTCAAAGCCAGCCATACTTGCAGCTTCTGTTATGCTTTTACCGGCAAATATATAGAACATTGCCTTTTGCAATTTATGTAGCACTAAATACGAGCTTAGCCGCATCCCGGTTTCCTTCTTAAATAAGTGAGATAATCGGCTTTGCGACAAAAACACTCTCTTAGCCATTTCTTCAAAAATGTGTTCGGTTTCTGTACAGTTTTTCAAATGAGAAAGTAAGTATGAAATTCTTTCATCAACAATAGTTTTGGCTTCTGCCTTGATATGCATTATTTGTAATAGGTGATCATAGAATTGAAGGTATTTTTCTTTATTTAGAATAGGCCGATACCCTTCTAGTAAGATACGTATTTCATTTACTTGTGCTTTGCTTAGGACATGGTAAGATTGGCCTTTTAAATAGTTTTGATTCAATTGTTTTGCCAAAGTAGATGTATTTTCAACTAAAAGGATGAACTGCCAATCATGATTACTGAACAAAGTATGGTTTGTGTTTGAATCAACAATTATGCCTTCACAGACAATCTCTTGCCCATCAACAGAAATACTGAAAACTCCTTTTAATGAAACAGACAGTTGAACCATTAGATGACTGTGATTATCTGCTTCAATTCTGTTAGTAATTGAAGCTATATGGTCGTTACCTGCATAAATGTACATTGCCAACCCCCAATCACATTTGACTTCATAACTTGCTCAATCTCATCTCTTTGTGTGCGTTCTGGGAACCCAAAGAAATCATATAAATTGAAAAGCAAAAGATTACCTGATTTACTCTTTTCCTTCTTTTCCAATTTATCAGGCTTGTTACCGAACTGAACTATAAATGCATTACACAATTTCTTCCGCTGTATTTGGCTATATACAGGGCCTTATCCGCTTTTTCCAGTATGCACGTGGAATCGTCGTCACAATCCTGGGAACAGGCCACGCCCAGTGAAGCAGTTATCCGGACGTTTTCATCACCTGCCGGAATACTAATGCTTTCTATTGCCGACCGTATATTTTCCGCAACCTTGATCGAATCTGCCAAAAGCGTATTGGGAAGTATGATAACGAATTCCTCGCCACCATATCGGAAGACCATATCGACTTTACGGATCATTTTTTTAATATTGGATGCCACTTCAAACAGAACAGTATCACCGGCAATATGTCCGTATGTATCGTTCAATTCCTTAAAACGATCCAAATCCAGCATCAAAAGAGAAAAGCAACCCCCATACCGCCCAACCCTGGAGACTTCCTGACCGAATTGCAGATCGAATTGACGGCGGTTGTATGTCTGTGTCAAAGAATCCGTTATGGAGAGCAATTTCAGTTTTTTGTTCGCTTCATCAAGTTCCTTGGCATACTTTTTCAAGACAATTTCGTTTTCTTTTCTCCTGGTGACATCTCTGAATATGATAAACAAAGCCTTCGGCTTATTGTCCGAGTCGGTTATGAATGCGCCGCTCAATTCAATCCAAAACTCCGAATTATCCTGCCGGTAAACACTAAATTCAATAGAACTGTCATCACTTTTTTTCAGTTTTCTTTCATAATAAGAAATTACTTTTTCACGATCACTGAAATTGATTAGGTCGAATATGTTGAGTCCAGGTGTAATATCCTCTTCCTTCAACCCGCAGATTTTCTTCGCTGAACTGGAGATCATCTGGATCTCACCGTTTATCCCCGTGATCATCATGCCGTCCGGCGATAGTTGAAAAATGAGATGGAACAATTGCTCATTCGCTTTGTTTAACTCGAACAACTGCTCCCTTTCCCGCAAGGAATGAATCATTTTATTGAGTGAAATGGAAAACTCGCCTGCAAAGGATACATTCTGCTCATAGTCGCCGTTGGCGATCTCCTGTATCTGCCAGTTCAGGTGTTTTAGGTCCGACTGCAGCTGTTTTACCATACTTGAATAGCCATTGCATATAGGAGGGGTTATGTCCAAATGGCCTCTTGATAACTCCCGCATATAGGCATAGCTTTCATTATACTGTTCAGCAAGTTTTAATACACTATCCGCGAGTTTTTGGACATATGGAGACACTGGTTTTTGCAATAGATTCTCACTGTACTTTACAGGAAGACCAGTATTCATCCGATCAACTATTGCATTAATTTCACTAAGAACATCGATATCCTGCTCAAGCATAGAAACCCCCGATTTATTTGGGCTTAATGGTAAACCTGCAGGTTCTTTCACCGGTAGTCCAGCAATCAATCTCTTTCACGACAAACTCTTTTTTTGCATATACGTTGAAAATTCCTTCAATAAACCCTTCATCATAATCGCAAACCGTAACGCCCTTTATCGGTAATCCCGAACAATCCAGATCCTCTGAAACGGTTACTACAAACTCCAGATTCTCCATATCCGATTTTTCCACCTTAAGGATTCCAATGGAAAGATTCAACAGAGTATTATGTAACTGTGATACAAACTTATTCAAAGGCAGAGTTATATCAAGGAGGTTTTTGCAGAACTCACTTCCCGCCAGTCTACCTGCGTTCACAAGAATTTCACGTGTTTTTGCATCGCCGTATTCTTTTTCAAGTACCTCCCGCATGGTATACTGCATCAGCCTGTATACGGCAACATATGTCATATTTCCTAAATTTGGCCTTCCCAGTTCTATATCGCCGAGTTGTTCCCACGAAAAGCTATATTTTTGCATAATACTAGAACACCCCCTATTTTGTTTGTTTCCTGTTAATGTATACATAATAATACATTCATTTTCTATTTTATTCCCTTGCATTAAAAAATTCAACCTGTGATTGCCATTTCTTAGGTAAAAGTTTGCGACATTTCAGAAAGATACCGAAAGTGAGGCTGGAAGGTTTGGAAAAATGACAAACACCCAGGGAAATGTATACTTTAGCAAAAGAAGGATAATTCTAAGAGACTACTCTCCGGGGCGTGTACTGTCATATATGGCGGATAAGCTGATGACAACGAGATCTGGAGAGCTGTTTATAAAATCAAAGAAGAAAGCAACTGAATATAAGGGCACTTTGTGCATATGTAATAAGGGTATTGTGCGGGCTAACATATAAGGAGGATTCGTGAAAAAAGCTAGTTGAGTTATTGTTTCTGTGATAAGCTTTAACTTAGAAACGATTAAAAACCAACGAGGAGATTCTATGAAACGGTGGCCAGTATTATTAATTTTGGGAATAATATTACTTAGTATATTCGGGTGTTCTGATAATAATAAAAAGTATGAGAGCGAAATTAAAACATACTTAAAAAGCAATTATCCTAATTATAATTTTGAAATAGCTTTGACGGATGGAGATACGGAAGGAGTCACATATTGGGCAACAGAAGAAAAGCATAAAAATGTATCTTCATATATTACTTATTATCCAAAGAATGGACAAATTAAAGAAAACATACCTGTGGCTCTTATTTCCAATGAATTTGAACAATATATAAGCAATAAAATAAAAAAATCCTTTCCTAATAGCAAGGTTTACATGAGTAAGGAAAACAGTATTGACAGATGGAATTTCTGGCAGCAATATGAGTATTCATTAGATAATTACTTAAAATATCTTGAGGAGTTTGATGTAAGTGGTAAAAGTTTTATCGCTGTTCTGGATACTAATTACTCTAATCAAAAAATGAATCAACTTAACGACTTTTATTCAGATATCGAAAAAATTCATTATGTATCTATGCGGCTGCTCTATGTACCAACAGAATATGTAGCTCAGGCAGATAAATATTATACAGGCTTCGGTTTTAAATGGGAAATGCCATTTTATAAATCTCATACATCTGACGAATGGATTTATGTTTGGGGAAGCAAAGGAAATAGGTATTTACATTACAGTAAAGATGAACAAAGATAAAATCTATAAGAAACGTCATGATTTAAGAGGTGCTGAACATGTTGGAGTATATTGAATATAAAAATAATTATCTTATTAGAAGCTTGATGGATATGGAGAGGTTTTTCTATCTAAAGCCAATTTTGGAAGATGGTCCACAGTTTCATGACAAGTTTTCGTTTATGGAAGAACCTCCGCAGATTCTGTCTTATGACGTTTTTACGTTAAATGAGTCTCAATATGCAGACATGCGAAACAAATACGAATGTTTTTTGACATTGGATATAAGGGGATATGCCGTTACTTCAATCGGCACTATTATTCCGACACATTTTTCTCTTGACGAAGTTTTGGATAACAAGCTCATAGAAATGGCAAAATTTGAATCTGGGAAGGCACTCTAACCTATTATTGTTTTTCTAATAACAAGTTGTAAAACTTTACTGAATAGCTTAGAATTTATAATATATTTGTTAAAGGTCAAGGGTGACATAAAAAAGCATGAATGATTTTCTGATTTTTCTACATTTGATTTCTTTTGTTACAGGCATAGTATTAATGACTTTGGTCTATTATTTCTATAGCAAAAATAACAACAAGATTGCAAAACAAGTCTTTTTAGCTGATATATTTTATACCGCTTTTTTATTAACTGATACCCTGGATTTGTATTTCAGAAAAGAACTCATCAATTACCCCTCCATTCTTCACAATAGCTTAATGATATTACTTTTTATTGCCGGAGTTTTAAGCTTGTGTTTTTTATTACATATAATATGTCATATCACTAATATACGCTTGTCAAATGTCAAGGTGAGAGTATTCTTTTTATTCCTGGCTTTAATATTTATCAGTGGATTTGTACTGGGGCTTCTGAATGCTTTATCGTTAACACTGAATATTATTTTAGTACTTGTTGTATTTCTTATATTCGGCAAAGCAGGCAGCATAAAGAAGGAATTCCGGTCATGGGTGCTTGCATGTTCGGTTATTATTCTTGCCTCCATGATTTATTTGTTTATTATTAATGTTTTTAATAATTTACCTTCGTTTTTTTACAAGGTTCCGACTTACCCGGTCACATACTTCTTTTTAAATGCTGCAGGTATTTTATTTATAAAAAGACACTTATTCGGACAGGATAATACCTCGGATGTGAGTCTTAAAACTGAAGAAAGCAATAATTCTCAAGCAGTGTACAATTTTGAAAGGTTATCAGTATTGTATGGTATCTCGGAGAGAGAATCAGAAATAACCCGTCTTATAGTTGATGGGCTTAGTAACCAGGATATAGCTAAAAAATTGTTCATATCACCGAATACAGTAAAAAACCATATTTATAATATCTACAGAAAAATAGGAATTAAAAACCGATATGAACTTATGAGTCTGTTGGCAAAAACAGAATCTGCCTCCAATCAAGCTAAAAATTAGCTTTTCCTAATATAATAGTACTGTTTTCCTATACCTTTTCAGCATAAACAGTAGCGTTTTACCATTGTTTGTTCATGCTGATTTTTTTATACTCCAGTTAATAAAACGTGTTTAACACTCACAGTTAACGGAGGGAATTTATGAAAATATTTAAAAGGGTTTTACTAGGTGTGGGAATTTTACTGATATTACTTATTTCTATTGTTGCTATCAGGACCTTTACTGCAAAATCAAATCAGGTTACAGGAGTAAAGCCTGCAGAAAAGATTAGTTTTAATGATGAAAAAATAAAAAATCACCTTTCACAGGCACTTCAATTTAAGACTGTATCCTATACAGATGCCAGTAAGTTTGATTACAGCGAATTTGAAAAGTTAATCAAATATATTGAACAATCATATCCTAATGTACATAAAAGTTTAAAAAAGGAACTCGTAAATAACTATAGCTTGCTCTATACATGGGAAGGAACAGATAAAAGCTTGAAACCTATTGTTCTGACAGCACATATGGATGTTGTTGGTGTGGAGGAAGAAACAAAAGACCAATGGCTCCACTTACCTTTTTCAGGAGATTTTGCAGACGGGAAGATTTGGGGTAGGGGAGCAAGGGATAATAAGTGTCAGGTAATGAGCATTTTAGAATCAGTTGAGTATTTACTGGAAAACAACTTTTCTCCAAAAAGAACTATTTATTTAGGATTTGGACATGATGAAGAGGTTTTGGGTATAAATGGGGCTGATAAGATTGCAGAAGTCTTAAAATCAAGAAGTGTTGCACCCGAATGTGTAATTGATGAAGGCGGTGCTATTGTACAAAAAGAAATACCGGGTATTAAAGGGAAAACTGCTTTGATAGGAATAGGAGAAAAGGGATACCTTACACTTGAATTATCTGTTAACATTGAAGGCGGTCATTCAAGTACACCATCAAAAAGCAATTCAATCGGGGTATTGAGTAATAGTATATATAAGCTTCAAAAGAATAATTTTCCGACATCTTTAATTGCAGTAAAACCGATGCTTGAGTATGTGGCATCAGAAATGGGTCTTCCGTTTAAGTCAGTTTCAAGGAACTTATGGCTTACTGGCGGTATTGTTAAAAATATTATGGAAGCGAATCCCGATTCAAATGCCATGATAAGGACTACCGGAGTTGTAACTATGTTTAACACGGGCTTTAAAGATAACGTCATACCTACGTATGCAAGTGCAACTATGAACTTCAGGATACTCCCCGGCGATACAGTTGATAGTGTTATAAAGCATGTAAAGGATGTTATTGATGATTCAAGAGTGAAAATAAAAACCATTGGGTTCAGTAATAACCCTATGCCATTGTCATCTACAGATACAGCCAGTTTTAAGAAAATACAGACATCAATAAAGCAGGTGTTCCCGGATACAATAAGTGTTCCGTACTTTGTAACCGGAGGCACAGATATAAAACATTATTCGGGTCTTACACCTAACTTATACAGGTTTACACCGTCTTTCAAGGAGGAAGATGAAAAATCCCATGGTATTAACGAGAGAATACCTTTGGAAAACTATAAAGAATATATATCGTTTTTTGTTCACCTGATAAAGAACTTCCAAAACTGATTATTGTTTTAAGGAACTATATATGCAATTAATAAAACAGCCTGATTGGAAATCAGCCAGGCTGTTTTAAATAGACTTTAAATATAAAGAGAAATCAACGAAAGACTAAAGAGTTGCCTAAACACCATGAATTACCATAGCGGAGCAGCATTGCGGTAGTAGCAGTTACCTTGTTTCCGTTGCATTCTAAAACTATACTATAATATTTTACATCATCAGCACCATACATTTTGGCTGTTGACTGGGCGTTTTTCCTTGATGCAGCGCTTTCGGGCATTGCTTTCAAATCCGATATTTTAAGATTTTTAAGAAAATCCGGGTCAATTTTCTCTTCAAAAGCTTTAGCGTCCTCAATATTTTTAACTGGGTATTGCTTACCTGTTTGTATCTTTCTAATACCAAAAAGTATTTGTTGATATGCTCTTACACAATTGCCCAATACAAGAGCCTCATTCATTATTTTGTATTGTTTGTATTTTGCAGGTAGAAGGCCTGAAGAAGATATCGGTATGATTACTCCAATTCTTTGTGAGTAAGCAGAAAAATCATATTTTTGGGAGATGGTTTGAACGGCGAAAGCTTCAGACATTGTTTGCAAATCGCCTGTTCTTACTCCGTCAACATAATACTCTACTAGTTTTTCGGGAGTGTTAAATGATTTGCCTGAACTCACAGTAAGGCTCGATTGATTACCAGATAGAACCAGTTGACTGAATAAAATGCCTATAAGGAAAGTTACGATCATGCAAATGACCATTATGTATGTTTTAATTGTTTTCCTCGGTGAGTTGATTTGATTCGTATTAGTATTAGTATTGTTAAAGACCTGTGCCCCACATTCGGCGCAAAACTGCGCATTGTCATTTAAAGCTGTCCCACACTTTGGACATATCATTACTTTCAGCCCCCTCTATTTTTAATAAAGATTATTGTGTTTCTATATAATAATTTATTGCTGAAATAACAATTAATGTATAATAATCATTTGAATTGTATTATTTAATAATGACCCAGTCAAGAGTAATAGTAACAAGTGTTGGTAATTAAAAAGCAGCCTGATCGTTTTTAATCAGGCTGCTTTTATTGAATCTATGGGTTCTTTTAAGTATTAGCATGCTGGTCCGGTACAGCCCCAGAACAAAAGTAAGAATACGATGATAAAGAATAATATAGTAGCATTGCCGAAAAATCCTTCACATCTTTCTTCCATAATTAAGCCTCCTATTACTTTTTCTATATTATTATTTTATGTGAACTTATGTCCCACTGTTACCACTTCCGGTTTATATTTGCTGTGTGTTGTTCTTATAGTACCCAATGAAAAAAACTAAACAATAATACCATTGGTTACAAAATGATGCACCCAAAATTTACATAATGTTATATAATATTCGTTGTTACTATGTATGTTTTTACATTTAAGGGGGAAGGTATGAAGAAGCTAACTGTTATTGTCGCTATTTCTGTAATTGTTCTTATTAATACTTTTTCTTTTGTTTCTGCTGAAGCAAATTCCCCCGGTCCAACCGAAAAAATTTATGTGGCCTATGACAGTAGTAAGCTGCTTATCAGTTCCAGATATGGTAATCAGTATTTATGGATGAAATTTGCTCCTTGCGGACCCAATTATATTTTTAGTCTGGCTGGCTTATACATTAGCAAGTACCAGGTCCCTGACTTATCCAAATCTTATATCACTATGGTTGATTCGTGCAGTGACTGGATAGGCCCTTATTCCTTTGTTGACAGGGATTATGAACCATCCGGCGATCAGAATTTTACCGGAGGCTGGCACATAGGCATATTTAATGGAAAAAAGGTCAGGACCGGGTACTCAAAATATGTTAACTTATATATAAATTCAAAGATCGTGAAGTATGGTTTCAGGGGTTATTGTGAATCGGCAGTGGTAAAGGTTGCAAATTATTTGAAAGCTCATAATACTATTAATATAAACAAGGATGCACTCTACGAGCATATAGAATATACAATAACTCCCCGTAGAATAGGGGTTAATGTAGAGTTCACTGCTTTGGACAATATAAACATACTCAGATACTATGGACTTCAGAGCCTGAATTATTATTGGAAGGGAAAGGTTGTTTACGGTAATAGCCCGTATGAAGCAACTTCAAGTTCCGTTTCAAGCGATTCGGGAAAGAAATCTTTATATCCTGATGTTTCAACAATAACAGTATTTACAAAGGATCAAAATGAATTTTTGGAGATGGGTCTGGATAGAAGTGTCGGCATCGGTGACATGAGATATGTCGGGGATGAACAGCCGTGTGCTTTTACTGAATCCTATCAGAAATCATATTTTAGTCTTGCTTACGGAAAGGAATTCCTGATGTCCAAAAATGACAAGGCATGCTGGTCGGGATATTATAGGTTTGGGACAAACTAAGGTGTTTTTCTAAATCTCATTTTATATATACTCCTTTGAATCCTCTAATCTTTTATTTCTGCTTTTGAGAGAGCAAAAGCGGAGTAAAACTCTTCACTCATGCGCTGTCAAGGCTTCAAAAGCTGGGCGCAACGGATTCCGTGACAGAACTTCCAAGCCTGCATACCTGCTACTGTCCGGCCGGTTCCAATGACATCCTGTCATACCCACCTGAATCCGTCATCCATGACGAATTCGCCGGGCTTGATAAATGCATTCAGGAATTTCTAGTCACTCCACCAAGCGCCTTCAGGGTCAGGGTAACAGGAGGCTGTACCGAACTTTGTAAACAAGGTTCTCACGAAGTTACTGATTAGCATCTTCGTAAGCTTTCTTCATAGAACTGCCAGCATCCCCTACGATCGGTGGCCTTTTCTCTGCTTTACGGTGGCAAAAAGCGGAATTTAGCTCCGGGGAAATTCTCAAAAACTGCCCATAAAAATATAAAAATGGTGGGGATTTGAGAAACGTCCCCCCCCTTTTTTTCTAGTCCATTGATTAGTTCAAGCCTAGCTCCTATTTTTATTTCATTTATACTCATTAGTGTATTGACCGTGTAAAATTATGCACTTTTTACTAAGAATTTGTTATTAGTTATAATATATTCTTTCGTTTTATAAGTCCATTCCTTAAATTGGTCAATAATGTATATTCTTGATTCGTATTAGTTTAATATATTACATTTACTTTAAATTCTTATGTAGTTAATATTATATCATTATAAAATATCGGAAATATACGTACTTAAATCAACTTTTTTGAGAAGGGTGAATTTATGAAGAAAGTAAAAAGTGCTATGTCAAAGCTTATTGTGTGCATCATGATTATTTCTATATTGGCTGGGTGTCAAAGCACAGACAGTACCAAGGCTAAAACCAGTACACAGCCTGCTGAAAGTACAGCGTCAGCTACCACGAAAGTCAGTCAGGATACTTCTGTTGACAACAAGGTTAAAGAACTTCTGGATAAGATGACACTTGATGAAAAGGTTGGACAACTTATACAGGCAGCAAGGGATGATTTTTACCCTGGTGATGTAAAAACGTACTTCATTGGATCGGTATTAAGCGGAGGAGGGTCACAACCAGGACAGGGAACCAAGGAAGATTGGCTGACTATGTGCAAAGAGTATCAGGATGCAGCAAAGTCAACCAGGCTTGGGATACCTATTATTTATGGAATTGATGCAGTACACGGGCATAATACTGTAAATGGAGCAGTTATTTTTCCTCATAATATAGGACTTGGAGCAGCTAATGATCCTGAGCTTATGACTGAAATAGGGAATGTAACTGCACAGGAACTAATCACAAGCGGTATAAACTGGAATTTCGCACCATGTATAGCTGTGGCGAGGGATGAAAGATGGGGAAGAATCTATGAGAGCTACAGTGAAAGCCCTGATATAGTCAGTAGCCTTTCAGTGCCTTATATAAAGGCTATGCAGGAAAACTACAAGATTACAGCATGTTCAAAACACTTCGTTGCAGATGGAGGAACAATTGCAGGTTCACCCAAAACTAAGTATTTTCTTGATCAGGGTAGTGCAAAAATGAGTGAGGACGAACTTAGAAAAATACACCTTGCCGCTTATAAAAAAGACATTGAAGCCGGTGTAAAAACAATAATGGTATCACACAGCAGCTTGGACGGACTTAAGATGCATGAGAATAAAAAGCTTATAATGGATGTATTAAAGGGCGAACTTGGCTTCAAGGGGTTTGTGGTTTCAGACTATGAATCAATTCACCAGTTAAGCGGTTCCAATCTGGAACAACAGGTTATTTCAAGCTTCAATGCCGGTGTTGACATGTTCATGGAGCCAACGCACTGGAAAGAGTGTATTGATGTATTGAAAAAAGCTGTTGGTGATGGAAGAATAACGGCTGAAAGGCTTAATGATGCGGTAAGCAGAATTCTTAAAGTAAAATTTGAAATGGGTCTTTTTGAGAATCCAATTGGTGACCAGTCATTAGCTGCAAAGAATTTCGGAGAGGAAAAGAACCGCAAAATTGCTCAGAAAGCTGTACAGGAATCACTTGTACTTCTTAAGAATAATAAAAACATTCTTCCTTTAAAGAAGAATGCAAAAATATTTGTTACTGGACCTGCTTCAAACAATGTAGGAATTCAGTGCGGCGGCTGGACTAAAAGTTGGCAGGGGGATTCTGATAAAGACTCGAATAAGTGGGTGGAAGGGACTACCATTTTAGAGGGCTTCCAAAAGATGGCCAAGGAAAACGGCGGTACAATAATTACTGATCCGAAGCAAGCTAAAAATGCAGATGTGGCAGTTGTTGTTATAGGTGAGAAGCCTTATGCTGAATACGAAGGTGATGATAAATCATCCCTTGACCTATACAGTGGAATGGCTCTCCCAGAAAACAAAAAGGCACTGAATGAAGCTAAAGCGACGGGACTTCCTATAGTAACAATACTTATCTCGGGAAGACCCAGAATAGTTACCAATGAAATAAATAGCTGGGATGCTTTTGTAGCTGCATGGCTCCCTGGAACAGAGGGCGCTGCGATAGCTGATGTGCTGTATGGGGATACTGATTTCAGAGGAAAGCTATCCTTTACATGGCCTAAGGGCGTTGAACAGATTCCGATAAATGTGGATGATATGGGCGGAAAAGAGCCATTGTTCCCATTTGGATATGGGTTGAAAATGAAAAATTAGTACAGAGTTAAACAAGAAGGGCTGCTACTGCAGCCCTTCTTGTTAGCTATTTAACCAGAATTCCTATTTATATAGATTTTTAAACCGCGTCCCATAAACTTAAATTTTAGTGTGTCTTCAGCCTCAAACTTTTCCTGCCTTTTTTCTGAGAATGCCTTCGCAGTACCCCCTGCAAAATTGCAAAACCTACACATGTAATTAAAAGTATAACAACAGTGTATATGAACGGATTATCAAGCTGGTACAGTGTTTCTGAGAAAAATATTAAATTTAATAGTATAGTTAAAACAAGCAACGCTAGTACAATGTATGATGTTTTCATGTAAACCTCCTTGTATCCGATTTGCCGGATGAATGTTTCATCGGGTACTTCTTAATCTTATTTTTGTCTATAATTGTGTATGTCATGTATTAAATTTGTTAATTTTTTTTAAACTTCTCTAGAAGCATTATTGATATTGGTATAACAAGTTTATATTGCTAAAAATAGAGCATTTGGGTATTATATTTAATGTATGTTTTAATAAAACCCATGTATTAGATAAAGGTAAATTTGGAGGCATATTTTGGGATTGAGAATAAGTGATGAAATACTGCAAAGCGTAGAGAAACCTTCTAGATATGTAGGAAATGAGATTAATAGTGTTGAAAAGAATCCTTTGGATATAAATATAAGATTTGCATTTTGCTTTCCTGATGTATATGAAATAGGAATGTCTCATCTTGGAATGAAAATATTGTACCATCTTTTGAATAAAAGGCCAGATACATATTGCGAGAGGGTTTTTGCGCCGTGGGTAGACATGGAGCAGAAAATGAGGCAGTACGAAATACCGTTATTTACTCTGGAAACCCATGATCCGGTTAAGGACTTCGATTTTGTCGGGTTTACACTTCAATACGAAATGAGTTATACAAATATAATAAACATGCTTGACCTGGCCGACATTCCTTTGATGTCAAAGGACAGAAACCAAGGTCAGCCTTTTGTGTGTGCGGGAGGCCCCTGTGCATATAATCCCGAGCCGCTTGCCGATGTTGTTGACTTTTTTATGATGGGTGAAGGTGAAGAAATAATAAACGAGGTTATGGACGTGTATTCTTCGTGGAAGGCTGAAAATGCATCCAGAGAAGAGTTCCTGAATAGAATAGTTAAAATAGAAGGTATTTATGTTCCGAAATTTTATAACGTTGAGTATAACGATAACGGAATAATTAAAAAAATTGAACCGATTTCTGAGGAATATCCGCGTAAAATCCGCAAAAGAATTATTAATAATATGAACGAGGCTTATTTTCCGGAAGAAATCGTTGTTCCGTATACGGATATAGTACATGACAGGATAATGCTTGAACTGTTCAGGGGCTGTACAAGAGGCTGCAGGTTCTGTCAGGCAGGTTTCGTGTATAGGCCGGTAAGGGAAAAAACTGCTGAAACATTAGTAAAGCAAGCATCAAAACTTCAAAGTTCAACCGGCTATGAAGAAATATCCCTTACATCCTTAAGCACAAGTGATTATACAGGGCTTAAAGACCTTACAGATGAACTCATAAAGGAAATGGAAGAAAAGAAAGTGAACCTTTCACTTCCGTCTCTCAGAATAGACTCTTTTTCGATAGAACTTATGGAAAAAGCCCAAAAGGTACGCAAAAGCGGCCTTACATTTGCACCTGAAGCCGGAACACAAAGGCTCAGAGACGTAATTAACAAAGGTGTAACCGAAGATGATCTGCTTAATTCGGCTGGCATAGCTTTTAACGGAGGCTGGAATGGCGTAAAGCTTTACTTTATGATGGGTCTTCCAACAGAAACCTTTGAAGACCTTGAGGGTATAGCAAATCTCGGCAGCAAGGTTGTTGATACTTACATGGCTGTGCCTAAGGAGAATAGGGGCAAAGGCCTTAAAATTACAATAAGTACATCTTCCTTTGTGCCAAAGCCTTTTACTCCGTTTCAGTGGGAAGCACAGGATACTATTGAGGTGCTTACAGAAAAACAAAGATTTTTAAAGGGAAAAATCAGAAGTAAGTTTATTTCTTACAACTGGCATGACCCTTATTTAAGTTTCTTGGAATCAATATTTGCGAGGGGTGATAGAAGAATAGGAAAGGCGCTCGTCAAAGCATGGGAAAAAGGCTGCAAATTTGACAGCTGGGGTGAATACTTCAAGTTCGACAAGTGATGGAGGCTTTTTCAGAGTGTGGCATAGACACTGCTTTCTATGCAAACAGGAAAAGGGATTATGATGAGGTTTTTCCCTGGGATCATATTGATGTAGGTGTAAGCAAGCAATTTCTTATTAAAGAAAATAAAAATGCCTACGGTGAGACTATAACTCCCAACTGCAGAGTAAGCTGTACCGGATGCGGAGCAGCATCATTGGGAGGAGGTATCTGCAATGAATGAAATACGTGTAAAGTTCACCAGGGGTGAGCAAGTAAAATACATATCACATCTTGACTTGATGAAGGTTTTTGAAAGAGCGGCAAGAAGGGCAGGAGTTGCAATACTTTATTCACAGGGCTATAATCCCCATGCTCAGATGGTTTTTGGTCTTCCTCTTTCGGTAGGTGTTACCAGTGAGGCAGAATATGGCGATTTCAAGCTGGAGAAGGATATGAAGCCGCAGGATTTTATGGATTCAATGAATAAAAGTCTTCCGAATGGAGTTAATATTACGGAAGCACGGCTTAAAACCGGTAGTTCCAATATTATGGCTGATATTGCCCTTTCGGCATATGAGGTGTTGGTTGCATCTGAAGAGAAGCTGGATTTTGATGTAATGGGAAAATATGTTGAGGAGTTCCTTGGACAGCCGGAGTTAAAGATTCTGAAAGAAGGAAAAAAGGGTTTAAGAGAAATAGATATTAGGCCAATGATTAAGAATCTCGAAGGAAAGGTGATACCTGCCTGCTATGAAGGTAAGGCGTTGTCACCCGAAGCTTTTTGCATTAATCCATGGCTGATAAAATACGTGGATGAATTACACAAGACTTGCTGTTTGAGCTACAAGCCGGAAAACGTATTTTGCCTTTCGTCATTACTTAGTGCTGGGAGCGAATCAAATTTAAGACCGGAATTACTTGTTGCGGCTTTTGAAAAGTATGCCTGTAAGGGGCTTAAACTGGTTAAAATCCATCGTAGAGAGTTGTATGTAAAGAGAGGCAATAAAACAATTCTTCCAATGGAAAATGAAGCTTTAATATCTTAGGAGAGAAACATGGTTAATGAAATATTGGTAGATGTAGGTGTAGGAGAGACAAGGGTTGCTTTGCTTGAAGACAAGGAACTTGTTGAAATATATATTGAAA
>JAEWTV010000122.1 GCA_023397675.1 Bacillota bacterium | reverse complement strand
TGCCGCTCCGGATATGGCTGCCATCTATCTTCCTCCCGCCGTGCCGAACAGAGTTTCCTTATACTCCGGCGCATGGACGGCAAGATTGTAGCGCTCATTGCCGCATTTATAAAGGCACACGCCCTGCTGGTGGTACTTGATGAGCTTGTACTCCGACTCTTCAAGCTGCAAGGTGTCCATGTAAAATCTCGAATCCACCGAACCTGCGTTGAATAAAAACTGATGCACTGGAATGGAGAACAGAGGCTTTGTCAGCTCTGCAATGCCTGGCAGCGCGAAGTCCTCAAGGTTTTGTGAGCTTAAAATAACTGCAGATTCCTTTTTGCGGACACGTTTCATGAAGCTCCTGATGTACTCAATCACCGTCTTGTTAGTTAAAAACAAGTATAGCTCATCGAGGGCGGCAACTGTGTTTCCTACGGTAAGAAGTCTATCACTCATATAAGAAAGCACGTTAAACAACAGGGCGTTTTTTACATTTTGGCTCGCCTGCAGCAGACCTTTCACTCCAAAAACAATGAAGCGGTCACTTGTAACATTGGTATGGCCGTTGAAAAACTTGCTCTCCGCACCCTCACACATGGAGTGAAGTCCAAGGAGAATATCCTGTAACAAATCCTTGGGATACAAGGGGCTTTGTTTATTGTCATAGTACCTATATTCCATTTCAGTGAGGGCATAGAGGTCGGATAAAATCGGGTAATCGCTGGACCTTAGCTTTGCGAAATCTGTGCTGTCGCTGATGTTCCACTTGGAATACAGCTTTGAAAGCATGATTTCCACTGTGTCAATATGGCGATCATCGAAGTCCTTGTAGCTACGAAAAAAGTCCTTCAAGAACGAGATGTGCTGACTTAGTTTTGTGGATTGTACAAATGCCGACGGAACTCCTTTTTCATTAAGATCTTCACCGGTGTCCCAGCTCTTTGGCTCGAGAGGGTTAATCATGTATTGCCCACTCATTAAATCCACGAAGCAGCCGCCCAAGTTTTCACACAGATCTGCAAATTCATGCTCGGGATCAAGCACAATTACATTCTTGCCGCTCTCAAAAACATTGCAGAGAACAAGCTTTAGAAGGTAGCTTTTGCCCTGTCCTGAGTTGCCCAAAATGAGGATGTTAGCATTTGTTTTGTCCTCGTCACGCTGGTTGAAGTCAACAATAATGTTACTGCCGAACTTGTCCTTACCAAGATAGAAGCCATTGCTGTTGGTCTTGCCGGAGTAGTTGAGGGGGAAAAGATTTGCAACAGAGCTTACCGGAAGCACTCGTTCAAGCTGAGTTCCCAGCGCATTTCTTCCAGTAGGGCTCGCAGAGAGAAAACCCTCCTTTTGACGGAGAATAAGCCTGTCCACGTTGAGCTTTGAGCGGACGAGCTCCGTGAGCACCTCGGTTTGAAGCTGTTTTAGGCTGTCGTAATCGTTTGCAATCAACTCGATGAAGACGGCGCAGTGAATAAGCGGCTCACGGTTTCGCTGCATGTTGCTTAGCACATCAGCCACATCCTGCAGGTTGTTTTGCGCTTTTATGTTTTCCTTCATATTGTCAGCGGAGGCGTACATGCGGTTTTTGTTTGATGCGTTATCGAGGATTTTCTTTTCCTCCATGTATTTTACTTGTCGTGAGTAGATGTGAAGGGTTACGCCATCTTTTTCTCCCAGACGACGGAGTATTGCCTGCTCGGCTGTGCTTGTTGGGTATTCACGCAGGGCATAAACACAGCGGTAGGTGTTGCCGCAAATGTAGTGGTCGGTAAAAAACCTGATAACAGAGGGCGCTATCATATCCGCAAATGACTTGAGCTGTTCCTTCGCTGTGGCGCACTTATTATTCTTTTTCATCGCTCGGCATCATTCCTTTCATAGTTTTGGTTATAAAAAAGCAAGCCTCGATCGAAGCTTGCTTTTTTAAAGGCGTTGTTGTGCAGCTCCGCTTTTAGGTCGGTCCTGTTCGAAGCATCAGCACACAAATAATTAACATAAATGACGTCTTGAATCACTTATCTATCCACATATCCCCGTCATAATCCTGCAAACAATCGCTTGTGACATTTTGCTCGAAATAGACGGAGAGAATTCTCATATAGTCGGCTTTGGTTGCTCGCCTTACAGTGAAGCCCTGCTCTTTTATGCTTTTTTCTATATTGGAAAGGTATGCATAAATATTGCTGTCCTTTTCGTTATTGAGACGAAGAACAAATATAAATTCCCTTGCCGTTGCCATCTGAATTTGCATTTTGTCTAGACTCTTGAGATCTTGCTCCAAGAGCTTTCGCACCACGGGGTTTTCTTCCTCCTCCATTCGGCTTTTAAGATACTCCTTGTTTGCATCAAAGTTTTCTTTGGAGCTAAGACACAGAATTTCAAGCTCTGCCATACTTTTCAGCACATTGGCGAGAGCGTTGATTTTGCCAGCCACACTGCTTTCGGAAAGAACAGAGATGTTTGTTGGTTTCACGAGGAAATACACAAGCTCATCCTCCGCTCTTTTTATGCTGTATGGCGTAATATCACCAATGCCAACAAGGGCTTTAGTTGGGCTTTTGCCTTTTTTAATTCTCATTTTTCACAGCTTCCTTTGTAGTAGAATTTGGTTAAGACTCAGCATGTCCATTCGTAATATTGCTGTTTGCTTATAAAAAAAGCCACCGCATATCGGATAAAATCCAAAATGCTGGTGTCTGAAAAACGGATGGAAAGGAAGCCATAGACCGCTGTAATTACAAAGGGAATGAG
>JAEWTV010000087.1 GCA_023397675.1 Bacillota bacterium | reverse complement strand
TGCGGCACAAATGTCGCTGGCGGTTTTGCGTCCGATTCCGTACACATAGGTAAGAGCAATTTCGATGCGTTTATCTCTTGGCAGATCTATACCTGATATACGCGCCATATGGTTGCACCTCCACTGTTAATCGATTTGCGCCAAATTAGCCCTGGCGCTGCTTATGCTTCGGATTTTCGCAGATTACCATAACCTTGCCCTTGCGCTTGATAATCTTGCATTTTTCACATATTTTCTTTACAGAAGGTCTTACTTTCATTTGTGCGCCCTCCCTTAGCGGTTGAGTTGATTTACTTTGAACGCCACGTAATACGTCCGCGTGTCAGATCATAAGGCGACAATTCAATGGTAACCTTATCGCCCGGCAAAATGCGGATGAAATTCATCCTCAGCTTGCCTGAAATGTGTGCGAGTATCGTATGGTGGTTTGGAAGCTCTACCATGAACATTGCGTTCGGCAGCGCTTCGGTTACTACACCTTCGGTTTCTATTACGTCCTGTTTCGACATTTGTTAAGCCTCCTCTTGTGGAAAACGGCCCTCCGCCTGAAAGCGTCTTAGGGCACTGCGTATTTCACGGTTGGTTTGCATTGAACCTTCGGGCAGCACGGTGCTGGTAACGAAAAGGTGTTTGGTTTTCTTCTTCTTGGGGTGGGTGAGGCTGCGCCTTTTTCCGTCGCAGATCACTGCGTACTGCGCGTCTGCCTCAAGCACGGTGAAAAAACCGCCCTTGTCGTGTCCCGCGGCCGACCGAACAACCAGCCCTCTCACGAAGTCCATCCCCTACCCCCTTAATCCGGCAATGTTAAAATAACCGGGCCGTCCGGGGTAATTGCGATGGAATGTTCGAAGTGCGCGGAAAGTTTCCCGTCGGCGGTAACCGTAGTCCAACCGTCCTCCAGGGTTTTTACTTCCTTCACGCCCTGGTTTACCATTGGTTCAATGGTAAACGTCATGCCTGGCAACAGGCGCACGCCCCTTCCGGGCGTGCCGTAATTAGGAACACTTGGGTCTTCATGCATTTTCGCGCCTACTCCGTGGCCGACAAAATCCCGTACCACCGAGTAACCGCGAGCTTCGACATACCTTTGAACCGCGCTGCCGACATCGCCGATTCGCGCTCCGGCTTTCGCGGCGTTAAAGCCCTCGTAAAGGCTTTCGCGCGTCGCATTCATAAGAGCCCGGGCCTGTTCATCCACGTCCCCGCAGGGGAACGTGTAGGCAGTATCGCCGACATAACCCTCATAGGTTGCGCAAATGTCGATACTGACAATGTCGCCCTCTTTGATCAGCCTGCTCTTACTGGGTATGCCATGGATAACCACATCATTGACCGAAATACAGGAGCTTGCAGGAAATCCGCCATATCCAAGGGTCGAGGGTATCGCGCCCTGCCCTTCGATATAGCTGCGGACAATGCGGTCGATTTCCCAGGTGGAAACACCCGGCTCAACCGCCTCGCCTGCCAGCTTCAGTGCTCTCGCAGCAATCCTGCCGGCGTCCCGCATCGCTGCGAGCTCGCGGCTGGTTTTCAGCACTATCATGATCAAGCCTCGATTGCGGCAAGAGTCAATTTGGTAGTGTCCGCTACGTCCTCTTGCCCTTCCACGGTGCGAAGCTTACCCTGCTTGGAATAATAATCCTTCAGGGGTTCGGTTTGCTCGTGGTAGACATTTAAGCGCTCTTTGACTGTATCCGGGTGGTCGTCCTTGCGCTGAACTAGGGTGCCGCCGCACTTGCTGCAAACGCCCTCTACCTCCGGCTTTTTATAAAGGAGGTGGTAGCTTGCCCCGCAGTTTTCGCAGACACGGCGTCCGGACATCCGGAGCACAATCTTATCGTCCGGTACCTCGATATCGATTACCTTATCGATCTGAATGCCCATTTTATCCAGAGCCTCGGCCTGAGGAATCGTGCGCGGAAAACCGTCCAGTATAAAGCCGTTCTTGCAGTCATCGTGAGCCAGACGCTCCTGAATGATCCCGATTACGACTTCATCCGGCACGAGCTTGCCCGCATCCACAAAGGATTTCGCGCGAACTCCCATTTCAGTGCCGCTCTTCAGCGCCTCACGGATAATATTACCCGTAGAAATTGCTGGAATGTTTAAGTGTGAACAGATAACCTCTGCCTGGGTGCCTTTACCGGCGCCGGGGGCGCCGAGAAGAATAAGATTCATGATCTGTCTCCTTCCTGTCAATCAAGGAATCCTTTGTAGTGGCGCATCATCATCTGAGACTCCATCTGCTTTACCGTTTCAAGGGCAACGCCGACAAGGATCAGGATGGACGTGCCGCCGATGGACATATTGTGCATGCCGGTGGCATTGCCAAAAAGGATTGGCAGCAGTGCGATGACCGCGAGGAACAGCGCACCGATCAATGTAATCTTGGAAAGGATTCTGGCAATAAAGTCCGAGGTCGGCTTGCCGGGACGGATACCCGGAATCGTGCCGTTATTCTGACGGAGATTATTGGCCATCTCCAACGGATTATACTGAATTGTCACATAAAAATATGCGAACATGATGATCAGGAAGAAGTAGATTACCGAATACATCCAGCCGGAAGAGGAGAAAGCATCGAAGAAGCCTTTCCAGAATCCGGTCATCACCCGGTTGCCGAGGAACAGCTGTATCGTACTGGGAATGGAAAGGATGGAACTTGCAAAAATGATCGGCATAACGCCTGACATTCCAACCTTAATCGGAATATGGCTGCTCTGGCCGCCGTACATCTTCCTGCCGACCATGCGCTTGGCATACTGAACAGGGATGCGGCGTTCCGCGTCATTCATAAACACGATTACCCAGATGACCGCAAGGAACACCAGAACAAATAACGGCACGAAGAAATAGAACTGGCCGTAGTTTGCCGGGTCCGCATTTGCAGCCGAAATATACTTCCAAAGCAGGCTTGCCGTGTGCGGCAGCCTTGAAACGATACCCGCAAACAGCAGGATTGAAATACCGTTGCCGATTCCGTGCTGGTTGATCTGCTCACCCAGCCACATCATCAGCGCGGTACCCGCGGTAAACACCATGATGATGACAAACGCGGAGAATACCTGCTCCCAGCCGGTATTGTACTTTGTGATGTGAGTTGTTTCATAGGTACTGTTGCGGAGATAGAAATAATAAGCAGTACCCTGAATCAGGCCCAGAACAACCGTGACGTAGCGGGTCATGGTACTGAGCTTTTTGCGTCCCTCTTCGCCCTCTTTTGCCAGTCTTTCAAGGGCCGGGATTGCTACGGTCAGCAGCTGCATAATAATGGAGCTGTTGATGTAGGGCGTAACGCTCATTGCGAACAGCGTAGCGTTTGCAAAAGCGCCGCCGGACAGCATATCAAGGTAGCTTAACGCCGAACCGGATTCGTTTACCGTGTTCATTAATCCCTTCAACGCATCTACATTGAGGAACGGAACCGGAATAACGGCACCGAAACGGAATACGATGATAATGAAAAACGTGAACAGGATCTTCTTGCGGAGATCAGGAATGGACCAGGCATTCTTAATTGTTTTAAACAACTTAGATCACCTCTGCCTTCCCACCTGCAGCTTCTATTTTGCTCTTTGCTGCCTCGGAATAAGCCATTACCTTAACGGTCAGCTTCTTCGTAAGTTGACCGTTGCTCAGGATCTTAACTCCGTCGCAGCATGTCTTTACAATACCGGCATCGATCAACGCCTGGGTGTCAACTACAGCGCCGTCCTCAAAAGACTCAAGGGTGCCCACGTTGACCGCTTTAATATTTTTTGCAAAAATATTGTTGAAACCTCTCTTCGGAATACGCCTCTGCAAAGGCATCTGGCCGCCTTCAAAACCTACACGCATTCCTCTGCCCGCTCTGGCCTTTTGACCTTTGTGACCCTTACCGGCAGTTTTACCTTGCCCTGAACCGTGTCCTCTGCCGATACGCTTGGCGTCCTTGGTGGAGCCCGGTATCGCAGATAGATCATGCAACTTCATTTACTCGCACCTCCTTGCTTACGCTTTGCTTACCTCGATGAGGTGGATTATCTTGGCCACCTTGCCATTGGTCTGTACGTTATCCGGCTGCACGGAAGTGTCGCCGATTTTGAAAAGACCCATGGATTGGGCGGTTGCAATCTGGTCCTTTTTGCTGCCGATAAGACTTTTTATCAGCTTTACTTTCAGCTGTGCCATATTGCTACCCCCTTATTAAAGAATTTCTTTTACCGACCTGCCGCGTATAACAGCGACTTCATCGGCTGTGCGCAGCTTGGCCATACCTTCCAAGGTTGCGCGAACTACATTGCACGGATTATTGGAACGAAGAGCCTTTGTACGGATGTCTCTGATTCCTACCGCTTCAACAACCGCACGGACCGGACCGCCGGCAATAACGCCGGTACCGGGTGCAGCCGGTTTCATTAAAACTCTGCCGGCGCCGTATGCGCCGATGATCTCATGAGGAATTGTGGTGCCGCGCATGGAAACTTTGATAAGGTTCTTCTTCGCGTCTTCAATTCCCTTGCGGATTGCGTCGGGTACTTCGCCCGCCTTGCCGATACCGAAACCGACTGTGCCGTTGCCGTCTCCGACTACGACCAGAGCGGCGAACTTAAAGATACGGCCGCCTTTTACGGTTTTGGATACACGATTAATCGCAACTACATGCTCTTTGAGTTCCATGGATGATGCGTCAATTCTAGCCAAAAGTATTCCTCCTTCTCAGAACTTGAGGCCGCCCTCACGGGCGCCTTCGGCCAGCTCTTTGACGCGGCCGTGGAAAATATAGCCTCCGCGGTCAAAAACGACCTCGGTAATGCCCTTTTCTGCGGCACGTTTGGCAATAAGCTCGCCAACCTTGCGTGCGGCATCTTTGTTTCCGCCGTTACCATTGAAATCTTTGTCCAGTGTGGAAGCCTCTGCAAGAGTAACTCCCTTGACATCGTCAATCACTTGGGCATAGATGTTGTTGGTAGAGCGAAATACATTCAGGCGTGGGCACTCTGCTGTGCCGGAAATTTTACCGCGCACCCTGAGGTGACGGTTAAGTCTGGCCGTGTTCTTGTCAGCCTTATTCACCATTTGTTATTCACTCCTTAATTACTTCTTAGCACCCTTGCCCGCTTTTCCTTCCTTGCGGCGGATGTGTTCATCAACATACTTAATGCCCTTGCCCTTATACGGCTCCGGCGGACGTTTCTCGCGCACTTCTGCGGCAAACTGCCCTACCTGCTGCTTGTCGGGTCCCAGGATAACGATCTTGTTCGCTGTTGGGCACTCAATGGTAATTCCATCGACTTCAGGAACAATAACCTGATGTGAATAACCTAAGTTCATCACAAGGTTTTTGCCCTGTTTTGCTACACGGTAACCAACGCCGTTTACGTCCAGCTCCTTTTTGAAGCCTTCCGTTACACCGACAACCATGTTATGGATGAGTGTACGGGTCAAACCGTGCAGTGACTTGTTTTCTTTTTCGTCGTCAGGACGGGTAACGAGAACCTCGTTTCCGTCAACAGAAACGCTCATATTCGGATGAACCTTCTGTGTAAGGGTACCCTTGGGTCCCTTCACTGTGATGACGTTGCCGTCAGCCGTTACGGTGACGCCAGCGGGAATATTTACGGGTTTTCTTCCAATTCGCGACATTACTGCACCCCCTTGTTACCAGATAAATGCGAGGACTTCTCCGCCGACATTCTCTTTGCGGGCCTGACGGTCGGTCATGATGCCCTTAGAAGTAGAAATAATAGCGATGCCCAGGCCCTTTAAGACCTTCGGCAGTTCCTCAGCGTTGGAATAAATGCGAAGGCCTGGCTTGGAAACTCTGCGCAGGCCGTTAATGACGGGAGTCTTACCCTCGCCATATTTGAGATTGACTTTGATAATGCCCTGTTTGCCGTCCTCGACTACCGTATAATTCTTTACATAACCCTCGTCAACAAGAATCTGCACGATGGCTTTTTTCATATTGGAAGCGGGAATGTCGACCGAATCATGCTTTGCAGAGTTTGCATTGCGAATACGGGTGAGCAAATCAGCGATTGTATCAGTTATTTGCATGCCGTTACCTCCTTTGCTAAGCTTTACCAGCTGGCCTTTTTTACGCCCGGAATCTCGCCCTTGTGGGCAAGTTCCCTAAAGCATATACGGCAAATTCCGAACTTGCGAAGGTAGGCATGCGGCCTGCCACAGATTTTGCATCTGTTGTATTCGCGCGATGAAAACTTCGCAGTTTGCTTCTGCTTGATCTTCAGAGAAGTTTTGGCCACAATAATCCCTCCTTATTTCGCAAACGGGGCGCCCATGAGCGTAAGCAGCTCTCTGGATTCCTCGTCGGTGTTTGCGGTCGTTACGAAACAAATATCCATTCCGCGGACCTTGTCGATCTTGTCGTACTCGATTTCAGGGAAAATAAGCTGCTCTTTGATGCCCATGTTGTAGTTGCCGCGGCCATCAAACGAGTTTGCGCTGATTCCTCTGAAGTCTCTTACGCGGGGGAGTGCGACGTTGAAGAGGCGGTCAAGGAACTCATACATCATGTCGCCCCTGAGCGTTACCTTAACACCGATATTCATGCCCGCGCGGAGTTTGAAGTTTGCAACCGACTTCTTGGCCTTGCAGATCATCGGCTTCTGGCCGGTGATTTTGGCAAGATCGCCGGAGATGGCGTCGATTACCTTTGCGTTTTCTTTTGCTTCGCCGGCGCCTACATTGATGACGATCTTATCGAGCTTGGGAATCTGCATAACGCTCTTGTAAGAAAACTTCTTCATCAGTGCCGGTGCGACTTCCTGCTTGTAATATTCCTTAAGTCTGGCCATGTTGTTTTATCCTCCCTTACAGCGCTTCGCCGCATTTTGCGCAAATGCGTTCCTTGGTGCCGTCCTCATAAATCTTATGTTGGATACGGGTGGGTTTGCCGCAGCGGGGGCAAACAACCTGAACCTTGCAGGCGTAAATCGCGCTTTCAGCCTTAACAATACCGCCCTGGTCACCCATCTTGCGGGCTTTTACATGCTTTGAAACCATGTTGCGGCCCTCGATGATGACCTTGCCCTCTGCAGGGCTCACGGCCAGAACCTTGCCTTGCTTGCCGCGTTCTTTACCGTTGAGAATGATGACGGTGTCACCGGTTTTAACATGAACTTTTTTATTCATTCGTGAGCACCTCCCATCACAGTACTTCAGGGGCAAGACTTAAAATCTTGAGATAGTCTTTATCGCGCAGTTCTCTGGCCACAGGCCCGAAAATACGTGTTCCCCTTGGGTTCTTATCGTCTTTGATGAGGACAGCCGCATTTTCGTCAAAGCGGATATAAGTTCCATCATCACGGCGAACGCCGAAAGCAGTGCGTACAATGACTGCCTTAACAACTTCGCCCTTTTTAACTGTTCCGCCCGGAGCCGCTTTTTTAACGGAAGCGACAACGACGTCACCAATATTGGCATACCTTCTGCCGGTACCGCCGAGAACGCGGATGCACATAAGCTGCTTCGCGCCGGTGTTGTCGGCAACGTTGAGGTAAGTCTGCTGTTGTATCACAGTGCGTTCCTCCTTTGCACAAAGCCAAACTTATTTGGCCTTCTCTATAATCTCGACGAGACGCCATCTCTTCTCTTTGGAAAGGGGACGGGTCTCCATCACACGCACGCGGTCACCGATTGTGCATTCATTGTTCTCATCATGTGCCTTCAGCTTCACGGTACGCTTGATAATTTTTTTGTAAAGCGGATGCTTTACGCTGTCCTCAATGGCAACGACAATGGTTTTATCCATTTTATTGCTGACAACCTTGCCAACCTCTGTTTTTCTCATATTCCGATCGCTCACAGATTAATCCTCCCTTCCGTTACGCATTGGCGCCGTCTTTGATTTCGTTTTCACGCAAAACGGTCTTTACGCGGGCGATATCCTTTTTGACAGCTGAAATACGCATCGGGTTATCGAGCTGATTAATGGCAAGCTGGAAACGCAGGTTGAAAAGCTCGGCCTTGAGGTCCTTAAGCTTACTTTCAAGCTCTGCTGTAGTTAATTCTCTGACTTCTGAGGCCTTCATTACTGCTCACCACCCGTTTCTTCCTTCTTAACAAACTTGCACTTAATCGGCAGTTTGTTTGACGCAAGACGCAAAGCTTCCTTAGCGGTCTCCTCCGGGATTCCGCCAATTTCGAACATTACTCTGCCCGGCTTAACGACTGCGACCCAGTACTCCGGCGAACCTTTACCGGAGCCCATGCGGGTTTCCGCCGGTTTCTCGGTGATCGGCTTATCCGGGAAAATTTTAATCCAAACCTGTCCAAATCTCTTGCAGTAACGGGTCATGGCGACACGGGCTGCTTCAATCTGGTTTGCGGTGATCCATGCCGGCTCCAGGGCCTGAAGGCCGTAATCGCCGTATGTTACCTTATTGCCGCGGTAGCATTTGCCGGTTAAACGGCCGCGATGCACCTTGCGGTATTTTACACGCTTAGGTAACAGCATTATTTACTGCCTCCTTCCCTACGAGGCTTGCGGTTATCTTGGAGAACCTCGCCTCTGTAAATCCAGACCTTAACGCCGATGCGGCCGTAGGTTGTGGCGGCCTCGGCAAAGCCGTAGTCGATATCGGCACGGATGGTCTGAAGTGGGATCGTACCGTCATGATACTGTTCGCTTCTTGCAATTTCAGCACCGCCCAAACGGCCGGACACCTGGGTTTTGATACCCTTTGCGCCAAGCTTCATAGCGCGGCCGATGCACTGCTTCATAGCGCGGCGGAAAGAAATTCTTTTTTCGAGCTGCTGCGCGATATTCTCAGCAACCAGCTGAGCGTTTAAATCCGGTGACTTAACCTCTACGATATTAACCGTTACGGGTTTCTTGAGAATGCTCTCGCACTGAAGGCGGAGTTTTTCAATCTCTGTGCCACCTTTGCCAATAACCATACCCGGTTTTGCGCAATGGATATGAACGCGGACCTTGGAGGCATCGCGCTCTATTTCGATTTTGGGCACGCCGGCCGGTGCAAGCTGCTTTTTCAGTTGTTTGCGGAGCTTGTAGTCTTCCACAAGCGTATCACCGAAAACGCTGTCATTTGCGTACCAGCGGGAATCCCAGTCCTTAATTACGCCCACACGAAAGCCATGTGGATTTATTTTCTGGCCCATAGTTTACCTCCTCTTCTGCCTTATTCTTTTTCCTTGAGCACGAGGGTCACGTGCGAAGATCTTTTTTCAATTCTGAATGCGCGACCCTGCGCCCTTGGACGAATGCGCTTGAGGATCGGACCCGGACATACGAAGCATTCCGCTACGTAAAGTTTGGAAACATCCATATTGTGGTTATTCTCAGCATTAGCCATGGCCGACTTTAATAACTTCGTGAGATATTCACAGGCGGCCTTTGGTGTATTTTTGAGGATAGCCATTGCAACGTCTGCCGGCTTGTTGCGAATCAGGTCAAGTACGACTTCGACTTTGCGGGGAGAAATACGGGCGTATTTCAGATATGCCCTTGCTTCCATGCTATACACTCCTTTCGGCCGTTATTTCGTCGGCGCTGATGTTTTGGAACCGGAATGTCCCTTAAAGGTTCTGGTCGGCGCAAACTCACCGAGCTTGTGGCCTACCATATCTTCGGTAACGTAAACCGGAACGTGCTTGCGGCCGTCGTGGACCGCGATGGTGTGACCAACGAAATCCGGGAAAATGATGGAGGCTCTGCTCCATGTTTTCACGATTTTCTTTTCGCCGGCCGCGTTCATTTCTTGAATCCTTTTAAGCAGCACAGGCTGTACATAAGGACCCTTTTTTATGCTTCTGCCCATAGTTGATAAGCTCCTTTCCGTACGCCTTATTTGCCGTTTCTACGCTTGACGATAAATTTATCGGAGCGGTTGTGGTGTGCGCGGGTCTTGTAACCGAGTGCCGGTTTACCCCACGGGGTAACAGGTCCCGGACGTCCGACAGGGGATTTGCCTTCGCCGCCGCCGTGCGGATGGTCGTTCGGGTTCATAACGGAACCGCGGAC
>JAEWTV010000084.1 GCA_023397675.1 Bacillota bacterium | reverse complement strand
CCGCCCGGAGGGGCGGCCGCTGTAAAAGTTTTGCGATTGGCAGTAATTTCGGGCGCGAGTAGCGCCGCCAGTATTATGCCCTTATAGGGCTTAATCAAGCCACCGGCTAAGCCGGTGGTACATGACTATTGATATTCAGAGTATCCACTCAATCCCTGATTTGTACCATATTGCCCGCTCATTGGATATCGGCCATAACCGCCCATGAAGGGCTGCGGATAAAAAAAGTGGTGGTGAAAATGATGATGGTAGTGATGATGGTGATGATGGAAATGCCCGAATTCACCATGCTCCATTCCAGGGAAAAACTCTGGTCGTGTATCTTTATTTAAATTATCTGACATTAAAAAACCTCCTTATAAAAGGTTACTTTAATAATATTATATGAAGGTAATTAAAAACAGTTACATACCATGAGAATTATGTTAACCAGTTTGTTGCCGGTTATTGTTTTATTAAACCCAAAAAAGGCGCTTCCTTAATATTGAAAGCACCCTTTGATTTGATCAGAACTCTATGGTTTTCGGGGGCTGGCCTGAAAAGTCTGATATAACTGCCGTTCCATGTTCAAGATAAAAAACCTTGAATATAGGATTGTCTGGGGATTTATACCCTCTCTTAACCAATTCGGAAGAGTCAAGAGCCTTCTGCTTTTTATCAAGGTCTTCTGTGAAGCTTACCTTACCGCTTATACGTACTGTTACCATTTCCTTGGATGTAGATGAATACTCAATATAAGGAAGCTCATTAAGCTGTTTATAAACATCTTTAGTGTTGTTGGTGCAGAAATACAGCTTCCCACCCTCTTCAAACATAAATCCAAAAGGTCTTACTCTAGGCTTTCCATTATCAACTGTTGCGAGAAAGCCATATTGATTTTCATTTAAAAGTTTTAATACTTTATCCATTTTACCCTCCATGTCCCTTTAAAAAGGTATTGTTTAATATTTCAATTACAAGTACAATGTTATTAGCTAATGAAGTATTTTACAAGTACGCATAATAATATTACATAGTCATATAAAGCGTACAATTGTGAATAGGAGCGGATTACATGTCTAAACTGGATGAGACAAAGCTTTGCCCTGTAAATGTAACACAAAATGTATTGATGGGGAAATGGAAGTTGGCTATATTGTGGATTATAGGCCAAAAAACAAGAAGATTCGGTGAACTTCAAAGACTTATGCCTAATGTTGCAAGAGGTGTTCTTACCCAGCAGCTAAGGGAGCTTGAACGTGACAGGCTAGTTCATAGGGAGGTTTACAGGGAAGTACCGCCAAAGGTTGAATACTCACTTACAGACCTTGGCCGAAGTTTTATTCCTGTTATGATGCAAATTATGGAGTGGGGTGTAGGGTATATCAAGGAGACTGAAAACTGCAATATGGACATTTGTATATCAAACAAGTTTTCCTGTTACAAATGCTATGAAATGATAAAAGCCGGAGAGATAAAAATTGATTCCATGGTTAAATAAATGAAAATAGGTGACAAGTAATGGAAAAAGGTAAATTAATTGGGCGGGGTAATACAGCAGAAGTGTTTTTGTGGGGAGATAAACAAATATTAAAGCTGTTCGTTAAGGAATTTCCTATTGAAGCGATAAAGGCAGAATATGAGGTAAGCAAGGAAGTTGGTAACACGGACCTTCCCGTTCCTCAAACTTACCAGATGATTGAGGTTGAAGGAAGAACCGGTATAGTGTATGGAAAAATTGATGGGACAGATATGCTTAAGAGTATTTCAAAAAAGCCATGGACTATAATAAGCAGTGCAAAAAAACTTGCACGGCTTCACTATAAGATTCATCAATGTGTACCTGAACATGCACCTAATCAAAAGGAAAGAATGGAATGGGCAATAAGAAGAGCAGAATTGCTGACGGAAGAACAAAAGGACAAAGTTATTGATATCCTGAAACAGATGCCTGATGGGACAAGCCTCTGCCACGGGGATTTTCACCCTGGGAATGTATTTGTTGCTTCCGATAAAGAGGTTATTCTTGACTGGATGACTGCAACCTGTGGTAACCCTGCTGCTGATGTAGCCAGGACGGGTATAATGTTAAGGGATTCGGTGATTCCAGAAAAAATGCCTGTAGTTCTTAGTGCAGTTATTTCTATAGTAAGAAATATACTTTATAAGGGATATATAAAGGAATATCTGAAGGTTTCAGAAATTACTCGAATTGATATTGAAAGCTGGAAGGTACCAATAGCTGCAGCCAGACTTATGGAGTGGGTGCCGCCGGAGGAGAAGGAGTATCTTTTAAAGGTTGTTATTGATGGAATAAAATAAAATGAAGGCTTATTGTCCTTCAAAAAGGCTTATCTGCGTGGCAGTTATTTTGTTTTCATAGGAAGGCATTTTGGTGGAAATTCCATATTTATAACATGCTTCATTGAAAGCATTCCACAGCTTTTTTGAGTTGCCTGAGGTACAGTTGTACCTGCTGCCGTATTTCTTTTCGTACTTTTCACGCAAACCAGGAAAGTGCTCATCCAGCTTGTCATAGTAATATTCACGGTTTCCTTCTCTAAGGGTCATGCCAATAGCGGGAACTATGTGCCTTACACCGTAATAATCCGCTTTCTTAACTATATCTACTATGTTTTGTTCATTGTCTTCTATAAAGGGTAGAATGGGCATCATTGTTATACTGGTACAAATTCCGACGGATGAAAGAATACCTAAGGCCTTAAGTCTTTCAGAAGGAAGTGGGGCATAAGGTTCGATTATTCTTGCAAGGTTATCATCTGTAGTGGTAACAGTAATAGAAACAGATGCATATATTCGGTTAATCTCTTCCAGAATGTCAATATCCCTTAATACCAGGTTGCTTTTGGTTGTTATGTGGACAGGAAACCTTGATTCTGCGATTACTTCAAGACACTTTCTGGTCAGTTCAAATTTTTTTTCGGAATAAATATATGGATCGCCCATTGCACCTGTTCCAACGGTGCCTTTTTTACGCTTTGCTTTCAGTTCCTTTATCATTAACTGCGCAGCATTAATTTTAACAAGTATGTCCTTGAAGTTTTCAATACAATAGCATTTACTTCTTGAATCACAATAAATGCATTGAAATTCACAGCCTCGGTATATATTGAAGTTATACCTTACACCAAACCACATTGAAGGGTTTTTGCAGGTTGAAAGTAATTGTTTGGCTTCGATTTCCTTTATCATATGCTCACCGTTTTTTGGATTTATTATATCATGGGAAACGTGACAATAGTATGTCCGGTTTTTAGTTGGTTTTATATATAAATTGACAAATATTGAAATTGTGATATTATTAATTTGATAGTTATCAAAGTATAGAAAGGTAAAACCCAAATGGATACTATAAGATACTCAAATATAATGAAAGCTTTGTCCCATCCTAACAGGCTTGAACTTTTTCTTGAAATATCAAAACATGATGAAAAGGGGTTTGAAGACTGCGAATGCTTTATAACTGACATCGCTAAATGCTTAAAAATAGGTGCCCCGACAATATCACACCACTTGAAGGAATTATCAAATGCAGGTCTGATAACTACTGAAAGAAGGGGAAAGTTCCTTGTTGCCAAACCAAACAGAGAAGTAATAAATGAATTGGGAAATTTGTTTCCTAAAAAATGATTATCAAAAGACAATAAAAAACCAGGGTATTGCCCTTATTTTATAATTAACAATTCGATAGTAATATAAGTGTCGAATAGAAGGAGATAAATTAGTTGAAAACAAAGATTTATTACTTTTCTGCAACAGGTAATTCTTTATTTGTGGCTAAAAAAGCAGCAGAAACTCTTGAAGATTGCAGTATCGAAAATGTTACACAATGCACATCGGAAATAATTGCAGCAGACACTGAGTCTGTAGGCTTTATTTTCCCAATGTACTATTTTGGAATGCCTGAAATAATGGTTAGTTTTATAAAAAAACTTGACCTGACGGGTGTAAAGTACATATTTGCTGTTATAACAAAGGGAGTGCCGTCAGCGGGGGGAGCATTGGCTCAGCTGGGGAAGCTCTTAAAGAAAAAGGGCAAGAAGCTTAACCTGGGCAGTTATTTAGCAATGGGCGATAATTTTATAATTATGTGGTGGGATTCAACCCAAAAAGATGAGCTTTCAGAAAGGCAGAAAAATGCGGGAGAGAAAATTCTTGAATTAACTGATGCAATACGCTCAGGAAGAAATAAAGTTGAGAAAAATGCTGCCGATTATATTCCTTTCATATTTAGACATTTACCAATCCTTGGTTATAACCATTATGTGAAAAAGTCAAAATCTGAAGACAAATATTTTTATACAGATGGAAAATGTACTTCATGTGGAATATGTATAAATGTGTGCAGTACAGGAAATATAAAATTAGGGGAGGGTGGACCACAGTGGCTGCACAGTAATTGCCAGCAGTGTCTTGCATGCCTGCACTTATGCCCGCAAAAAACCATACAGTTCGGTAAACGTGTATCACAATTCCGAACAAAGACAGAAAACAAACAAAGGTACAAAAATCCTAATATTAATATAAATGAGCTTTTTGCCCAAAAATAATCAATAATTCAGGAAACAAAAAAGGAAATCGATACAATTAATATCGGTTTCCTTTTTTACATATATGTTATTTAATTAATCATATTATAAGTGGGATTCAACAGCGTTATGGTTTTGAATCCTTACAATCCTTTCATCTCCTGAAAGTATTGAGGTATCATGTGTAGCCATTACCAGTGTTGAGTTTTCCCTGTACTCTTTAAGCAACTTTATGATTTCAACTGCGTTTTCATGGTCAAGGGAAGCTGTGGGTTCGTCTGCAAAAATAACATCAGGTTCAGCTACAAGCGCTCTTGCAATAGCTACTCTCTGGCGCTCTCCGCCAGAAAGCTGAAATATCTTTTTGTTTGCATATTCCTCAATTCCAAGTTCTCCAAGTACGAGGTGTGCTCTTTTTACATATTTATCACTGAAATCGGGTGCACCAATCATTACATTTTCAATAACTTTAAGATAAGGTATCAAAAAGTGCATCTGAAATATGAACCCGAATTTTTCCCTTCTTAAGCTTGATATATCCTTATCATTTAAATTGCCTATTTCATTTCCTTCGTAATAAATATCTCCGTCGGTGGGTTTCTTAAGCCCTGAAAAAAGGTAAATAAGAGAGCTTTTGCCGCTTCCTGAAGGTCCTAACAGAACTACATTTTCACCTTTATTAATTTTAAGGTTTACATTGGAAAGAACCTTGTTTTCCTTATGTCCGTCTTTATATATCAATGAAAGATCTTTGCACTGAATCATATTATTCTCTCCTTTCTATAACTGCCACAGGATCCCATTTTCTAAGCCTCATTGCTATTGGAATAATGCTGAACAAACCTACCATTACAGGAATTATAAGTGTGTAACCCAGGACATTTAATGAGAACATACTCAGGATATCTCCTTTTGGGTTATATACAAGCTTATTTAACAGGAAAACTACTCCATATGTGAAGATTAATCCTACAGTCCAACAGATAACATTTAAAGACATGATTTCCTTTATAATCAGGTTTCTTATGTACTTTCTTCTGTAGCCCATTGCATAGAGTATACCGAATTCATCGGATCGCTGTATATAAATGACATACATCAAAGCACCTACAGAAATAGATAAGATAAAGATTACAATGAGTATTATTGCAATGATTGTTGAATTAAGCCCCTTCATTACTTTGTCCATGAAGCTCTTCATTTCATCATAGTTCATTATACTGGCTTCCGATTTATCAAAAGAGGATAAAAGCTTATTTAAACTTTCTCTATGGCCTTCCTTTGGAATTACCAGATAACCTGTCGGTTTGCTGGATTGATTAGTTGCTTTAAGCTGTTTTTGCTTATAGGATTCGCTACCTACAAATATTATATTTGGACCGTCAAGCTTTCCTACAATCTTATATTCACCGCTAAGAAACTCATCCTTATCCTTGAAGCTTCCCATGGTGTCTCCGATTTTGAGTTTCTTATTAGCAAGTATTCTCCAATGTACGGCGACCTCATTTGTTCCGTTTTCTGGAAGCCTTCCTTCAGTTACCTTATCATCCATTTTATTAATCAGCGCCTGGGTATCCTTTTTGTCCATAAAAGCTACCGGAACACTGGTATTTCCGCCTATCGATAGGTTCATCATTGTGTTTCCTATGTCAGCTGGCATAAGCTTTTCAACATCATTGCTGGCTTTTAGTTTTTCTACTACAGAATCCTTAAGAAAAAACTCACCGTCCATGGGGTAAACGCATGAAAAGTATTCAAACGGCTTCAAATTAACATCTTTAACAGTTCCCGTCATTGAATTTATGAGAACTGTTATAAGAGAAATAGCGCACACGGTAAAGATCAGAACAATAAATGATACCAGGGCTTTTCGTTTGTTCTCCTTGAAAAATTTTAATGCGGATAAAGGTTTCATTTACATATCTCCTTCATAGAATTTTTTACTGTTTTTCTAAAACAATTACATATACGTTAATAAAATTAATTATGTCTGAAAAAAAATAATAATTATTTAAATAAAAATTAATTTTTTTAACTATTGATTTAAAATGTATTTATTGATTAACAATATATTGAATTTGATATGACATTGAAATGAGAAGTTAAACTAACACTAATAAACCTACCCGATATTAAAAAAGCCTTGCTTTTAAGCAAGGCCCAGTGTATGTTTCACCGGTTTTCGGACATTACTGCAAGTGGGGTTCCATCCCTTATTATGTCTGAGAGTTCATAAACAGAAATAGGGAAGAATGGGAACCCGAAAACATAAGGTGTTATCTGATAAAGCTGAAAATAGACAACCAGGCTTCTGTCGGCTATGTAAAAATCCTGATCGGGGGCAATGCCATGGTACTCAAGTATATCGATTTTTCTTTCAGCAATCTGTTTAGCTATAATATCAGAAAGTATTTTTTGATAATTACTGCCCGGTTTAAATAAATCCGCGAGTGTATAAATGCTTCCATCCTTCAGATTGAAGGTTAAAGACTTGATTATTGTATTTCCGTGAGCTGCATGATAAATATACGTGTAATTGCTTATTGACAGGCTTAGAAAACCCCTTTGGTTGTTTTTAATTTCAAAATCGCCTATCATTGTATCAACTGTGTTTTGGTAATAGCCCTGGTCTATTATCAGCTTGTTTACCAAATATAAAATCGTATTGTTAATTCTCTGCTGGACTGCCTCATCCTTCATTCCTGTTATGACAGGATAAAATATGGATATGTTTTTGTTTGAAGATAGCATGCTATTGGTTAGAATTAATAATGTTTCATCCCTGTCCATCTTTAAATATCCTTTAAGTTTTATCTCATTCATTATATTCATTATTTTGAAGTAAAGAGACGGATGTTTATTAAATTATATTATGATATTATTATATGAAGAAAAAATGAAAGAAGGTTTACAAATGGCAAAAGCTAAAATCATAAAGAATCAAATAGCATTTATCGCTGTTGCAGCGTTATTTGTTTCGGGTTTTACGGCATGTTCGGACAATGGGAAAAAAGCTGAAAAACCAGTTACATCTACAGTTGCAGCTACTAAAAATATAAGTACTTCGGAAGTAAAAACAGAAATTAAAAGTCTAGTCAGCCAAAACGGTATGACGGTCAGGGACAGGTTCCTTTTACCTGAAGGGTATGTTAGAATTACCCCTTCTCCCGGCTCTTTTCAGGAATATCTTCAGACACTTCCATTAAAACCGGATGGATCAGTAGTTCACTTTTTTGATGGCAAAGAAAAAACACGTAAGGTTTATGATGCTGTGCTGGACATTGATGTAGGGGACAGAGACCTTCAGCAGTGTGCCGATGCTGTCATGAGGCTTAGATCGGAGTACCTGTACAAAAACAAAAGGTATAATGAAATTGCGTTTCATTTTGTTAACGGGTTCAATGCTGAATATTCCAAGTGGAGACAGGGGTACCGAATCAGAGTTGAAGGGAATAACGCGTATTGGGTAAAAACAAACGGCCCATCGGATGAGTATAAGTCTTTCAGAGCATACCTGGATATGGTATATGCATATGCAGGAACCTTGTCGCTTATTAAGGAGGTAAAGCCTGTTGATATAAATAACATGTCAATAGGGGATATATTCATAGATCAGGGTCATACAATTATTGTTCTTGATATGGCAGAAAACAAAAATACCGGAAAAAAATTGTTTATGTTGGCTCAGAGCTATATGCCGGCACAGGATATACAAATACTTAAAAATCCCGAAAATCCTGATTTGAGTCCGTGGTACGAGCTGGATTTTGGTGAGATATTACATACTCCTGAATGGACCTTCAAGATGGGAGACCTTAAAAAATTTTAAAAGAAAGACGCGTTAGCCCGCGTCTTTCTGCATCCAGTCCAATTTTACATTGATACATCAAATGAATAGTTTTTACCTGAGTTATTGTCCCAGTTGTTTGCGCAATCCTTGAAGCACACGTTAAGAGTATCTCCATGAGAAACCCTGATATCAGCTTCAAAACCGCTGGTTCCTTTTGTCATTTTGAAGTCTTCAACCTTGTCCCACTTATTACCATACCCTACATGCGCATAAACATGAGTTGCTCCGCTTTTTGAAAGGATTCCGTCATATGTCACTTTCAAGGTATCTCCAACACTCGGAACAGCAGGAGAAACCGCAACACCCTTGGAAATATATTCACTGTTTGATTTAGATACTCCCATAATATTTACCTCCATATAAATTTATTTTTCAAATTTATTATTTACTATACCTAAATAGTTATGTAGCCATAAAATTAGAATTTTTGCCAATAAAAGCACATGGCTTCTCGGCAGGATAGTTTAATTGTCTTTTGAACATAATAAAAAAGCACATCATCAATAAATTAGAAGTTCATTCTTGGGTTTAGAAAAAATAAACGAAAGGATGAAAAGAATGAAAGCAGTTATTATGGCAGGCGGAGAAGGTACACGACTGAGGCCGCTTACCTGTAACCGGCCCAAACCAATGGTTCCAATTGCAAACAAACCGGTGATGGAACATATTATAGAATTACTTAAAATCCATAAGTTTGATGAAGTAGCTGTAACATTACAGTATATGCCGGAGCAGATTAAGGATTATTTCGGTGACGGAAGAGAATTTGGTATCAGTATGAGATATTATATTGAACATACTCCACTTGGTACTGCCGGAAGTGTTAAAAATGCCGAAGATTTCCTGGATGAAACATTTATAGTAATAAGCGGAGATGCAATAACCGATATTGATCTTCAGGAAGCTATAAATTTTCATTTCAGCAAAAAGTCAATAGCTACGCTGGTACTTAAAAAGGTTGATATACCACTTGAATACGGAGTGGTTGTAACCGATAGCGAAGGCAGAATTACCAGGTTTGTTGAAAAACCCAGCTGGGGCGAGGTTTTCAGTGATACTGTAAATACAGGCATATATATACTGTCACCTGAAGTACTTGGGTATTTTAAACGGAATGAAATGTTTGACTTCAGCAAAGATTTATTCCCTATCCTGTTAAAGGAAAAGAGGCCCATATATGGCTTTGTTACGGAGGATTACTGGTGTGATATAGGAGACCTTAATGCATACAGCCAGGTGCACCAGGATATACTTGACAGCAAAATCAAACTCAATATTCAGGAAAAACAGCTTAAGGATGGAGTATGGGTTGGAGAAGGTGTTGAAATTGAAAATGGAGTCATAATTGAAAAACCATGTATTATAGGAAGTTACACCAGGGTTAAAAAAGGTGCATTAATAGGCAGTCATACAATTATTGGTGAACACAATACTATTGAAGAAAGATCCAGCTTAAAAAGGAATATTATTTGGAAAAACTGCATTATTGGAAAAGATGTTCAGTTAAGAGGCAGCATTATTTGCAACAAGGTTCACTTAAAGGAAGGTTGTGCAGTCTTTGAACATTCTGTTATTGGTGATGAGACGGTAGTGCGGGAACAGGCTGTAATTAAACCAGATATCAAAATATGGCCGGATAAAATAATCGAAGCAGGAGCCGAGGTTAACTCAAACATGGTTTGGGGCTCAAAATACACACGGCTGATATTCGGTAACAGGGGTATAGCAGGAGAAATAAATGTTGATATAACTCCCGAATATGCCTCAAAGATGGGGGCGGCATATGGATCGACGTTCAGTGGAAAGCCAAAGCTTGCAATAAGCTGTGATGATTCGGCAGCTGCACAGATGTTAAAAATATCTTTTACTGCCGGTCTTCTCTCATCAGGCATAGAGGTTTATGACTTCGGTGTAATGCTGTTGCCTGTAACAAGATCCGCAATAAGATTCTACAAGGCTGACGGCGGTATTCATATCAGTACCTCGACAAGTGATGCTGCAAGACTTTTTGTTGATTTTCTGGATAAAAACGGAAGCAATATAAACAGGGGCCTTGAACGAAAAATTGAAAATGCTTTTATCCGTGAAGATTTTAAAAGGTGTGAAGGTGACTGTATTAAGGGTATCAAGCATATTACCGAATATGAAAGATTCTATTTAAGGAATATAATAAACAGTACCAAGTCTCAAAGGATTAATTATAAGATAGCTTTAAATTCAAGATCAGGGCTGATTACACGAGGAATGAAAGGACTGCTTGAAGAGCTAGGATGCTCTGTTGAAACAATGGATGTTATTTCGGGTAATTCTTCAGGCCAAAGTGAAAGCAGGGATGTAAAATATTTTTCCAACTATGTGAGAATGAATAAATTCGATCTCGGTGTTTCAATAGAAGACACATCCGAAAAAATGATGTTGGTAGATAACAGGGGAAGAATAATTACTGATGACATGTTCATTGCACTTGTATCTCTTATACTGTTCAGGACAGTACAGGGCAATACCGTATTCGTCCCAATTTCAGCAAGCAATGTAGTTGATATGATTGCAGATATAAATAACGGTAAGGTGATAAGGACCAAAACTTCTGCAAGGGATATAATGGGCAAAATGCTTGGCAGTGAAATAAAGGAAGAAATGCTTGAACAGTTTACAATGCACTTTGATGCTGTTGCAGGTTTGGTTAAAATACTAGACTTCATGTATATAAATGGGCAAAAGCTTTCGGAACTTATAGACATGATTCCTGATATACACATAAGAAGAACCGAAGTGGACTGCCCCTGGGATACGAAAGGCAAGGTAATAAGAGAAATAATACAGGATAAAGACAGTAAAACGGTTGAGACCCTTGAAGGTGTCAAAATATTCAAGGACAAGGGTTGGGTACTCATTTTACCTGATGAGGAAAAGCCTGTATGCAATATAATAAGTGAAAGCTATTCGGAAGAATTTGCACAGGAACTTGCAAATATATATGTAAATAAGATAAAAGAAATCAGCAGAAGTTGAAAAAGGAGCTGTTGCACTAAGTAATAATTAGTGTACAGCTCCTTAAAAAAACTCTTCTTTAATTAAGTATTCTTAAAGACCTGAATCAAACCCTTTCTTCAATATCAGTATGGGTGCTTTCGCCAGATTGCATCAGAAAATTAACATTTATTCCCTCGACATAATCTTTTACTGTATCTGTAAAATCCTTGTCGTTTGTTCGGCTAAATACTCCAAATATAATATCCTTTATATAGTCGTCAAAAAATGGTGCTATCAGATAATGTTTAATTCTTAAATCTGTCAGACCCCTGAAATAGTTTCTTGCAGGGACAAGTCCTACGTCTATTGCAAATGAAAAGTTCAAATCGACTATGTCATAGTTTGAATTTGCCCTTAAAATCCCCATATCTCCAAGGCCTGTCTCACTATAGCTTTCTATTCCCATTCGGTGAAGCTCATCCTGGATAATGGCACGGCACAGGAAATGTCTGTCTGTCTCGCCAATCTTCTTTTTATTTTTTTCATAGTAATACTCTTCGGGCAAATCCAATTGTGTCCTTGTCAATACTGCTTCTTCAACTTTAATTATGTTCCGGTCTACAAGGTAGTTAAGAAAATTTACATCACGCTTGCCGCCACTTGCAGCTTTTGAATTGGCCAGCATATTTTCAAGTGTCACACTGCTATTTCTAAACAGTAATTTTTGATCAATATTCGTTATCAAATTAATCACCCTAATTTATTTTGCCCAAAAAAGCTTTAGTTTTTCATAATTTTTGAAGTAAATTTTATAATATTCTACTTATATATTTCAGAAATAAAAACCAGTTGGATTTTATTGGAATCAAAATAACTAAGCATTTCTTTAATGGCTTGGAATGTTAATTTACCACCCTGCTTTCCTACATGACCTATTGCTACTGCGCTGCCGCTTAACTGAGCCATATTGGCAGCAGCTTTCAGACGGGTTTTTATGTAATCCTTTGTTTTTCCTGTGCCATCAATATACAGTGTTGAAGCTGCAAACGCCTGAGTATCGAATTCAGTAACTGAAAAGGTAAGATGCCTTTTAATTGACATTAGTTCGTCTGCTCCATCCATCTCATAACCAAAGTTTTCTATAACTATCGCAAGCATTGAACTATTACTGTTGGCATCGTTTACCGATTGATTGTCCTGAATGTTTGTCTCAAGAGTATTATAGTCCTGGAAATAGTTAATATTTATAATGAGAAGCAGACAAAACACAAGCAGTGAAACCATTACGCATATATATGTTTTAATTTTTTTTGAAATCAGATATACTATTTTCATATACACCAAACTTTTCTAAGCATCCTAAGTTAAATATACTATTAGAAAAGCTTTTTTAGACTTTTATATGTTAGTGTTTTTTGTATGTTATAAAATTTATGGGGAATTTCCAGATTAGCTTGAAATAATCCAGACTAAAAAGTAGAATTATCTATAGAACTTCTGGTTTGGTACTCCCCAATATTGAGTTGACTATGAGGTAAATATGCCAAAAGGTGAAAGGAAATTAATTTTTTTTATTGCTTTTTTACTGTTGGGTCTGCTTATTGCGGTGCAGGGAAGAAGTATTTTCACCGCTAATAAGGAAAAGTCCATGGCAGCTTTAAATATTGATAAACTTACTGTTCAGCTTGACGAAGAAAAGAATAAGGAAAAATTATTACGCCAGCAGATAAATGAAAAAGAGAAAATCAATGATAAGTATCTAAAGGAAAATGTTGATTCCAAAAGCAATTCTATTCTTAAAGGTTTAAAAGCTGAACTTGACAGTATTAAAGTAAAGACAGGCCTTACCAACGTTAAAGGAAAGGGTGTTATTGTCCGGGTAAGTGATAATACCAATAGAAATAGCGATAATCCCATGGATAATATAGTTCATGACGAAGATGTGCTTGTTGTCCTTAACCAGCTTAAGTCAGCCGGTGCACAGGCCATTTCTATCAACGGGGAAAGGTTTATTTCGGTAAGCGAAATTGTTTGTGCAGGGCCCACTATAAGAATTAACAAGCGTCGTACCCCAGCACCATTTGAAATTAAGGCAATTGGAAATCCCGATTTATTGAGTGATGCTATTAAGAACAACATGTACCTTAATGAGCTCAGGGGTTTTATAAATATAGAGGTTACAAAGACACAGAATATAACAATTCCAAAGTACAGCGGTAACCTTGAGAATTATGTTACTTCAATGGAGGTATTAAACCAATGAAATTCACCAGGAATATAGCTTTGACATTCATATGCATTCTGTTGGGTTTGGTTGTTGCCTGGCAATATACAAGCATAAACAAGAATCAGGCTAAAGCCACTGTTCAAAACCAGCGTGTAGATGACCTCATGCAGCAGCTTCTTGCATCCAAGAAAACAAATGAGGACTTAAGACAAAGGAATCAGGAACTTGAACAACTTAAGACCAAATATGAGGGTGCCAAAGGCGATGACAATAAAATGATTGAAAATCTTAAGGATGAACTTCAGAGAGACAAAATGATTGCCGGCCTTGTTGATGTTAAGGGTAAGGGCATAATTATAACCATAGAAAACAGTAGTGGAGCAACAGTACTTGACACCGACCTTTTGAAGCTTGTAAATGAGCTTAAGGCATCTGATGCCCAGGCTATCTCCATAAATGATGAAAGAATAACAGCCATGAGTGAAATCAGGTCTGCGGGGGTAACAAGGGGTTATATTATGGTTAACAGCAAACAGATGATTTCACCCTTTGTTATTAAAGCTATTGCCGACCCTGACAAGCTTGACAGCGCATTAAAGATGATAGGCGGACAGATAGAAGAGCTTGAAGGCTATCAGCTCAAGGTTACAACAAAAAAGGCCGATAATCTGGTGATACCGAAAGTCAGGGATGATGGCACTGTTATAAAGACTGACCTTTTAGCTCCCGCGCAATAATACCTGTCTATATAAGTTGAATTAAATATTCAATATGCATCATGTCCTTAATACCGGCCATGCTGGTATGAAAAATGATTTTAATTCAACTTATTACATCTGTAATAGGATAAAGTAAATTCTGATTTGATACCCATTTGCATTTGGCTTTAGAAATGCAAATGATATATCTGAAATTTACTTCATCCTATATGGAAAGTTCTTTTTTATCAAAACAAAAAATATAAATATATAAAGAAAGACCCTGGATTGATGTACAAATGAAACTGCCATTGATTCAGGGCTTTTTGTTTATGCATGGATTATGAACAATGACTTTATTGGGGGTATGTGCCATATATGAAGCGTTTAAATTCCGTATCCTTATTTCTGATATTTTTCATGGCAACGGCTTTATTGGCAGGCTGTGGAGAAAAAGGAATAAACACTGATTTGAGAGATTTGGGAGGAGTATATTCATCCAGTTATGATAAAGAAAACTTCAGCAACGAGGTAAGCGGCAGGTTGTCTGAGGATTCTGACACTCAAGCTTTAGCTCCGAACGAGGAATTCACTGCAGACAACTCATTAAATCAGCCTAATAAACTGCTTCGATGGGGGATTAAGAGAAACCTTGAGAACAAAACACCTGATGCAGACCCCGGTACTCCTGACCTGCTTAAAAAGTATGGTGGAGTATATCTTGGAGATACGGGCAGTAAGGTAATTTATCTTACCTTTGACGAGGGCTATGAAAATGGGTACACAACAAAAATCCTCGATACACTTCGAGATAATAATGCAAAGGGAGTCTTTTTCATTACCGGTCCGTATCTGAAGGATCACCAGGACCTTGTAAGAAGAATGGTTGAGGAAGGTCATTATGTCGGAAACCATACAATACATCATCCGAGCCTGCCTACAGTTGCCGACAATGTAATAGAAGAAGAGGTATTGGGTCTGGACAGGGCATTCTTTGAGAAATTCAACCAGCACATGAAATTCTTAAGACCTCCAAAGGGAGAGTACAGTGAACGTTCACTTGAAATAACCAGAAAACTGGGATATATCAATATGTTCTGGAGCTTTGCCTATGATGACTGGTACAGGGATAAAATCAGAGGTGGGGCATATGCACATGATATCGTAATGCGGAATCTTCATAATGGGGCAGTACTGTTACTGCATGCAGTTTCAAAAGATAATGCCGATGCTCTGGACAGTATAATCAAGGATGTCAGACAGCAGGGGTATACAATAGGGGATCCGAATGATTTGATAACCAATTGATTTTCATAAGCATATTTATATTACAATCGACTTTTGCAGGAGTATAGGATGCCGTCAAACAAGAAGCAGATTCACAAAAAGAAGAAAAACAATTCCGAACGGGCGGGTTTTAAGGAAATAATGGCTGAAATGCTGGAGCTTCCAAAGGAAGTTATTCTTGACCTGCCTAAAATAACAATGGTTGGCAGCAGAAATGCCATTATTGAAAACTACAAAGGCTTGATCGAATATGAGGACGACAAAATCCGGCTAAATACAAATGCCGGAATGATAAAGATTACAGGCAAATACCTTACTGTAAAGGCAATTACATCAGAGGATATACTTCTGGAAGGGGAAATAAACTTGCTGGAATTTATTAAATAATGCGGGGGCAATATGTTACTTTTGAGATTATGGAATTATATACGGGGATATGTTATTATAGTAGTCGAAGGCTATTTTCTGGAGAAATTCATTAATATTTGCATCCATAGGGAGATATACCTCTGGGACATAAAACGGCTTAAGGATGAAAAAATGCTCTGTAAGATAAGCATTAAAGGCTTCAGAGCATTAAGGCCCATAGCAAGGAAATCTAAAAGCAGGGTAAGGATTTATAAAAGAATAGGGATACCTTTTATTTTAAACAGATACAGGCACAGGAAAGCCTTTTTGGTCGGAGCAGTTATTTTTATAGCTGCCATTTATATAATGTCATCTTTTGTTTGGTCAATAGAGATAACAGGAAATAAAAAGCTTGATGCCAAATTCCTTGAAAGCAAGCTTGAAGCATTAGGTGTAAAGGAAGGCGTTTTAAAATACAACATAAATGCTGACAAGGTTGCAAATGGTCTCATGCTGGAGGTCAAAGACCTTGCATGGGCAGGCATTACGGTTAAAGGAACAAAGGTTAAGGTTACAATAGTTGAAGGTACAAAACCGCCTGAACTGGTACCCATAAACAAGCCCTGCAATATTGTTGCGACAAGGGATGGGGTAATAAAAAGGGTTACAGCAAAATCCGGACAGGAAAAGGTTAAAGCAGGTGATACTGTAGTAAAAGGTCAAATATTGATATCGGGAATAATTGAGAACCCTCCCGAGCTGAAGGAAGCACCTGTCAGGACAGTTCATGCAACAGGTACAGTCATGGCAAGAACCTGGTACGAGCAGAAATACCCTGTAACCTTAAAATATACAGAAAAACAGCGCACAGGTAAAACAAAAGATAATTATGCAGTTGTACTTTTTGGGAAGAAAATTAACCTTTTTCCCGGGAAAATTCCCTTTGAGGAGTATGACAGCGTTCAACTGAAAAATAACCTTTCAATTGGAGATATGGCTTTGCCCTTTGGATTTATAACCTACAGAAATTATGAAGTGCGTACAGTTGAAAATGAGCTTGATCTTGATACCGCTAAGGAATTGGCTGCCGACAGGGCATATAGTGAAATAGCCAAACAGTTGGGCGCAGATGTGGAAATAGTGGATAAGAGTCTTAAATTTGCCGAAGATGAGAATGGAAACTTAAATGCAATAGTGACTTTGGAATGCAGTGAAAGCATCGGGGCTACTGAAGAGATTGGGGGAGAATAATTGGAAAACAACTTAGCAGAGAAAATAATAGCGTTTGATAAATTGGATCAGGCAATGAACCTGTTTGGAAACTATGATGAAAATATAAATATAATCAGGGACGCTTTTGGAGTTAAGGTGATTTCAAGGGATACCGATATAAAAATAACCGGAAGCCAGGAAAATGTTGATAAGGCGGGCAAAGTTATAAGACACCTTCTTGACATAGCAGTGCATGGAGACATTATTACACGTCAGAATGTAACCTATTCGGTTCAAATGGTTGCTGACAACCAAATGGACAAGTTGAATGAGGCTGCTGACTATATATGTATGACAGCCAGGGGAAAAATGATTAAATCAAAAACCCATGGCCAAAGCCAGTATGTGAGTGCAATTAAAAATAATACCATTACCTTCGGTATAGGTCCTGCAGGTACGGGTAAAACCTTCCTTGCCGTTGCAATGGCAGTTAACGCGTTTAAAAACAAGGAAGTTAACAGAATAGTATTAACAAGACCTGCAGTTGAAGCGGGTGAAAAGCTGGGCTTCCTGCCAGGTGACCTTCAAAACAAGGTTGACCCATATTTAAGACCGCTTTATGATGCCCTTTATGAGCTTATGGGTGCGGAAACATATCAGAAGTACCTTGAAAAGAATATGATTGAGATTGCACCTTTGGCTTACATGAGAGGACGTACGCTGGATGATTCATTCATAATTCTTGACGAAGCCCAGAATACAACACCTGAGCAGATGAAAATGTTTCTTACAAGAATAGGCTTCGGTTCAAAGGCTGTAGTGACAGGTGATATAACGCAGATAGACCTTCCGGGTGATAAAAAATCCGGTTTGAAGGAAGTTATAAAGATTCTTAACGATATAAAGGGAATTGAGTTTGTTCATTTGTCTGAGAAAGACGTAGTAAGGCATGAACTGGTCCAAAAAATAATTAAAGCGTATGAGAAATTTGAAAATATAAGGGGACAGGGTTCAGGGAAAAAGTAGTCGGCAGCTTAAATTAACGGTCTGAAAAGTAACACAGGCATATCCGATGTGACAGGTTGTTGGTCGCATCGGGAGATGGAGGTTATATGAGTACCCCGGCAAGCAAACATAAAAAATCAATATTAAAGCGAATAGTAAGGCTCTTTGAAAAGGATAGATTTCAAAGGGTTTTAATAGGTGTGTTTACGGTAATTGTAGCTTTTTGTATTATTGCAACCAGTGCTCTTCCTAAAAAGTACAAACTTAAGGCGGGGGATAAGTCTCCCTATGATATTGTTGCACCAAGGGACATAGAGAATAAGATGCTTACCGATGAAAACAGGAAAGCTGCCATTGATGCAATCGCACCTGAAATGAAGGTCAATGGTGCTGCTTCTATTGAAGTTATAAGTAATGCAAATGAATTTTTAAACGTAATAGATGTTGATAGAAACAGTGTGCAAAAAAGCCTTCAGAATCAAGGTATAACGTCAAGAGACCGGACTTACAGGTCGAGACTGGCAGTAGAGCAGGCTGTTGCCGCGAATAAACTACGGGAAGATGTAAGGGAATTAAATCTTCAACTATCAGATGACCAGGTTTTATATCTTATAGCGAAAACCAGTGACGACTCTATTGCAGACTTCAAAAGGCTTACTAAGGAATTTATATCCGAGGTAATGAAAGAGGATATAACAAAAGAGAATTTAGATGGAAAAGTTAGCAAGGTACAGAGTGAATATCAGAATACCTCATTAGACCAGGACCTCAAAATTATTGGGGGATTGCTTGCAAAATCCATCCTGGAGCCTAACAGAACAATTGACACAGAGGCAACAGACCTTAAAATACAGAAGATCAATAATGACAAGGCTTATGTATCCAAGATACTGAAGGATTCTAGAATTTTAAGCGTAGGTGACATTGTCACTAAGGACAAGCTTGCAGTACTGGAGGAGCTTAATCTGCTTGAAACCAGCAGCAGGCCTGACATTGCTTTTGCAGCAGGTATAATGGCAATTATAATACTTCTTGCAATTGTACTTGTGCTGTTCATGAATCATTTCTGCAGAGAAATATTAAAAAGCAAAAAGGATCTTTTTATTCTGAGCCTTGTAATAATTACTACTTTGCTTATAGCATGGGGTATTAACGGATATTCTTCACTGGCAATACCGGTTTTCATGGCTGCAATGCTTATTTCAATATTACTGGATGTTAAGCTTGCTGTCATAGTGAATATCCTTTTGACTATAGCAATTTCATTCATAACAAAGGGAGACATGACCTTCCTGTATATGGCTTTTATCGGAGGCTCATTCTCAGCATTCCTTGTTTCAAAGGCAAACCAGAGAAGCAGACTTTCAGCGGCCGGTATGCTGGTTGCATTTATTAATATTCTTGTCATAGTCTGTATAGGATTAGTTGATAAGAGCGATTTCTCAACAATAGCCAGCAATAGCCTTATAGTATTCCTCAACGGATTGGGTTCCTTGGTTATAACAATAGGTACACTTCCTTTCTGGGAAGCGGTATTTAATATTATAACTCCTATGAAGCTGCTGGAATTGGCAAACCCGAATCAGCCGCTTATTAAAAGGCTGTTGCTTGAAGCACCCGGAACCTATCATCACAGCTTGATGGTGGGAAATATGGCTGAGGTTGCAACCGAGGCTATCAAGGGGAATGCTCTTCTTGCAAGGGTTGGTGCTTATTTTCATGATATAGGTAAGCTCAAGAGGCCGCATTTCTTTAAGGAAAATCAGCTTTCAGAAAATCCGCATGACCGTATGACTGCCAATTTGAGTACTTTGGTTATTACCTCGCACACAAAGGACGGGGCTGAGCTTGCAGAAAAGTTCAAAATACCGGTTGCTATCAGAGATATAATCGTACAGCACCATGGTACTACGCTGGTTGCCTATTTCTATCACAAGGCTAAAAAAGGTGAGAAGGGCGAAGCGGTTAAACCTGAGAATTTCAGGTATGAAGGTCCAAAGCCTTTGTCAAAGGAAGCGGCGGTTGTTATGCTTGCTGACTCAGTTGAAGCTGCAGTCCGTGCAATGACAGACAAAACCGAGGGTAAGATTGAAGGTCTCGTAAGAAAGATAATAAAGGATAAGCTTGATGATGGTCAGCTTGATTGCTGCGAACTGACACTCAGGGATCTTGACATAATTGCACAAAGCTTTATGAAGGTTTTCAGCGGTTTATTCCATGAACGGGAAGAATACCCGAATATTAAGGAAAGCATGTCTGATGTTGAAGTGATTAAAATTGTCGACCCCCTTGAAGAAGATTACAACAAGGAAGATGATGAAAACAAAATAACTTTGGGGTGATTATTTGGAAATTATAATTGAAAATGAACAGGATATAATCGAAGTTAATGATGAATTGAATAACATTATATATACCGCGGTAGCAAAGTCACTTGAGTATGAGGGATTTGAAATTCCTTCGGAAATAAGTATTGTACTTACTGACGACGAGGGAATCCATGAGCTGAACAAGCAGTACAGGAATGTTGATAAACCGACGGATGTGCTTTCTTTTCCAATTCTGGACATTACAAAAGGCCAAATCATACAGGATAGCGGTGATGTTGACAGGGACAAGGATCTGATACTTCTTGGCGATATTGCTATTTCACTTGAAATGGTAAAGCGGCAGGCGGAGGAATATGGGCACAGCTTTAACCGAGAGCTGGCTTTTTTGACTACTCATGGCATGTTTCACCTGCTTGGTTACGACCACATGAATGAAACAGATGAAAAAGAAATGCTTGGAAAACAGGAAAAAGTACTTCAATTAATGGAATTGGTAAGGTAAAGGTATGAAGAATCACAGCCTTTTTTCGAGTTTTAACAATGCAATAAGCGGAATTATTCATGCAATAAAAAGAGAACGTAATATGAAGCTGCATATTCTTGCAGCCATTCTTGTAATAATCTTAAGCTTGTTTTTCAGGCTTACCAAAATGGAATACCTGTTTGTATTTCTGGCTATAACGCTTGTAATTATTTGTGAGCTTTTTAATACTGCAATAGAGGTTCTGGTGGATATAATAGTGGATGTTTACCACCCCAAAGCCAAGGTTGTAAAGGATGTTGCGGCTGGGGCCACTATTGTAGCTGCTTTCTTTTCCCTCATTGTTGCGTACTTTGTTTTCTTTGACAAGGTGAGCAGCCAGGTTCAGAACGGAATACAATTAATCCGTCAGTCTCCAATTCACATCGCAGTTATTTCAATTATTGTTACTGTCATTCTGGTATTGACCGGAAAAGCCTTCATGGGAAGAGGCAAACCATTAAGGGGAGGACTCCCAAGCGGGCATACAGCTATCGCATTTTCAGCGTCTGCAGCTATAATGATGTGGACAAACGATGCGAAAGTTTCAATAGTTGCTTTTATAATAGCTGTTCTTGTGGCTCAAAGCAGGCTTGAAAACAAGGTGCACAGCTTCTTTGAGGTTTTTGCAGGTGCAACTCTCGGCTTTTCAGTGACATTGATTCTATTTGAAATTTTCGGAAGGTGAGATACCTAAATATCTTTAAGTCTGGATAATTTACTAAGAATACAGTTGTTTTTATTAAATAAGAAAAGAATTCAATATTAAGCCTTATGGAGAATTCTGCGCTAGCCTTTCTATTTCTCTTTTGATTTGAGGAATTGATAATCCATCCTCCTTTAGTTTTTTTATCAAAAGAATACTCTCCAAAGTTACGGATCTTCTATAACGTCTTGTCAGGTTCTCCTCTGCCTGCTCAAAATGAAGCATACCTTCCTCTGTGTAAAATTTTAGGGTACTGTATCGAACACCCGTTAAACGAACCAATTCCCCAATTGTAACATATTCGGAATTTTCTATCACTTCCAGGGGCCTTTGTCTGGACAATCAGCTCACCTCTCTTTAAACTACTGTTGTGCTGATTATGGTAATTATTATTGCAATCCATGCATCAATGTAATCCACCATCTGCTTGATTAAAGCTCCAGCTTCGCTCTCTTTGATTGTCTTTAAACGGTCATTTAGCTTTTGCATCTCGTATTTTGAAAAATACTTTTTTATTAACCCGCTTTTATTTAACAACGCTCCTAAGACAATCGCTTCATCAGAAACAATGCCTTCTTCTAGAAATTCCGCTCTCAGTTTTTCAATAACTTTTGTTACTTCACTTTCATTTGGTAAAAAGCGGACCTTATTTTTGAATAATCCTTGATTACTTTCTTCAACAATATACCTATCTTCAACAATGGAGTGTCCAACTGATTGGAAGAGTTCATCTGGTCGTTTAGAATCAAAAGCATATTTTTCAGCGATTGATTCGACTTTCATAGGTTTGTTGTCCTTGATTAATTCGTATATAGGCGTCAAATACATTTTTTCAGATGACAATTCCTTATTGACATACAATTTCTTTTTATCGTCGATTGAAATATAACTGTCCATCAGTAATTCCAGAAGACCTGCAGCCAGAAGACAGGTTGAACTTTCGGTTGAGTTCGTTAATGTTGTGCTGCCCTGTTGTTTCAGAGCACATAGAAAAAACTCTTGTGTAAAGGATATATTTTTCATTGTGTTTCCTCCTTGATAAAATTTACTTACTACTTACTACTTACTACTTACCATTTAAGTATAACATATATTAATCTTTTGTCAATATAGACAAAAATCCCAGATTCTAGATCTAGTTATTTACCCGGAAGCTGGGCATATATGGTTTCTATACAGATGTGATTTTCAGTAACATAAAACTTGATGTTGTGTTGCATAAATTTTATAATGAAGGTAATAATTAACACGGCCAAAAGTTTGGATAATTTGCCAAGAATAGCGGAAGGTGAGTTACATGACTGAAAAACAAACAGTAAGGTTTGGCATGTATGAAATGCAATATAAAGGTGGTTTACTTAATTCTGATTTATCTGTTACAACATTTGAACAAAAATATTATGAAAAATATAAAGAGCTAATAAACAGTTGCTTTTATCAAATGAGAAAAGAACTGAATATTCAGCCTTATGGGGAATTTTGTGCTGACCTTGAGGAACTAATGGAGTATAAGGAAAATATCTTCTTGCTGATGGATGGTAATGAGATAATTTGTGCCGTTACGTGTGTAAAAAATGAAATCAGCGGGGTGGCTGTGAATTTAAAGTATCAGCGTCAGGGCTATGGACGAAAAATCGTTGAGTTTGCTATTAGTTATATGCAAAAACAAAGCAATTACCAGATAACTTTGACCGTAACAAAATGGAACAAAAAAGCAATTGCCCTTTACAAGTCACTGGGGTTTGAGGTTATAAAAGATACAACGGTTCAAGGTGTGAGTACCAAAGATGTAAACGGTAATTGGACTTTTGAGTTTACCTCAACAGGTGGGTTAGATGTAAGGTAGGAATTCAATTATTTCCATAGATAAATATTTATAAGGAGTAAAATTATATGGCTATTAAGCAGGAACATATAGATAGATTTTGTGGAGCAATGAAAGAGATACTGGAGGAAGAATTAGCATCAGGAAATAGCATTGTAGAAACATATGAAGGTTGGCCAACGGAAACAACATCGATTTTTTTGAAAAAACCTTTTAAGAAACCTGCAAAAAAGAATTTAGAAGGAATCAAGTTTAGAAATACAAATGATCCTCACTATTGGAAGGCTGAATACTTTGATGTGATAAATCATTTGATGTTGACTTGTGGATTTAATGGGCCTGAAGATTTGCACTGGGAGTATTAATCCCCGTTTATTTTATAAACATTATCAGATAATTAAAAGATAGAGGGTGAATATGCACGGAGAATGCAAGAACTTGACGTATATAATAATTCAGGATAACAACCCTGTCCCATTTACAGATTGAAGTAATAAAGGTTGACAGGAAATTCTGCAAGAGTTCTATAAAGTACATTCAATGCGTTGGTTGAGAAGATAGAAGTTATCTCGACAACGCATTTTGTTTAAAGTTTAAAAGTGAGGTGCAGGTAGTGGAGAATGCATAATTTGGATGTAAATTTTCATAGGATATGGTATAATTTCGACATGAATATCTTAATTTCGCTATTCTAGTGTATATAGTTAAAAATCAATTATACGATTAAAATACAGGAAATAGTAATGGTGATTAATATGGATATGAGTAGTTTGTTTTCAGCATTTTCGTTAGTAGCAACATTTATTTACATTTATATTGGTTTTTACACATATAGACAGAATAAAAAATCAAGTATTCATATGGCTTTTCTCATACTGTGTGCGAGTTATGCTGTTTGGTCACTAGCCTATTCTTTAGCATATGTATCATCGGAAAAGTACGTCTTTTCTTTCTGGAATAAAATATCTGCTTTAGGGTGGTGCAGTTTTAGTGCAATTTCATTATTTTTAGTGTTGTTAATTACAGAAAATAGAATTTTGAAGAAAAGAATAATTAAACTTTTAATATTTTTCCCATCATTCTTATTTTTCTTTATGGCCATTTTCCTATTTGGTGAGGGGATTGAAACTCCACAAATCATATCGGATTTTTTTTACATTGGTGATTTTTTGTATGATTTTCTATTTTTATTAACCAGTATCATAATTTTATTTCTTTGGGGATTAAAAACAGATAGTGTAAGAATAAAAAAGCAATCAAAAATATTAGTAGTATCGAGTATAATCCCGTTTGTGCTTAATCTATTAACTCAGACAATATTACCGATATTCGGGGTAGAGCGACTACCGCTTATGGGACAATTATATGCTGTTATTATGATAATTGGTACCTACATAGTTATCACAAAATATAAGTTTTTAAGACTGCCGGAAAAATTTTTACTTGAAGAAGTTTCTAAGCAAACACTGGATATGGTTATTATAACCGATGAAAATGGGAAAATTATCCGAATTTCACCATATACTTTGTATATGCTGGGATTTGAAGAAAATGAGCTGATAAAACAGAATGTTACTAAAATTATAAATTATAATATCAATGAAAAATGTTCACTGGATTTAATTAAGCAAAGAGATTGTAAGTATAATGACATAACTTTATTGAAGAAAAATGGTGAAGGAATTCCAGTAAATATAACCAGTAAACTAATTTTTGATAGTAAAGTAAAAGATCTTATAGGGATTATTCTTGTTATACAGGATATTAGTTTATTTTATGAATTGCAAAGAAAAAATGAAGAGCTTAAAGAGTATGTACAACAAATAACAATGGCTCAAAATAAATTAAGTATAAGTGAAGAGAAATTTAGAACAATTTTTGAACAAGCACCACTAGGTATAACTTTACTGGATTCAAGAATAGTGTTTGAGGTTAATTCAAAATTTGCTGAGATTACTGGAAGAACAGTAGAACAATTAATTAATACTGATTTGATGGATATTACACATCCTGAGGATATTGAAAAAAGCCTGGATAATATTTATTCTCTAAGGGCTAGTAAAGCTAAAAGCAGCAGTATAAATAAGAGATATATTAAACCTAATGGAGATACTGTTTGGGTTAATTTGAAAGTTGCTTCTGTGAGTCTTGGGGATAAAACTAATTCATTCGAAATATGTATGATTGAGGATATAACTGAACGGAAACAATCGGAGGAAACCCTCCAAGGTATTATTGATAATAATCCCATGGCAATTCAGGTCATAGATAGAGATGGCTTTACAAAAAAGGTTAATGCTGCATTTATAAGACTTTTCGGTTCAACTCCAGATCCTGACTTTTGCTGTTTTGATGATTTACAGGTAAAACAGCAGGGGCTTGGAGAATTATTGACTCGAGCTAAAAATGGCGAGGTTGTTTATTTTCCGGATTTTCAATACAATGCGCATAATGTAAGTCCTAAGTATGCAGATGTATCAATCTGGATACGAATGATTATTTTCCCAATATTTAAAAATGGCCTTAGATCGGAAGAATTTGTAATAATGCATGAAGACGTAACTGAGCGAAAGAAGATGGAGAAACTAATATTTAGTGAAAATGAGCGTTTTAAAGCCACATTATTGTCAGTAGCTGATGGTGTAATTTCAACAGACAAACATGGAAATATTGAGTTAATAAATAAGGTTGGTGAGCAGCTTACAGGATGTACACAAAGAGAGGCTTTAGGCAAACCACTTGAAAAAGTTTTTAATATAGTAAATGAATTTACACAAGAACAATGTGAGAATCCTGTACTTAAAGTATTAGAAACTGGGGAAACCATGGAAATAGATAACAGTATGATTCTAATTTCAAAGGATGGTACCAGAAGACCTATTGAAGAAAGTGCTGCCCCTATTAAGGATGAGAATGGTAATATTAGTGGTGTGGTTTTAGTATTTAGAGACTTTACAGAAAGAAAAGAAAGGCAAACTCAAATACAATATTTAAGTTACCATGATCAACTTACAGGTTTATACAATAGGAGATTCTTTGAAGAGGAATTAAATAGGTTGGATGTGGAAAGAAATTTTCCACTTGGTATTATTATGGCTGATGTTAATGGATTAAAGCTTATCAATGATTCGTTCGGACATACTCTGGGAGACGAACTTCTTAAGAAAGTAGCAGAAGTTATGAAAAAGGGATGCAGAGAAGATGATATTATAGCTAGACTTGGAGGAGACGAATTTGTTATTCTTTTACCCAAAACAGATGATTATGAAGCAGAGCAGATTATAAAAAGAATTAAGGCTTTGGCAATAAAAGAAAAAGTTTTTTCTATTGATATATCTGTTTCCTTTGGATATGAAATTAAGAGGAATGAGAGTGAAAAAATTCAAGAAACATTAAAAAAAGCTGAAGATATCATGTATAAGAAAAAACTTTTTGAAAGCCCAAGTATGAGGGGTAAAACAATAAAAGCCATAATTAGTACTCTTCATGAAAAAAACAAAAGAGAAGAACAGCATTCACAAAGAGTTTCAGAATTATGCAAAAGCATGGCGGTGGCACTTGGTTTATCTGAAGGAGAGATTGAGGAACTTAAAACTGTTGGATTACTTCATGATATAGGGAAAATTGCTATAGAAGAAAATATACTCAATAAGCCTGGAAAGTTATCAGATGATGAATGGAAAGAAATAATGCGTCATCCGGAAATAGGATATAGAATACTTAGCACAGTGAATGACATGTCAGAAATGGCGGTGTATACGCTGGCTCATCATGAAAGATGGGATGGAACGGGATACCCAAAGAAAATAAGTGGTAAGGAAATACCACTTCAATCAAGAATTATAGCCATAGCTGATGCTTACGATGCTATGACAAGCGAAAGAAGTTATCGTAATGCTTTATCTGAAGATGTTGCAATTGAAGAATTACAAAGAAATGCAGGGAAGCAATTTGATCCTGAACTAGTGAATGTATTTGTAGAAAAGGTGATAGGTAAGATCAACAGATAATACGCCAGTGACAACAACCCTGTCCACTTGACACCTAATTAATAGATATATTATCAGCTTTAAAAACCAGATTGAAATTTACCTATTTGATGTTTACTGGTTAATATAGAAGAGGTGCAATATGAAAACAAACCAATACTTAATAGACTTTTACAATAATTATGATGAGGACAGTCGGCTGACGTTAAAGCATGGATCAGTTGAGTTCCTCACCACTATGCGTTACATTGAGAAATATATAAGACCCGGTGACCGTGTGCTTGAAGTCGGTGCTGGAACTGGCCGGTATTCACACGCCCTGGCACGCCAGGGATATACCGTTGACGCGGTGGAATTAGTAGAGCATAATATAGAGATTTTCCGTCAAAATACTCAATCAGATGAAAATATAACAATTACTCAGGGTAACGCTATGGACTTGTCTGCTTTTTCGGACAATCAATATAACATTACGCTACTGTTAGGCCCCCTGTACCACCTTTATAGCCCAGAAGATAAACAACAAGCTCTGACCGAGGCAATTCGGGTAACAAAACAGGGAGGCGTGATTTTTGCCGCGCATGTTATATCCGATGGCTGTCTCCTTGATGAAGGGTTCAAACGTGGTAATATCAATGTCGCTGCATATATTGAAAAAGGCTTGATTGATTCCAAAACATTTGCTGCCAAGTCCCAGCCAAAGGATTTATTTGAACTTGTCCGTAAAGAAAACATCGACGATTTGATGTCTGTATTTCCCGTTTCCAGACTGCACTACGTTGCATCAGACGGTTGCGCCTTATTTATGCGCGAAGCGGTAGATACTATGGACGATGTAACATTTGAGTTATATTTAAAATATCACTTTACTACTTGCGAGCGCGAAGATTTATTGGGCATCTCGAGCCATGTAATTGACATATTCAGAAAATAAGTTAGTTAGTGACTTGGATTTAAAGCTATCATGGCTTGAAAATTTGAAATAAGAGAAGATAAAATTATGGTTAGTTCAATTGAAAATAAAATTATAATTGATGGAAAAAAAGTAGAATTTGAATTCAAAGTAAGAAAAGTATTAGAATTTGAAAGTGTAATTATCGTATTGATTAATGATGAGACTGTTGTTCCAAATAATGTTGTAGCTATTGATTATACTGGCAAACAATTGTGGAAGATAAATGATATTTTAAACATCAAAAAACCTACTGGAAATGTTGATATTGAAAAAACACTAGAAAACACGCTTAATATTTTTTCAACATTAGGTATGATATTTAGTATTGATATTAAAAAGAAAGAATTAATAGCTAAAAATTATCTAAGATAGAACTAAGCTTAATAGTCTGAAATATATATTGCAATTAGGGGCAGCAAGTCCTATTGATGTTCATGATTTTTTTAAACCGTCTCATTGCATGAATTTATGAAGCAATATATGCTTTATGTAAGGAGGTGCTGTATATGGCTGGTGAGGATAAAAAAGACTTTAATGCTATGATGAGAGACAGTAAGGATATGCCAAAGTTTCAGACAATTACTGACCGCAAGAGTATTGAAAAGTATGGCGGGGACAGAATGTACTTTGCTCCGCCTATCGAATATGATAAGGTAATGAGGTTGATCCCGTATGGTTATGTAATTAAGGTTGGAGAAATACGGGAATATTTTGCGAAACTGAGTGGAGCGGATTTTACAGAACCGATTACTGCTGGAATTTTTGTTTCCATTGTGGCATGGGCAAGTTTCCAGCGAAGTAAGGATGAAACCCCATATTGGAGAACGCTGAAAGCAAACGGTGAATTAAATCCCAAATACCCAGGGGGTGTTGAAGCCCAAAAGGAAACGCTGGAAGCTGAAGGGCATACCATAGTCAAAAAAGGTAGAAAGAACATCAAATACTATGTTAAGAATTATGAAAATGCTCTTTTTAGATTATAGTAGTGACAAGGGGACGGGGGGCACTGAAAGGTACTCAATGTGTTGGTAATTGAGATCATCCACGAATCTTATAATAATTTTGAGAGGTACACTCTGATGGCATCACAACCAATTTACCAGTTTTATGCGGAATTACAGGATTACAAGCCAAGTCTGTGGCGGCGTTTTCAAGTTGCCAACAACATAATGATGGCTCGACTGGGATATATAATTATGACCATGTTTGAAATGCAGGCAAGTCATCTATTTTGCTTTGATGTCCCCGTGACCGAAAACTTCCGCAAATGCGTTGGCGAATATATTAAAAACGAAACCAACGTGAAGGTCATTGATTTATTTAGCGAGAGACAAGAATTGCACAACCTCCGTGTTGAATTACCTAGTAAAGACGACTTTTCCGATTTCGAAAGGCGAGTACAGAACGCCGCGGAAACAAAGGTCAAAAACGTACTCGACCATGAAACAGAGACAATGATCTTTTCCTATGATTATGGAGATGGGTGGCGAGTTTCATTAACATTGGAAAAAATCTATGAAGATAAAGAACTGCCAGGTAAGGAGTTGCCTCGCGTACTCGAGGGAGGAGGCTATGGTATCATCGAAGACTGCGGTGGCACCGATGGCCTAGTACAAATTGCAAAGGCATATAAAATAAAAAAAGGCTCACAGTACAGAGAATACTGTGAGTGGCTTGGTATAGAAGATTTGGATTTGTTGGCTTTTGATATCGACGACATAAATTTTCGACTCAAAAAGGTGCCGAGAATTTATTCGGATATTTATGAATATGACTTGGAGCCGACAAAGCAATCAATGGATTTACTTACAAGAAAATACAAGAAGTAACTGGTATAACATTCTGTTGCGGGATGGGCATTCATTGTGACAAGGGGACGGGGGTTAGAGACATATCTAAAGAATGTGACAACAACCCCATCCTTTGACATTCTTCAAGAAAGCTTATGGAGCCGCTAGTCAGCGGCTGCGTTAGAACTTTGTTTACAAAGTTCGGTAAAGCCACCTGTTATTCTATCCCTGAAGGCGCTTGGTGGAGTGACCTAGAGCTTCCTGCCTGCCATCTACCAGAGTTCGGTGAATTCGTCATGGATGACGTATTCAGGTGGGTACAACTAGGATGTTGTTAGAGCCGGCCGAACGTAGTAAGGGATGGAAGCTTGGAAACTCTGTCACGGAATCTGTCGCGCCTGGCTTTTAAAGCCGTCACGGCGTGAGTGATGACTTTTGCCCAGCCTTTTCGTCACTGAAAAGCTGGAATTATATAAAAACTTGACATACATGAAAGAAAGTTATATTTAAAGGACTTAAAGAAGGATATAACTTATCCTTTAGACAGATTGAAAGGCTAATTGGGGAATGTGTCAATAACCCCGTCCACTTGACATTATATGATACAACAAAGCGAGGCGCCTTACGATGTAATTTCGTAGAGTGCCTCGTTTATTTTAGGCATACACCCAACTCTTCCGGCTTTCTAGAATCTCTTTTTTTCATAAATCAAATAAAAGAGTTCCTATTAGTGATAATTTGGTAAGCCAAAACTTGATATTGTGCGACACAAATTTTATAATAAAGGTAATATTTAACATGACAATACATAGTTCTCGCTTTTATAAATATTGAGGATTTTACGGTTACGGGGGTGATGTGAGATGTCAAAAAAACCTGTAAAAGAAACAATTCACGCCAAAGGTATAGATATTGCTATCTATACTGAAGATTTCCAAAACGAATTTATTTCACTTACAGATATCGCGCGCTATAAAAGTGACGAACCTAAAGATGTCATAAAAAATTGGATGAGAAGTAAGAACACAATCGAATTTTTGGGTCTTTGGGAGCAATTGCATAATGATAAATTTAAAGGGGTCGAATTCGACTCCTTTAGAATCCAAGCTGGTTCAAACGTTTTTACATTGTCGCCTCAAAAATTCATTGATAGTACGTAGGAGTAATGTAAGTCAGAAGACAAAACGGACAAATGAAGGGTTGGCGATTATGAATATTATAGATTTTAAGGCGACTCAAAAATGGAATGGGATACCTAAGCACATCCGTGACCGTCTTATAGACAATGTCTTTTGCTCTACTTGTGGAGTAACTACCATTGTGGAGTATTCCTTGCATAATGATAAGTTTGGAATACTGCTCAAAGGTAAGTGTAACAAATGTGGCAAGCCGGTAGCAAGATTGGTTGAGGATGAATAAAGTTCAAATGGTACAGATTTTTGGAGTTAGAGGGAGAACTGCCAAAGCCCTACTACACTCTACCTATATCATTTTTACCCAATCAAGGCACGTGGAGATGGTAGCAGTGCCATATCAGCGGTAAGGGTTGGTATATAAGGGGTTTGAGGTCTAATAAAAAATATGATTAACATAACCTTTGCAAATAATTATCAGAATAGTAAAATATGATTAACAGACAGATATGAAGATAGGTGAGGTTATGAAGATATTTATTGGGGTTACTGATAGCAATTGGTTTAACTACCTTGCGAATATCCAGCCGGATGAAGTGAATTTCTGGCAACCAGGTGGGAAACAAGTATTTAAAGCACTTGAGACAAATGGATTATTTCTGTTTAAATTGCATAGCCCTTTTAACTACATAGCTGGTGGAGGTTTTTTTGTTCGTCACTCGTTTTTGCCGGTTTCACTGGCATGGGAAGCATTCGATAATAAAAACGGTACTACTGATTACTTTTCATTTAGACAAGCTATTTATAAATATCGCCAAACTGACCGAAATACCGAGCCTGATCCACAAATAGGCTGCATTGTTTTAACTTCTCCCTTTTTCTTCAAACGTTCAGATTGGATACCTGTCCCGGAAGATTGGAAGCCGAATATTGTACAAGGAAAGACATATAGCACTGAAGATTTCTTTGGTAAAAGGCTGCTCCAACAAGTTGAGGAAAAAATTCAAAGCAATAGCTTTATGAAGCCCGAAGAATTGAAATTTTGTGAACCGGGTCCCAGGTATGGTTCAGAACAAATAATAAAGCCACGGCTTGGGCAAGGAGCTTTCAGAGTATTAGTTACAGAAGCATATCATAGAAGGTGTGCTATTACAGGAGAAAAGACACTGCCTGTACTGGAAGCCGCTCATATAAAACCATACTCTCAGGAAGGTACTCATGAACCTAATAATGGGCTGCTTCTAAGAAAAGATTTACATGCTTTATATGATAGAGGATATATAACAGTTACTGATGATTTTCACATAGAAGTGAGTAAGCGTATAAAAGAAGACTATGGGAATGGAAAAGAATATTATGCTCTTCATGGCAAGGAACTGGTTATTTTACCAGATAATATGCAGGAAAGACCGTCAACACAGTTCTTAAGATGGCATAATGAAAATATATATATGGCATAGTTGATAAGAAGGCATCTATTCAGTGTACTCTACCCTAAAAAGTAGACTATATTCAATAATCATTTAGAAATATTTTGCAGAATCATCAACAAAATTAACATTAAATTGATTCTATAAATTGAAGGATTTGCACATCTTTTCGGCTTTTGTAGTCATCAAACTCAAAATAACCGTTTTTTGCAAATCCTTCTCCTATTTTTTCTCTTACTGTTCCAATATGTATTGTATCCCATAATCATCAAAGTGTCGACATGAGTTTTGTCTTGTATTCTTCAATATCTTGAAATATAATACAACAGAGTAGTTGTAAACTGGAGGTGTCTCTTCTGATTGACTATTTAACTGTGAAAGATGCTGGAGAGAAGTGGACGCCATCTGGTAGAATGGTCACGATATATTGCAATGCCAGAAAAATAAATGGTGCAATTAAAAAAGGAAACCTTTGGCTTATTCCTATAGGTGCTGAAAAACCATTAGATGGCAGAACTATAAAAGCTAAGAAAGCGAGGGGCAAAGATGAATAAAAAAGATATGTCTGAACAGGATATTCGGACAAAATATATTGCTCCGGCGATTTTAGCTGCTGGATGGGACAGAGATTTGCAAATGCGAGAAGAAGTATCTTTTACTGATGGAAAGGTAATTGTTCGCAGAAAAGTAGTAAAACGTGGTAAACAAAAACGTGCAGATTATATTTTATATTGGAAACCTAATATTCCAATTGCAATTATTGAAGCGAAAGATAATAAACATAACATTGGCGATGGGATGGAGCAAGCACTGAATTATGCGGAAATATTGGACATCCCATTTGCTTTTACATCTAATGGTGACGGATTTATGTTTTATGATAAAACAGCTCGAGATGGTGGAATCCAAATCGAGCTTACTTTAAAAGAATTCCCTACTCCAGAAAATCTTTGGGGAAAATATAAAACTTTTAAGAACATCTCAGACGAGTCTGATAATGTTGTATCTCAGGATTATTATTACAATCCCAACAATGGCAGAAAGCCACGATACTATCAGTGTATTGCAATCAACCGAACTATTGAAGCTATTGCAAATGGACAACGACGTATTCTACTTACCATGGCAACCGGTACAGGAAAAACTTATACAGCATTTCAAATAATTTATCGTCTTTGGAAGTCCAGAACCAAGAAAAGAATTCTGTTCTTAGCAGATCGAAATGTTCTTGTCGATGACCCAATGCGAAAAGATTTTAAGTTTTTCAATTCTGATAGTAACAATCGCAAGATGACTAAGATATGCAATAAAGAGGTTGATAAAGCCTATGAAGTGTATTTTGCTATCTATCAAGGAGTTACAGGACAAGAAGGATTTTCAGATACATATAAAGAGTTTTCACCAGATTTTTTTGACCTTATAATAGTAGACGAATGTCATCGTGGTAGCGCTAAAGATGATTCCTCATGGCGAAAAATACTGGAATACTTTAAAAATGCTACACAAATTGGTATGACTGCTACCCCGAAAGAAACGAGAGACACTTCAAACATTGAATACTTTGGCGACCCCATATATACATATACGCTGAACCAGGGCATCGAAGATGGATTCCTTGCCCCGTACAAGGTTGTCCGTGTTGGTATTGATAAAGATTTAGAAGGCTATCGCCCTACCAAGGGAAAATTGGACAAGAATGGAAATGAGATAGAGGATCGAGAGTATAATATCAAAGATTATGATAAAAACTTAGTGCTTGAAAAACGCACCGAACTTGTAGCAAAAAGAGTTTCTGACTTTTTAAAGAAAAATAATTCTCGTTTTTCAAAAACAATTTTTTTCTGTGTAGATATCGACCATGCTGGGCGCATGGCTCAAGCTCTCAGAAATGAAAATGCAGATTTGGTAAAGCAAAACACTAAATATGTAGTACAAATGACAAGTGGCAGCGAAGGTGTGGATGAGCTTGAGAACTTTATGGAGTCAGACTCAACCTATCCGGTACTTGTCACCACCAGCAAATTGCTGACAACTGGTGTAGATGCAGACACCTGCAAGTTTATTGTCCTGGACAGCAATATCAACAGTATGACTGAATTTAAGCAAATCATCGGTCGTGGAACAAGAATTAATGAGGAACACGATAAATTGTACTTTACCATTATTGATTTCCGCAATGTTACCAAGCTGTTTGCGGATAAGGATTTTGATGGTGAGCCTGTAAAAATTAAAGAAACAGATGGAGAAATCCCCACAGAAGAAACCGAAGATATTCCGACGGATGATGTTACGGACATTCCATTTTGTGATGATGGTGGACAAGAGGTGCCGCCCGATGTAGGATTTGGCAATGATGATGAAAACCCAAAACGGATTAAATATTACGTTAATGATGTTCCGGTTTCAGTCATTAACGAACGTGTGCAGTATTTGGATGCCAATGGCAAACTTATCACAGAAAGCCTTGTGGACTATACAAAAAAGAACATCCGCAGTGAGTATGCGACGCTGGACGAGTTTTTGCAAAAATGGAACAGTGCAGAAAAGAAAACTGTTATCATCGAAGAATTGGAGCAAAAGGGAATTTTCTTTGATGAACTCAAAGAAGAAGTATCTAAGGATTTAGACCCATTTGATTTAATTTGCCATATTGTTTTTGATATGCCGCCCTTAACACGAAAAGAACGTGCAAACAACGTGAAAAAGCGTGGCTATTTCGGAAAGTACAACGAAGTTGCCAAACAGGTATTGGAAGCATTGCTTGATAAGTATGCTACCGAGGGTCTAACCAATTTGGAAAGTATGGATATTTTAAAAGTGCCGGATGTGGCCCGTTTTGGAACCCCGGTTGAAATTATCAAGTGCTTTGGTAATAAGAAAAAGTTTATGGAAGCTATTGCAGAACTGGAAAACGAACTGTATGTAGCATAAACATAGGA
>JAEWTV010000082.1 GCA_023397675.1 Bacillota bacterium | reverse complement strand
TTACTCATACGACACCTCCTATGTTTATTGTCTTGCGATTGTCAGTCGCCTGCATTATATCATAGGAGTTTTTGTTCAGAGCTAAAGCCTTTTTATCCACCGGCATAGCCGGAGGTTGTCACACAATACATATAAAAAAAGAGCGTAAGCTCTTTTTTTATGCTTAGAATTATTTATTAGGTTATTTACTTTTTTTTAATAAGATATATAATGTATTATATAGATAAAAAGTTACATATATAAGTAATTATATAAAGGGTGATGATATTGTCTTTAAAACATGCTTTACTTGGTTTTCTGAATTATCAGAATATGACTGGTTATCAACTGAAACGATATTTTGATGAATCAGTACAGCATTTCTGGGGTGCAAGCTTAAGTCAGATTTATCCTACTTTGAATCAAATGAGGGAAGAAGGGCTGGTTAATGTTGAAATAGTTTATCAGGACAATTCCCCTAATGCAAAGCTTTACCACATTACAGAGAAGGGTAGAGAAGAACTGATTAAATGGATTTCAGGTCCAATTGATGTTCAGCCTCTTAGAAGCGCTTTTCTAGTCAAGCTGTATTTTAGTTCAAATGTAGAAAAAAACATAATTATTGATCAACTGAAAAAACAGCTTGAATTATCAAAACAACATATGAAAATAGCTGATGAAGGAATTGAACATATACAGGATGAACATATTTCAACCGAATGCATGAAAAAGGATGCTATTTATTGGAGTATAGCCGCTGATTATTGTTCAAAGCTTGAACAGTTTAATATGAAATGGTATGAGGACACTATTAAAAAATTGGAAGATGCTGATTTATAATTTACTAACAGAGAATAAATTAAGTTTTTCGGAGGTCAATTTATGAAAATAACCTTTATAAGTGGTTTAAACGAGAACAATGTAATGGAAAATGAGCATGTAAAGCAACTCAATACTTACATTAACGAATTAGGTGAGAATTTTACAAAAATAAATCTTAACAATTATAATTTGAAATTTTGTGTAGCATGTGATTATTGCCAGAACAAAAATCCTGGAATATGCTGCAATAATGATGGATGTAATGATATATACAGGAATTATCTATCCAGTGATAAGGTGATTATTATTGCTCCTATTGCGTTCGGTTGTTTTAATTCTAAAACCAAAAACTTTATAGACAGAGCGCAGCTGCTTTCTCTTCCTTTACAAACATACAAAAACAAGAAAACAATAATGAAACCCAGATATGATAAGTATCCAGAGTTAATCGGTATTGGTGTCACTGATAATATGAATAAAAAAGAAATTGATACTTTTAAAAGTTTTATAATGAACTCCAATTTTGCTGCCTTCAGCAAAAATGTCAGTGCGGAAGTAATTACATATTCAAATGATTTAAGCTTCTTAAAGAATTTAATATAGGGATAGGTGAACTGTTATGAACATTTTAGTTATGATTTGCAGTGTTTCAAAGAAAGGTAACAGTGCGGCAATTGCAGATAAGATAATTGAGAATTTTGAAAATAAACAGCTTGAAGTAAATAAAGTATTTCTTTATGAACAAATAAGTAATGAAAGTGAGTTTATAAAAAGTTTTAATAAGGCTGATAAAATCATATTAAGTCTGCCTATATATGAAAACTCTGTTCCAGCTGCAGTTTTGAAGCTTTTTGAAATAGCTTTATCAAACAAAGAAAACCTGTCATGTAAAGACAGAGAAATAATGGTTATAACAAACAGCGGATTCCCGGAAGTAGAAGCAAGTAAATGCGCGATCGAAACCTGCAGCTTATTTGCAGATAAAATGGGATTTAATTGGATGGGAGGTTTTGCAGTTGCTCCAGGTGAGTTAATAGGCGGTAAAAAACTTGATGAGGCAGGCAGCAGTATGAAAAAGCTAATTCAATTACTCGATATAATCGCAGAAAAAATTCATAACAATGAAACAATTCCACAAGAGGCATTCAATCTAATGTCCAAACCGCTTATATCTCCATTTATGTATAGATTTTTCGGGGGTTTTATATTAAGGAAAGAAATAAAGAAGGTTGGAAAAGAAAAGTTTTTTTCCAGGCCACTTTCAAGTTAAAGAGAGTGTAATTTAGCAGAGTATAAATAAAAGGCGTGCAATGATATACAATGCACGCCTTGATTAATATTGTTTACAGTTTTCTGAATACACCCGAAACCTTGCCTAAAATCGAAAGATTTTCTGTTACAATTATCGGTTCATAAAACTTATTTTCGGGCTGAAGTCTTACATAACCCTTTTCCTTGTAAAAAGTCTTTACTGTGGCCTCATCTTCAATAAGAGCAACAACTATATCGCCGTTGTTGGCAGTGGACTGCTGTTTTACAAGAACCAGGTCATTATTCAGGATACCGGCCTCAATCATGCTGTCTCCGCGAACCCTCAGCATAAAAGCATCTGAGTTTTGAACAAAATCAAGCGGAACAGGGAAGGTGTCCTCTACATTTTCAACAGCAAGTATTGGCATTCCTGCAGTTACCTTACCAACTATAGGTACATCCACAAGCTCTTTTCTTGAATAAAAGGCTTCAGGATCAATCTTTGGCTTGCTGTTTCCGCCGCCGTTAATAACCTTTAAAGCTCTTGGCTTCGTGGCATCCTTAAGAATCATTCCGCTTTTATTAAGCTTTTCAAGGTATGCATGTACGGTGGAGGTTGACTTTAAACCGACTGCACTGCAGATTTCCCTGACTGACGGGGGATAACCCTTTTCTTCTATAGTCTTATTCAAAAAATCCAGTATTTGCTGCTGCTTTTCACTGAGTTTTTTTTGCATAGTAACACCTCATAATAGTATTTAATCCAAGATTAAAATTGAAACAAAAAAATATAAAATAAAAGCTATTAATTACCATTTCGTTATTATTATAGCACATAAAATAAAAATATCAAACTAATGTTCGATATTTTCGCAAAAATTGTTGACACAGAACAATTGTTCGGTATATAATCACTATAGAACAAATGTTCTTTATGGGGTGATAAATATGAATAAAAAATATGTATTAAAAAACAAAAGAAGATTTTGCACATTTGTAACAGTAATGGTTGTACTGTTAATTACAGTTCTGTTTGTAGGAACATCTTATGGATATAAGCCAACTGAAAATATACAACACAGTGTTCAGCCGGGAGATACACTCTGGAACATAGCTCAGCAGTATAATCCCAATGGAGATGTAAGAAAGACTGTTTATGAGATAAAATCCTTAAATAATATGTCTTCAAGTGATATTTGTGCAGGTGAAACCCTTATAATACCTGAGTATTAAAGCTTAACAACGGATTTATAAAAAGGTAGACTTTTTTGAAATGCACTTTACGGAAAGCATTAAGTCAATGAGAATTTATACTTTCCTATGCATTATAGAAAACTTGTATATTTTGTAAGGCTATTTCTTTAATATTTGATCAATTTCCTTTAGCCTTCCTGCTATTATGCTGCTTTTAGTTGGAGCATTGTTTTGGTACTCTTCATAGTATTTCTTAGCATTTACATAATCCTTCTGCTCATAATAATAGCTGCCTAAATCATCCATTATGAAACCACACTTTTTATCTCTATTATAACCACATTGGAATGCCCATAATGCATTTTTTAAATCACCCTTTTTCTGATATGCCACGCCCATGTTGTGAAAAGCATACACAGATGGGCTTATTTTGTTTGTTTCCTCAGCTTCCTTTATTGCCAAATCATATTCACCTTCGAGATAATATGTCTTTGAAAGGTTGCAGTGAGCGGTATCATTGTTTGGATACTGCGAAATAGCTATTTTAAGCTCTTCCTCAGCCTTTTTCAGATATATTTTTGTATCTTCCTTATCTGGATCATAATAATCAAGATAGCTTGCACCAAGAGAGCTGTGGCCACGGTCACTCCTTGGAGCGTTTTTAACAACATCAGCCCAAAGCCTTACAGTATCTGAATATACATAGTTACGCCTTAAAGTAAGTGCTGAATTTGTTATTATAATAATTGCAGATAGTATTGTAAAGTACAGCAGAGGCTTCTTTACAAGCAGTTTCCTGTCTTTTGACTTGAATTCTGCAAAAACTATTCCTGCCAATGCAATTATGAAACCGGCAAGAGGGTAGTAAACCCTATGCTCAAAGTAAACATCCTTTATGGAAATAAAGCTTGATTCGACAGCCAGACCCATGAAAAACCATACAATTCCAAGAGTTATAAGCTTATTCTTTCTGAAGTTTTTTACTGCAAAAAGGAATATTACAACAAGAATTGTAAGTGATATATAAGACCCGTTCTCCCAGATATTATGAGAGATAGGGAAGTCGTTGCTGTAATCGAAGTTTTGATGATCGGGTATGAATAATAACTTAATATACAAAACAATTACATTTAATGACGTATAGAAGTACCACATTCTATTCATTGAAGTACTTGCCATGAATACCCCATTAGGATCGCTTTGGCTGTAACCATGAAGAAATTTTATGGTTCCAGGTATTATAGGTACGGTTAGCAATAATATAAAGCAGAATAAAAGCCTTTTTTTCCAGGAGGTCTTTCCATCTTTGAGGAAGAAGAGAATCTCCAGAAATATAAGCATAAAAGGTATTGTGATCGTATTTTCCTTAGTAAACATTGCAAGTATAGTAAATAGTATTACCAGAACAAAATATCTTACTTTATCGTGAACACGGAATTTAATAAAGAAGAATATGGCCAGCAAATAGAAGGTTGCAGCAAGTGAGGCTGTACGCTGTACAATATATGTTACTGCATTAACCTGCATTGGATGCACAATAAACATAACCGCTGCAAGGATACAGACAAAACGCTTGAAGGTAGCAATTTTCTTGCCGTTAAAGTACTTGAGACTTAGAATATTATACAATATAAAATAGAAAATTAATCCGTTAAAGATATGAATTGCTACATTGGTTATATGATAACCTTCGTAGGCTGTTTGATGTATAAAATAATTTATTGATAAAGTAAAGTATAATACAACTCTGTTTGAATAAAACTTCCATATTTCACCAACATTCAGTGGATCCCTTATAGAATAATTGTCCCTTATAGAGCCAAAGTCATCCAAATGAAATGGTGTAGAAAAGCTATTAACATAAACAATTATTCCTGCAGCAGCTATAATGCAAAGTATAAGCCATTTTTTCCTGAGTAGTTCCTCTATTTTACACAATGCTCGAATCATCAGTACCCCGCATAAATCAATATTATAATAAAAGAATAATACTTGTAATACCTAATAATTATAACAAAAAGATGACTTTAATCAAATGTATTTCATTGCAATAAAAATTGAAACACTTTAAACACTTTGGTATTATTATGGTAAAATTACTTTATCAGCGTTTTACATTATATTAATTGACAACACTCGGAGGTTTTAATATTGAGGGAAATATATCTCGATAATGCTGCTACCACAAGAGCATACGATGAAGTAACCAGCTATATAAGCGAAATTAATGATAAATTTTATGGAAATCCTTCATCTCTTCACACAAAGGGAATAGAAGCAGAGAAGCTTGTAAAGCAGGCGAGACAGCGTATAGCTTCTTCACTTGGTGTTACACTCAGTGAAATTTTGTTTACTTCGGGAGGAACAGAATCAAACAATACCGCTATAATGGGTTATCTTTTAGCAAACAAGCGTAAGGGAAATCATATAATAACCAGTGCAATTGAGCATCCATCGGTGCTTGAGGTGTACAGGCATCTTGCTGCTAATGGCTATAAGGTAGATATACTGGGGGTTGACAGCCAGGGGAAAATTGAACTTGATATGCTCAAAAGTCTTGTAACTAATGATACAGCCCTTGTAAGTCTTATCTATGTCAACAACGAAACAGGAGCTGTACAGCCGATTGAAGAAGCAGCTCAGATAATTAAGTCAATAAATAGTAGTACAGTGTTACACGTTGATGGAGTACAGGCTTTTGGAAAGCTTCAAATTAACCCCAAAAAATCAGGAATAGACCTCATGTCAATGAGTTCTCATAAAATCCATGGCCCCAAGGGCGTAGGAGCTTTGTATATTAAGGCCGGAATAAAGGTAAATCCCTTACTTTTCGGAGGCGGGCAGGAGAACAAACTGCGTTCAGGTACCGAGAATGTACCCGGTGTAAGCGGATTTGGACTTGCGGCTGAATTAACGTTTAAGGCTCTAGAAGAAAACAATACCAAGCTTTCGGAGCTAAAAAAATTTTTTATAGCACAGCTTAATGAAAAAACAGAAGGCTACCTTGTTATTTCACCCAATGATGGTTCACCATATATACTGAATGTTGCTTTTTCGAATCTTAAGTCGGAAGTAATGCTTCATCACCTTGAAGAGAAAGGTATATTCGTTTCCACTGGCTCCGCCTGCTCTTCAAGAAAAAATACCGCTAGTCATGTACTTAAAGCAATGAATATCGAATCCTGCTATTTACAGGGAGCAATAAGGTTCAGCTTTTCACAGTTTATAAGCAGGGAAGATATAGAATATACTGTTGATGTCGTAAGAGACATCATCCCCAGAATAAGGTATGGAGGGAAAAAATAGAATGAAGGAAATTATACTTGTGCGTTACGGAGAAATTGCACTGAAGGGTCTTAACAGGCCTGTATTTGAAGAAAAGCTTGTGAATAACATAAAAAAATCTCTTTACGGTCTCGGAAAAATTGAAATTGTTAGGTCACAGGCAAGAATATATATTGAGCCTGTTAACGATGACTATGATTTTGATGAAGCAATTCAGAGGCTTTGCAAGGTTTTTGGAATAGTCTCTGTAAGCCGTGTATGGAAAATTGATACCGACTTTGAAGAGATTAGAAAACATGCACTTGAACTTGCACAGCAGCTTGTCAAAAAGAATGGGTATAAGACCTTCAAGGTTGAGACAAAACGCGGCAACAAAAGGTTTCCTATGCAGTCTCCTGAAATAAGCGGCGAGGTTGGAGGATATATTCTTGAAAATATCCCTTCATTGACTGTAGATGTAAATAATCCAGACTTTAAAATATTTCTTGAAGTTAGGGAAAATAGCTATGTCCATTCTGAAATTATCCCGGCTTACGGAGGTATGCCCCTTGGAACAAACGGTAAGGCAGTCCTTTTACTTTCGGGAGGAATTGACAGCCCTGTAGCCGGCTGGATGATTGCAAAAAGAGGGGTTGAGATAGAAGCCGTCCATTTTTACAGCTATCCATATACCAGCGAAAGAGCCAAGGAAAAGGTTATAGACCTGGCGAAAATTCTGGCTTCCTATTGCGGAAAGGTAAACTTGCATGTAGTCCCTTTTACCGATATACAGCTTCAGATACGTGACAATTGTCCACTAGATCAAATGACCATCATTATGAGAAGAATTATGATGATGATTTCAGAAAAGGTTGCAAGAAAGGTTGGAGGACTTGCACTTATTACAGGAGAAAGTGTAGGTCAGGTTGCCAGTCAGACAATACAAAGCCTTGCAGTTACTAATGCGGTAGTTGAAATGCCTGTTTTCAGACCTCTTATCGGTATGGACAAAAATGAAGTTATTGATATAGCAAGAAAGATAGGCACTTTTGAAACCTCAATATTACCTTATGAAGATTGTTGTACCGTTTTTGTTGCAAAGCACCCTAAAACAAGACCAGTTCTTGAAAAAATTGAGGAATCAGAGTCCAAGCTTGACATAAATAACCTTGTCGAAACAGCGGTGGCAAATATGGAAACAATTAAAATCACTAATAATGCTTAACCATGTAATATATATGTCCAAGGCAGCAATATTATAATATAGATTATATTTTTAGGGGTGTTTTGGATGCTGCCAGAAAATATATTACATTTTATTAAAAGGTATAAAAAAAAGCTCATTGTAATTCCGTTAGTAATATTAGCGGGTTTACTACTTACATTGGTAATTATCCTTAATAATAAAGGAATTTACGACGGTGTTTATATTAATAATGTAAACGTTTCAGGCATGAGCATTGAACAGGCGGTTTCACAGCTCACCCAGAATTGCAATGCCTGTAATAATAAGAACCTTGTTCTGCGATATATGGATAAGGAAAAAATAATACCACTAAACGATATCTCTTTCAGACATCTGATAAACGAATCCGCCATAACGGCATTCAAGTATGGCAGGGAAGGAAACGTTTTCAAAAGAATTGCAGATATTACAGGCTTATGGTTTGGAAAGCATAACATAACGCTCCATAACTTTTTTGATATACAGGCTTTAACAAATATTCTTTCTGATTTAAAGAAAACAATTGATACTCCCGGTAAGCCAGCCGGGATAACATATCAAAAAGGGACTGTAACGGTTTCAAAAGATAGTCCGGGATGGTTTCTGGACATTGACAATAATTTAAAATTGGTAGAAAATCATATAAAAGAAGAAAATTTTACTGTCGAACTTGAACTGCAGGAGTTGAAACCTGATATAACCTACGAAGATGTAAAGGATATTTCAGCTGTTATTTCATCCTTTACTACCTATTTCAACCCGTCAGACAGGAATAGGACGAATAATTTGGCTATTGCAAGTAAAAAACTTGATAATTATATAATTTTACCGGGGAACACCTTTTCGATGGATTCGGTTCTTGGCCCCAGAACTCCTGAGAATGGCTACCAGGAAGCAAAAATTATTTTAAAGAATAAATATGTTGATAGCCCTGGGGGAGGTATCTGCCAGGTTACAACAACGTTATATGATGCAGTACTGAAATCAGGACTTAAAATAGTTCAGAGAACGCCTCACTCAATGCCTTCGGTTTATTGTGAGCCTGGACAGGATGCGACTATTGCAGAAGGGGTTATAGATTTTAAGTTTAAGAATAATTCAGAATATGCGGTTTGCCTCTCGACATATTTGGAAGGCGATCATTTGACAATAAGGCTTCTTGGCAAAAAGCCGGAAAACAATTATACAGTAAAGCTAAAATCTGAAATATTTGATGAATATCCTCCAACAGGTGTAGAGTATGTTGTTGATGATAGTGTTCCCATTGGACAGATGATTCTTACCAGAGAAGCAAAAAACGGCTGTCGTGCAATATTATACAAAGAAACTTACGACAGCAGCGGTAAGCTTATAGACAGGGATAAAATATCTGAAGACAAATATAAGCCTGTTCCGCAGCAGTTCAAGGTTAACAGTGTTACTTACGAAAGTGTTGGTAAAGACATTACTTAGAGATAGAGGGTAAAGTGTATGAATGAGGGACTTTATAACAAAACGCTTAAATGTCCTGTATGTAATAAGGACTTTGAAGCTACAAAGGTTCGTACTAAATCAATAAAAGTTGAATCAAGGGATTCTGACTTTTGTGTTCATTATGAAGGTCTCAACCCGATGTTCTATGAAATCAGCGTATGTGAAAATTGCGGTTATGCAGCTTTTACCGAGAAGTTTGAGCAGCTTGATTTCAAAAGTGCCGGAAAGATTGCAGAAACCATTGCACCAAGATGGAATAAAAGAAGTTATAAGGGAGACCGCACAATAGATATTGCATTAGAAACCTTTAAATTAGCCTTGTTCAACCTTCAGGTTATTAAAGCAAAAAACGTAGACCTTGCAAAGGTTTGCCTTCGTATATCCTGGCTTTACAGGCTGAAAAAGGATGAAAAGGAAAGGGAATTTTTGCAGTTCACACTCAATTGCTATAATGAAATTTTCGAAAAGGAAAGGCTTCCAGTAGACAAGCTTGATGAAGCTACCTGCATGTACATGATTGCAGAACTTAACCGGAGAGTTGGAAATTTTGATGACTCAATCAAATGGTTCAGCAAATTCATAAGTTCTTCTATAGGACGTTCCAACGCAATGCTGCTTGAAAAGGCAAGAGACCAGTTCCAACTTGCAAAAGACAACAAGATTGATTGATGCCTGGAGGTATTTTTATATAAATGAAAATAGGAAAAGTCCCAAACGAGACTCTGCAACGAATAATACTTGATAAAATTAAAAGTGTAAGAAAAGATATAATACTAAGGCCTAAAATAGGAGAAGACTGCAGCGCTGTCAATTTCGGAGACAATTTGTGTGTTATTTCCACCGATCCTATAACGGGTGCTATTAATGACATAGGAAAGCTTTCTGTACATATATCCTGCAATGATATTGCATCCTGTGGGGCAGAACCTGTTGGAATTATGCTTACCGTACTTGCTCCGAAAGATGCAACGGAAAATGATCTTGAAAGCATTATGAAGGATGTATGTGAAACAGCAGCCTCACTTAATGTTGAAATTATAGGCGGACATACCGAAGTAACAAATGCTGTTAATAGATTTGTCATTTCAAGCACTGCTGTAGGTCGCTGCCCTGAAGGTAAAATGGTTACAACTTCAGGTGCCGGGCCGGATGAAGCAATAATAATTACTAAAACTGCTGGAATAGAAGGTACATCAATTATTGCCAAAGACAATGAAATTGGATTATTAAAGCAGCTTGATAAAAACATTGTCGAAAAAGCAAAAACATTTATCAATGACATAAGTGTAGTTAAGGAAGGTATGATTGCCGGTCAATTCGGTGCAACTGCAATGCACGATGTAACCGAAGGGGGAGTTCTGGGTGCTGTTTGGGAACTTACAGAAGCATCCGGTACCGGTGCAGTGGTTTATGCTGACCAAATACCTGTCGCTGATGAAACAAAGGCTATAGCAGGAATTTATGAAATTGACCCTTTAAAGCTCATATCAAGCGGCTGTATGATTATTACGTGTAAAAATGGCGAAGGTCTTGTAAAAGAGTTGGAAGCAGCCGGAATAAGGGCGGCAATAATAGGCAAAACAACTCAAAATAAGAACAAATACATTCTGATTGACGGCAAAATGGTATCTATAATGCCGCCCGAAACAGATGAATTATACAAGGCAGTAAAATAGATATTTAGTAAAATATAATTTATGTGCAATTTATTGACATAGTTTTCAAATAACATTATAATTTTTATGGAAACTTAATAACTGGCGAATGATATTCATGGGAGAGATGCCTAAAAGGTACACCGAAGGAGTTATACTCTCAGGTAAAGTAACAAGCATTAAACGTTACAGTAGACCATGAATGGACGCATCTCTGGAGAGACCGTCAAGGCGCCGAAGGGGCAAGGCTTTTTAGCTGTAATCTCTCAGGCAAAAGGACAGAGTATATTTTCTTAAGCATATTTCATGTTTATTCAGGGGTGAATTTTATTGATAATTCTACCCTTTTATTATTTACAGGGAATAGAGTGTAAAACAGAGAGTCAATTCCGGTTTTAGTTTAATCTGAATAATATATAAATATAAATAGTTTAATTAGGAGGATATTTCATGTACAGTACTAATGAGATCAAAAAAGTAGACAAAGAAGTAGCTGAAGCAATTGAAATGGAAGTTAATCGTCAAAGAAATAAAATTGAACTTATAGCTTCAGAAAATTTTGTAAGCAACGCAGTTATTGAAGCAATGGGTACACCATTGACAAACAAATATGCCGAAGGGTATCCGGGAAAAAGGTATTACGGCGGGTGCCAGTTTGTTGATATAGTAGAAACACTTGCAATTGAAAGGGCTAAAGAGCTTTTTGGTGCAGAACACGCAAATGTTCAGCCTCATTCAGGTGCACAGGCTAACATGGCGGTTTATTTTTCAGTACTTCAACCTGGCGATACCATTCTAGGAATGAATCTCGCTCACGGAGGACATCTTTCACACGGAAGTCCTGTTAATATGTCTGGAAAATACTATAATGTAGTTCCTTACGGTGTTAAGGAAACTGACGGCAGGATTGATTATGATGAATTAAGGAAAAAAGCAATTGAGCATAAGCCTAAAATCATCGTTGCTGGCGCCAGTGCTTATTCAAGAATAATTGATTTTAAAGCCTTCAGAGAAATTGCAGACGAGGTAGGAGCTTACCTCATGGTTGATATGGCACATATTGCAGGTCTTGTAGCAGCTGGCCTTCATCCAAGTCCGGTACCTCATGCACACTTTGTTACAACTACCACTCACAAGACTCTCAGAGGTCCAAGAGGCGGTATGATACTTTGTAAGGCTGAATTTGCAAAGCAGATAGACAAGGCTGTTTTCCCTGGAATACAGGGAGGACCTTTGATGCACGTAATAGCTGCAAAAGCTGTATGCTTTAAGGAAGCTTTGACTGACGAATTCAAAGCTTACCAAACTCAGATTGTAAAAAATGCAAAAGCTCTTGCAACATCACTTACCGAACACGGCTTTAACCTCGTTTCAGGCGGAACCGACAATCACCTTATGCTTATAGATTTAAGAAGCAAGAATCTTACAGGTAAAGAAGCAGAAAAGCTTCTTGATGCGGTAGGAATCACAGTAAACTACAACTGTATTCCATTTGATCCTCAGAAGCCAACGGTTACTAGCGGTTTAAGACTTGGAACTCCAGCTGTGACTTCAAGGGGAATGATTGAATCAGATTTTGAAGAGATTGCAGACTGCATAAGCCTTGCACTCACTGACTTTGAGAATTCTAAAGAATCAGTGCAGAAAAGGATAACAGCTTTGTGCGACAAGTACCCGCTATACAGGTAAAATTAAGGTGAATTTAGGTGATTAATTGAAGAAGAAAAAATTAATTATTACTATAAGCATTATCGTAGTATTAGTTTTCACGGGTATTATCATTAACAATAAACTGTATAAATCGTATAAAAATGATATAAGAATTGCAAATATTGAAATAAAACATTTAGCTAAATTTTTCGGATTTGAAATAAAAAATGATTCCAATAAAAAATCTTCTTATGCAGATTATTTATGGAAGACAATAACATTTCAGAAAAAGGATTATAATACATTGATTCCGCAAATGTCACTGTCGAAAACAGAAAAGACAAACAGACAAATAGCGAATTTCAACAATAATCTTTACAAAAATCCAGAATTCGATAATGAAAAATTTTATGCGCATTATATTCTTGAGTTAAAAGATGAAATAGGATTAACCATGAAGGATTTTACAGAGACTCCTCAAGAGACCTATGCTATTGTCTCAGAACTGGAAGAACAATTAAGAATATGGAATCATTATATAGGGGATTTAACCAACAGTGATTACCAATGACGGATTTGTCTTCAATAACAGAGAGTATTCTGTCAAATAAGGATTATCCGCTTAACTAAATCATGAGCCCTCCTAGCGGAGGGCTTTTTTGATTTTAATCTTTTCCTTTTTCTTATTAAAAAACATAAAACTACGATAATATTCAGCTTTTGAATGACCAAAAGCTTGCAAAAGTCACCATTCAAGCGCCATGGTGGCTCTAAAAAATGGGCGCAACGGATTCCGTGACAGAACTTCCAAGCTTGCATACTTACTATTGACTGGCCGGTTCTAATGACATCCTGTCATACCCACCTGAATCCGTCATCCATGACGAATTCGCCAGACTCTAATAAATGCAGGCAGGAATTTCTAGTCACTCCACCAAGCGCCTTCAAGGCTAGAGTAACGGGAGGCTATACCGAACTTTGTAAACAAAGTTCTCACGAAAGCTACTTCGAAGAATTTACCCTAATTCCTTGCCGATTTAAAGCTGAGCTGACAGGTTTCGCCCTAGGAAAGAAGTAAATTAAATTGTGTCATTGATTGCATATTGCGCAATTTGTTCTACACCGTTTTTCTCAAAATATTTATATGGCTGCAAACCAATCTTCTTAGCAACTTTTTGCGAAGGTAAGTTTAAAACTCTTGTATATGAAAATATCCGAGGATAATGTAATACATTAAATGCATATTCCTTGCATGCGAGAGCAGCTTCTGTTGCATATCCTTTATTACAATATTCCTTAATAATATGAAAACCTATCTCCGGCATAATTTCATTATCAATGTCCTGCATCGTTATACCGCAATCTCCTATAAATACGTCACCTTCTTTTAATATTACGGCCCACAGTCCATGTTTATATTTTTTGTAATTTTCCAAATTCCATTGAATCCACCTTTCAACTTCATCTTCACTGAAGGGATGTGGGTAAAACTCCATAGATTCAGGATTTGAAAGAACTTTCATTAAATCTTTTTTATCATTAATTCTAAGTTCCCTTAGGCATAACTTTTCAGTCTCAATTATTCTCATTTGTCATCACCTTGAGTAAAATTTATTTTGGTAGAAATTCCAATAAAAAAGTATATTAAATATATCATAACAATAGTCATATCACCACCCGAAAATTCTATATATCAAAGTCAATATTTGGGTCAATAAACATGATATTTATATGTTATAATAATTCTAAAATTATCCTTTTGAGAGGCAACAAATGAAATACAAACTTTTATCCCTTACCATGATAATTACGCTATCCCTAATCCTTTCATCCTGCAGCGGCATTAGCAGCACCAGTACAGTGACTCAGGATTCAACAATTCCTGCTGCTTCTATTAATTCAACCCAGATCACAACTCAGGCACAAGAACAAACTGTTCCTGATATCGACTATAAAAACGCAAAACTTCCCGATGATCCTCAAAGTTGGATAGAATCGACAGCACCCAGGCATGATGAAAGGGATGTAGACCCTGGCAGCAATATTTCTATAACCTTCAAATATGATATGGACCCACAGACACTTAATGATAAGAACACTATCATAGTTGAAGGAAAGCACAGCAGGACAATTACCGACCTTTACAATTTTGAATATGATAAAGAAACCAGGACTCTTTTTATTAATTTTAAAATTCCCGGAAACAACGTAGGAACAGAGAATGGAATAACAATATATCTATCAAGGAATATCAAAAACTCTGAAGGTAAAAACATGGGCTTTGACATGGTGTTCGGATACTCAACTAAATAAAAACGGAAGTGATATAATGGCAGAATATTTAAAGGGACAAATAGCCGAAATGGCGCAAATAAATCCCGAAACCTTGAGATTTTATGAAAAATCAAACTTAATACCATCACCTAAAAGGTCTGATTCTGGTTACAGGCTTTATCCGGAGTCTGTGCTTTACAGGCTTGAATTCATCAAAAACGCTAAAGCATCAGGCTTTACGCTAAATCAAATAAAAGAAATGTTCGCTATCACCGAAAGCAGGAACATTAGGATGGATGATTTAATAACTACTGTTGACGAAAAAATAAGTGAGATAGATTCCAGAATTGCCTCATTGATTGAAATGAAAGCAATGCTTAACAGCTTCAAGAACAATGAAGAATGCCCAAATCAGTGCCCACACATGAGGGCATTTTTAAATAGCTTCAAAGAAGAGTAGAAAATTCTTGACCTTGTACTATACTCCATCCTTTATAATGACGTTGGATACAAAATAAAGTTAGTACAAGGAGGATTTCAAAATGGGCTATATTGCTTCACTTATATGCGCAATTGTAACCTTTATAATGCTTTTGCTGCAGTTATCTTTATCATTAGGGGCACCAATCGGTGAATATGCATTGGGAGGACAACATAAAGTTTTGCCTAAAAAAATGCGTTTAGTAAGCATAACATTTGCATTTGTGTATGTTTTTTTTATTATTTCTTATCTCCAAAAAGGAGGTATAGTAAGTTTAGGTTTAAGTTCAACTTTCATAAATATTTTTATTATAATTAATACTGTATTTCTTGCATATGCGATTGTAGGAAATGGATTTATAACAAAAAGTAAAAAAGAAAGACTTGTCATGACTCCAATATCTATATTTGAATTTGTTTGCAGTGTAGCTGTATTGATTTGGGCATAAAATAACGCGTGGATTTTACTCAATGCTGTCAAAATCTAGTTCCTTACAGGGACTATTCTTTTACCTACAGAGTCATACCCGCATCCCATGCCCATTGAAAGCTGAGCTGGCAGATGTTGCTGTGAGTGAAGGTCGAATGCCGGTGAATGGCCCGGATGGCCATTCAAGTAGCATCTGAGCAGGATAGCGAAGTTGCATCGTGCCGGCTTGAGAACGATTAAGCAGCTTATAGATGCCGCAGTAGGCTTTCACAAGGGCAGCCTCCGCGGCGAGCGGCGACTTTTGCGCCGCTTCACGTCGCTGAAAAGCGGCAAATAAAGGATTGAAAAGGTTTTACCCCATAATTAATATGTATTTAATTCGCGCCGTGGGTTTTAACCCACAGTACTATATCATCTTTATATGCTAAAATTACCAACTTCCGGTGTATTATTTAGCACGGGAGTTTCCTATTTTGCTTATTATGTTCCTATATCTTGAGTTTATCGCTTATGCTATGGTATTATAATCCAAAACAAATATCATAGAGGTACTTATGAAGAATCTATCACTTAAAGACCATAAAATCCTGATTACCGGCGTCAGCCGCCCCAACGGAATAGGTGCAGCCATTGCAAAGCTATGCGCTCAAGCCGGTGCAGCTGTTGCAATACACGGTTTCCCTGATTACGACATGCAAATGAAATATTCTGACGCATCATATGATTTCATTGAGAATCTTGCAAAAGAATTGTCTGAAAACAAACTTAATATAATTCCCCTTAGACCATCGGATTTATCGGATGTAAACCAACCCGGAAAAATCATATCTGAAGCTGTAAATAAACTGGGCAGCCTGAATGGGCTTATACTTAATCATGCATATTCTGAGAATGTATCCATGGGGAATTGGACTGCAGAGCACATTGATTTGCATCTTAATATAAATGTCAGGGCTTCAATGCTTCTGCTTCAGGAATTTGCAAATCAGGTCAACAGTAATAGGGGAGCAGTTACTCTTTTTACAAGCGGCCAGTATCTTGGCCCAATGATAGATGAAATAACTTATGCCGTATCTAAAGATGCAGTAATTGGTCTGTGTAAACAAGCTTCCGTAGCTCTGGCAACTAAAAATATCCGTGTTAATTGCATAAATCCTGGACCTACAGATACAGGTTATCTTGATGGTGAAGATTATAAAAAGGTGGCACAAATGTTTCCTTCAGGGAGATGGGGAACACCTGAGGACGCAGCAAGACTTGTATGCTTCCTGCATAGTGACGATGCACGCTGGATAACAGGTCAGATAATCGCAAGCGAAGGCGGATTCAACCGATATATGATAAATTTAGATAAATAAATACTATTTATAATTTAAATGAAGCATATCCTTTACAATATATTTAATTGCAATGCTAGGACTTGGAATCCTAACACCTAGTACCAGAAGTATACTTAAAATAAATCCACCTAAAATTAATATTGAATACAGAATAATCTCTTTATAATATTTCTTTTTTAGATAAATTTTTATATCAATTACTGAAATAAGGATAAATACAAAAACTACGGCAAACAACATTTACTATTAACCTCCGTTTTTTTTCGGTAAGCCTCTGAATTTTGCAATTATTAAAGTTACTATAGGAAAAACTAACTCAAATGGTATTGTGTAAAATGGCCATATATTAGTACCGTAATAAACCTGTTCCATATCTGATTTGAAAATTATTAAGCCTAAGATAATACAAAGTATTGAAATAGGAGTTATAAAAATTTTATAGGAACGAGAATTAACCAGTTGGTTCACTCCAGAAATGATTGCGTATAAAAAAACGTTTATTTTTATGAAAACCGCTAACATTAACCCAGTTGCAACCAATATATCCAATCTTGTGAGAATATCTCCAATATTTATTTGACGAATGGATACAAAGTTCGGGGAAGTTGATATTGACATCAAATTACCTATTACAGCAGTATCGCGTAAAATAATAAACAGAAGAAATAATCCTCCAAGAAATACTGCAGTAAAGGTTGCTTTTTTTATCTGTTTTATTTTATTGGTCATCGGAAATATCATAAGGAATACAATCATCTCACAAAAGGGAATCACAACAAGAATATGAATACTCTGAACAAAGTTCATTACCGGAGTTCTAAGAACAGGTAAGAAATTAGTGAACTTCATGTTTTTAAACAACAAAACAGCTGTTATAACTGTTATGAAAGTGATGACAAAGGAAGTAATAAAACTGCATCTTGAAATAACCTCTATGCCTTTATGGACAGCCCACGAACAAATGAAAATAAACATTATTATAAAAACTGCCCTGGGTGTTTCAGGCATTAGATAATCTGTCCAGAAACTTCCGATAAACCATAGGTTTGCAGCAATTACCGATATGAAAAATATTAGATAAAGAATGGAGAAAACTTTTCCCAAATACCGACCATAAATTATATCATGTATTTGAATAAGGCTCTTTTCAGGAAATCTTAATGACAATTTAATATATATTAATACAAAGAATATGCTTATAAATATAGAAATAATAACAGCAAGCCATGTATCATTCTTGGTTATACTGCTTGGGTAAGCTAAAGGCAATATACCGCATTGTATAAAACTAAAAATTAAAAAGGTCAACTGAGTACTTGAAATTTTCGAGTTTTCCGACTTCATAAATCTAATCTCCCATTAATGCATTGATGCCGGTTTATTTATTTTTCCTTCAAGAATAATATTTGTATTTACAGATATTTCTGTCTGGACATTTTTAAAAATGACATCCCAGTCATTGCCAATGTGTAACCATTGCTCCGGGTATTTCTCATATAGTAAATTACCAAAACCAAAAACATCGGTATCAAATTCTTTTGCCTTTTTTACAGCTGACATTATTTCATTTTTGATTGTATTAGTTACTGCTTTTTCAAGAGCATTTATTACCTCTAACTTGGTTATATCCAAATTACCAGTATTTTCTCCGATATTACCTTCTGCGTTAATATTGATTTTCATTATAATAGTGTTATCTTTTATTTCAGGTGTAATTTTACTTCTTGCTTTAATAGTTTCAAAGCTGACTTTTTTGTTATTTTCAGCAATATCAACTGTAATAATTCCGCTTTTTACTTTACCGGTAGCCCATAAAACTCCTCTGGTTTCGTTTTCATCGAGCTGACCTGTCATTTTTAAATCTTTAAACATAGCCAGACCTGAAACACTGATTGTTTTACCTTCGCCTTCACCTGTTATACGTATAATTGGCGCAATACAGACTTTTGTCTTGCTCATATAATCAGTTAAAAATTCTTTAAATTTTGTTACAACTGTCTGAGATGTTGATGATTGATTTTTCATAAGACTGTTGATATTCATGGAAGTAACTTTTTCAAGCTTTGGTGTTACTTCAAAAACATCTCTGGCAGTTGTATCTGAAACAAGGATGTATGCGCTGATACGGGGTTCATGATCACGTAGAAAAAAGTCAATGTATTCTTTAATACCTGAGAAGGCAACGCTTTTTCCGAAAATAATAACCTGGTTATGCGGCCAGAATAGCTTTCGGGGCGAAACATGAGTCAACCCTCTTATAGAACTGAATACTGTTTCTCCGTCATAGGATGCATTCCAAAAACTTTTGTCGTTTGAGCTCCCTCCGCCTTTATTACTACCTGAAGACCTTAAGCTTTCAGGTTTGACTATTTGTGCAGTAATCTGTATCTTACCCTGTTCAGGTGACTTGTCAATTCCGGTTCCTAAAACAATTGCAATAGCATTTAGCTCCCGGCTGTTCCAGCAACCTGTTGTAAAGAACATCAAATATATACATGTTATAAGTAAAATAAAAAATTTCTTAATTTTTCCCATATGCATCTCCGGTTATTATAAAAGCATTAATTGTCCTTCTTTTTCGGGTGTTTTGGCTTCATATCATCAGCCTGCCTTTTTGATGAGTTGAACGCAATACCTTTTGGCCGTTTATTCATCATCCATAAAGGACTTCTTATAAAGCTGTCTTTCAAATCACCGATGCTTAGTGGAGCAATGGGTGAAAGATAAGGTGTTCCAAAAGATCTTAGCGATGCCATATGAACCATAAGTCCAAGTAAACCTATCAAGATTCCAAATCCACCCATAAAACCGGCAAGCAATAAAAGAATAATTCTCAAAATAGCTCCACTATCTGTTTGTGCAGGAACTACAAAGCTTGAAACAGCGGTTATAGCAACAACAATTACCATAGGCGCACCAATAATCCCGGCATTGACAGCCGATTCACCTATTACCAGAGCTCCAACTATACTTACAGCCTGTCCGACAGGGCGGGGTAAACGAACCCCGGCTTCTCTCAGTATTTCAAAGGTAATTATCATAATAAATGCTTCCACTGCGGATGGAAAAGGAACTCCTTCATGTGATGCAGCCATTGTAAACAGCAATGGGGTGGGTATCAGTTCCTGGTGAAATGATGATAAAATAACGTAAGTAGCAGGTGCCAGGATACTTAAGCCATATGCAAAAAACCTCAATATCCTCAGCATGCTTGCAAAATATGGACGTGAATAATAATCTTCCGAACTTTGAAAGTTTTCAATAAAAACCATTGGAACAGTAAGAACAAAAGGTGTACCGTCAACAAATATTGCAGCCCTGCCTTCAAGCAGCTTTGCTGATACTATATCAGGCTTTTCGCTGTTACCGATGGTTGAAAATATCGAAAAAGGGGCATCCTCAATCAATTGTTCAATATATCCGGATTCAAGAATTGAATCAATTTTAATTTTATTCAGCCTGTTTTTTATTTCATCGATAAGTTCTTTTGTTGCTATACCTTTTATATATGCTATACTTACATTTGTTTTTGTCTTTTCACCAATAGTAACAGTTTCGAATGTCAAGTCAGCACTTTTTATTTTACGGCGCAATAATGATAAATTTGTTTTTAAAGCCTCAGTAAAGCCTTCTCTTGGGCCTCTAACCGAAGCTTCGGTCTTAGGTTCTTCCACACTTCTTTTTTCTCCGCCGACTGTACTTATTATAAGAGCTTCATTTGAATCATTTACCAATAATATCGAATTTCCTGAAAGACAACTGTCAATTAGATTATTTATGGAGGAAGACTTTTTTATATTTCCTACTGATATTAAAGTAGATTTTATTGTATCAATACTCACATTACGGGCTTCTTTATCATTTGGCAGAAGAAGAAGGTCGTAAATGATAGGTTTTATAATATTGTCATTTATTACTGATTTATCAGTTATGCCTTCTATATATATGATAGCACTTTTATTTGCTTTGTTATGTCCAAATAAAAAATCCCTTATTACAACGTCAGTGTTAACTCCCAGTAAATCTTTGAAGGTATTTAAATTCCTTTCAAAGTTATCTACTAAGGAGTTATCATCCTTAGTATCTTCCATGGGAGAGAAAGCTGATTCTTGATTTTTTATTTTTAAATAGTGCATTTTTTTATATATATAATTAAACATAGTAGTTATCCTAATTTTTTATAGTTTATTAGCTATTAACAATTATTAAAAAATTTAAACTTTTTTACACGTGGAAATTATTGCTCTATATCCTCCCATATGGTAAACAAACCTATTTTATGATATACTTAGTTATTATGTAAGTTTTAAACCTACATTTTCAGCTGCTGGAGGTAACTGAATGAAAAAGCAAAAAATCTGTATCGCATTGATCCTTGTTCTTGCAATGATCTTTCCAACTACTGTAATGGCAAGCCCGAACTCTGTATCTGATAATTCCGTTAACAAAATGTTTCAACATTCCAGTGTCTCTTCGGATACATCGGCTTCTGCAATTATCAAGAAGCTGAGTCCTTCGGTTGTAGGAATTATAGGAAAAATAAAGCAGGAAAGCCCTGACTGGAGTGAATATAGCGATAACCTTGTTTCAGGCAGTGGTGTGATATATAAAGCTGAGGGATATATTATAACAAATGCTCATGTTGTTACAGACATGGAGAAAATCGTTGTAATACTTTCAAATGGCAAGTCTTATCTTGCCAGGCTTAAAGCTATAGACGAAAAATCCGATCTGGCACTTATAAAAATAGATAAAGGTGGGCTTACACCTGCTAAATTTGGAGATGTAAGCAAAATATCAGTAGGTGATCCTGTAATTGCAATTGGGACACCCTTATCCTTTTCACTTCTCAATACAGCTACAAAAGGTATAATAAGCGGTATGAACAGGCCTCTTGACGGCGATTACAAGTTTATTCAGTCGGATGCTGCGATAAACGGCGGAAACAGCGGAGGACCGCTAGTAAACATGAATGGGGAAGTTATTGGAATAAATTCTGCCAAGTATTCCGGCTTTGGAGTTGAGGGACTGGCATTTTCAATACCTGCCGATACAGTTAAGTATATTGTAGGTCAGTTTGAAAAGTACGGCAGGGTAAGAAGGCCTTATATAGGAGCCGAATTTTCTGAAGGAGTTGCCGCAAGGTATGGCTTGCCTTCAGATGAAGGCTTAAGTATTACTTCTGTTACAGAAGGTTCAAACGCAGAAAAGGCAGGACTTCAGGTAGAAGATATACTTACAGCGGTAGATGGTAAAAGCGTTTATAATATTGTAGATTACAACGAACTTCTTAAAAAATATCTTCCAGGTGATTCAGCAGTACTTACAGTATTAAGAGATGAAAAAACCGTAAAAATCAAAATCATCTTTGAAGAAGAACAGTAAAACAATCTTGTGATAAGGAGCTTCGCTTTTATGAATAAAGTTAAAAAGCTTGTTTCAATATTAATAATAACTGTGCTGGTACTTTCAATGCTGTCTTTTACAGCATTTGCCGACAGTGATTCAATAACAATTAAATTCAATGTAGGCAGCTCATCTGTACAAGCTAACGGTAGCTATTATACATTTGCCGGAACCTACTTTTCTGAAAATACGGCATTTACTTCTGCTGATGTTTTTGTAAGAATTTTAGGTGCAGAGCTTACCAAAAGGGATAATGCATCCTATAACTTTTCATACAATAATGCTTCAATTGACTTCTCTATCGGAAAAAGGGACTGCAAAGCCAACGATGAAGGTACAAATTTGCCCGCGGCGCCTCAGTTGAAAAACGGAACTGTATTCGTACCATTTAAGTTTTTTGCAGAGAAGTTCGGTGCTTCTGTAAGCTACAATAGCTCATCGAATATGGTAACAGCTTATTTTGCTGATGATGGTGCTTTAAAGGATTTATCCTTCCTTACCGACAGCATAAAAAAGTCCAGGGTGGGTGACAGCTATTACAATTGGAGCATGAATATTCCTAGAGGCTCCCGCGTTTCGGGAGGAACCTTTAATTCAAAATATGTTTCAATAGAGAATGCGAACAGAAATATTGCACTTGATATAAAGATTGCAGATGCAAATTCTGAAACACTTTCATCATATTATGATAAGGTACTTGAAGACCCGTCGACATATCTTGAGGGATATTCAATAGCAGATTCCCGTCTTGTGAAAGATGCCAGGGATCCTTACATGGAGTTCATATATACCGGAACCAGCAGTGAACCAATAGTTCATAGAATTTATATCAACTCAAAATACATTTATAATGTAATACTTTATTACTATGGTGAAGAAGGAACTGATGATATAACCGGTTCGCAATACTATAAAACTATGCTTGATTCATTTGCAACATCCTTTGATAAATCACAAAACATACAGGACCTGACAAAGATTCAGCATGGCAAGGCGATTTATAACAATTATGTTCAATTTCCCAACGGAAAGAAGTATTATGCTTGGAAAGCTTCAATACCGCCTGTTTGGGATGTAATACCTTATGCATCCGATGATAACCCGCTGTCTACCAAAATAGGAGCAGGAAACAATGAATATGTTGCAGTAGCTATGGATAAAAGCAATGGCAAAAACATTGCGCTAGCAGGTGAGCAAAGAAAAGATTTTCTGAATTCAAACATGAATCCGCAAATTTATAAGTTCATTTCAGCAGGTACTACTGATATTTCCGGAATTAAGACTTACAGGATTGTTTATGAGCTTACGCTTGGCAAAAAGACATATACATATGATGAGGCTTTAACCTCCATGGGAGGAATCATATACAACCTTACTCTTAAGACTCCGACAGATAAATACAAAGACAATAAGCTGGTTTTTGATGATATTTTGAATTCGTTTAAACCTGTTGACAAGTTTACCAGTGCATTTAACAAGGACCTTGATAATTACTTTTCACAGCTTGCCAAAAACAAGGTTGGAAAATATGACTATCCTACATTGTTTGAAAACAAGGAATACAAATGGAGCGCCAACCTGCCGGGTTCCTGGTCAAAAACTGGCTCCCAGTCTTCAGATTTCATAAGCTTTCTTGATAAAAACACCGGATTAAGCGTTGCAGTTGAAACTGTAGAAAAGGATTCTGATAATGCTTCGGAATCTGACGAAGATAAATTTTACTTTATGAGTTCAATATTGAACAATGAGGGAATAACTCTTAAGGATACTTCGAACTCAAGCGACAAAGGTAATGTAAAAACCTATACATACAGATGGGAAGACGAGGAAAATGAAACCTTCGCTGATGTTAAGTTCAGTGTTCTTGAAAACAGCAAGTACTACTATTGCTATTTCAGTGTAATTCCCGATGAATTTAAAACTCAAAGCAATACCGAGACCTTAAACAGAATTTGGAGCTCTTTTAAGATTGTAGATTAGTTGTTAAAGACTTTCGTATAATATGGAGGCTAAGTTTTGCAGGAAAATAAGGAACCATTGGCATATAGAATGTGCCCAAGAACTCTGGATGAGTTTTTTGGGCAGCAAGATATAACAGGTAAGGGTAAACTGCTTTACAGAATGATAAAAGCAGACAGAATAAGTTCCATTATTCTTTATGGACCGCCCGGAACAGGCAAAACATCCCTTGCCAGAATAATCGCTTATGCAACAAAAGCTAACTTTGAAAAACTGAATGCCGTAACAGCAGGAGTCGGCGATATAAAAAGAATAGTGGCCGATACTCAGAACAGCCTTATAAACCCACAGGGAAGGACTGTCCTGTTTGTAGATGAAATTCACAGGTTTAATAAAGCACAGCAGGATGCATTGCTTCCATTTGTTGAAAACGGAACAATTGTTTTAATTGGTGCAACAACTGAAAATCCTTTCTTTGAGGTTAACAAGGCTTTGATATCGCGTTCTACTGTTTTCATGCTCAAGCCTCTTCAGCCTGCAGATATTGAAAGGATTATTCTAAGCGCTGTAACAGACAAAGAAAGAGGTCTCGGTAATTACAAAATTGAAATTGACAATGATGCAGTCACATACCTTTCAGAGGTTTGCGGCGGGGATGCTAGAATTTCTCTTAATGCACTTGAAATAGCCGTTTTAACTTCAACACTTGATTCGGATGGTAAAATTCATATAGATCTTGGAACTATAGCAGAATGTGTGCAAAAAAAAGCCTTAACCTTTGACAAATCGGGTGAAAATCATTACGATAATATAAGTGCTTTTATAAAGTCGATGCGGGGAAGTGACCCCGATGCAGCAGTTTTTTATCTTGCAAGGGCATTGTACGCGGGGGAAGACCCTGAATTCCTTGCAAGAAGAATTATTATATGCGCTTCGGAAGATGTCGGAATGGCAAATCCAAACGCATTACAGGTTGCTGTGGCAGCAGCACAGGCTGTAAAAATGATAGGAATGCCTGAATCAAGGATAATTCTTTCTCATGCTGCAGTAATGGTTGCTACAAGCCCCAAATCAAATTCCTGCTATGAAGCTGTCGGTACTGCGCTTCACGATATTGAAACCAAACGGACCGGAGAGGTGCCGTTCCATCTAAGGAATGCAGCCGCCAAAGGTATGAGTGATTTGGGTTATGGTGTGGGTTATAAGTATGCTCACAGCTATGCCGGTAATTATGTAAAACAGGATTATTTTCCACCTGAAATGAAAGGCACAATATACTACAAGCCATCGTCCAACGGCTATGAAGCACGTATAAAGGAATGGCTTGAGAAAATAAGGGACAGTAAGAAAGAAGGAGAAAAGTAATGGCCAGAAGAGTATTTGCATGGGTTTTATTGATAGGATTTGTGCTGCTGATATTAAATATTGTTGTTTTCGGCTTTCAACGTGCGGCAAGTATTATATTATATTTAGTAGTAATTGTAACCTATATTTTTGCATTCAATATGGGTAAACCAAAAACTAAAGACTTTGAGGTGGGAAAAGTGAAATTCAGGTATGGTTTTGGGAAAGGCTTTGCAGATTTTGAACTGATGGTAAATAATATTCTTCATGAGCTTCATCAGAATGAGGTAGAGGTAGACCTTACAGGTGAAGCTGAGGTTAAAAGAGCTTTAATGAATCCTATAGGAACACCAAAGGTTGGAGACATAGTAAAACCAGGTGAGAAGATTGTAATTGTTACAAGTGATATTACAAGGCCTCTGCCGAGCAAGGTTATTCTACCTGAGTTGGTTAAGGAAATTTTACGTTCTGGCGCTGAAGAAAAGGATATTACTATAGTATTTGCACTTGGAAGTCATAGAAAGCACACAGAGGACGAAAAGAAGTATCTTGTGGGAGAAGAAATCTATAACCGTATTAAATGTATAGACAGCGACACCAGTGATTTTGTCCGTATGGGAATATCCGAAATGGGTACCCCTGTTGATATATTTAGTGTTGTTGCAAATGCGGACCGCAGAATTTGCCTTGGAAATATAGAATATCACTACTTTGCAGGCTACAGCGGAGGAGCAAAGGCTATTCTGCCTGGCGTTTCCACAAGAGACACCATTCAGGCAAACCACAGTGCAATGGTTAAGGCTGCTGCACGTGCCGGTGCTATAAGCGATAACCCTGTAAGACAGGATATTGAAGAGGTTGCGAAGTACGTAAACATAGACTTCATAGTAAACGTTGTCCTCGATGAGGATAAAAATATAATCAAAGCTGTTGCCGGTCATCATGTTGAAGCACACAGGGAAGGCTGCAAATTCCTTGATAGCCTTTATAAAATAGAAATCCCTGAAAAAGCTGATATAGTAATAACTACGCCAGGCGGATTCCCTAAGGATATCAATCTTTACCAGGCTCAAAAAGCTTTGGATAATTCGAAAAATGCAGTAAAAGACTGTGGAATAATAATACTTCTTGCATCCTGTAAGGAAGGAATGGGCGAAGAGGTATTTGAAAGATGGATGAAAAACGCGACATCTCCTGACAGTCTGATTAAAGACATTCAGGAAAACTTCGAGCTTGGAGGACATAAGGCTGCTGCAATAGCACTTGTGCTTAAAAAAGCAAGAGTATTCCTTGTATCAGACTTTAAGCCTGAAGAAGTTAAGAATATGTTCATGGAGCCTTTCGGTAGTGTTAATGAAGCACTAAAAGAAGCCTTCAAGGTTTTGGGACAAGACGCAAAAGTAATATTGATGCCGCATGGAGGATCAACACTGCCTGTATTGGTAAAAGAATAATATATTTAAAGTAAATCAACATATAAAATCCAAAAGTATAAGAATTCCACCTGCTGCTAATACTTTAGTTATTAGCTTAAGGTGGAATTTTTTTTAACTAAATTAATTATATAAAGTTTGTTTAATTGTTGACAATATAAAAAGATAGTGCTACTCTTATATATGATAACCAAGTGAATTACTTGGATTTAATAACTTTCATTGAGGTAAATAATTATGAGATTATCAACTAAAGGAAGATATGGCATGAAAGCTGTACTTGACCTTGCATTGCACAGCAGTGAAGGCCTTATATCCCTCAAAAGTATCGCTGACAGACAGGAAATATCTGAAAATTACCTCGAACAGCTTTTTGCATCTTTAAAGAAGGCAGGTGTAGTTAAAAGTACACGCGGCTCACAAGGTGGATATGAGCTCGGAAGACCTGTAGATGAAATATCAGTAGGGGATATTTTGAGGGCACTTGAAGGATCTCTTGCTCCTGTGGAATGCGTAGAAGAAAGCGAGCAGCCTGCTTGTGGGAAGTCGGAAAACTGTGTTACAAGGCTTATATGGGCAAGAATCCGTGACAGTGTTAACGAGGTTGTTGATTCAATTAGTCTTGAACAGCTTGTGGAAGACTGCAGAAAAATGTCCGGAAAGTGTGATTACACCTATTATATATAAATTTTATTCATGTTTATGGAACAAGTCTTGAGGGTATATAAATTATAAAATAAATGCTTTTTTAATCAGAAAGTCGTGTAAATTACTAAAGTATAAAGAAACAAAAGGAGCAAACGTTATGGGAGATAGATTTATTTATGTTGATCATGCTGCAACAACAGCAGTAAAAAGAGAAGTTCTTGATGTAATGATTCCTTATTATACAGAAAAATATGGCAATCCTTCATCAATATATTCAATAGGCAGAGAAAGCAAGAAAGCAATTGAAGAGGCCAGAGACAAAGTTGCAGCTGCGATTTCTGCACAGCCAAAAGAAATATTCTTCACAGGCTCCGGAACTGAGGCCGACAACTGGGCAATCAAGGGTGTGGCTTATGCCAACAGACAAAAGGGAAAGCACATTATAACCTCAGCAATTGAACACCATGCAGTGCTTCATACGTGTCAATACCTTGAAAGTGATGGATTTGAGGTTACGTACCTGCCGGTTGATGAAAATGGATTAATAAGGCTTGATGACTTAAAGAAAGCCATAAGACCTGATACAATTCTGATAACAATTATGTTTGCAAACAACGAAATAGGAACAATTCAGCCAATTGCCGAGATTGGACAGATTGCAAAAGAGCATAAGATTTATTTCCACACTGATGCAGTACAGGCAATGGGTAACGTTCATATAAACGTTGAGGAGATGAATATAGACCTTTTATCCATGTCATCACATAAATTCTATGGACCAAAGGGTATAGGAGCTTTATATATTCGAAAAGGCACCAAAATAGTTTCCTTTATGCACGGCGGAGCACAGGAAAGAGGCAGACGTGCAAGCACTGAAAACGTTGCGGCAATCGTAGGTCTTGGCAAGGCAGTTGAGCTTGCAACAAGCAGAATAGACGAATACAATGAAAAGCTTATTGCTCTTCGTGACAAGACAATTGATGAGATTATGAAACGTGTTCCATTTGTAAAATTAAACGGTGACAGATACAAGAGGCTTCCTGGAAATGTAAATGTCTCCTTCAACTTCATCGAAGGAGAATCACTACTCCTGATGCTCGATATGAAAGGAATAGCTGCTTCCAGCGGCTCAGCATGCACATCAGGTTCGCTTGATCCTTCACATGTACTCCTTGCAATAGGACTCCCGCATGAAATAGCTCACGGTTCACTGAGAATTTCATACGGAGAAGATAATACAGACCAGGACGTGGACTATATACTGGAAACAATCCCTCCAATAGTTGAAAGGCTCAGGGAAATGTCTCCACTGTATGAAGCTGTAAAGAACGCAAACAATTAAGAAAATATTATAGAAAGAGGGAACATTTATGTATAGTGAAAAGGTAATGGATCATTTCGCAAATCCGAGAAATGTTGGTGAAATAGAGAATGCAAGCGGTGTAGGCCAGGTTGGCAATGCTAAATGCGGAGATATAATGAAAATGTATCTTCAGATAGAAGACGGCATAATAAAGGATGCAAAATTCAAAACCTTCGGTTGTGGAGCTGCTGTAGCTACAAGCAGTATGGCAACTGAAATGGTAATTGGAAAATCCTTGGACGAAGCCTTGAAGATTACAAATGCTGCAGTTGCTGAAGCTCTTGATGGATTGCCGCCAGTCAAAATGCACTGTTCAAATCTTGCAGAGGAAGCAATTAAAGCAGCCATAGAGGATTACATGAAAAAGAATGGTCTTTGGACTGAAGAAAACTGTAATAGCTGCGGCAGACGCTGCGATGATATTCATCGTTTGAATGAAGAAGATTAATATTCCGGAGAAAATATATGAATAAGAAAGTAATGCTTGGAATGAGCGGCGGCGTTGATAGTTCAGTAGCCGCCGCTGTCTTGTTGGAAAAGGGCTATGAAGTTATTGGCGTTACAATGCAGATATGGCCCGACATGGAGGAAGAACACAAAAAAACAGAAGGCGGCTGCTGTTCACTTTCAGCGGTGGATGATGCCAGAAGAGTTGCCAATAAGCTTGGCATACCTTATTACGTATTGAATTTCAAGGATATTTTCGAGGACAAGGTAATCAATTACTTTAAGGCGGAATACCTTAAGGGGAGAACCCCTAATCCTTGCGTAGCCTGCAACCGGTATGTCAAGTTTGAAGCAATGCTTGACAAGGCTGTTTCAATGGGTATTGACAGAGTTGCTACAGGTCATTATGCAAAGATTGAGCATGATGAAAAGCTTGACAGGTATTTATTGAAAAAATCGGTAACAGATGCAAAGGACCAGACTTATGCCCTTTATAATCTGAGCCAGTACCAGCTTTCCAGAACACTTATGCCAATAGGGGATTATACAAAGGACAGAGTAAGGGAAATCGCAAGAGAAATAGGGCTTTCAGTTGCATCAAAGCCTGACAGCCAGGAAATTTGTTTTGTTGATGATAATGATTATGGCGGATATATTGAGAGAAATACCGATGCTGACATAAGGCCCGGAAACTTTGTAGACCCTGACGGTAATGTACTTGGAAAGCATAAAGGTATAATCCATTATACAATAGGGCAGAGGAAAGGCCTTGGAATAGCATTCGGAAGACCAAAGTATGTTGTTGACATAAATGTTGCTAAAAATGAGGTTGTTCTTGGAAATGAAAATGAGGTTTTTTCAGGCGGATTGACTGCTTCTGACCTTAATTTTATTTCAATAAACAAGCTTGATGGTGAAATGAAGGTTACTGCAAAAATCAGATATTCTGCCAAACCAGCAACGGCAGTTATAACTCCTTTAGGAAATGACAGTGTAAGCGTAAGGTTTGAAACTCCTCAAAGAGCTATAACACCTGGACAATCAGTAGTATTTTATGATGGTGACGTAGTTGTTGGTGGTGGCACAATTGATGCTGTAAAGCCTTAAATTTTTTCAAATACAGGCTTACGGTCTTCAAAATGGGCAACATAGTTAAATCCTATGGCTTTAATCCTGTCGAGGGTTTCAGCAAAGCCCCAGCCTACATGCTCTGCGTTATGTGAATCAGAACCAAGCGTAATAATTTCACCGCCCAATTCATAGTATCTTTGTACAATATCAAAGTCAGGTATCGGAGTCCCCAGGCTCCGGTAGCCTGACGTATTTATTTCTATTCCTTTACCGTTTTTAATCACTTCATTTAATATTTCATCAATAATATCTCCATAATCTGTGCAGCTTAAAGACTTATCCTCAAAACAGCTGTATCTCCTTATATAGCCGATATGTCCCAAAACATCAAAATTATCAAACAGCCTCATTGTGTCACGGATTTCTTCCAGATACCTCATATCGGCCTGATATTTGGTTTTACCTTCAAAGTATTTTTGTGTATATGGATCCAGCTTGTCAATCACATGTACCGACATGATTACAAAATCAAAGTCATAGGTTTCAACTATATTTCTGGACTGTTCTATAACATGCGGCTGGATACCAAGTTCAAGACCATTCAGTATTTTAAGCCGGTTTTTATACTTTTTCTGAAGCTCTTTCATAAGTTTAAAGTAATTTTCAAAATCTATATTGAAATCATTATCAAAGTCAGGATAATCATAATCGTAATGGTCCGTAAAGGCAATACCGTCAAGCTTTAGCTCTAATGCTTTCTCACAGGCTATTTCGGCAGGCAGTTCACTATCCAGGGAGAAATTGCTGTGTATGTGGCAGTCGTACATGGTGGGGATACCTCCTAAAACAAACTTTGGCTTTATTCTAGCATTTGAGTATTAAAAAGACAATATTAATTAAAATACTATATGTATTGATTGCTTATGCCAGATAATATATTCCTCTTGAGGAAATTTGGTATATAATATTAATAGAGAAATAAAGGAGGCAATTTAATGGAAGAGAATAAGACTCAGGGACAGCTTTTGTTTGAAAAGCTCAATTACAAAAACAAAGATGCTTGGGAAAAATCAAGTGAAGAAAGCATTGAGCAGGCTTTCGATTTTTGTGAAGGCTATAAAAGGTTCCTTGACAAGGCAAAAACAGAACGTGAATTCATCAATGAAGCTTTAAAACTTATAAAACAAAAAGGTTTTATTGATATAAACGAAGCGTTAAAAGCCAGTAAAAAGCTGGTCCCAGGAATGAAGGTCTATCAGGTTGATAAGGGCAAGGCACTTATAATGGCGATAATTGGTTCAAAACCTTTGGTTGAAGGCGTCAGGATGACAGGTGCTCATGTTGACTCGCCAAGAATTGATCTTAAGCAAAAACCAGTTTACGAAGACACTGGAATGGTACTTCTTAAAACCCATTATTACGGTGGAATAAAGAAATATCAGTGGGTTACCATACCACTTGCATTGCACGGTGTTGTTATAAAAGATGATGGAACAAAAATTGAGATAAATATAGGGGAAGACGAAGATGATCCGGTGTTTACAATAACAGACCTGCTTCCACACCTTGCAACTGAACAAATGCAGAAGAAGATGCATGAAGGTATTCAAGGAGAAGCCTTAAACCTTTTATTCGGATCTATCCCTTATAAAGACGAAAAGGTAAAAAACAAGGTAAAACTCAATATTTTAAAGCTTCTTAATGATAAATACGGAATCAGCGAAGAGGACTTTACAACTGCAGAACTTGAAATTGTTCCTGCTTTTAAAGCAAAGGATGTAGGTATGGACAGGGGAATGGTAGGCGCTTATGGGCAGGACGACAGAGTATGTGCATATGGAGGTTTAAAGGCTATTCTTGATGTTGGTAAAGTTGAACATACATACATGTGTGTCCTTACAGATAAAGAGGAAATAGGAAGTGTAGGCAATACAGGCGCTCAATCAAGAGCACTTGAGAATTTTATTGCAACACTTTGTGCCTATACAGCCGATAATTACAACGACCTTATATTCAGAAAATGCCTTGAAAACTCCAAAATGCTTTCAGCTGATGTAAATGCAGGTGTTGATCCCAATTACGAAGGAGTGCAGGATAAAAGGAACGCATCCTATCTTGGAAACGGTATAGTTCTTCAAAAGTACACCGGGGTCAGGGGAAAGTCTGGGGGAAGCGATGCCAATCCTGAATTTATTGCAGAAGTAAGAAGCATATTCAATAAAAACAATATAATCTGGCAGGTTGCAGAGCTTGGAAAGGTTGACCTTGGCGGTGGAGGAACAATTGCGCAGTATGTTGCCAACCTTGGAGTTGATGTACTGGATTGTGGAGTAGCAGTCCTGTCAATGCATTCACCTTATGAGATAACAAGCAAAATAGATATTTACGAGATGTATAAGGCATATAAGGCTTTTGCAATTTAATTTTTTACTGGGGGAAAATGATGCAGCTTGATGCAGTTATATTTGATCTTGACGGAACTATTGCAGATACTATAAAGCTAACAATATATTCTATCAAGGAGTATGTGAGGATTAAAACAGGAAAACAGTACAGAGATGAAGATATTTTAGCTGAATTCGGTCCGATAGACACTTATATTATAAGAAAGCTTATTCCCAATAATACAGACGAGAACTTCATTGACGACTATGTAAAGTTTGTATCGGAGTGTTTTGACGCAATGGTCAAACCAATTGAAGGAATCAGCGAGATGCTTTCCTTTATCAAACGAAGAGGAATTAAAATAGCCTTGTTTACAGGCAGAAGCAGAATTACAGCGGAATTGGTGCTTGAAAAGCTTCAAATCAAACAATATTTTGACAATATAATTGCAGGTGATGATACCTCAAAATTTAAACCTGACCCCGAAGGAATTATTAAATCTCTTGCGGTCCTTGGTGTTAAACCTGAAAACAGTGCTTATGTAGGGGATTTTGATGTAGACATACAAGCAAGTAGAAATGCAGCTACCAGGGCAATTGTGGCACTTTGGTCAGCAACTGCGAATAGGGAACTGTTAAAACTTAATCCCGATGCAGCCTTTGAAACACCATCAGAATTTGTCAATTGGATTCAAGATAATACATAAATGTAAAATTTTACGTTGGTTTTTATTGACAATATTTTTGAAATGTTCTATAATTTAGTTGTTTAGAGCCGTGGTTTAAACTGAAACTACGGCTTAAATTTTATTAACGGTGGGGTTCACTTTGATAAAAAGAATTGCTTTGGTAACAATATTGTTTTTGGACCTGATGCTGGAAAAATACGAACATGGTGATTACAGCATTGAGGAATTACACAATATTGCAATGCCCAAAATCATCTTCTTAAGGGATTGCTCGGTATACTTATCTCAATACAAATATCTACTTGAATCAATTAAACTGACTATACTCAAATATGCACAACTAGATGAAAGATTTATAATTTAAAACAGCTGCCATAAAAGCAGCTGTTTCTTTTTTTATCTATTATTGAGGTGTTTGATCGGTTGTCTGAGTATTTGTAGTTTGTGTATTATCTGTATTATCTGTCGCAGGGGGCTTTGTTGTATCACTCACATTTGTATCGTTGCCTGAAGGTATATTGTCTGTTTCGTTTGTTGTAGGCGGCTTGGTAGTCTCCGGAACAGTTGTAACGTCTTTAGTCGTTGTATCCTTAGTAGTATCGGTAGCAGGCGGCTTAGTTGTTTTAGACGGTGTACTTTGATTTGAATTGGACTTTTTGGTACCTGTCTTGTTGGTATTGGATGTATCTTTTTCATTATTTCCTGAATCAACATAGTTTCCGGTACCTGCAAAGTTATTCTTTATTATAGCTGAAGCCTTATTCATATCTATTACGTAAAACCATCCGTTTGGTTCATTAGAATCACGGCCGGGGAGTGTAAAAGTAGACATGTTGCTTGTACTTACATTTCCAAGGCATTGTGCCAGCTTCATTACTTCATCTAAATCCATATCCGTCTTGATTTTATTGAAAACAATATTGAGGACACCCTTAAGTTTTGGAAGGTTCGAAATTGTAACCTTCTGATCGATTAACGCCTTTATAAAACCCTGTTGCGCTTCAATTCGTTTTATATCGCTTCCGTCATAAAATTTGTTAACTGTTCCGTCGTTATATTCACGGAACCTCATAAATTGTTCGGCTTTTGCACCGTTAAGATGCTGCTGGCCTTTTTTAAGATTAATATGAAGGTTCTGAACAGGGTCATCACGTTTCATATCAACAGGAACATAGTAATCAACCCCTCCAAGCTTATCGATAATAAGCCTGAAAGCTGATGTATCAATATAAACATAATGCTTTATGTTTACACCAAGAAAATTGCTTATTGTTTTTATAGCTAAATCAGGACCGCCAATAGGGTAGGCAGAATTTATTTTCGGGAGGCTTGAACCTTTAACGCTTACTTTTGAGTCCCTTGGTATTGAAAGCAAATTAATTTTTCCTGTTGAAGGGTTTAAATTGATAAGCATTATAGTATCTGTATTGCCATTTACATAGTCTCCACCCAACAGAAGAATATTCATAGGGTCTTTATCTGCGCGGAATGAATCAAGAACATCGCCTATAAAACCTTCCTGAGAATCTTCCTGGCTTATGTAAGCGAGAGCAAAAGTACCACCTGCAAAAAGGAAAACTGAAAGCAATATACTGATTATTAAATAAAATTTTCTAGAATTCATAATTATTTCTCCATTAAAAACTTTTTGAGTAAACATCTAAAAATATGTTATAATATAGCATTGCAAGGTATTCCTGCACTTATTAAGTATATAACAATGGTTTTCGCTTTGTCAAATTGTGTACAAACCTTGATAAAACATATTTACAATACAGAAATCATATGCTATAATTTTTTGCGTGTGTATTACGGACGTTCCGCTGGCATTAAAGATTATATAAATATTATATATCTGTTTAAGAACGCCTAGGTGGGAAGGAGGATAAAAAAATGGATCCAATTATTAAAGCATTAGAGCAGGAACAACAGAGAAGTGATCTTCCAAAGCTTGAAATCGGCGACTATGTAAAGGTTCACTTAAAGGTTAAGGAAGGAAACAGAGAAAGACTTCAGATATTTGAAGGAACTGTAATAGCTCTTAAAGGACATGGTCTTAAGGAAAACTTCACTGTAAGAAGAATTTCCTACGGTGTAGGTGTTGAGAGAATATTACCTGTTAACTCACCAAAAATCGACCATATAGAAGTTGTAAGAAAAGGTCAGGTTAGGAGAGCTAAACTTTACTATCTCCGTGATAGAGTTGGTAAGGCAGCAAAGGTTAAGGAAAGACTTGAATCTAAAGATTAATACTTATGAAACCAAAGGGACCTTATGGTCCCTTTTTTCATTAATTAATGAAAATAATGGTATACTATACCTATATTATTTATAAATTTCTTTTTAATTGAAACTACGGAGGAATATATGAACATACAATGGTTTCCGGGACATATGGCTAAAACAAGGCGAATGCTTTCGGAAAATATTAAAATGATTGATGTTGTAATAGAGCTGCTAGATGCAAGAATTCCCTTAAGCAGCAGAAACCCTGAAATAGATACTCTTCTTGGAACCAAGCCAAGGGTTGTGCTTTTGAACAAGGCAGACCTTGCAGATCCAGCGGTTACTAACGAATGGATAAAATATTATCGTGACAAAGGGATTATTTGCTTAACAGCAGAGTCAAAAAAAGGTGAAGGCCTTAATAATGTCAAAGCCAGGCTAAGAGAAATAATGGCTGACAAGATAGAGCGTGAAAAGCAGAAAGGAAGGCTTTTACGTCCAATCAAGACAATGGTGGTTGGGATACCTAACGTAGGCAAATCTTCATTTATAAATAAAATAGCTGGAAAGGCAACAGCAAATACAGGCGATAAACCAGGAGTCACAAGAAACAAGCAGTGGATAAGGATCAATGAAGAAATCGAGCTGCTTGACACACCCGGAATACTATGGCCGAAATTTGAGGATGAAAAGGTGGGCCTTAATCTGGCTTTTACAGGAGCAATCAAAGATGATATTCTTGATATAGCGGAGATTGCAATGCATCTTATGAAAAGACTTTCTGAAATTTACCCTGATCAGCTGGCACAAAGATACAAGCTTGATAAGGTTACAGACATGACTGGATTGGAACTGCTTGAAGCTGCAGGTAAAAAAAGAGGCTGTATTATCTCTGGCGGAGAAATAGATTATTACAGGATTTCTGCCATTGTTCTGGATGAATTCAGAGGCGGGAAAATAGGAAGAATTACTCTGGAAAGACCTGTAGAAGAGGGTCAGTAATGTATTTGGAGGTCAAAAATGAAGGAACTTTCATATGAAGATGAGGTTAAACGCTTTAACGAAATGTGTAAATATGAACATCAGTGCTATGAACGGGGCTTGCTGAGAATTGCCGGCATAGACGAGGCGGGCAGGGGGCCTTTAGCAGGACCGGTTGTTGCAGCTGCGGTAATTCTTCCCAAGGATGTGTTCATACCCAACCTGAATGACTCTAAAAAGCTTACTGCAAAGCAGCGTGACGTTATTTACGATCAAATAATTGAAAAAGCTGTTACATACGGTGTCGGAATTATTGATGAAAAATGCATTGACGAGATTAACATACTTAATGCAACAAAGAAGGCAATGATTACGGCGGTAGACGGTCTTGCACAAACTCCTGAAATTCTTCTGATTGATGCGGTAAAACTTTCCGATATAAATATAGAACAGATACCTATTATTAAAGGTGATGCTCTCAGTATTTCAATAGCAGCCGCCTCGGTTATTGCCAAGGTAACGAGGGACAGGCTTATTGAGGAGCTTGATAGTGTATATCCTCAATATGGCTTCGCCAAACACAAGGGATATGCTACTAAAGAACATATTGAAGCAATAAAAAAACATGGACTTTGCCCAATACATAGACTGAGTTTTACAAGAAAAATCACCGAGGAAACTGATTTTGAGCAAATCTCCATAATTTAATGTGAGGTTTTGATTATGCGAATTGACGGGTTTAATTTGGTACAGGCAGGTACGACAGTAAACATTTCCGATATATTAAGCAAACTTAACATCGGAGATGTGCTTAGAGCGCAAATACTTGAAATTGCGACTGATGAAGCTATTTTAAAGCTATTTGACGGTACTTCTGTAACTGCAAAAACCCTCGGTTCAATTGATGCAAAGCAGGGGGACTTTGTTGATTTTACCGTAAAAGGTTTTCAGGACGGCAAGCTGCTTCTTCAAACCCTTAAGCAGCCAGTGCCTGTATTAAATGAAAATGATGCAATTTCCAAAACACTTATGTCTTTAGGTATTTCACCTGATAATAACTCCATTGATATCGCAAAGGAGCTTGGTGCTACGGGTCTGCCTATCTCAAAGGAAAACGTAGATAAGGCGTCACAGCTAATGTCAAACTTCAAAGCAACAGGAATAACTCCTGAAAAGGCTGTGTTTATCTTAAAAAACAATATTCCGACTATAGAGAATAATTTAAATTCACTTCAGCAGCTTACCGATGAAAAATTCAAAGTTACTTCGTCCATCAGGGATATAATAGATAAGCTGCCGGAAATTAAAGACTCAAACCTTCTTCAAGCTATTTCAAAAGGTCTTGAACGTGTCGACGCCAAATACTCACCATCAGCGACTACTGTTGCTGATGAACAGGCTTCAATAACGCAAAACGCAACTTCTACCGATGCTCCTGTAAAAATTAATGCAAAAGAATTACTTACAAATATTATTTCACAGCTTTCTGATAAAACTATGTCCAATAATGCTGAAGCAATAAAGCAAATATTCAATAACAGCAGCTTTGCTCAAAAGCTTGATAACTTTATTACATCACAGCCTGCCAATAAGATGGACGCTGAAAAGGTAATTGATTTTATAAAAAACCAGTTAAAAGATATTCCTGAACAACCTGGAAAAACTCAATTCATGCAATCCTTGTTCAAAGAGCTTGATAAGCTTAATAAGAATGAACTTTTAAATGCAAATAACAATTCTATAGAGGATACTAAAAAGCATATAAACAAGCTATTCTCTAAAGCTTTACTGGATGTCGAGGCCGGAGACCTGACACAGGGAGCTGTTAAAAATGCCTATAAAGAGCTTTACGAAAAGCTGGATGTAATAAAGCAGGAAATTGTTGCCTCTGCATACCCTTTAAAAGACCAGCTTACAGACAAGCTTGACAATATACAAAATAATCTTAGGTTCATGAATGAAGCAAGCAATTACGCTGCATATCTTCAGATACCGGTAAGCCTTAAAGGAAGCGATAAAACAGCTGAGTTATATATACTCAAGAGGGAAGGGACAAAAAAGAAGCTTGATCCCGAAAACATGACTGTATTCCTATCGTTGGATACTCAGAATCTTGGACGGGTAGACTCGCTTATATCTGTAAGTCGCAAGAGTGTTATGATAAACTTCAAGCTTGAAGACAAAAAGCTCTCTGAAGCCTTTTCTTCTGAATATAATGAGCTGTTTAACTCGCTGGAGGAAATCGGCTTTAAGCTGGTAGGCATGAATTTCGGCCTTATTAAAGATAAAATTAATCTTGTTAATGCCGAAAAGGTTATAAGGAAGGAAATAGGTTCAAACAGAATTTCAATTGATTATAAAATTTAGTACTCATCGGAGTGTTAATAAATGGACAAAAAGCCTGAGAAAAAAGTCAAAGAGGTCGCAGCGCTTAAATATTCTCCTGATTCTGATGCAGCTCCAAAAATAGTTGCTGTCGGCAAAGGAGAAATTGCTGAAAAAATAATTGAAAAGGCAAAAGAAAACGATGTGCCTATATATGAGGATGCAAGCCTTGCCCATACCCTGAACAGCTTTAAGCTTGGGGATGAAATACCTGAAGAGCTTTATGATATCGTGGCCAAAATACTTATATTTATAGGCGATGTAGATAATAAATACGGAGGAAACGGTTATTAACACTGAAAATAAGCGTACTACAGGCAGTGAAGGTGAAAATGCCGCTGTCAGCCTTCTTGAGAAGAACGGTTATATTATAATGGAAAGAAATTTTCGCTTCAGCAGACTTGGTGAAATTGATATAATCGCAAAAGAAGGAGAATATATTTGTTTTATAGAGGTAAAATCACGTAGCAGTCTTATTTTCGGCCAGCCTTCTGAAGCAGTTACCAGAAAAAAGATGGATAATATTATCCGCCTTTCACAGATTTATTTAAAGAAACATCATCTCGAAAATTCCAATGTACGGTTTGATATAATTGAAATCATCTATAAAAAGTCAAATGGAAACTTTCTTGTATTGGAATCAAATATTATTAAGAACGCTTTTTATTAAGTATTTTTAGGAGGAATTATGATAATTGTAGACGCTCACTGCGATACCGTCACTAAAATAATGGAAGAAAAAAAGGGTGAGAACCTTTTTAAGAATACATGTCACTTTGACCTTACAAGGGCAAAAACACTAGGCAGCTTTGTACAATTTTTTGCTGCTTTTATTGACCCCATACATTCACAGGCCTATGCACTCAGAAGAGCAATACAGATAATCGACAAGCTTGAGCAGCAAGCGGAAGAATACAGTGACAGTCTTATGTTATGCAATAGTTTTGCTGATATTGAGAAAGCATTCAGCCAGGACAAGGTAGCAGGAATAAAGAGTATCGAAGGCGGGGAAGCTCTTCAGGGCGACCTTGGGGTTTTAAGAGCCTTTTATAAGCTTGGTGTCAGAAGTATTTGCCTTACATGGAACCACAGAAATGAAATTGCAGATGGAGTAGCTGATGCATCATCCGGTGGAGGACTGACACCTTTCGGAAAAGCAGTTGTTTCAGAAATGAACAGGCTTGGAATGCTGGTTGATGTTTCACACTTATCAGAAAAAGGCTTCTGGGATGTAATCGAAACATCAAAACAGCCTATAATTGCATCCCATTCCAATTCTAAAGCTATCTGCAACCACAGACGCAATCTCACAGATGAGCAAGTATCTGCAATAAAAGGCAATGGAGGCGTTATAGGGATTAATCTGTATCCTGATTTTCTGAATAATTCGGATAAGGCTTCTATAAAAGATGTTATAAAGCATATAGAACATATCTCTTCAATCGGAGGAGACGGAATACTTGGAATTGGGGCCGATTTTGATGGGATAGAGGTTACACCGGTTGATATACAGGGCGTACAGGATATTAATGCACTTATTAATGAATTGCTTAAGCTGAATTATTCGGAGGCTTTTGTAAAGGGTTTTTCAGGAGAGAATTTCATGAGGGTTATAAAGCAAGTAATAGGGTAGAAACAGGGGAGCACTCCTGCTTTAAAAAAGTTTTCTTCGTATAGGGAGTTAATAAAGAATAAATAATTCGTGCCATAATTTGACATAATGATTACAAATATGTATAATAATGACATTGGCGTATTTATTAATTTTATTGCATTTTTAATTATATAGCTATAAAATTAGATTACTTTAATAAGTTCTTATATTAAAGGAGAACAAAAAAATGAAAAACGAAGACTTTCAAAAAACAATTCTTAATGAATTGAAAAATGTTATAGAACAGTTAGATGAATTGAAAATCGGCCAAAGGCAGCTTGGTATGAGACAGGATGAAATGTATCAGGATCTTAGCACTAAACAAGATATAATGTATAAAGCACTTAGTATAAGACAAGATGAAATGTATCAAGTGTTAAGGTCCATAGAGCATTCCAATAATGCAGGCAAAGCTGAGCTTGACAGTCATAATCTTAGGGTTTCTAAAATAGAAGGCAAACTCAAAAAGGTTTCAAAGGCATGGCAGGAAGATGTCGAAGTTTCCAACCTGTGAATTTTAACTGCAGATTAAATCCAAGACTTAAAATATAATGTAAGATGTGTTAATACGTACGCATTGGGGTTTTTACCGGTTCGTGCTTTTTTATTTCATTCTACTTTTTTCGTTGCTGCACAATAATGATAATATCCCTGGAAAATTATTCTTCTAAATCGTATACTATATATAACAATTAGGATGTTCCTATAACAAACGGTAAGAAGTAGTTGAGTCTGTTCTGTACTTTTTTTGGGGGGTATAAAGGTGAAGAAAAGTGTTAAATGGGCTATTATTATTGGATCAATTCTAGTTATTGTTTTTATTTGCTTACTTATAACTAATGTATTTTTTTATCTAAGTATTAAAAATCCCAGTGCTGAAAAAGTAAATAAATATTTCAATACAAACATACCGAATGATTCGTATATAGAAAAATATATGGTGGAATCAGGGTATGGAACTTCCTATGTAATAAATGTTAAGTTGAACATGCGGGCAGATGAGGTAGATAAAGTACTTGGTTATTATAAAAAATTTGAAAGACTAAATTATAATGATTACGACACGCCAACTTTTTCAGATTGGGGTCTTACAAAAACAAATTATGACTACACAATAATGGATCTTACAAGCGTAATAAAGGCGGGGACACATACTCAGAGGGATATGTATATTGCTGTAACCAAGCCACAGGATGGAAAAGTGTCTGCATATTTGTGGGTAGATCTAATTGGTGGCTGGAAAGAGGAGAAAGGGTATGAATAACTGAATAAGTCAATTAACTAAACACCTTAAATTTTAATATTCCTTTTCCGCTTTTGAGAGAGCAAAATCGGAGGAAAACTCTTCACTCAAGCGCCGTGATGGCTTCAAAAGCCGGGCGCAACGGATTCCGTGACAGAACTTCCAAGCCTGCATACTTGCTTTTGTCCGGCCGGTTCCAATGTCATCCATGACATACCCACCTGAATCCGTCTTCCATGACGAATTCGCCGGACTTGATACATGCATGCAGGAATTTCTATGTCACTCCACCAAGCTCCTTCAGGGCTAGGGTCATGGGTGGCTATACCGAACTTTGTAAACAAAGTTCTAACGTGGCTGCTTCGAAGAGTTTACCCGCATCTCTGCCCATTGAAAGCCGAGCTGGCAGGTGTTGCTGCGAACGAAGGTCGAATGCCGGTGAATGGCCCGGATGGCCATTCAAGTAGCGTCTGAGCAGGATAGCGAAGTAGCATCGTCCCGGCTTGAGAGCGATTGAGCAGCTTACAGATGCCGCAGTAGGCTTTCACAGGGCTGGCCTCCGCGGCGAGCGGTGCCTTTTCCGCCGATTTTGGGCAGTTCAAAAGCGGCAAAGTCCAGCATTGACACTTCGAAGAATAACTATAGATATTTTAGCAATTGATAATTATACCTAAACCCACGGCTATCAGAACCAAGTCCCTTACAGGGACTATTATTTTTACTTTTATAAATATAGATAAGAAGATATTTTTGCACCAACCTCCATCGTTCTAATTCATTTTATGAGGATAATAATTACCGAAATTATGAATCAGCTTTAATAGCCTCTTATTACTTTCCCTCATTTTTGAATTTATCTATATATTCAACTTGCATTTTTGGTTCATCTATAATACAATTATATTAATGTCTTATAGAATGAATCCTTTATTTATGGGCATTTTAAGAAAAATTTACAGTTTATCTGCCGAACCGGGGGTATATAAAAATGAATGATATTAATTCCATTAACGCAAAAGAGCTTTTAAACAATAAAGAAAATCTATTAAAAAGATATAATGATTTTAAATCTCAAAATCTAAAATATGATATGTCACGTGGTAAGCCGTGCAAAGAGCAGCTTGATGTTTCTCTAGATATGATGGATGCACTTACTGCCAAAGACAGCATGAAAGCTTCTGACGGTACCGATTGCCGCAATTACGGACTTCTTGATGGTATTCCTGAAGCAAAGCAGCTGTTTGCAGACTTGCTGGAGGTTGACCCAAAAGAAGTAATTATTGGCGGCAATTCCAGTTTAGAATTAATGTATGGTACAGTTTCACGTGCCGTTACTCATGGTATTGTAGGAAGTGAAAAGCCATGGGGACAGCTTCCCAAGGTTAAATTCCTTTGCCCAAGCCCTGGCTATGACAGACATTTTGCGATAACTGAGTTTTTCGGTTTTGAACTGATTTCAATAGATATGAAGAATGACGGTCCTGATATGGACAGGGTAGAGGAGCTTGTTTCAAGCGATGAAACTATAAAAGGTATATGGTGCGTTCCAAAATACAGCAATCCTGATGGAATAACTTATTCTGATGAGGTTGTAGATCGTTTTGCAAGACTTAAGCCTAAGGCTAAGGATTTCAGAATATTCTGGGATAACGCATACATCATTCATGATTTGACTGACAAATCTGATAAACTCAAGAACCTTTTTGAAGAGTGTAAAAAGCAGGGTAATCCAAATATGGTTTACATGTTTGCATCTACTTCAAAAGTAAGCTTCCCAGGCTCAGGTGTAGCTGTTATGGCAGCATCTGAAGAAAATATTAATTTCATAAAGAAGCAGATGTTCTTCCAGACAATAGGTCCGGATAAAATAAATCAGCTCCGTCATGTTAAGTATTTTAAAACACTCGATAATATGAAACTGCACATGAAAAAGCATGCTGCAATTATAAAGCCAAAGTTTGATGCTGTGCTTGACATACTTGATAAGGAGCTAGGCGGCAAGAACATTGCATGGTGGAACAAGCCAAACGGCGGTTATTTCATTAGCCTTAACACTCTTGACGGCTGTGCAAAAAAGGTTGTTGCAATGGCACGTGAAGCAGGAGTTGTAATGACTAATGCAGGTGCAACATACCCTTACGGTAAAGACCCTAACGACAGAAACATAAGGATTGCACCTACTTTCCCATCACTTGAAGAGTTGAAAAAGGCAATTGAAGTCTTTTGCATATGTGTTCAGCTTGCAAGTATCGAGAAGCTGGAAGCAAAATAATAAAAATTACTAAAAACTATTAGTGCCAGTTTGATTTTATAGCAAGAACTTTGTGCGTAAGCTTGTAGAGCCTGTTAATCAGAGCGGGGAAAGCAAATTCACTGTTTGAGAAAATGATACCTTAAATATTATTAATGTCATTTTCGAGTTTGAATTTGCCCACGCTGAATTTACAGGGTCTAGAGTCTGGAGCACGGCTGTTCTTGAAATGAAATCAAACTGGCACATTCTATTAAGTACATTTTTTTATAAATTGATGGTTTTTTTTATAAATTATATGTATAATATCAAGGGATATTTAAGGTAACGGAGGTAAAACAAATTGAAAAATACTTATGACAGTCCATTTAATGCAAGATATGCAAGTCCTGAAATGCAGGAACTGTTTTCTCCCGATATGAAATTCAAAACCTGGAGAAGGCTTTGGATAGCACTCGCTGAAGCTGAAAAGGAACTTGGCCTTAATATAACAGATGAACAAATAGAAGAGCTTAAAAAGTTTAAGGACGATATCAACTACGATATAGCCGAAGCTAAGGAAAAAGAGTTCAGACATGATGTAATGGCTCACATACATGCATATGGCGAACAGTGCCCGAATGCAAGAGGAATAATACACCTTGGAGCAACTTCCTGCTATGTAGGTGATAATACTGATATTATAGTAATGACTGAAGCTCTCAAGCTTGTGAGAAAGAAGCTTCTTATAGTTATTAAAAGGCTTTCTGAATTTGCAATGAAATATAAGGATCAGCCTACATTGGGCTTTACCCATTATCAGCCTGCACAGCTTGTAACTGTTGGTAAACGTGCTTGTCTCTGGCTTCAGGATTTGCTAATTGATTTCGAAGATTTGGAATTTGTACTTTCAAATATGAGGCTTCTTGGCCAAAAGGGTACAACTGGTACACAGGCAAGCTTTTTAAGCCTTTTTGAAGGTGATCATGAAAAGATAAAGAAGCTTGATAAGCTTATAGCTGAAAAAATGGGCTACAAATCAACTTTCCCTGTATCAGGACAGACATACACACGTAAGCTTGACAGCCGTGTATTGAATGTACTGAGCGGAATAGCACAGAGTGCTTATAAATTCAGTAATGATATAAGACTTCTCCAAAGCATGAAAGAAATCGAAGAGCCATTCGAGAAACATCAGATAGGCTCGTCAGCGATGGCTTACAAGAGAAATCCTATGAGGAGTGAAAGAATTTCTTCCCTTGCACGCTATGTAATCGTAGATGCTCTTAATCCGGCAATTACAGCATCAACTCAGTGGTTTGAAAGAACGCTGGATGATTCTGCAAATAAACGTATCAGTGTACCAGAGGCATTCCTTGCTGTTGATGCAATACTCAACATTTTTATAAACATAAGCGAAGGACTTGTTGTATATCCAAAGGTAATAATGAAGCATATCCTTGATGAACTTCCTTTTATGGCTACAGAAAACATCATGATGGAAGCTGTAAAAAGAGGAGGGGACAGGCAGGAAATACACGAGAGAATCAGAACTCATTCAATGGAAGCAGCAAAAATGGTTAAGCTTGAAGGTAAGAGCAATGACCTTATAGAAAGAATAGCTGCCGATCCTGCATTCAAACTCGACTTTTCAGAGCTGAAGGCGGTACTCAAGCCTGAGAATTATATAGGCCGGGCACCTCAGCAGGTTGAGGAATTCGTAAATGAATATATTAAACCTGTATTGGACACCAATGAAACGGAAGATGTTAAAGTAGAACTTAAAGTTTAAGTATAAACAATAGTCGACAGGATGTAATTACGTCATCCTGTCTTTTTATTTGCTAAGAAGTTAATTTTTTTGTTGTAAAAGTATATGCTATTTAAAAATATTGTTATATAATGTTATTGGATTTTTGTAAAGATGTAAGTATGTTAGGTTATGTTTACTATTTTAGATATTTTTATTCATATAACTCAGGGGGATCATCTTATGATTAACAAGTACAGCAACGTTCCATTATATTCTCAATTAAAGAATCTGATAATAGAAGGGATTGAAAGCGGTGAATACCCTGAGAATTCCAAAATACCTTCAGAACAGGAACTGTGCGAACTTTATGATATAAGCCGTCCAACAGTCAGACAGGCAATCAGTGAGCTTACAAACAGCGGATATTTATATAAGGAAAAAGGGAAGGGGACCTTTGTTTCCAAGCCAAAGTCAAGAATCAATATTAAAAACTACTCGGGTTTTACAGATTCCATTCTGGACAGCCAGATTCCCGGAGATAAGAATGTTATAGCATGTAATGTTGTCAAGGCATCACAAAAGTCTTTCTTATGCGAAGTATTTAATGTAATGAACACTTCAGATTCAGAATTTGCTGAAGTTTTATTTCCAACAGTAGAAAACAATGAAATAATTGCAATTAATATATCTTATATACCTCTCGGGCTTTTTCCGGAAATTTTAGACGACATTAAGGAAAAAAAGCCATCTTATGATATAATGAGAGGCAAATATCCTTTGATTCCTGTAAAATCCAAGAGTTCACTTGAAGTTGTGTATTCTGAAACACGCGACTCTCATTATTTGCAGGTTCAAATAGGACAGCCTCTTATCAAGATTGAAAATGTCTTGTACTCCAAGAACAGCCAGGCTGTAGAAATGATTATTACAAAATATAGGGCAGACAAATGCAAACTTGCATTTGAAAATAGCAAGTAATTTTTATCTCTTACTGTTATTTATGCTATAATTATGTCTAAATATAAAAAATAACTAAATATAGATTTATAATTAGTGGGTTAATATAATTACAAATGATATTCAAATTTGGACAGGAGTATTTTTCGTGAGTACAACTTTAATTTTGCTTATGAATGCGGCATATACTGGTGTAATAACCGGCATTCTAATCGCACTTCCTATGGGACCGGCAGGAATTGAATCTGTCAAATGGACTATTATAAAAGGCTTTAAACAGGGTATAACACTTGCTTTAGGAACACTTATAACCGATGCATTCGATCTGGCGTTAATAAATTTCGGAATATTGGATTTTATAAAAATAAGTAAAAAAGTTGAAGTATTCATATGGGTTCTATCTGGACTGGCAATATTTATTGTAGGCTTCAAAGGAATCATGACCCACAGGAAGGCTTTATTAAGCGAGGAAGATACAACTGCAGAAATGGCAAAATTCATGACAAGGCCATTTTTAACAGGTTTCCTTATTAACTTCACAAACCTTGGTACGCATTTCTTCTGGCTTACTTTGAGCAGCACCGTTTTCTCAATATGGAGAAATGCCGGTAAATTGCCGTTTCTGGTATTTACAATTTCAATTATGCTTGGATTGTTTATATGCATATTTACTATTAACCTCTGTGTGGCAAAGGGTTTAAAAGCTTACCTTTCAAATCTTACCACAAAGATTTCTCATTTGATTGCGTATGGCCTGGCTTTGCTTGGTATAGGCTTTATATCTTACGGAATATATAAATCCAGTGATTTAATCAGATAAAATGTACTTTAAACATACCTGGGAACACAGATAATGGAGGTCCACAAATGAGAGCTGAATATCTTGGAACAAAAGGTACATGGAGAGAGGTTGCCGACTGCGCGAATACAACAATTCACAAGGAAGCCGGTACCAAGGAACCTTCATCTCAGTGGAAAAGAAGAATGCTACTTTGTGAGCATTCACCGATAAGACAGCTTTTAATAAGATGTAAATGGTTTGAACTTAAATCATGGGTATCTGTCCACTTAGTAAGACATAAAATCGGAATAGAGCATTGGGTGCGCAGCCAGAGAACAGATAGAACAGGCGTTTCAAGAGACGAGTTGCCTCAGGGGAATGAAGTTGAGCATGAAATACTTGCAAGTTCCCAGGCAATAATCAATATTTCAAGAAAAAGACTTTGTAATCAGGCATCTCCAGAAACACGCGCAGCTTGGCAGGCAATTCTTGAATCATTTAAAGAATCACAGCCTGAGTTATATCAAGTATGTGTTCCGGATTGCATTTACAGAGGCTGGTGCTACGAATTCAAATCATGCGGATATCATAAAACCCACCAGTTCCAGGAGAGGCTTAAAGCCTACAGAGAAGGAATTAATGAATAGTCACGGAAATCATTTATTCTTCTTAGCAGACTTTTTTCTTATTAAGGAAACAACCAGTAGCATCACAGGCAAAATAAACCCGAAAACAATAGCAGCAGGAGTTCTTACTACTTTATCCCAGTTGAGTTGATAAGAAACATCCTTATACACAATCCCTGAATAAACGGCCACAATTAATAAAACCGGAATAACGATTTTTTTATAATCTTTAAGTTTTAAAACCTGGGAAAGCCCTAGAACACCTGCATAAATATATATAAGTGCAGCATAAAAACTTATAACCAGCCAGACAATTACTATTAAGGCTTCAAGACGAGAAAATATTACACCAACATCAATTTCCTTTGTTATTGAGAAAGATGAATATCTCATTTCTCCGGCTAGAGTACCTCCTAAAACTAGTACACATAATAACATACCGGTAAACAACTCAAACATACCCAAAAGATAGCCTTTGAATATTGATTTTTTTGCCGACTTTATATCTTTAATATTTGCTGTAAAAATCATAGTAAAACATATAATGGGGAAGACAGCATTATTCAGCAGCGGAAACATACCCGCAAGTACAGGAACTGCTCCTTTTTCCATAATCGGAAATAAATTATCAATTTTAAACTCAGGTGTAAGCAATAAAAAAGTAAGAATAAAAAGTGTAAAAATTAAAACAAATAATACCTCTCTGGCTCTTGCTACAGCTTCCAGACCATATAAAAGAGCAATCGCTAAAACAACTATAAATAAAATATTTATGTAATACCTTGAAATTCCGGGCATATACACTGTTGTAAAAAAATCACCAACATACCATATAACATCAGTACCTGCCAAAAGTTCTATCATAATTAATATTACAGATACAAAGCCGCCAATCCATTTGCCAAGTATTTGTTGCGTAAACTCAACAAAAGTTTTTCCAGGATGCAATTGTGCTAAATAAATATTTGTCCAAACAACCAACAATCCTACTATAGCTGCAATAATTACAGAAAGCCATGCATCTTTTCCTGCAACAGATGCAACCATGGTTGGAACTATAAATGGTGAAGCACCAGCGACAAATGCTGATGTTAAAAGTAATAATTGATAGTTTGATATTATAATTTTATTCACTTAAGGAAACTCATCCTTCCAATATTCCTTCATCCAAAGTACATTAGAGTTTATCTTTTACAACCTTTTTGCTTCTGTTTACCAGACTTTTTTCTTATAAATGAAACAGCCAGCAGCAATAGAGGTACAAAAAGACCGAAAGTAAACGAAACAGGAGTCCATACCAAGCTATCCCACTTGATTTCATACGGAACATTCTTATATATAAATCCAGAATAAACAGCAGCAATTAAACAAAGAGGCAGAACCAATGTTTTATAATCCTTAAGCTTTAATAATTGAGAAAGTCCTTTAACACTTACATATAAAAATCCAAATGTAGAAATAAAATTTGTACTAATCCAGACAAATACAATCAAAGCTTCAACTCTTGAAAATATAGTACCTATATTGATTTCCTTTGTTACCGTGAATAGCGGGAAACGTAAATTTGCAGTAACAGTACTTCCTAAGACCAGAATACAAAACATAATTGCAAAAGAAAATGTGATAATCCCTAAAAAATAACCACTAAACATCGCTTTTTTGGCTTTTTTCAAATTCCCTGTATTAGTAGGGAAAATCATATTTAATGCTATCAGCGGCAGGATAGCAAAGCTCAAAATTGGAACTGCGCCTTTAATTGCAGGGCCTATCCCTTTTTCCATAATTGGCAGCAAGTTATCTAATTTAATTTCAGGTGTAAGCATAATCAGAGATATTATCATAAGCGGGAAGCCTATCAAAAAGACAATTTCAGTTGTCCTGAACATTGCTTCCAAACCATATAGCAGTGCAATTGCTATTACAACTATAAATAATAAATTTATATAGTAATTCGACGCGTCTGTCATAAACATTGTTGTAAAAAAATCCCCTACATACCATATAACCTGGATACCCGTAATGAAGGATATTAAGATTAAGCTAACAGAAAAAAAACTGCCCAGCCATTTACCCAGTACAAACTGGATAACCTCTATAAGTGTTTTATCAGGATATAATTTACCAAGATAAGAATGAATCCAAACAATGAATAATCCTATAACACTAGCAATAATTATTGAGATCCATGAATCGGGTCCAGCCAAAGCTGCAACACTGGATGAAATTAAAAGTGGGGCAGAGCCAAACATAAAGCCTGATACTAAAAGCCCAAATTGGCGGCTTGATATTGTGATTTTATTCATTCCAAATTTCCTTTCATCTCTATTTCAAAATAGGCTTAATCAAGTCCGACAACGGTGAAAATACCCATGCCACCCAATCAGATGGATTTGACAATTTCACACCCAGGCTTTTTAGAATCGCCAAGATAACACCAATAATGAGTAAAATTGAAAAGCTCCAGAACTCTTTGTAGGATTTGTTTTTAAGCATTTTGGGTACTTCTATGAAAGATAATATTACAGCAAAAGTTAATACAGCAAGGATAGCTACAATATTCACTTTTTAATCCCCTTTCATAAAAATAGATTTCGTACTGGAACCCAGATTATTTATCTTGGCTTTTACATTAATATTTACAGGAAGCTCCGCAAATCCTTTATCCCAATTATCCTTACTATTCTTCCATAGTTTTGGATAAGCTCTGTGTATAACTTCACCAAAACCGAAGATATCAGACCTAAAATCTTCTTTAGCCCTTTTTACTACATTATTACAAAGCATTTTTATCTTTTCTTGTGCCAAATCGCTCACTTTTTTTATAATATCTTCATCTGTTAAGTCTAAATCACCTGTGATTGCAGAAATATTAGCTGTCCAATCAATATCAATATTTATGGCGGGTTTACCATTTAAAATATAAGCTTTTCTTTTTGTTTCTGACTTAATAACCTCAACAGATATACGGTTTTGTTCATAGTCAACATATCCACTTGTACTATTAATATTTCCAATGATGTAGCTGTAAGCCCTGCCTTCATCTTCCTTCAGCCATCCAACAAGCTTATCCTTTTTTAATACACCCAGGCTTGTTACACTTAATTTTGCAGAATTACTTAGCTTCAGGTTGTCATTGGAATCCGACTTGTCATTGGGCTCAAGAATATGAACGCCTGTCAACACCGGGTTATCTCCATCAGAAATAATCTTGTTTACAAGTTCATATATTTTAATGCTTTTTGTTGGTGCCCATACTTTCTCAGAGGTTTCAAGTGAATCATATATTTCTAATTGTGATACACTTTCCAAAGGCGTTATAACTTTTAAAATATTATTAGCAGTCGTTCCTTTTGCTATAAGAAAATAAAAATCAGTTCGATATTCATGTCCACGAACAAAAAAATCTAGTATTTCTTTAATACCTTCTTTTGAAATTTCTTCACCAAAAATTACAGTTCGTAAATGAGAATGGTACATCTTTCTAGGGGCTTGCTCTGTAATCTTCCTCTTTATCTGAAACAGATCTTTTCCTTTTTCCGTATATAACACAATAGGCGCCTCATTGGGAGACTTTGCAGAAATCGCTTTTGGATTCATTACTTGATAAGTAACTAAATAGCCATCTTCAGATTTATCAATTCCTACCGATACAGCTATTCCAATTTTATTTATTTCTGTTCCCGACATACATCCACTTAAAAGCATATTTGACATTATAGTGAGTACTAATAATAACTTTTTCATTACATATCACCTGAATTCCGGTTTTTCTTTTTGTTTTGAGCTAACAGGATTATCTCCACTTGCTCTGGGTGAGTCTGAGTAGCTTATTTCAGCAGGCCTAGTTCTATTCTTCCATAAAGGGTACCTGATAATAGTATCCTTTGTTGCGTATTTTGCTTTGGGTGCAACAGGCGTCATATATGGAACCCCGATTGATTTTAATTTACACAAATGGAGAAGCAGCGCAATAAATCCCATAAAAATTCCATAAAGACCGAATATACCTGCCAGAATCAAAAAAGCAAATCTGATCATCCTAATAGCGTTGGACATGGAATAATTGGGGATGGCAAAACTTGAAATAGCAGTGATTGAGACTATAATTACCATAACTGCAGATATTATACCGGCCTCTACGGCAGCCTGACCTAAAACCAAAGCTCCGACAATTGATATTGCAGGGCCAATAACCCGGGGCATTCTTACACCGGCTTCTCTTAATATTTCAAATACACCCTCCATCAGCATCGCTTCCACAAAAGCAGGGAAGGGAACCCCTTCACGCTGTGCAGCTATACTTATCAGCAATGGTGTAGGAATCATCTCCTGATGAAATGTAATTAATGCAACATAACCCGCCGGAACAAATAGTGTAAGAAAAAGTGCTGCATATCTGATTATACGGACGATTGATGAAACTATAAAATGGTGATAATAATCCTCGCTTGCCTGAAGAAATTCAACAAATAGGGCAGGGGCAGCCAATACATACGAAGTGCCGTCAACCAAAATTGCAACTTTGCCTTCGAGAAGTTCTGAAGTTATAGTATCGGGTCTTTCGGAATTCAAGAATTCTGGGAAAATTGAATACCTATCATCTTTGATTAATTCTTCAATATAACCACTGTCTAAAATTCCATCGATTTTTATTTTCTCTATCCTGTTTCTGATTTCGTCAACAATGTCTTTCCTGGCAATGCCATCGATATATATAAGAGCAATTTTCGTATTTGTTGTGCTACCTGAAAGCAGATTTTCAACCCTTAATGCCTTATTCCTGATTCTTTTTCTGATTAGTGCGATATTTGTATCTACTTTTTCAATAAAACCTTCCTTTGGTCCCCTGATTATACTTTGAGTTGTAGGCTCTTCGACAGAACGTCCTTCTACTGAAAAAGACTTTATAGACAGGTATTTATCGCAGCTTTCTAATAAAAGAATTGTTTTTCCACTTAACAAATCAGTACATAAATTATTTAAATCCGAGCCTTCTTCAGCTTTTCTGAAGGCTGTAAGAAAGGAGGAGAATTGATTAAAATAGTCTTCCGGTGTAGGTTCTTCTTTCTTGACCTTTGCTTCCAGCATTTCTGATATTTCCATTGATAAGCTGTTTGTAATATTTTTATCAATAATATTGTCTATATATATGCTTGCGTACTGAAAGTTTTTAAATTTGGAAATGTTAATCAAAAGATCGGTGGAATTACCAAATTCATTTTTTATTTTATCTATATTTTGAAGCATATTCTTGTTTATAGTGGTATTTTCAGTATTAGCATCATTTTGCGCAGTTATATTACTGCTCTTATTCGTTAAGTGCTTCATTTAAATATGCTCCATCCATTAATACCTTAATTTTATGAATTAATAATAGTGTTTAAAGAATAAAAGAATTTATTCAATGGATTATATCGACCTGTTTTTTCTACTTTTCCATTGGTTCTAACCTGTGTATTAATAGATGATTTGGTAATAATAAATCAGGGTGATTATATGCAAAAGAAAAAAACTGAAAATAAATCAACTAAAGAAATCAATAATGCAACAAATAAAGATAATAAAAATGACAATAAAAAAAATGATAAAAAAGCTTTGGTTAACTCACTAACTGAAAATATTTCTCTGTTTAAAAACATTTTCAGTAATGATGAAACATTAATCACAAGAGAATTTCAGAATAAGAGTTTAAAAGCTGCTGATTGCTGTATTATATACGTTGAAGGAATGGTAAATACAGAAATTATTAATGAAAACATTATACAGCCCATTCTTCGCAGTGACTTGACAAAGGAAATCGATACCGGTAATTTATTGGATGAGTTAAGGAAAAAAGTTATTGTTTCCAATAATGTATCAGTTGAGTCTAACATCAATAATATAGTAAGTTCCGTTATTTATGGGGATACTCTTTTCTTACTTGAAGGTTACGATAAAGCATTGGTTATCAGTTCCAAGGGTTGGCAGACAAGGTCAATTACTGAACCGGAGTCTACAAGGGTTGTGCGTGGTCCAAGGGAAGGCTTTACTGAATCAATCATAATGAATCTGTCATTGGTTCGTCGTAAAATAAAAAATCCTGACTTAAAGTTTAAATTTAAGGAGATTGGGGAGAGGACAAATACAAAAACATGTATTTGTTATATTGAAGGCTTGGTTTTAAAGGATGTAATGAATGAATTGGAGAAACGTCTGAATGAAATAGATATCGACGGCATAATTGATTCAGGATACATTCAGGAGCTTATAAGAGATGCACCTTTTTCTCCGTTTGAAACGGTTGGTTCAAGTGAACGCCCTGATGTTATCGCAGCAAAGCTTCTGGAAGGCAGAATAGCATTATTTGTTGACGGAAGTCCCTTTGTATTAACAGTTCCATATCTGGTTGTCGAGAATTTTCAAGCAAATGAAGACTACTATAACAGTTTTATTTTTGGTTCAATTAATCGTGCTATAAGGGGTTTTACTGCAGTAACCTCCGTTGCTATTCCTGCAATATTCCTGTCAATTGTCGCTTACCATCAGGAAATGTTGCCTACACCCTTGCTATTGAGTATCTCTGCTTCCAGACAAGGTGTTCCTTTTCCGACAGTACTTTCACTTATTTTGATGCTTTTTATATTTGATATTTTGCGCGAGGCAGGTACCAGAATGCCATCTCCTATAGGCCAAGCAGTAAACATTGTCGGTACGCTTGTTTTGGGACAAGCTGCTGTAGAAGCAAGACTGGTAAGTGCTCCTGTAATAATAGTAACTGCTATAACAGGAATTACTACATTGATTAACATGAATTTTATAACCGCAACCATCATTTTTAGGACATTTTTTTTATTTGGTGCAGCATTTATGGGTATCTATGGATTTTTGATAACCTTTTTTATTATGTATCTTCATTTAATGAGTATCCGGTCATTCGGAGTACCTTACATGATGAATGTTACCAGGGCTAAAGACCATGACGGACAGGATGCGTGGATTCGTGCACCATGGTGGACTATGACCTTAAGGCCTAAAATTGTTGCAGCCAAAAACCTTGTCAGACAGTCATCAAAAAAAAGCAAGGAGAAATAGCATATATGAAAAGGACAAAAATTTTTCTTCTTTTAATTATAATTGCTGCAATTCAATCAATGCTCACAGGCTGTTGGAATTACAAGGAAATTGATAAATTAGCAATTGTTGCCGGTGTTGCAATAGATAAGGATACAGACGGACAATACCTTGTAACTGCTGAAATTGTGCAAATTAGCGGAGGAAAAGATAGTAAAACATTATCAAAACCAATTTCTATGAAAGGAAAAACCGTATTTGATGCTGTTAGAAACGGCGTATCCTTAACCGGAAAAAGACTCTACTGGAGTCATTCAAAAGTTATCATTTTAAGTAAAGATATTGCCAGTGAAGGTTTAAAGAAAATTCTTGATTGGTATATTCGTGACGCTGAGTCAAGAGAAGATGTAAACATTCTGATATCCAATGGTGAATCTGCCAGGGAAATGTTTGAAGGTGAGGGGATTACTGAGGATATTAAATCTTTTAAATTGGATGAAACTATAAAAAATCAGGATAGCTTCAGTAAAGCACCTTTAACAGATGTTTTAAAGTATAGTATTGAAATACAAACAGATGGGATGTCAACTGTAATTCCTGCTATAAATCTTAAGAAATCTGATAAAAAAATGGTGCCCCAAATAATTGGAGCCGCAATTATAAAAGATGATAAACTGGCAGGATTTCTAAATGATGAAGAAACGAAAGCTTTAAATTTCATCAGAAATGATATCAAAGGCGGGATACTTGTCGGAATAACACAAGAGAATTCAACACCCATTTCTCTTGAGATATTCTATAGTAAAACAACAGTTACACCTGTAATAGATGTTACCGGTATTAAGTTTAACCTGAATATAGAAACAACAGTTGCAATTGGTGAAATAGAAGGCTCAGAAAACGTCATTGAAGAAGAAGAACGTAAAAAACTTGAACAAAGTACAGAAAAAAAATTAAAGGAGCATATCGAGACATTAATTAAAAAAGTACAGTCTGAATATGATGCGGATATATTTGAATTTTCATCAAAGCTTCATGAAGATAAATCAAATGTTTGGAAAAAGGTGAGCAGTAATTGGGAACAAATCTTTAAAGACTTACCGGTAAATGTTAAAACAAAGGTTCATATAAAAAACAGTGCCGTATTGTCAAAGCCTCTTGAAGAGAGTGATTATTAACAATGTTTATTTTAGCAATCATAGGATACTCATTTTTAGCAATTTATGAGTTCATACCATTATACAAGCAAAAGCTTTGGCGCGATTTTTGGGTTAATGCGATACTTGCATTTTTTTCATTTACAATTGCTATGTTATTATGCCTCAATATAAAGATACCAAGCCCTGTAAAACCAATTCGGTATTTGATCATTTCGATATTCGGAAAGTAGAAGGCAGGTTAATAATGCAAAAAGAGCAAATTTCAAATAAAGAAGCAATATGTATTTTAATCTCATTTGTAATTGGAAGCACACTGATTATCGGAATTGGCGGTGATGCTAAAAATGATGCATGGATTTCCGGGATATTAAGCGTTATAATGTTTATTCCAATGCTTCTTATTTACTCAAGAATATTAATGCTTTTTCATGGGAAGCATTTGTTTGATATTCTTGAAATAATCTTCGGGAAATTATTTGGTAAAATTATATCTATCATATATGTATGGTATGCCTTTCATTTGGGAGCACTGGTTATTCGTAACTTTGGAGAATTTATCAATATTGTGGCTATTCCTGAAACACCTATGTATGCGCCTATGTTTTGCCTTGCATTAATATGTATTATCGGGGTAAGATTGGGGATAGAGGTGCTGGGAAGATTCACTACATATTTTGTACCTATTGTTTTTTTCATTTTGGGATCAGTATTAATACTTGGGTTATCACAATATCATATGAACTACATAAAGCCGGTTTTAGGGAATGGCATTGCACCAGTATTGAAAGGTGGGTTTGCTGCCTTTTCTTTTCCGTTTGCTGAAACAGTGTTATTTATTGGCATTTTCTCATCTTTAAAAACTAAAAAATCACCCAGAACAGTTTATTTATGGGGAATTTTAATCCCAGCTGCTATTATAATTACTTTTACAATTAGAAATATTTCAGTATTGGGCAATATGCTTGGCAGTTTCTATATCCCATCTTATGAAGCTGTTAGCAGGATAACAGTAGGTGATTTTATTCAGAGGATCGAAGTGACTGTATCTATCGTTTACGTCTTTACTACTTTTATAAAAGTCTCGGTATGTTTATTGGTCACATGTAAAGGAATAGGAAAAATATTCAATCTGAAGGATTATAGGTCTATTGTAATACAAACAGGATTATTGATGTTTTTTTTATCCTACATAATTTATGATAACATTATGGAAATGAAGTTCTGGGCATTTAAGGTTTATCCTTATTACGCATTTCCAATGCAAGTGATATTGCCCATAATAATTTGGATAGCAGCAGAAGTAAAGACTAAAAAAGGTAAGAAATCCGGGGAAAAAAGTAATGCATCATTAGAAAACTAAATTTATTTACTATTAAAAATATGCCCCATAATGCTAGATTAGAGGCATATTTTTCTTAAGTGCTATTTGCTGGTTTTATTTTCTATTTGCTCATTTTCGCAGCAGTTTTTTTTACTTTTGCCTTTACCAAACATCATAAATATCATTCCACCCATCATTAACGGGCACAACAGGGAAGTTAAGACAGTAGAAATTCCCTTGACTGCAGAATTGTTTATCTTTAATATAGTAAGGAGCAATAAAACAATAATCGGAGCTCCGCAGCAAAGTAACATCATTAAGGAATACTTGACCATACTGTGCTTCTTATTATTATCATTATGATTACCGTGACAATTCATATAAAATTCCTCCCGGATAAAATAGTTTGTAAGTATATAATAAATCTTTGTTTTGAAGATTTGATGAAGATAGAAATTATATGTGTTAATATAATTGAAGAGATACCCCTAAAAATTTATCTTTGATTACGCGAAATAAAAATTTCGCGTAATATGGAGGACGTTAAAACAGAATTTATCCAAATGGACTTTTTTATGCATGCGTTAATTTAATAAAGCGGCTTAACAAATAAATGTTTTCGCCGCTTAATTAATATTCTCAATAACCTTTTACACTTGTTATTTGATTGAATTCATCAAATCAAAAAAATATTCGGATTCATAAGTCTTATAAAGATTATACCAGGCATTTAATGTTTTTTCAGAAAATACATCTAAAGCTCTTAAGACATGTAAGGAAAATTCCAACGAAGCTATTCCAGCAGTTATCAGTTTTCCGTCAGTTACAACAGTCTCCTGTTTAAAGTACTTTTCTCCTGCATAGTTCGGGCAGATCATCTTAAGATAACTTAAGTCATTGCTAGTGTGATAGCTCGATTCAAGCAGCCCTTTCCTGGCAAGACCTGCTGTAGCACCACAAATCGCTGCTACAATATTACCTTCCATTAAAAATTGCTCTGCCTTTGCCAATATAGTATCATGAATTGTGTCTGCCCAAGTATTTCCACCAGCTAAAACCAAAGCAGCTGCGTTTTCGATGCTGCACTCGTCCACATTAACATCTGGTAATATTTTCAAACCTCCCATTGTAGTGACAGGTGTTTTATCAATACCCACAGTAACAATTTTTGATGGAGCTAATCCTTTCTTAAAAAATCTACCTGAGTTCAGTTCAGCAGTTAAATATCCTATTTCCCAATCTGCCATCGTATCAAACACATAAAGATAAACAATATTATTCATTTGTATGTCCTCCATTTTTAATATTTATTGAGTGTTAATCAAACATACGTACATAATAAAGAACGATGTTTATCTCTATGATAAAATAGCTTCACTGACAACTACTGTCAGTAAAGCTATTTATAATTGATAATATTCCATTAATTCCGCTGCAACAGAAACAAGTTTTTTCTTCAAACTCTTCGGCTCAATCACTTGAATAGCCTTTCCGTATGGTAGCAGAAAATTGGGTACATATGCATGGACTGCTCTTTCGTCAAGTAAAAAGGTCGCCTGATTCGAAGTCCTCTCTTTCAAATGATGACCTAAAAACCAATGGATGCACAGATCGTCCAAAGCTTCTTCACTACCGTTGATAATTATTGAAATCATTTCATCCTTGCTTTCCGGATCAGGCAAAAGATTTTGTAAAAAAAACTCCCTGGCCGAAAAGGCCTCAGGACGCTTAAATATCCTTTGTGTTTGTTTTATATGTAATATCCGTTCAGCACGAAAGCTTCTAATTCTGTTTCGAAGATGACAAAATCCAATAGTATACCATTTATTATTCCAATAGAGCATTCCATAAGGGTCAATCACTCTTGACCGTGGTTGTTCTTCACGGGCTGTACGGTATTCAATTTCTACAGAATACTCGTTAGCTACAGCTTGCTCCAGTTCTTCCAATATCAATTTAACAGATGGGGCAATATCACGATTTATTACTTCGAAACCGGCTAAGTGGCGATTGAGGATGTTTTCCTGTTCCCGGTTTGAATACATTTTTAATTTTTGTGTTGCACTGTTTAACGACTCACTGAAAGGGTATCCAGCTTCATTGGCAAATACGGCAGCATGAAGCAGTGCTTTTTGTTCTTCAATATCGAAAAACAAAGGTGCATGGATAAAATTGTTCAGTAAACTATATCCACCTTTCTGTCCTGTATCCGACACAATTGGTACTCCACTTGCGCAGAGTGAATCAATATAGCGGTACACGGTTCGAATATTTATCTCTAATTTTTCCGATATTTGCTTTGCAGTTATTTTTATACCTGAATTTAACATCCATAAAATTGCCAGCATATTATCGTTTTTTGCCATAAGCTCCCTCCCTTCATACCTTTATTCTATCGTACGCAATGCAACTAGTCACCTATATAGATAATATTGTACTATATAAACTATAATAGAGGTGAAATAAACAGAAAAATCAATACATATTCCCTTCCTAAAGAATAGTCCTACTATAATATGTTCACATTATGTTGACTTAGTAAAACCTAATCTTAGGTTATATGTCTAGATAATTGAAAAGAGGCTTCAAATGATATATCATTAAAAAATAAGCAGTTAATTAATAAGAGGATTACTTAAATTATAACTTTGTATTGGAGTTTTACATATGAAAACTATCAGGGATTTTGAGATGCCTTCTGTTTTAAGTGACTTTCTTAATTATCTTCAAACCATCAAAGGAAAATCTTCTAATACTGTCCTTGTGTATTTTTATGATCTGCGTGTATTTTTCCGATTCCTGAAGCTTCATAAAAAACTTATAGATAAAAAAACAGAGTTTGAAAAAATTGAAATTACCGATGTTGATATAAATCTCATTAAATCCGTTACCTTAAGCGATCTTTATGCATTTATGTCGTTTGTCAGCAATGACCGTGACAACAGCGCTCATGCCCGTGCCCGTAAGGTTGCAAGCCTTAAATCCTTCTTTAATTACTTGTTTAATAAGGCCAAGCTAATTGATATAAACCCAGCAAGCGAGCTTGAATCCCCCAAAATTGTAAAAAGGCTGCCTAGGTATCTTAATGTTGAAGAAAGCAAGCAGCTTTTATCAAGTGTTGACGGCCAGTATTCAGAACGTGATTACGCTATCATTACCCTGTTTCTGAACTGCGGCTTGCGTCTTTCTGAGCTTGTTGGAATTAATCTTAACAATATTAAGAATGAAAGCCTTACTGTTATCGGTAAAGGTGACAAAGAACGCGGCATTCCACTTAACGGCGCCTGTATAAAGGCTATTAATGACTACTTAGCAGTACGTCCGGTTGATGGTGTTAAAGATAGAAATGCACTTTTCCTCAGTGAAAGAAAACAGCGTATCAGTAAGGAATCCGTTCAGAAAATCGTTAAAAAATATATAAAATCTGCCGGTCTGGATCCGCAAAGATATTCAACCCATAAGCTAAGACATACTGCAGCTACTTTGATGTATAAGTATGGAAATGTTGATATCAGAGCATTGCAGGAGCTTTTAGGCCACGAAAGCATTGCAACTACCGAAATTTACACACATCTTGATAAGGAACAACTAAAAAATGCGGTTGATAAAAATCCTCTTTCAGGCTTCAGCAGATAACTATAAACATAAACATTAACACCTCTGATCCTGTGAAATTTTTATAGACAAAGACAAAATCTAATTTATAAGGTGACGAATTAATATGAAACTTACATTGGTTCCACTTAAAGCAGAAAACATTGCAATGTTTAAACGAGACATGCAAGAGGCATTTCAATATGGATACGAAACGGAATGCGGGTCATCCGATGAATTAATTTTACCGGAAAAGGACATAGATGATTCACTCAATGCCAATGGTGCTGAAGCGTATCAAGCTATTGTTAACGGTGAAGTTTCCGGTGGAATAATCATAACTGTTGATAACGAAACATATCATAATCATTTGGATCTTCTTTTTGTTAAAGTTGGTTGTCAAGGAACTGGCGTTGGTCAGGCACTTTGGAAGGCAATAGAAAATTTACACCCTGAAACAAAGGTATGGGAAACATGCACACCATATTTTGAAAAGAGGAACATTCATTTCTATGTCAATAAATGTGGTTTTCATATTGTTGAGTTTTATAACCCACTCCACCGAGATCCAAATATGCCAGAGACTGTAGGCGGAATGGCAGCTGATGAAGGTGATTACTTCTTTAGGTTTGAAAAAAATATGAACAAAAATCTTCTATAAATATTGTAGTTTGTCGAGCTGATAGGGTGCCAAAAACTCAATTCCTGGCACCCTGCTTTTATTTATTCTAATATTATTTAACCTGCGGTTTGGGCTGCTGCCTGATTTGTAATTTGTGTAATTGCCTTTGCAACAGCAGCTGCTGTATTGTTAGTATTCAACGCCCAATCCAAATTAGCTGTTCCTGTTGAAACGGTATTTAGAACCCACTGTAAGTTACCTATAGCTGTAGATGCGGTGCCAAATATCCACCTTAATACGGTTGATGACGTATCATACCATAACCAGAATAATTCTTCGTTAGTCATATAAATAACTCCTTTAATTTTAATTTACAATATAATATGTAATATTAAAATATTAGGTTAACATAATATTTTTAACCAATTCATCAAAAAGACCACCCACTGGTGGTCTTCGAAACTTGTTGTACTTTCTTAATGACCCACACCTGCCCATTTAAGTCTTTTTACGACTTCCCTGCCTACAAATGATGCAAGTGCAATTTTAACTATGTCCCACGGCAAAAACAATAGAAAACCGTTAACAATAACACTTGAAACTGTTGTATCTTTATGGCTGATAAACCTGTAAACAATATAAAGATATGCAACACCAATTATATAGCTTATTATCATTCCGCTCAAAGATGCTATAAAATAATTTATATAAGTAGGTTTCTTTAACTTTTTAATTATCATTCCCGTTGTGAATGCGAATGCTGCAAAGCCTGCCAAATATCCAAATGTTGGGTTGATAACATACTGTATTCCCCCGCCGTATGCAAAAACAGGTATGCCTGATAATCCTATAAGCAAATAAATAATCTGTGCTGCAGATGCAAGCTTTGGGCCGAGTATCAATGCAGACAAAACAACGAAGAAATTCTGAAGTGTAAATGGTACCGGAGGAACAGGGATTTTTATAAAAGCTCCAACGGCAGTAAGTGCTGCAAATAAAGCAACTAACATCATTTTATAAGTTCTGTTGTACATGTCAAACCTCCGATTGTAAACTGTTGTTTCATTTGTAGTTTACAATCATTATAAATTTAACATGTAATTTTGTCAATACACCCAAATTTACTTTGTAAAGGTTATTCCATCCTCTTGTGCCACATCGCTTGGAGCAACGTTGTTATACTTGAAGTATTCAGCCATTATGTCCTTTGCAATTGGTGCTGCGAAGTAACCAAAAACACCTCTTTCAATAACCACTGCAATCGCTATCTTAGGGTTATCGGCAGGCGCATAGCTTACGAACACGCCGTTGTTTGAGTGTGTTGTATCACCTGTTTCAGCTGTACCTGTTTTACCTGCAATCTTGAAAGGAAAGTCCTGGAATACGCTTACCGCGGTACCGTCAGAAGAATTTGTAACCGCAACCATTCCATCTCTTATAGCACTGACAGTTTCAGGTTTTAAATTGATTTGTGTAAAATCACTAGGCGTACTCATTAATAAAGAGCCGTCAGGTTTTGTCACATCTTTAATTATATGCGGAGTGAACTTCTTCCCGCCATTTGCAAGAGTTGCAATATAGTTAACCAACTCTATTGGTGTATATGCATTATAAAGCTGTCCGATGGAAGTTTGAGCTGTATCCGCATTTCCCCATCTGTATTTTGTTAAGGTTTTTTTATAATCTGGGGCACTTCTGATTCCCTTGTATTCTCCCGGAAGGTCTATTCCCGTTTTTTCACCTAAACCGAAGGTTTTAGCCCATTGGTCAATAGCATTAATACCTGTCATCATACCAACCTGGTGGAAATAAATATTACAGGATGTAGCAAGAGCTCTCCTAAGATTTATAAGCCCATGCGCGCCTAGTCCATTCCTGAATTCAAGGCAATAGAAGGCCATTCCGTCAACACTTAGAGTACCGGTATCGTTAACTGTATAATCAGGTGTGATAACTCCATTTTCCAGAGCTGCAACACCTACCACAGGCTTAAAGGTAGAACCGGGGGCATATCTACCGGAAATAGCTCTGTTAAAGGTAGGATTTCCACTGTCGCTTTTATAAAGTGCCGCTATCGCCTTTTGTGCATCCGTATTGTCCTTTGGCTGAAGAAATATATTTGGATCATAGCTTGGGTAGCTTGCCATTGCAAGTATTTCGCCGTTATTTACATCCATTGCAACAACAGCTCCGGCATAAGCATCCCCCATGTTTCCTCTTACATCTGTCCCGGCTTGCCTGTTTTTTATCAAATCTATGTTCCGTTTTAGAGAATCAAAAGCAATTTTCTGAAGATTCATATCAATGGTAAGCTGAACATTATTACCGGGAACAGCTGCATCCTTCGACAGTTCTTGCGTCTGTCTTCCCCCAATATCTATATCAATTGTTTTTGTTCCATCCCCGCCCTTAAGATATGATTCTGCCTGTTTCTCAATTCCATCCTTACCTATTACATCATTAAGATTATAGCCTTTATCCTTTAAGTTCTTATATTCATCTTCATTTATACTGCCAACGTATCCTAAAACATTTCCTATATAAGGAGCGTCTATATAGTTTCTAAAAGGTTGTTCATCAGTTGATACACCAGGGTAATCAGCATGGTTCTCTTCCAGAACTGCTACAGTAGGCCAATTGGCATCATCTGCTACAATTACAGGGTTTATTGAGGTATAACCCTTGGTTGCCAGTTCATATCTCAAGGTCATTATTTTATATGCTTCTTCGTCGGTATATTTGTGTGAGATTTTATACCTCTTATCCCTAAGATAATTAAATGCATCCTGAGGCGTTTTTAATTCTTTTGCAGCACTCGAACTTTGAGCAATCTGCTTAATCCAGCTATCGGTCCTCTTCTGCGACTGGTTGATATACGAACCGAAGCCTAATGGATTGAAAGTAAGATATTTGCTCAAAGTATTATAATAAGATACATTGTTTTTTTCGAAAAGCTTTATCAGGTTAAGCAATACGTCATTGAATTTATCATTATCAGTCTTGGTTTTTACAATCTGAACAACAAAACCTATTCTTGAAGAAGCAATGGTTATACCGTTCCTGTCAAGAATTTTGCCTCTGGGAGCTGTTATTTCCCTGCTGCTTAAAATTTTTCTCTGGGACAGATCATCATAGTACTGTCCGTTAACTATCTGAAGGTTTAAAAGTTGATATGCAATTATGGAAGTTATAAGACCAACGCAAATTATCATTATAACATACCTATTTTTAAGCTTTTGAAGCACAATAATCCCCCAAATCTATTTTTAACAGTTTGATTATTGGTTAACATTTATGATTTTATGTTTACTTATATTCTACATTTATCACTTAGACTATGTAAAAAGTAATTTAAGACAAATTTGAGAAACATAGAGATTAAAGATGGTCCGAATGTGTAAAACCAATGAGTCTTTTAAAATAAGGGCAGAATTTGCTGGTTTTTTCTTTATATAAGTACTATAATCAAGGATATTAATGGAATAGCTTTTAAATTATATAATTACATTATAGGAGAGTATGATATGAAACGATTGGATAGAATGACATATATAATATTTGCATTAAGCCTTCTTGCTTGTCTGGTTGTTTACTTTTTATTACCACCAACAATACCTCTTCACTTTGATAACGAAGGGAATGTAACCAGTTCGGGGAACAAGATATATATATTTATTTTAAGTATTGTCCCACCGCTGGTATACCGCTCAGTAATTAAGAAATTCTTTCCCGGGAAAGTTTAAGGGCATCAAAATGACGCCCTTGGCTTAATTCTGCTATTCTGTAATAAGAGGCATTTCTACTGTAACTTTGAACAAGTCACCATCGATTTCGATTTCAAGATTGCTGTTTTGAACCTTTACAAGGCTTTGCGCTATTGAAAGTCCTAATCCCGAGCCTTCCGTCGTTCTTGATTCATCCCCTCTGACAAAACGTTCTGTCAGCTGTTCGGGACTGATATTAAGCGGAACTTTTGAAATATTTTTAATAGTCAGGACACCCTTGTCTGTTTTCTTTTCAATGCTTATATAAACTCTCGTATTAGGCATCGAATACTTAACAACATTTGATAAGAGGTTTTCCGCGACCCTCCACATATGTCTTCCATCTGCCAGAATAAACACGTTCTTTTCTTTTGATTCAAGTATTACTTCAAGACTTGAAGCTTCAAGCTTCTCCTGAAATTCTCCCAAAGCCTGTATCATAAGCTGGTTTAAATCCAGGTTATCCAGATTTACTGCAATATTGCCGCTTGATACTTTACTGGCTTCCATTAGATCTTCTATCAGCACTTTAAGCCTTGCAGATTTCTCCTCGAGTATAGCCAAATACTCCTGTGATTTGCTGCTGCACGGTACTTCGTTCTTTAACAAGTCTACATAATTAATTATGGAAGTAAGCGGTGTCTTCAAATCGTGTGAAACATTTGTTATCAGGTCAGTCCTCATTCTTTCTGCTTTTACTGCTTCAGAAACAGCTTTATTCAAGCCCTGTCCAAGACTCTTTATAGATTGGGCAAATGCTAGGAATGTCAGTGAAATTTTTGAAGTATCAAATTCATAATCAATGTTTCCGCTGGATATCTCCTTTACTGCATTAATGATTTTTGCAAGGGATATTGACCATTTTATGACAAGCCCGACTGCAAAAGCATTAACCGTAAAAATCAGCAATAATACTAAAAAACCCGGATTATGATCGTATTGAATAATTAAAAAGCCGTTAATAAAGCCGTAAAGTAATAAGAGTATTATAAACCAACCTTTTAAAACACGCGTCTCTCTAAGTATAGCTGCTGCTCTTTTAATAACAAGATATATTTTATATACTAAAGTATTTTTTAATATTGTCCTGGTTAATATTTGTCTTATCATTGATAAAGCATACGAAACGCCAAGAAGTACATCAATAGAGAATACTATGATTAATGGGATTAAAACTTCAAGTTTATATGAAAATTGAACTAGGGCTTGATATGATATTGCATAAATTATAAGCATTGCAACAGTATATATATCCGTAAAAATTCTATCATTTAGCAACTTTGCTATTATACCCTTTTTTTCTTTACGGCCTGTAACGGATACAAGATAAATAAACAGAGTAATTACTACAAGCATTGATACTATAAATACTGGAAGTATGTAAGGATAATTTACTTTTACGTTATGAAACTTTTGTGCAAGCTCGTAAAATGCATCTCCTGGTATTAGTTTATCAACAACAGCAGCATAAATATTATAAGGAGTCCCTTTCAACATTTCATGGATATTTTCTCTTTCAATAGATAACTTGTCAGTTTTAAATTCATTAATATATATTAATGTTGATTGTTTTTTTAACATTTTAATAGCATCATCTACAAAAAAATTAGTAAAATAGCCTTTAACCATTGAGTTCTCAATATAATAGTAAAAATTAACATATTTATTAAGTTCATTTTGGATGGATTTTATCCTTTTATCAAGTTGTTTTTTTTCAAATTGATAAATTTGAGTTGAATCGTCGTTTAATTGAGTATACATTAGATTCATTGAAAGTGCTTTTGCTATCAATGGTTCAAATTCAGTTTTAAATTCTGTTGTGTCATAATAATGTTTGCTTAATATTGTGTCACTATTCTCTGACAGATATATTCCCGATAATGCTACTGGTATTGAAAATATCAACAGAAGAACATATGCAATTAATTTAGCTTTATTGGAGTATTTAAAGTTTTTCAATTTTGTATCCAATCCCCCACACCACCTTAAGATATTTTGGGTCCTTCGGGTTTATTTCAATTTTTTCACGTATACGTCTGATATGTACTGAAACTGTACCTTCAACCGAAAATGAAGGCTCGTCCCACACATTTTCGTATATTTGTTCTATCGAAAAAACCCTTCCGATGTTTTTCATTAAAAATTCCATTATTCCATACTCTGTAGCGGTCAACCTGATACACTGACCATCAATCCGAACCTCTTTTGCTTCTGTATCAAGTTCAAGCCCGCCTGTTTTCAGAACACCCTTTTTGTCTTCCATACTTCCAAGCGAAGTATAACGGCGCATCTGGGACCTTACCCTTGCCATGAGTTCAAGCGGGTTAAACGGCTTTGTAACATAGTCATCAGCCCCGAAGTTTAGTCCTGTGATTTTGTCAGTGTCTTCAGACTTGGCTGAAAGCATAATTATAGGAATGTTTCTGTCTTCCCTTATTTTTACTGTAGCATTCAGACCGTCCATACCCGGCATCATAATATCCATTATAATAAGATGTACCTGCTGCGCCTTAACAATATTCAGGGCTTCATTCCCCATGTAAGCCTTCAGAACGTTATAATTTTCATTTTTTAAATATACCTCCAAAGCATTTACAATGGCGGTATCATCATCACACACAAGAACAGTAAGCTTATCCATAGGAATTCTCCAATAAAAAAGTATTTTGAAGCATAAAAAATCACCTGCCTTATATGACTATATTAGCAGGCACTTTTTACAAAAAAGTTTATGAATTTATTACAAATTTCTTAAGAATTGTTCTTCAATTTATTCATAAATTCAGTTCCCCATGAGTTCATTGAATAAATGACAGGCATTAAGGATTTTCCCAGTGGGGTCAGAGAGTATTCAACCCTTGGCGGAACCTGCGCATAAATCTTGCGCTCTACAAGGCCGTTTGCTTCCATGTCTCGCAGCTGCTGAGTGAGCATTTTCTGTGTAATATCGGGGAAAAACCTTTTAATGCTGTTAAACCTTAAGGTTCCTTCAGAAAGATGCCACAAAATCAAAACCTTCCATTTCCCACCTATAAGATCAATCGTCATTTCAACCGGACATTCATACTTTTTTCCATTAAAATCTACCATAGGTTCCCTCTTTACAGTATATTTTCAGTAACCATACCACAAAAAAGTGCATACTTGAACAAAATTTCCTCTTAATATAATCTTATATCATAAAACAGTGAGGAGTGAAAGAATATGAATGAAACTTTACAAAATATTATTACTAGAAGAACTATTAGAAAGTATAAAAATGAAAACATATCAGAAGAGGTTTTAAACCAGATACTTGAAGCTGCCATGCATGCTCCTTCAGCCGTTAATCAACAACCCTGGCATTTTGTCGTAATTACCGATAAAGAAATTCTGGGTGAGCTTTCAAAAATTCATGGAGGTATGACTCAGCTTAAAAACGCGCCTATAGCAATTGCAGTTACTGGAGAACCAGGAATAACAAAGCTTGAATACTACTGGCAGCAGGACTGTACATTCGCATCACATAATATAATGCTGGCGGCAAAATCATTGGGTATAGGTTCATCGTTTATGGGAATAAACCCTTATGGTGATGAATCAATGGATATAGTTAAAAATATTCTTAAGCTTCCAGAAGGAATTGTGCCTTTTTCAATAATTGCGTTAGGCTACCCTGACGAAGCAAGAAGCATAAAGAGCAGGTTCAAGCCTGAAAGAATACATAAGCAAACCTGGTAACAACAAAAAGGCCGGGTGATTTCATCCGGTCTTACTCTTCCTTTAAAAGTTTTTTATCCTGCTTACTTAATTCTAGCTTTTCAAATAAATCCGGTCTTTTTTCTCTGGTCCTGAGTAACGATTGCTTTCTTCTCCAAGCTTCAATATTGGCATGATGTCCTGACATCAGTATGTCAGGTACTCTTAATCCATTAAAATCTTCAGGCCTTGTATATTGAGGGTATTCAAGAACTCCATCATAATGTGATTCCTTAAGGTTGGACTCATCATTTGTCAGAACCCCGGGAACCATTCTGCTTATACAGTCTATAAGCACCATTGCCGGTAATTCTCCGCCTGTAAGCACATAATCCCCTATTGACACCTCTTCATCCACTAATTCTTCCAGGACTCTTTCATCAACACCTTCATAATGTCCGCACAATATGACGAGATGCTCTTCCATGCTGAGGTTTCGCGCCATTTCCTGTGTAAGTACTTTGCCCTGTGGACTCATATAAATAACTCTTGGCTTTTTCTCCAGTCCCTCGGTTATTGAACTATAGGCATCAAATATAGGCTGCGGAGTCATAACCATTCCACTGCCTCCACCATAAGGATAATCATCGGTTCTTCTATGTTTGTTTTTTGAGAAATCCCTGATATTTATAGAATTGACCTTTATTAATCCGCTTTCCTGTGCTCTTCCTATTATGCTTTGCTGCATTACATAATTAATCATTTCCGGGAAAATTGTAAGTACGTCAAACTTCATCATCCACCAGACCCTCCGGCAGCTTAACCTTTATAAATCTATCTTTAACGGATATTTCAAGCACAACGCTTTTTAATGCGGGTACAAGAATTTCCTTCTTACCTTCACCTTTAACAATGTACACGTCATTACTTCCTGTTTCTAAAACACTGCTAAGAACACCAAGCTTAATACCTTGTTCATTGAATACTTCGCAGCCAATAAGATCGCATACAAAATAACTGTCTTTGGGCAGCTTCACTGCATTTTCCCTATCAATTAGAAGAAACATATTTTTTAATTTTTCTGCTTCCTCTGGATTGTCCAAACCCTTTAACTTAAGTATTACAAAGCCCTTAAAGTATTTGACACCTTCTATAACTGTCTTTTCAAGTTTTCCGTTTTTATCAATATAAACCCAGTCAAGAGTTTCATATCTCGAAGGATCATCGGTCAGGGGTACGACCTTAATTTCGCCCCTTACTCCATGAGTATTAGCTATTTTGCCTATCTGAAGATATTTCTCCATTACCATACCTCAATAATCATAATGAACACTTGATAGTCATGAAATTCACTAACTCTTTCTATAGTTTCGTTCCCGGTCCGGTTGGAGTTCCAATGAACCACACTAAAAAAGAGTAAGCAAATTTCATGATATAAGTAAAAGAGCGCTTTAAAAACGCCCTCTACTGTACTATCTCAACAACAACTCTTATATTTTCCTTTGTTGCTGCAGCCTTGACTACAGTTCTTATAGCCTTGGCTATTCTTCCCTGTTTTCCTATTACCTTACCCATGTCATCCCTGGCAACTTTAAGTTCAAGGATGATTGATTTCTCCGCGTTTATTTCATTTACTTCAACTTCATCCGGATAATCAACAAGTGATCTGGCAATTGTCAAAAGAAGTTCTTTCATACGGCATTACCTCCCGCAGCCAACTCGTTAATGTTTAGGAAATATTTAAAGTATCTTATTGTAATATTCCCTGCTTTTTCATTAACTGTCTTACTGTATCGGTTGGTTGTGCACCGTTCTTAATCCATTCTGTTGCTTTTTCTGCATTGATTTTAACTTCTGCAGGATCAGTAAGAGGATTATAAGTACCTATTTCTTCTATGAATCTGCCGTCACGAGGATATCTTGAGTCAGCAACAACTATTCTATAGAAAGGACTTTTCTTTGCTCCGATTCTTTTAAGTCTGATTTTTACCAATCTGGTCACCCCCTTTCAGGTGAAAGTTTTTATTTGAAAAATTTTAATTCCGTCTTGACTAAGCTAATGTTTCAATTTAGAAAGGCATTTTAAACTTTCCTAAGCCTTTTCCGTGGCGCTTACCCATATCGTTCATCTGTTTCATCATTTTCTTCATTTCTTCAAACCCCTTAAGCAGCTTGTTTATTTCCTGTACTGATGTTCCGCTGCCTGAAGCAATTCTTCTCTTCCTGCTTGCATCTATTATTGAAGGATTTGTTCTTTCCTTTTTTGTCATTGACTGAATGATAGCCTCTATATGGCCCATCTGCTTTTCATCAAAGTTAATTCCGCTAAGAGCCTTCTTATCTACACCAGGAATCATTCCGAGAATCTGGTTTATTGGACCCATCTTTTTAATCTGCTGCATCTGTTCAAGGTAATCGTCGAATGTAAACTGCATTGTGCGCATTTTCTTTTCAAGCTCTAATGCCTTCTTTTCATCAAAGGCTTCCTGCGCTTTTTCTATAAGGCTTAAAACATCGCCCATTCCAAGTATTCTTGAAGCCATTCTGTCCGGGAAGAAAGGTTCAAGGTCGCTTAATTTCTCACCCATACCGGCAAACTTGATTGGCTTTCCAGTAACTGATTTTACTGAAAGTGCAGCACCGCCTCTGGTATCGCCGTCTAGCTTTGTAAGTATAACTCCATCTATTTGAAGCTTTTCATTAAAGGATTCTGCAACATTAACAGCATCCTGCCCTGTCATTGAATCTACAACAAGAAGGATTTCCTGAGGTTTAACAGTTTTCTTTATGTTTGACAGCTCTTCCATAAGCTCTTCATTAATGTGAAGACGACCTGCCGTATCTATGATTACAACGTCATAAAGCTTTGATGTTGCATGCTTAACAGCTGCTTTTGCAATTTCTACTGGATCTGTCTTATCGTCAATTGCGAATACAGGAATGTTAAGCTGTCCTCCGACAACCTGCAACTGCTTTATAGCCGCCGGCCTGTATACGTCACAAGCTACGAGCAGTGGGTTTTTCCCCTGCTTTCTCAATAGGTTTGCAAGCTTTCCAGATGAGGTGGTTTTACCCGAACCCTGAAGTCCTACCATCATGTATATTGAAGGCGGATTAGAGGAAAAGGTGATTTTGCTTTGGGTCTTACCCATTAATTCTATTAATTCTTCATGAACTATCTTTATAACCTGTTGTCCTGGTGTAAGGCTTTCAAGGACATCCTGGCCTACAGCCCTTTCTGATACCTTGTTTATAAATTCCTTAACAACCTTGAAGTTAACGTCAGCTTCGAGAAGAGCCAGCTTTATCTCCCTCATCATTTCCTTAACGTCTTTTTCAGTTACTCTGGCCTGGCCTCTTAATTTTCTGACTGTTTCCTGAAGTTTTCCCGATAAACCCTCAAATACCATATATGTTAAACCTCCATTATACTTCTTCCGCTATTTCCTTAAGCCCCTGCCTGATACTCTCCAGGCATTTTTTATTATTCTGTGACAATTCATTCTTATCTATCTGTTCAAGCTCTTTAAGCAGGTTTTCAGCCTTATGCTTCTGTTCCAGAAACTTCTTTACAAGCCCGAGCTTATCTTCAAATTGTATTAATGCAGCCTTACCTCTTTTAATATTGTCAAAAACGCCCTGTCTGCTTATTTCAAGCTGTTCTGCTATTTCAGCAAGTGACAGGTCATCGTTGTAATGCAGGTCCATTATTTCAAGCTGCCTTTGCGTAAGCAGCTGCCCGTAAAAATCAAGCAGCATTGTAATTTCAAATACATTTTCCATTATTGTTACCTGTAAAGTAAAAATACTTTACACCTATTTTATGTTATTAGTGGGCGCATGTCAAGGGTTTTACCTCAAAAATGATTTTACAAATATGACTTAAACTATATTTTCACCCAATAGTATTTTCGGCATAGTAGTTAGGCACCGATTAAATCTCTTATAATATTTTTCAAGTCCTGCTTTTGTAAGTTCTCCGTGTATATTTTCATTTTCTAATGCCCAAACAAGCATATATGTAACTTTGCCCTGAAATCTAGTTAATCTAACTGGGGGCTCTCCATTTTTTGCCGCATTAAAATCAGCTTGTCTATGGGTACGCTTAATATATTTAACGTCTATTACACCTGCATGTGATTTATAAAACTCAGCAACTTCTTTAATGAGTTGTTCAAATTCTTCTTGTTTTTCAATTTTTACTTCATATATACATATTTCATTAAACATATGTCTGACCTCACTTTTGTGTACAATATTATAACCTTAAGCATAAGCGCATTTTATCATATATTTACTATAATAGTAAGTAAGACATACCAGTGTTTCAAGAAATACCATTTGCTAATAATAACCATCTAAAGCATTTTCTTTAATTCTTCAATGCTGTAAAAAGTTATGGGTTTAATCTTGCCATATGAAGTAGATGTATCCAGAACATTACCGTCTATATCGTAAAGGCAGCCGCTAAACATTTCTTTAGTAGTTGCGTCTTTATTAATTTGTAAAAAAGAAAAATCACCTACAGAATTAGTCCTAAGATATTTTATTCCATATGCATCATCATATTTTGCAAGAGTAAATATTTCAGTGCCAGCGCTATAAGGCATACCCTTCGAAAAAAACTTTTTAACCTGTCCGTTTTTATATATATAAATCTCAATACCGTTACTGTCGCTTTTTTTGTCTGAAACAGCTAGATCAATAATTCCATCATCATTAAAATCATCTAAATAATAGTATAATTTAGACACATTCCATCGTTCATAACCACCGCCAGTAGTTGAAGACCTCTCCGTTTCAATCTCTCCTAAAGAAATCAGATAATCGTAATAAACTTTAGCTGGTGCAGGTAAAGTGTGATTTTTTGCATTTTCGCATGCAGTAAACATCACCAGAATTACTACAATTAAAGCTGAACTAATCATTTTTTTCATTACTTTTAATCCTCACAGTATATAAATTTTTAGTAATTACTGTTACTAAAAAGCATTTGGATGTGTTTCAAAAAATTCTCCTTTTAATTTTGCATAGAATTTGTCCCTGTCAAAAATGAAAGTCGGCTTATCACCAATGCTTTTTAAACGTTCAATCAATTCAATTGTTTTTTGCTTATATCCATCTGACAGAATACAAACTCTATCTACATTGCTTAGGGTTCCCAGCATAGCATCTTCACCTTCAAATACTCCAGAGCCATAATAAATATCAATTTCAGCCTTGTTTTTTATATATTCAATATATGAATCTCTTTCTGAATCAAGGAGTTTATGTATCTTTTTATCTGCGGTTTTGCTTTTGATGACCTCATAACAGTTCAACATCTCCGTTTTCCATGCTTCACTTATCAAAGTATCAAACATTAGCATTTCATATGTTGTAGTTGGTACAATTTTTGTTGCCATCACTTCAAAAAAATCATCAATCATATTATGATTCTGTAAGCTCGGGCTATTATCTTTACTCAATTCCTCAACCGCTTCACCAATGGAAGAATTTGTGCTGCTATTTTTGATAGGTGATTTATTATTACAACTTGTGAAAAGAAGAGCAAAAATAAAGAAAAAGAATAGGTATTTCTTCATACATAACCTCTCTTACATAAATAATCTTTAGTTCTAAAACAATTTTGAAGCATAAAAATATGTTATCATATGTTTAATGTAAATGTAAGTAGCGACCATATCCGTGCCTCAAGAAATAATCCTTATGCGTACTAAAAAAGAACCTACTTTACAGTAAATTCTTTATAAGCATTTTATAAAAATACTAAATAACTAAACTACACATTATACTTATTTTCCCTCGATAAATTAATTATTAAATACGTTTTTGAACTATATCAATGGCTTCATACAGTGCATCCAGATAGCTACTTTTTAAATATACCTTTACAGAAAAAAGTGATGAATTTAAAATATAGTTATTCTTTGTATCTGTACAAATATTTCCAACAACTTTATCTCTGTAATATAGGTTACATGGCGTTACAGGGCCGTAACCATACTCACATTCCAAAAACATCATTTCTTTGCAATCTGGGCAAAAGATAATAAAATTAGCCCCTAATGGTTTATACGAAATATTACAACCACATTTTTTACACTCTATATTTTGTTCCATTTTTATGCCTTTCTATATTCTGATATACCATTACTTAACATTAGGCTTATATGCAACTCCATCAAGCTGACATAGGCAATTATCATCAACGAATTCTGAAGTTATTGTCATTCTAGCTGGAGCACCATTCTTAAAATACTCTCTGAAAACATCCGCACCTTCACGGAAATTTTCTATGTTTCTTATGTAATAATTTATTTGTACGACATCATCAAGCGTTGCTCCTACTGATGAAAGAGTTTGTTTCATACTTTCAAAAGCAGCTCTTGTTTGATGCACAATATCTCGTTTTTCAAATCCCCCTGCATGATGTGCAAGATATATAAAATCGCCAGCAATAACGCAAGAAGAACAAGTATCATCCCCACAATGTGTTGGCATCCTTTTTAACATAGATTTTCCTCCTTTTAAGTTAAATTTAAAAATCAAGTGAATATACTTATGAAGTAGTAAAAAAGGACCGACTTTAAGTAAGTTCATTGAAGAAGATTTTTTAGAATCTGTACTTACTATAAAAGTTAACGATCATATTCTAGACTAATTTCGCCATACATATTGATTCTGGCATATCTACATACTGACCATAATTCTCTATAACTTCATAACCAATGCTGTTATATAATTTCTATTACATGCACCTAAACAAAAAATTGTTACTAATATGATAATCAGTAAATTAAATACTTTCCGTTTCATTCCAAACCTCCAAATTAGTAATACTTATTAAGACTGTACTAATTAATAAAAAGTTCTATCTACTAATTATCTTCTTACCATCTTGCCGTATAAAGTAGACATATCCAGTACATTACCGTAAATATCATAAAGGTAGCCACTAAACATTTCTTCAGTAGTTGCGTCTTGTCTTTAGTTATTTCTTATATTTCATTCTGATGCCAGCAATGGCATCTTCAAACTCAATAAAATTACTAGGACCCCAATTGCCGAACTTAGAAATAATAGTACCATCAACAAATTCTATTCCAAGGTTCCAGCCAAATTCATTACGAGTCTTAGAAGTACTATAATAGGAATAATCCCAATTAGCTACTTCATAACTTTTCAAAACTTCCTTTATCTTAGCAATGTCGTCTTTAGAAAGCTTTATAGTGTACTTTGACTTTCTAAAATCCTTATATGCTACAGGATAACCTAAGCTGAAGTACATTATTGCTTGATCAAAATCTATCAGATAAGAGCCGTTGCCGTCACCTCTGGCAACATCAAGAGCAAAATACTTTATCGTATCAAAGGAAGGAAATTTAGCATAACTTTTTTCTGCTTTGACAAGATAGCTTTTATCATACTTCATTGCTTCCTTTTTTTCCAAGGCCTTGCTGTAGTAATGAGTCAGACGCGAAACGACCTTTTCCGGTCCATAGTCTGCAAGAGTCTCCTTTTCAATTGGGTATACTTCAAACACAACATCCAAGTCAATCCCCTTAAAATCCTCATCTGTGAGAGAAAAGGTTTTATAAACCCATTCCTTTGTCGCATATGCATCTTTATTTGTTGCAAATTCATCTTTATTTGTTCCAGCTATATTCATTTTTTGTTGTCCACTCTCGACTGATTTGGCAACTATTTTATTGTCGTTTATACTACACCCGGACATATATAAGGTTAACACCATAATAATCAGTAAACTAAATACTTTATGCCTCATTACAAACCTCCGAATCAGTGATATACGTATTAAGACTCTATTTATTAATAAAAAGTTCTATCTACTCATTATCTTCTTACCTATCACCTATTCATCGCCATTTCTGCAAATTAACAGTGCATGGTTACTCACTCCGGTACAGGATGGACTTACACTCATAAAATCGGACAACACCATCCACACATCTAATTGTTCCTCTGACATAGCATTGATAATATCAGTACCAAATGCAAAGTCAATTCCTGCATTTTCAAGCACCTTCAGCCCATGGCTTTTTGCCGCCTTTTCCATATCTTCGGGCATTGTCAGGAAAAATACATCTGGATGAGTATCGTCATTCCCTTTATCGAGAACAAATTCGTTTACTTTGGCACTTGGATATATTCCAGGAGCCAAAAGACAGCCGGTCAAATATGCTCCAACCTTATTTATGTAGGCATATATGATGATTCCGCTTTTTTTACAAATCCGTTTGCTTTCCTCAAATACAAGTTCTCTTTCTTCAGGCGGCAGATGATACATTGGACCCAGGACTAGTACAACATCATAAGCTTTGTCACCAACAGATAGTCTGGTAGCATCTCCAACCTGAGCTTTAACATTTGTTAAACCGCTTTCAGCTATTTTACTATTAAACATCTCAATATTTTCAGGTGTAATATCTATACCTAAATAAGCTTTGCACTTATCTGCCAGAAAAAAACCATAATGTCCGGTTCCGCAGCCAAGTTCAATTACTGAAGCATCCGTTGAAATATACTTTGATAGAAACTTTTTTGTATAATGAGATTCCATCAAGCTTGCTTTATCACGAAGGAACCTTCCATCCTCACGTGTTGCATCCTTATAGTTTTCCTTAACATTTTCCAAGTTAACAGCCATCTTTAATCATCTCCGCTATTGAAATTATCTTTATATCATGTATCTTTGTTTTCAAACACGATTGATTTTACTTCTATTGGGCTAGTATTATTAAATAATTTGCTTACTAACTTAACTCACTTAATCTTTCTCTAAAGTGAATCAAGTGGCTTTTCATATGCTCTACATAATGATTTAATAATTGTTCAAAAATTATAAATGTAGAATTTTCATCCCATTGAATATACCACTTATTCTTCAAACACTTTTCATCTATATTCAAAATAATATTGATTATCAGTTTATTATAATAATAAAACAATAAAAGCAGTTCTGAAAACTTCATATCCTGATGTTTCTGTATTCTTAGCCACTCACTATTCTTGTAATCAGGAAAATCAAGTGTTTCTGATAATTGAAATCTTATAAATCGTTGGTGATTATTTGATGCAGAATCAATCAAATGCCCTATTATTTCTTTCAATGTCCATTTATCCTCAGAAATCCTATGTGACGTTATTTGTTCATGGAGTCCAGAAAAATCATTCCTGAATATTTCAATTGTTTCTTCCAATTCTTTTGCTATATTTTGCATAAACCCTCCACTATTTGATCACTTCACATTTTCAAATAATCTCGAAACATAAGTATATGTTATCACATATTTACTGTATATGTTAGCGGAGTCTAAACCATTGTCTCTTGAAATTCACCTAATACACAACAAAGAGCCTATCCGTCCGGATAAGCCCTTTGTATCATTTTCTACAAAATAATCTAAAAGACTGGTGTATACTATTACATGTTTGGTGTGTATTCTTTGTTACCAAGAATACCCTGTGTTATGGAACTCAAGTCATTATCATCAATAACACCGTTTGCAACAATATCAGCATCATACTTTGAAGTATCTGTATCAGCTGCATTGAATCCAAAGTAGTAGGCATCTATTCCAAGGTCAAGAAGGGTAAAGCTATCAGTCCTGTTAACATCTTTACCGCCAACTTCTATAGTTGCCTCACCGCAGTTTTCGTCAGCTACATCCATTTCCAGAGTAGCATTATCAGCTATTCGGCCTTTAACTATATCCACTTTCCCTATACCTCTGGCTTTTGCCTTGAACTTTAGTTGTATTAGATTTTTATCACCGGTAGCCACATTATCTTTACCCTGGCAGGCAACAATAAAACGAATGGTTCCGGGTACTGAGGTATCTTCTTTGTAAATCTTAAGCCCAGCTTGAGCTGTCGCACCGACATATTCAAAGAGGTTTGCATCATATGAAACCTTTATATCCTCTGCACAAATGTTTGTAACATTATGAATTGCAATGTCTGTTGTGAATTCATCACTTATTTTTACCTTGGCTGCAGATGCCGTATTGGTGAGGGTTGGGTTTGATGTAGCAATAGTAATTGATACTTCATTTGAATTAGCACTTTCACCAGTCGATGTAACAGCTGAAACAACATAATAATATTTAGTTCCGCTTGTTACGTCAGAGTCTGTATAAGACGCAGTGGTAACATTAGATGCAATTGTTGTATATGGACCCCCGGCAGTAGTTGAACGTTTTACATTATATCCAGTAGTTCCGGTGATTGATGTCCATGACAAATCAACTTTTGTATTGCTTGTTTTTGCTGAAAGAGTCGTTGTAATTGGTGTTGATGCTACAGATTCCATCATTTCTAATTCTAGTATTGATGTAGTCCAAGCCGAACTAGAATTAATAACAATCCTATACTTAAGAAATTCATTACTATTATTAATAAGATAGCTTCGTTTTTCTAATTCTGTCCAGCTTGGTTCATTTGTTCTATTATCTAAAACAGTCCAATTAGTGCCATCATTAGAACCTTCAAATGTCCAATTTTTCGGAGCACCTACACTATTACCATTTGTCGATGATGTAATCGAATATTTAGTTATTTTTTTTGCGCTAGTAAATTCATACATTAGCCAATTTGGAAAACTATACTTTGAACTTTGCCATCCGAAATTATAATCAGTAGAATTGTGATCAAATGCCTTCCATGCAACTTGATTAGTATCAAGAGTTGAACTTGCTGAAGCAACCCCGCTTGGCGTTGTATAACTTGTCATAGTAGGTATTACATTATCAGTATATTGATTGTCAGCTGCACTTGCATTTACACACATTAATGATAGGACAACACCTAAAACAAAAATAATACTTAAAACACTTTTTACATCAATTATCTTACGTTTAATCATAAGTTTCTCTCCTCTGTTTTATTTTATTACCTTAATTATATTTCTTTGTCGTTTTATGTAAAGTCTTATATTATTATGCATTATTTGCTATGCTTAATATTTATGGTATTTTATTCTAATGCTGCCGAATCAAAATTATTTTTTTACCCTATCACCCCACAGAAATTAGCACACATTGACATTAGAACATTTGTTCTGTATAATGTTTACAATACATATAAAGAACAGGAGTGATTCGAATTGAAATTTACCTGTCCGTTAATTGCAATCAGTGATTTGGAGGTTTCAAAAAAGTTCTATCAGGAAGTTCTTGGACAGAAGATTGTACTCGACCTTGGTTGGAATGTAACATTTGAAGGCGGCTTTACAATACAGCTGAACTTTGCCGACATCATACAAATTGACAAAGAAACTGTTATGAAAAAATCTCATAACTTTGAACTATATTTCGAAGAAGACAATTTTGATGACTTTATTGAACACTTAAAAAAGTTTGATAATATTGATTATGTTCACCAGCCGATGAAGCATGAATGGCAGCAGAGAGTGGTCAGAATTTATGATCCTGACAAGCATATAATTGAAATTGGTGAAACAATGGCTGTCATTGCAAGACGTTATTTAAAAGATGGCTATTCGGTTGAAGAAACCTCAAAAATAATTCAGCATCCTGTTGAGTTTGTTAAAGCCTGTATGTAGAGTTATTACCTTATATAATAGAAAGTGCGGTGGGAGTTAATGCAATGCCGGATACGTGATATAAATGTTTATTATGAAATAGTAGGAACAGGCATACCAGTTGTAATGATACATGGCTGGTCCCCGGATCACAGAATTATGAATGGTTGTATGGAGCCCGTTTTTGAAAAGTACAGCCATTCGTTTAAAAGGATTTATTTTGATCTTCCTGGGATGGGTCAGACTGAAGGCAAAGAATGGATTGATGGTTCGGACAGAATGCTGGATTTTATTATAGATTTTATCGACTATGTTATTCCTGGTGAAAGCTTTTTGCTTGCAGGTGAGTCTTATGGCGGTTATTTGGCACGTGGTGTCATCAAAAGAAAATTTGAATATGTTGATGGACTATTGTTAATATGCCCTTTAGCTGATCCACTAACCCAGAACGAGAATTCCCCATCACTTACTGTATTGGAAAAGGATACTCAGTTTATAAATTCACTTAATGAAGAAGAAAAACGCTACTTTGAAGGCCTTGCGGTAGTTCGAAATGAAAGAGTCTGGAAAAGCTTTAAAAAAGACATTCTCCCGGGACTAAAATGTGCAAATTATGACTTCCTTTCGAATTGCCTTGGTAGAAATGTTCCCTATTCCTTTGATATAGACTTACCTGATAAGCCTTTTGATAAGCCGACACTAATGTTGATGGGCAGACAGGATAATGCAGTAGGATACAAGGATTTATGGAATATTCTTGAAGCATATCCCAGAGCTTCATTTGTCATTTTGGATAAGTCTGGCCATAACCTTCAAATAGACCAGAATATGCTTTTTGAGTCACTTGTTAATGAATGGCTTGATAGAGTGGTTTTTGAGAAAAAGTAAAAATAAATATCAAGGGGGCTGTCATTATGGACTGAACCCTATGAAACGAACATTGATAAAAAAGGCCTCCTGTTGTAGGATAACTATGACAGGAGGTTTTTTATGCCAAGACAGAAGGGGAAAAGAAATACACCGCAGGAAGTAATTGATGA